>NZ_JFFR01000033.1 GCF_000695685.1 Vibrio fortis | reverse complement strand
TGGGACTCTAGGTGGAGTGAGCCCCATGGATTTTGAGCTAATCAACTAAACCCCTGTGTCTACTTTTTAGGGGCCACATCAGTCGCTACATCTAGCATCTAGCATCTAGCATCTAGCATCTAGCATCTAGCATCTAGCATCTAGCTAGAATAGAAAAAACAAAGCCCGAATCTAGGTTCGGGCTTTGTCTATTTGATGGTGCTATTAATCGTTATCAATTGTTCTTAAAACTCGACATGGGTTTCCGACTGCGACCACATTGTCTGGAATATCTTTGGTCACAACACTACCCGCACCGATCACACTGTTCTTGCCAATGTTCACGCCGGGGCAAATGATCACACCAGCACCAATCCAAGCATTGTCACCAATCGAGATTGGCGTACCGAACTCAACGCCTTCATCAACACGGCTCTTCACATCCAATGGGTGACCTGCGGTAAGCACTTGTACATTAGGGGCGAACAGCACATTGTCGCCAATCGTCACTTCTGCTACATCTAAAACGACGCAGTTAAAGTTGGCGTAGAAATTCTTACCCAGCTTAATGTTTGAGCCGTAATCACATCGGAATGGTGGCTCTAAATAAGCGCCTTCAGAGTCAGGGATCAAGGTGTTAATGGCAGAACGCCACTCGTCACTGTCTGGGATACTATTGTTGAGCTTTTGTAGAACCTTACGACACTCGATTCGTTCTGCGTACAGCTCTTCATCCCATGCTAAGTAAGGCTCACCAGCCAACATCTTCTGTTTTTCTGTTTTCATGTTCTTTATCTACTTACCAAAAACTTTTCGCCGATTATAGAGGCTTGTACTGACACAATAATCAACGCTGCGCACACTTTTACGATTCAATTTTGCCAATAAAAATAACTAACAGACGACCAATAATTAGGCTGAATCTTCCCTATAACCTAATAACAAAATGTAATGGTAGGCTAAACAATCGATAATTATCAATTTATGAAATGCACGCTATTCTAGTGATAATAGATCATGGAATAGAGGCGATAATGAAAGCAATTACCTACCAAAAATCGAGTGATACATTCTCAGTGTCAGAACTCCCAACACCCAATTTGGAAAGTGAATTTGATGTCTTGGTTAAAGTTGTGGCTGTCGCACTCAACCCTGTAGATGCAAAAATCAACTTTTGGCATGGAATGGTGCCAAATATGGACGATCAATTTGTTGGTGGCTTAGACGTTTCAGGTGAAATCATCGCAGTCGGCAGCAAGGTAGAAAATTGGCAGGTGGGTGACAAGGTGCTGTATCACGGTAATATGCGACGCGCTCATGGTGGTTTTGCAGAACTCGCCATTCAAGACGCTCGCACTTTGGTTCCCCATCCAAACACCTCTCCAGAAATAGCCGCCTCTCTGCCATGCGCTGCGTGGACGGCCTACCGGGCCTTGGTGGATAAACTGCATGCCAGCAACAAAGAGAGCTTACTCATCACTGGTGGTTCAGGTGGCGTAGGCAGCTTTGCAATTCAAATTGCCAAAGCACTTGGTGTAAAAACCATTATTACGACTTGCTCACAAGCCAATCATGCGCCGGTTCGTGAGCTTGGTGCGACTCACACCGTTGATTACCGCAACTCAGATGTCATTGCAGAAGTGATGAAGATTACTCAAGACCAAGGTGTGGATATTGCGCTGGATTGCGTCGGTGGCGATAACGACAAACTTGCTGCTGATGTATTGGCTTATGAAGGCGAAATGGTTGAGTTAGTGCAAGTCGTGGCACCTGATCGCTACGACAATGCTTTCCTTAAAGGTCTCAGTTTCCACCAACTTAGCCTAGGCTCAGGTCATGTGAATGGTGCTAAAGGCATGAAAACTTTAGTCGACGCAGGCAACGCCGTTAATGCTTTGGTTGAATCAGGTGACGTAGTCGTTCCTAACCTCAAAGTAATTACTCTCGAAGAGATTGGTCACGCGCTGCCGGATATGAGAAACCAGCGCACGGTTGGCAAAATCATCGCCAAGCTGGCTCACTAGTCTCACACTATATCGAACATCCCCAGCCTAGAAGTGATTCACTCCAGAACCTTCTAGGCATTCCTTTAAATCGAGTATCTTAGCGACTGAGTACCGACTCTCGAATGACAAGGCTACCCGTAGTGTTGATGTCATCTGCTTGCGCTGAGTCACCGACGATTTTCAGAATCGCCTTTTGCGTCATCTGCTCTAATGGAACGCTCACAGAGGTTAAGCTAGGCGTTAAAAACTCGCCCACTTTGCTGTTATCAAAACCAACGATAGAGATATCTTGAGGTAGCTTGTAGCCCTTCTCTAGAAAGGCTTTCATCGCGCCGATCGCCATATCGTCATTTTCCGACAGTACCGCGGTAAAAGAGATGTTGTTAGCCAACAAATCCTGCGCTGAGGTATAACCACTCTCCATTGTCCAATCACCTTGTACGGCTCTCAATTCGTCGTAAGCAATCTTGTGCTTCGACAAAGTATCGCGATAAGCGGCGAAGCGCTGTTCATCTGTCGATGACCCTGATTTTCCTCGGATCACCGCGATCTGCTGATGACCTTGCTCAATAACATGCTCCATCATCGCACAAGCACTTTGATAATGATCGGTAGTGATAGCATGCTTAGGCTTCGAAGGCATTTCTCGGTTAAGCACAAGAATGGGAGTGTCAGTACTCTCGATGAGCTGCGCAATTTCAGATTCACTCAAGCATTGCGGGTAAATGATGATCCCGGCGCACTTCATATCGAGTAGAAAGTTAATGGCTTTTCGCTCGTCTTCAGCGCTGTGTTTACCATCGGTGATCACCAACTGATGATTGTATTTTTCACTGTAAGAAGCGGCGTGATACATCAAAAATGAGAAGTAAGGGCCATTGAACAGCTCATTGGTGATCACAAAGCCGATGAAGTTGGTCTTCTTGGTCGCCAATTGTTGAGCCAACAAGTTTGGTCGATAGCCTGTCTCCTGAATCGCATCAAAGACCTTCTTGGCAACGTCAGGCCTTACGATGTTCTTGCCGTTCAGCACGCGAGAAACCGTCGATTTCGAGACGCCAGCGCGGTTCGCAACATCAAGCATGGTTACCATTCACTTACCCTTCTATAAAAAATTAGCCGACCTAAGCCAGCTAATTGTATTGCTTAGTGAAACGGCAACGCTCGCTGCCGTTTAATTGCAGGCATTCTAAATAGAGGCACCGTTAGATGCAATCACGCCTTTGTACCACTCAAAAGACTTCTTGCGTTTACGCTCCAGAGTCCCTGATTGGTCGTTGTGCTTATCTACGTAAATGAAACCGTAACGCTTTTTCATCTCACCTGTGGTGAACGATACTAAGTCGATGCAGCCCCAAGGGGTGTAACCCATTAGATCAACGCCATCGATCGCAACGGCTTTTTTCATCTCTTTGATGTGATCGCCAAGGTAAGCAATACGATAGTCATCATTAATGCTGCCATCTTCTTCGATGGTATCAACCGCGCCGAAACCATTCTCAACGATGAACAGTGGCACTTCATAGCGCTCATAAAGAGATGCTAAGCAGTAACGCAGGCCTGTTGGGTCAATCGGCCAGCCCCAATCGCTCGACTTGATGAACGGGTTCTCTACCGAGTTTTCATGTCCACCGTCCATCGCTTCTTCTGTAGATTGGTGAGACGACGAATCCAAGGTATTCGACATGTAGTAACTAAAGCCTAAGTAATCGGCTTTACCCTCTTTTAGGATCTGCTCATCTTCAGGCTGCATTTCGATATTAAAACCTTTGATAGCCCAATCACGCTTGGCGTAACTTGGATAGTGACCACGAACCATGACATCAGAGAAGAAGTAGCGATCACGCATCGCTTGCTGCGCCACCATGATGTCTTCTGGCTTTGAAGAGCGAGGATAGAAAGGCACCATCGCACACATCGCACCGATCTGAAGATCTGGGTTGATCTCGTGACCTTTTTTCACCACCAATGCGCTTGCAACAAACTGGTGGTGAACCGCTTGATACATCGCTTCTTGTGGCTTTTCGCATTGTGGGAACTTCACGCCAGAGCACAACCAACCAAAGATGTCCGCCGAGGTGTTCATCTGGTTGTTGATCTCGTTAAACGTCATCCAGTATTTAACTTTGTTCTGGTAACGCTCCATCACCGTGGTTGAGTACTTAACAAAGAAGTCGATCACTTTGCGATTCATCCAGCCGCCGTATTCTTTCGCTAGATGGTAAGGCATTTCAAAGTGGCTCAGTGTAACAACAGGTTGGATATCGTATTTCAATAGCTCATCAAACAGGTCATCGTAAAATTTCAAGCCCGCTTCACACGGCTCAGCTTCATCGCCATTCGGGAAAATACGCGTCCACGCGATACTGGTGCGGAAACACTTAAAGCCCATCTCAGCAAATAGCTTAATGTCTTCTTTGTAGCGATGGTAGAAATCCACAGCAACTTGGTTAGGGTAGTTTTCACCGTCGATCACACCATCGGTGATTCGACGTTGTACACCATGAGCGCCTGCCGTTAACACATCGACCACACTCACACCTTTACCATTCGCATCCCAGCCGCCTTCTAGCTGATGTGCCGCAACCGCGCCACCCCATAAAAAATCGTTTGGAAATTCGTTATTCATACCATCACTCACTACAAGTTATTCGTCAGAAAATAGATAGGTTTAAGGTAACAAACTTAAAAGCTGCAACTCTGAAACCGATTTCAAGATAACAAAAAGATACACCTTGAAACCGGTTTCAACAATAAGTTTTTGCGGTTTATTTGATCATAGAGATCAAGTTTATGAGCCAAGTGATCGGTATACCTTTGATATTAAGGAGAATAAAAGTGTTGAAAGGGGAATAAAAATTTTGAGAGATGAAAAGCACCGGACTAATAGATTTAGTCCGGCAACTGGGGACTACTTTTTCCAAGCAAATGGTTCGAACGCTTTGTCCACTGGCGTTTCTGCTAGGTGGTTAACGTAGTTGCTGATCACTTTTTGCGACAAACCAAGAATCACTTCTAAAACCTGTTTCTGTCCGTAGCCAGCACTGTAAAACGCCTCTACTTCCTCTTTAGAAACATTACCTCGCCCTCTCACCACACTGAGCGTGAAGTCTTTTAGAGCTTGCAGCTTCTCAGTTGGTAGGGCTTCATCGTTTCGCAGCGCTTCAGTGATCGCAGGATCTACCTTCATTGAGTGTGCGATCGCAGTATGCGCCGGAACACAATAGTGACATTCATGTTCAACGTTTATGGTTTGCCACACAACGGTGAGCTCTTCTGCGTCGAAGGAGCTATTCGTGAACTGCTGATGCAGCTCTTTGTACGCATTAAGTATTTCTGGAGACTCAGCCATCACTGAGTAAAGGCCGGGGATCATCCCCATCTGTTTCTGTGCGCCTTCAAGAATTGCTTTACTGCCTTCTGGTGCTGTTTCAATAGTATGAAATTTAAAATTGCTCATCGTCTTTATCCTGTTTGTTTTACAAAGACAACCGAACATAGGCTCAGTTGACATCAATAAAACCATATTAGAACGAACGTTCAAAAATTAAAACATCGAAGCCCAACAGTTTTTATTCATTTTTGATCTAAGTGAGAAGATTAACTGACATGAAAACAATAAGAGCCACGATATTGACTCGTAGCTCTCTATGAGATGACAGCATAAGACTATGATTTTAAATAGAATAATCTCTATTCAATGTTCTAAATAGTACTGTTCATGCGCTTGCTTGTATTGAGTGTTCTGCTCTCCAAGATAGAACTGAACCAGCTTAAGATCATCGACAGATAGGTGGATCCAACCTTCTTTCAGACGAACCCAGTTATTATCTTGGATTTGATAAACGCTTGGAAAAGTACCCCAGCCCGATTCGGATACTTGTAATTCACTAAAACGCAAAACCTGTTCAATCGGCTGGCTGTCCATATTTGGAGACTCATATACAGAAACCGCTGGCATGGTTTGCTGAGGCGTAAATTGGTAGCAACTTATCGATTCAAGTGAACGATCAAACCATTGGTATTTTTTCGCTTCTACGTAATTTACAACACCACAATCGTTAAACTGAATTGCCCATACCTGCCCATCCTGGAAGCCCAAGTACCCAATCGGCTCATCAACCACCTCGCTGGTCGTCTGGCAACCGACCAGCAGAGATAAACCTAGAAGACTAATAAGAGGTTTACGCATAAAAGTATCCGAGTTGATATGTTATCAACTGAGAATAGCCCGTTTTAGACCGTAAGTTCTAGTCGATTACCATCTGGATCGAGAACGCAACTCTCATAATACCCATCGCCAGTTCTTCTTGGACCGTCTAAACGCTCGTAACCGTCTTCAACCAAGCGTTGGGTTAGATCGTCAACCGCTTGTTCTGAGCCCAATGAAATCGCCACATGAATAAACCCAGTGAACTGATCGTAGATATCATCTTTCGACTCAGGTACTGAGTCCATCTCCATGATCTCCAATCGGCTACCGCTATCGAAAGACAAGAAGTAAGACGAAAAGCCCTTAGTCGGATTGTGATACTTCTCGTTAGAAGTGGCGCCGAAGTAATCTTGGTAGAAGCGTTTAAGCACTTCTAGTTGTTTCGTCCAAATCGCAATGTGTTCGATTTTCATGGCATCTATTCCTAATCATTCAATCAACGACAAATAGATTAGGGTAAGAAACCGGAACATTAAACAGAACAAAATTAGGCCACTTTGTTCCTAGATTAGCATCGCCAAGTTTGAAGATGAGCTGAACAACATTTTTGTAACACTAGCTTGTGTATTAAGACTATTTGCTCCATAGTCGCTTTTTTGAACGGTCAGGTCATACGCCATGCTAAGCTTCGCTAAACTACTGATACTCGCCTCTATTTGGGGTGGCTCCTTTCTCTTTATGCGGATAGCCGCCACACCGCTTGGCCCCGCTACGCTGATCGAAGCCCGCGTACTTTTTGCCGCGCTAACACTGCTGATCGTCTCGATTTATTTAAAGAAGACACTCAAGTTTACTGAGCATACCCGGCACTTCTTTATACTTGGACTGTTCAATACGGCGTTGCCTTTTCTGCTATTCGCCTACGCAGCACAAACGCTGAATGCCTCAACGTTGTCGATTCTTAACTCTACAGCACCTATCTGGGCGGCCATCATCGGCGCGGTGTGGACTAAGACTCCACTCGAAAAGCGCGTGGTCGCAGGCCTTGGGCTTGGTGTTACAGGTGTGGGAATTCTGGTTGGCTGGGATGCAGTCAATATTGGCAGCGAAGCAATCATTCCAATTGGGGCAGCTGTGTGTGCAGCTCTCAGTTATGGCATCGCCTCTAACTACACCAAAACCGCACCAAAGGTGGAAGCGTTCAGCAATGCACATGGCAGCATGTGGGCATCGGTATTGTTAGTTTTGCCGTTTGTTTTCTTTATTCCAGTAAGAGAAGCACCAGACTTAACCATCACCACATCGGTGATCTTATTGGGCGCTGTCTGCACTGGCTTGGCTTACCTACTCTACTTCAACCTAATTAATGAACTGGGGCCATCACCTGCACTTTCGGTGACCTTTTTGATCCCAGTGTTTGGTATCTTGTGGGGACACTTATTCCTAGATGAGCACATCGGTATCAATACCATCTTTGGCTCTATCTTTGTCATCATAGGCACCATGCTCGTTACTGGTTTATCACCCTACGCGATGCTTCAAGCAGCCAAGAGACGAAGAGCCAAACAGCCTTCATAGGCTTTAGGCCCTCATTCATATCAATACCAAAACGGCCTCTGTATTCGAGGCCGTTTTTGTTGAATCACAGTTTGAGTAACAGTTAAGAAAATCACCACTCTCCCTTCAGAGTAAGCTCTAGCATTCCGTTCTCAACGTACCTTGGCATGAAGTTTTAGTGGATTTCGTTTCGATATTCTCTTTAACGTAACGGCTTAATCGCAGCCACGCAAAACCACCCGCCAATACATTCGCGCATGACGCTGCAACAACCGCGTATATCATCTCTCCCGTAGAAGCACCGATCCATAATGCTGGAATGTAGAAGATGAAAAGACGTGCAAACGACACATTTAACGCCTGTTTAGGTAAGCCAAGTGCATTGAACACCGACGCCACCAACATACACAAGCCCAGTGGTCCGAAACTAAATGGGATGAACAGCAAGCTAACTTCAAACCAGTGCTGAATAGTCGCTTCGTCAGATAACGTGGATGCAAGTAAGCCACTACTCAGAGCTAAAACAGCCGCAATCACCAAGTGGAAAGTCAGTAAGAACAGCGCCGATGTCTTCAGTAATTCTGGAATTCTATGATGCTGCTTAGCACCAAGATAACGGCCAATCATTGGAGGAATCGACATGGTTAGTGCCAACGACATCACCAAAACGAAGCTCTCAACGCGTGACAATAGACTCCAAAACGCCATTTCACTGGTTCCCATGTGAGCAATCAACCACATAGTAAAAAAAGCGCTCACTGACGGCAAAATCTGATTCATGGTAGTTGGAATCACGGTTCTCACCAACTCAGAAGCATCTTGTTTGATCTGTTCGCTGCTCGCATCAGACAAGCCAAACCAACCACGGCCTTGCACTTTGATAAGCATGTAAACCGAACAAGTCAGGTAGCCCATAGTTGAAGCGACCGCTGCACCAGCAATCCCCATATCGAGCCAGAAAATCAGAATCGGATCGAGGATCAGGTTAATGATACTCGCACCAAGAAACATGCTGCCTGTGGTTTTAGTATCGCCATTGGCTCGATAGATACAGGTCATCAAGTAGAGCAGCGCAACGCTCAGTGCACTCATTAACCAAACTGGCCAATACTGATTGAACACGGCGAGCAACAATTGATACTGCTGCGGTGGCACATCAGCAATAAACGAATGGAATACCCAATCACTAAATAAGATCAGGACAAAACAGAGCAGAGCGATGGTGACCATACCCGCACCGACCGACAGTGTCGCCATAGAGCTAGCTTTGCGGCTGTTTTTTGCACCAACCGCCTGTGAGATAATCGAGGTGGCCGCAACTCCCATTCCAACTTGTACGCCAGTAAACGCAGCCTGAAATGGCAGGGTGATACCGTGCACCGCGAGTTCGTTGACACCTAGCATCCCAATGAAAATGGAGTCCACTAGCTGAACCATCATGATCGCAAATACCCCCACCGTTAACGGCAAGGTTTTCTCTATCACAATGCGCAGAGTGGTTGGCAGGCTTAGCGGCATAGTTGGGCTCTTTGTTCTGTTTTCTCAGCATGCAGTATACGGAGCACACAGAGAAAGATAACCGCCAACATTCCTGAATGAGTTTCAACGTTTTGTATATAATCCTTGCACCATTCGTGATCCGTGCATTATTTGACCACTTTTGCTCTGTAACCGTGTGACACGACAAAAACTTTGCGCAGATGATCTTTGTTATAAGAATCTCTCCAGCTATTTTTTGAAGGGTTAATAATGCAAAAAATAATTCTTATCACAGGAGCAACCGATGGGATTGGCTTGGAGACCGCAAGAGTATTGGCTCAACAAGGACACCACCTACTCATTCACGGTAGAAACCGCGCCAAATTAGAACGCGTTGCTGCCAGCTTACGTCGCCTCTCTAAGCAGGCTAACATTGAACATTATCTTGCTGACTTATCGGTCCTGGCCGAGGTCGAACAGTTTGCTCAACAAGTGATCCGTGATCATCGTAAGCTCGATGTTCTGATCAATAATGCGGGTGTATACCGCGTCCCTGAAGTGACCACCAAAGATAATCTAGACACGCGTTTTGTAGTAAATACCATCTCCCCCTACCGACTTACTCGCTTGTTGCTACCCCTTTTCGATGCCACAGGTCGCATCATTAATCTATCTTCAGCAGCACAAGCCCCTGTCGACCTTAATGCCTTGAGCAGCCCTAATGCGGGTGATATTCACGGCCCCATTTATGCGCAGAGCAAACTCGCTCTTAATATGTGGTCAATGGAACTGGCTCAATCGCTGGCAGGAAGTGGGCCTTCAGTCATTGCCGTCAATCCAGCTTCATTTTTGGGCAGTAAACTGGTTAAAGAGGCCTACGGCTTAGATGGCAACGACTTAGCCATTGGCGCTGACATCCTATGCCGAGCAGCATTATCAGACGAGTTTGCTGATGCATCGGGCCAATACTTTGATAATGACTCAGGGTTATTTAAGCCTCCCCACGCCGATGCTCTTGATGACCATAAAAACCAACAACTGGTAGAAACATTAGATCGCCTCATAGAGGCCAAAGCCTAATCGAAAACAGCGGTACAAATTGTGCCGCTATCTTCCTTCCTTTTTATCGCATCTCCCAGCCATAAGCCGCTACCCGGTGTCAGATAAAACAAAAGTTCAATTCGAGCGCAACGGCAACGTAGTCTTCATCCATCGTGTCTGATATGGTGTCGCAAGAATTTCTGTCACGGATATGAGCATGACTATGAACAGACTCACAATATTAGACGGTGGTATGGGCAGGGAGCTCAAAGAGATTGGCGCTCCTTTTTCACAGCCACTTTGGAGTGCTCAAGCACTTATCGAAGCCCCACAATTTGTGACCCAAGCCCACCAGCACTTTATCGATGCCGGTGCTGAGCTGATCATCACCAACAGCTATGCGTGTGTTCCGTTCCACCTCGGTGAGCAGCTTTTTTCTGAGCAAGGCTTTGAACTCGCAGAGTTATCTGGAAAACTGGCGCAATCAGTTGCTCAGTCTGCGAATCACACAGTTGCGGTTGCGGGTGCGATTCCACCTCCATTTGGCAGCTACCGACCGGATCTATTCAAGGCCGAGCAAGCAAAGCCTATCGTGCAAACTTTGTATGACGCGCAAGCACCGTACGTAGATTTGTGGATGGTCGAAACATTATGCAGTTTGGAAGAATTCAGCGCTATTCATGACGTATTGAAAGAGTCAGATAAACCTTGCTACTACGCGTTCAGCCTGAGCGACGAAACGGGCTCTGCAGCAACGCTGCGATCAGGGCAAGCCGTGACCGATGCTATCAAGCTGGCGGTTCAATCCAACGCAGCAGCGGTGCTATTTAACTGCTCAGTCCCGGAAGTGATGGAGCAAGCAATCAAAGATGCCAAACAGGTATTGATTGAGTTAAGCAGCACAATTGAGATTGGTATTTATGCAAACAATTTTGCACCGATCAGCAGCAAACATGAGGCGAATGATACTCTACAGTGTATGCGAGAACTGTCTCCAGCAGACTACCTAGTTTATGCAAAACGTTGGTACCAACTGGGCGCAACCATCATTGGCGGTTGCTGTGGCATTGGTCCTAAACACATTAAAGCGCTCAGCGATTGGAAGTTAACGCTGACTGAGCAATAAAGTTATCAATCACTGCCTTGCCGTTTGCCTGTAAGGCGGTGATACCTCTTCTCCTCGTTCCTATTACCGTTTCCTCCATCTCTTAGTCGCTCATTGCTATCACAACTCTATTTGGTCCCTGTTTTATACAAGAACACCATCTAGGACACGCTTTACCTCGCATTTGCTTGCTCTTCGGACGCCTCAAAAGCTATGATATAACATAACATCTTATGGATATATACAGCTCTCATAATGGAAATGTTTAATGACAAAGCCCGTAGATACTGATGCTCAGCTCAAACATGTCGAAAACAACTTTAAAGCGCGTGGTAAGCAGCTAACCGCGACAAGACGCCTAATACTTCGTGCTCTGATTGGGTCAGGAAAAGCACTCTCTGCCTATGACATTGTTGACTACTGCCGAGATCATTTGGATAAGACGATTCAAGCTATGTCCGTCTATCGTATTCTTGAGTTTTTAGAAAAGGAGCACTTGGCTCATAAACTTAAGGTGTCCAATAAGTACATTGCTTGCTCGCATATCCTTTGTGAGCATGAACACGGCATCCCTCAGTTTTTCATCTGCTCTAAGTGTGACAAGATCAGTGAACAAACCATCGACCCCAAGCTGATCATGGATTTGCAATCCAATGCGCGAGAAGAAGGCTTTACCGTGATTAGTCCGCAACTAGAGATAAATTGTGTTTGTGATGATTGCCTGAAACAAGAAAAGACATGCTGTGGAAGTACGTAAATGAAAAAGCTGGGCAGGTGTGCCCAGCTCAAATAAAGGGTGTATTAGCACGACTTATTAGAAATTATACTCAGCAATTTTAGACGGTGTACCGATATCATGCTTTGGTGCGATAGCTTTCATCGGTTCCATTTTCAGCTGGCCGTTATGAAAACAGAACTCGACCAACTCTGCTGAAGACATCTTCATTTTGTAGCCAACTTCCAAACGTTGGAACATACCATTGCACTCAAAATCTTCAAATTTCACTTCAAAACCGACCAGCTGATGTTGGTGTTGGCCGTCATTAAAGTAAATGTTGTGCTGCGCGTAATCGGCTGTTTTTAGTAAATCCAAAACCAAGCTTAATGAATCTGCTGTAAAGACAAGCATGAAAATCTCTCTCTAAATTATTATCCCAATACGGTGTTATTGATTATTTAATTATTAACACTCGGGCGCACTATAGCCGACAGCCTTTAACAAATGAGTAACCATGCGTAAGGGTTTGTAATCTGGAAAACTTCCATTGATTTAATTTATGCATTTCCTATGAGATAATTGTGGGTATTAGGACGTGTTGATCTTTCTAGCAAAACTTAACCACGAAAAGTCAACATACCCTAGCCTATTCGCATTATGTTTTTCTTTTAGGATCCCACTCAATGTTTAAAAGAGTGTTGCAAGCACTATTCCCTTCTTTGAAGGGGCAACCATTAAAAACCTCGCAAGAATCAGTAAACACCGTTGAAAGCCGGTCTCAACAGCAGCAATCAGAGGTGACTCAACCAGCAACGCCTCAGCACACATTAAGAGCCGATAAACCTCTCAGCCCGCATGACGCGGATTTTCTGAATTATCTGTTTGGGGAATCTCGATTGAACACGGAATCAGACCCATTCAGTGATTTCGTTGCAGCACGTATTGAAAAACTGCTTCTGTCGCCAAAGGCTCTGCTCAATGAACTACCAGTCATGCCTGCTTCGATCACGACTTTAATGAGTGAACTAAAGAGTGAAGATTTCAATGTTGAAACTCTATTGAAAGTCATCGACAAAGAGCCAAGCATGGCAGCTGATATGATCAAGCTGGCAAACAGCGCACGCTACCGCCGCTCTGAAAAAGAGGTCACGAATCTAAAGACCGCATTCATGAATATGGGCTCACAAGGTCTGATTGAGGGTGTAATTAACGCCTATCTGAAAGAGTTCTCCCCAACATTGAACATCTACTGGCGTCAGTTTGGTGAGAAGATTTGGGATCACAGCCTACAAACGGCCTGCTACTCGAGAGAACTACTTAAAGACAGCACTTCGAACGAAGACGAGTCAACGGCCTACTTTGTTGGACTTATTCGTAACTTAGGCAAGATGATCATCTTCCAAGTGATGGTAGAAGCATTCCGTCATGTTGACCCGAGTGTTCCGCCGAACTCCACCGCCTTTAAACGATTGATCAACAGCTATTCCATCAAGCTGACCTACACACTTGCCAAGTTCTGGGAGCTACCGGAATCAGTATTTTTAGCGATCGCTTATCAGGAATCACAGAAGTTTTCGGCAACGCCATTAGCTATTGCGGTGCTAGAAGCCAACTACCTGAGCGAACTGCAATCTCTGTTGCGATCAGAGATCATCGATCTTGAGACTTTTGAGAAGCGCAGTGAGCAACGCTTAGCACAGCCAAAATCATTAGCGATTGTCGAAACGATCAGAGCCGAAGCAGCTGAACTTAACGTTGCGTAACAGACACTTATAGAAACGGGCAGTTACGTAAAAACAATAAAAGGGGCTCCAATGGGCCCCTTTCTGATTTCTGTAGATAGTCGATTATCTTTAGCCTTGCGCGACTTCCAATACAATCTTACCAACATGGTTTTTCTTCAAGAACTCTTGCTGTGCTTGATGAATATCAGCCAATGAGAAAGACTGAGCCACGATCGGGCGAATCTGTTGTTTTTCGATTCGATTAATCAGATTTTGGAACACTTCAGGCTCAAGTACTGTACAACCAAAGAAGCTTAGGTCTTTAAGATAAAGAGTGCGCACATCTAGCTCTACCATCGCACCGCCGATTGCGCCTGAGACGGCATAGCGACTACCTGGTTTTAACACTTCCAAGAACTGCGGCCACTGGTCACCCGCCACCAAATCAATCACCACATTCACACTGTTTACGCCAAGCGTCTCAATAAGGTTCGCGTCTCGAGGAATCACTTCATCCGCACCGAGATCTAACAGTTGTTGATTCTTGCTCGGACTGGTTATCGCAATCACATACGCGCCACGCGCTTTAGCCAACTGAATCGCGGCAGAGCCTACACCACCAGAAGCACCCGAGATCAACACGCGATCACCTTCAGCGACTTGAGCACGAGTGAGCATGTTCTCTGCGGTTGAATAGGAGCAAGGAAATGAAGCAAGCTCAATGTCAGACAGTTCACTTTGAACCGCGTAAGCATGTTTAGATGCAACCTTAGTGTATTCAGCAAAGCCACCGTCGCACTCAGAACCAAAGTACCAAGGCTGAGGGAGTTCTCGACCATACACTTCTGTTAGACATGGTTCGATCATCACACGCTCACCAATACGAGACTCATCAACTTGCTCACCCACTGCAACGATAACACCGCACACATCTGCACCTTGAATTCGTGGGAATTTCAAAGACTCACCAGACCAACTGGCATCATCAGAATCATCGCTCTTCGAGTACCACCCAATACGCGTATTAATGTCGGTATTGTTAACACCCGCCGCCATCACCTTAATCAGTACTTCGTTAGGTGCGGGCGTTGGAACCGCAACATTCTCTCGGTATTGCAGCATCTCTTCTCCGCCATGGCCTAACATCTCAACGGCTTTCATCGTTGCTGGTACATCAAAACTCATAATGAATCCTCAATTAACAGCGTTTTAGCTGTGTTTTTCGCAGAAGCGACGGCTGCTTGGCCGAGTACAAGCCATGCACTTGAAACGCCTTCATGCAATAGAAATAGTGGGGTAGATAACGCTTCGTTGTGACTCAACTGCCCTAACAGAGCTCGCACTTCATGTTTGTGGTCGAGTACGGCTTGGTTGATCAACTCATTGTCAGGAAACGCAGCAATCGCGTTCATCGACAAGCAACCGTGTGGTGCGTACTCTTCCATCCAATTTTGAAGCCGAGTAAACACGTGATCGATGCTCTCTTCAGCGCTTTGCGGTGTTTCTTCGAGTAACAGACTTAAATAGCGCTGGTGACGATGTTCAAGAGCTCCAACAATCATCGCCTCTTTTGAAGGGTAATGTTTGTACAAGGTTCTTAAGCTCACACCACAAGCTGTTTTTAATTGAGCAACACTTGGCTCAGCAAAACCGTGTTGGCTAAATGCAACTTCAAGAGCTGCAGCAATCTGTTCTTTCAACATAGAGCAATCTCAATACGTTTCAGAGGAAATACATCAACGCACTCACAAAGGTAGAATGGTTGTTCTACCTACAGGGTAGAGCGATCATTCTACCCTTGTCAATCACTGTTGATAGTCAGCCATCTGATAGCTAAGCCTTCGCTATCTAAACCCTCACTAAATCAACCTGTTACCAGTTCAGACTTTCTGTTCTTTTTTTGATTAGAGTAGGTCGCGGAGACTGAAATAACACCGCACACAACTAAACTAACACCAAGATTTTGCCCGACGCCAACCAAGGCCAGTCCGCCTCCAATCAACAAATAGTAGAGCAAGCCAAACAGCGCGCCGGCGCTGCCTACTTGAGCGCGATAGTTGATCAAGGCTTTGCTCAGCACATTGGGAATCGCAACCCCAAATGACATCACCACCAGCATCATAGGCAATAAAAACGTGACTTGGTGTTGAGTCAGCCACACACCAATGCCACCGACTAACAGCAGTAACGCAGCGAGTCTCAAAAGTTGTTGTGACGTTTTACCACGTGCCAGTAACGCTTTGTTTAGGTAGCTGCCAACCAGAGTTCCGAGGCCTAGCACCGCGCCGCTATAACCGAACTGCTCATTGCTCATCCCCATCTGAGCAAAGGTAAATGCGCCCAATTGGTAGTATGAAAAGAGAGCTACGTTGTAAGCGCTCACTAGCAGTGCAGATAGCCATATTTGGCGATCTTTGAGCATGGTTAAAGCGAGCGATTTGAGAGCAACGCTAGTATCAGGCTGATTCGTTTCACTTAGTTTGGTTTCAGACAGCTTAGTTTCAGGCAACGTAAAGAGGCTATGTAACAACGCGGCTAACGCCATCAGTAGCAATGCTAAGAAAACCCATTTATGGCCACCCAATGCACTTAACTGGCTTCCCAACAACATGCCTAATACAGGGCTGATGGAAATACCAATCCCCATATAGGCGAAGACCTTGCTTAACTCTTCACTGGTGAAGCAGTCTCTCAGCATGGTTTGCGTGACCACAGACCCCACAGCGATTCCAAAAGCACTCAATGCTCGCGCCATCATCAGCACAGTGAAACTCGCAGTAGAGATAGCGATACTCGCCGCAATCACAAATACCATTAGGCCGAGTAACATGGTGATGCGTCTTCCTAAGCGGTCAGCCAATACACCCCATACCACCACACCAAGTGCAAATGCGCCGAAATAGACAGAGAGGGTTTGAGCCGCTTGCGAATAACTGACGGCATAAGCGTCAGCAATAGACGTCAACGCTGGGCTATAAATGGTTTCTGCGACCTGTGGAAGCATCAATAGCAGTACCATTTGCCACAATGACGGTTTTATTTTCATGGTTGTTTCTCCGAATCAATCAACTTGACGCGCAGTGTAGAGCAACCTACCCTTGACCCATTAACAACATTAAAACCAAAAACATCAAGATTCGGACAAATGGCACTGATCACTCCCAACACTCATTTTGATGCTGACTCCATCGAGGCAAAGGTGGTCGGAATTGCAGCTGATGTCGGGCAACATGATTCTGGGCTTCATCAGCACCAAAAAGGACAGCTACTTTATGCACCTCACGGCTGTATTACGCTGACCTTGGAGCAAGCCATTTGTATTCTTCCGCCAACCAAGGCAGTGTGGATACCTCCAGGTACAGTGCATCGCGCACAAATGACTAATGTAGTTGCTTACCGTTCTATTTACTTCGACGTGGGTGAGTTTAGTTGCCCTGACACCATTACAACCGTGGATGTAGATGAGCTCCTCAAGGCGCTCATCAATCGAATGGCATTGTGGGATTGGGATATTGAACCCGAGCGGACCAGCAAGGCAACCGAGCTGTTTTGGGAAGAGTTTTACAATGCGCAGACTCAATCTTTGGTGCTGCCACTGCCACAAGATCGTCGATTGACTAGGTTTCACCAACAAGTGCCAAAGCCTGAGTTCTTACCGCCAAGCCTAACCGAACTTGCTGGCCAGTCAGGTGCGAGCACCAAAACGATGAGTCGCATTTTTAAAGCTGAAACGGGCATGAGCTACCAAGATTGGCGTCAGCAGTGGCGATTAATGAAAGCCATAGAACTGCTCGCCACCCCACTGCCCGTATCTGAGGTCGCACATCAACTAGACTTCTCATCTGACAGCGCCTTCATTGCCTTCTTCAAACAACAGACAGGCAAGACACCCTTGGCGTTTAATCGATAAGCAACTATCGAGTCTGTTCAATAATGAGCTCTCTCAGCCATTTGTGGCTTGGTTCAGAGTCGTAATAACGGTGCCACAGTAAGAATAGACCACCCGGTACCAGCTCTATCGGTATCTGTTTCATCACCAGTTCACCGCTCTCGATGTAGTCTCTTACCGAGTTATAGGGGTAACACATCAATAGATCGCTTTGCTTACAGAGCTTCACGGCACTCGATATATCAGAGACGTTAGCCGCCTTGTTAATCTTGAGCTGCTTCGCTTGCAGTATTTCTAGCAATAACCAATCGCCTACCCCACCCGTCACCAACTGAATATGTCGATATTTGAGGAAGGTGTTTAGGTTCCACTCTTCCTTCAATGCTGGGTGATCTTTACGCATTAAGCAGACTGAATAATCTTGAAGTAGCTCAACGTAATTGAGATCAGAAGGAATACTATGTACGTGCGTGCTGGCGCGCTCGTCTAGCTCGAAAATGCCAATACCGAAGTCCACCTCTCGCTTTAACAGGCGTTTATAGGTTTCACCGGTCCATGTCGTGCTGTTTATGGTGATGTTCGGAGCTTGTGCAAGCGCATTAGGCATAAACTTAGGGTAAATAGCGGTGTAGGCCGTCTCGACGAGATCAATGTTAAAGGTGCGCTCACTACCAAGAGGGTCGAAATCCTCAGGCACAGTAAGTTGTTCAACTTGGAGTAATATTTGATGCACTTTCGGGGCAATTTCCAGCGCTTTGGGCGTTGGAAACAGACCTTTAGACTCACGTTCGAACAAAGGATCATCAAACAAAGTCCGAAGTTTTGTGAGTTGTTTACTCACTGCTGATTGGCTCAAAAACATTCGCTGTGCGGTCTTGCTTACACTGCGCTCTTCGAGTAAAACGTGCAAGCAGAGCAAAAGATTCATATCGCACTTCAGTAATCGCTTCACATCAACCATGATATTCCTCAGATTCACATCAAAAATGATTTTATGTCACTTTCAATCATATCATGAAGTTGGTAATTTAGACCCATATAACCTATGAGTTAACTACTCAAGAATAATAGAACTAAGGAATACTCATGAACTTTCTAGCACTCCCTAAGATTGATCTTCACTGCCACCTAGACGGAAGCGTTCGTCCAGACACCATCATTGATCTTGCAAAGCAATACGATATTGAGCTACCTGCAGACCGTGATGCCGTAGTTGAGTCTCTTACTGTGCCAGAAGACTGTAAGAATCTAGATGAGTACCTAGCGTGTTTCTCTCTACCACTTAAAGTAATGCAAACTGAAGAAGCGATTGAGCGTATCTCTTACGAGCTTTACGAAGACGCAGCTCTTGAGAACGTGAAATACCTTGAAGTGCGTTTTGCACCTATTCTTCACGTAAACAAAGGTCTGTCGCTTGATACGATCATCGCAAGCGCTGTGAAAGGCATGAAGCGTGCAGAAGAGAAGTACGACATCAAAGGTAACTACATCCTTTCTGTTCTTCGTATGTTCCCGAAAGACTCTATCAAAGACGTGATCGATGCAGGCCAAGCTTACCTAGGCAAAGGTGTCGTAGCATTTGATATCGCGGGTGGTGAGAAGCCAGGTTTCTGTGCAGAGTTCCCAGAGTACACAAAATACGCTATCGAAAAAGGCTACCGTGTGACAGTACACGCTGGTGAGCAATGGCACGGTCAAAACGTTTACGACGCGGTAACGCTACTAGACGCTGAACGTATTGGTCACGGTGTTCACATCCAAGGTAACGAAGATGCGTACAACATCGTGAAAGAGAAGCAAGTAGCGCTAGAAACATGCCCAACAAGTAACGTTCAGACGAAGTGTATTCATAAGTTCAGCGACCACCCTATCTCTGAATTCCAGAAAGACGGTATCGTGGTAACGATCAACACTGATAACCGCACAGTATCGAACACAACCATGACTAACGAAGTTAAGCGTGTATGTGAAACGTTCGACTTAACCAAAGAAGATTACGCTCAAATCTACAAATACTCTGTAGAAAACGCGTTTGCTTCAGACGAAGTAAAACAACACCTTATGAGCTTCGCAGACCAAATCTAATAAGGTTTGAGTAACGCAAGATAAATCAGGAAGAGAAAGGCGAAAGCTTTTTTCTTTTTTATTACCTATTTGTCGTTAACCTATATTCAAGATTGACTAACGAGTAGTGCAGAGATGAAAACAGAACTCGAAAAAATGTTGTCAGGCGAGATCTTCGATGGCGCCGATCAAGAAATCGACCAAATGCGTACTCATGCCCTGCATGCTCTCTCTGAATTTAACCGAAGTACAGATGCCTCTCAGCAAGAACGCTTGCAAACCAACCTATTTGGAAAAGTAGGCAAGAGTATCGTGCGCGCTCCCTTCCATTGTGAGTTCGGAAAGACCATCGAGATAGGTGATGACACCTTCATCAATATGAATGTGGTGATGCTAGATGGCGCGAACATTAAGATCGGCAACAACGTAATGATCGGTCCGAGTGCACAGCTCTATACTGCTTCTCACTCATTGAATCATCTAAGCCGTCGTAAATGGGAAACCTTTTGCCAACCAATTACGGTTGAAGACGACGCTTGGATTGGTGGTAACTGCGTGATCAATCAAGGCGTCACTATTGGAGCTCGCTCAGTGATCGCTGCAAACTCAGTAGTCAACAGCGATGTACCACCTGATTGCCTCTATGGTGGAACACCAGCAAAGCTGATTCGCAGGCTCGATGTTGATAAGCAAAGTAGCTAAACATACTGATAAAAACGGCCATCACAATGATGGCCGTTTTTATTAACCGAGCAAGGCAACGCCATGCATCACCACGACACTGGATGTAAGGATTCCCCTCATGCCCATGTACCCTTCTGGCAATTGGTTTTGAGGTTGGGGCCTAAGTTGGTATTCAGAGAACCAGACTGCGATATACCCCGCCGCTAGCACTGTGATAGTGAGGCTGGTGCTGCCAGCCCCTTGCAATAACGCAGCCCATGCAATCAACAGAAAAACATTACTCAACAGTAGCGCGTTGCGGCTCAAGCTTTGCTCTGGGTAGTCAATGGCTCTGCCCCACAGCACACCAGATAGGAAGCTCAGAATGACAACACTGTAGCTGACAAAGAGCTGATCTCCTCCCAAAGAGAAAAACTGAGCGTCTAACAACATCAACAACAGACCGAACGCAAAAGGTATCAGGCCAAGATAACCTAGCCTTAGCATGGTGCTTCTTGTTTGTGACATATCGCCTCCCTACAGTTGCTGCTCAATGGCATTGACTAAAGTAGCGCTTGAAGGTGAAGTCGAACTTCCGAATGTCCCTACTACATTGCCATCTTTATCAATCAGGTATTTGTAGAAATTCCATCGCGGAGCAACGCCTGCTTGCTTCTTGATTTCACTAAACACTGGGTTGGCGTCAGGCCCAGAGATTGAAGAGCGCGCCATCATCGGGAATGTCACGCCATAATCTAGATAACACACTTTGGCACTGTCTGCCTCACTGCCTTTGTCTTGACGGAAATCATTGCTAGGGAACCCAACCACTGTGAAGTTCTTATCTTTGTACTCCTGATGGAGTGCTTCAAGCTGACCAAACTGAGACGTGAATCCACACTGGCTTGCTGTGTTGACGACAAGTAAGGTCTTGCCACGAAACTCCTCACACAAGTTAACCTCATCAGTAGAGTTCAAGAGACGTTGTGAGCCTTTTAGTATATCTGGGCATGATGACGCGTTAGCCACAAATGGTAGCGTGCTCAGACAGAGTGTAGCCAAGCTAAGTTGATATTTATTCATCCGTGTATCTCAGTTAGTAACAATATTGGTTTTACTAGTTAAGGTCGGTTTTTGATCACTTTCCAGCGTGATTTCCCAACATGCTGTTTCACCTTATGTGTTAGAATTTTGAACCACAGGCAGTGCGCTGAGTCTCTGATTTAGCTAACTATAATTTAGTCATGATGAGTGTTTTTGGGTTCTGAGAATGAAGAAGTATGAATTAGTTGTTCAAGATATTGTTAGTAAGATCTGCCAGAACAGCATCAACCATAAACTCCCAGCAGAAAGAGAACTCTCTGAGATCTATGGGCTGTCTCGATTTACGATTCGTAAGGCTTTGGCTAAGCTCGAAGCGATCGGCATGGTCAAATCTAAAGTGGGGTCAGGTTACTTCGTTAATACCGCACTTATCGGCACACCGCTTGTTTACAACTCAATTACTGAGAACAGCTTCGAAGAGATCTCCTACAAAAAACTTCAGCTTAATAAAGCTCTCCCTGATCAACATGAACAGCAGATATTTTCACTCACAGATGATGAGTACATCTGGAAAATTAGACGCCTACGATTGATCAACAACAAAGTGGTGCAAGTAGAAGAAGCAAGAATACCCGTTCGTATATTCCCCGAGATGAACGCCGATATCATCGAAAGCTCCATTCAAAAGCATGCCTTATCTATCGGGCTTGAAATCGACAGCTACCTCACCACCTACCAAGCAGTAAATGTTTCGAAAGATGATGCTGAATTACTTGGCTGTAAGAAAAACGCTGCGGCAATGAATATTACCAATCGAGGGTTCTTGGCTTCAGGCGAACTGTTTATCGTCAGTGATATTATCGACATCAACTACCAATGTACCTATCACACACCATTCAATAGCGAAAGCATGAGCTATAGAGATAAGAAGTAACGAGTTTAAAAACGGCAAGTTACACGATACAAACAAAACAACCCGCTCGATGGCGGGTTGTTACTATTTGCTTATGCGCAATTCTTAGAACTCGTAGTACAAACGTACACGTGCACCAAAGTCATCATCTTCTGAGAATGCACTTACGTTATTAGTCTTGTTTTCGACCGTGGTGTAATAAGTGCCCAGTAGGATAGAGAAATCCTCAACTTCTAATACGTTTTGGAACTCGTAAGACGCATAACCTGTGTTCACTTTTACATCGCCTTGTGCCCATGTTGAGTCATACTCATTCGCACCATAAACATAGCCCAAGCCAAAATTGTTATACAACGCGTTCAAACCAACGCTGGCATTAGTCTCATCAACGGCATCAAGGTAAGCAAAGTTAGCGTTTACATTCCATGAACCATGGTTCCAGTTACCCGTCAAACCATAACCGGTACGATCTGAAATGTCCTGCCGTTTACATCAACAATCGCATCACTAATTAGGTTAGTTTCCACCGATGCCGCGACTGTAAAATCACCCATGTTATACGCGACAACTGGACGAACAAGGAACGAGTCTTTCGCGTTGTCGTGGTCTACGGCTGTGCCGTGATAAGTATCAGAGAATAGATCTGAACGGTCACCAATCATGGTTCCGATTTCTAAGTAAAGGTTGCCAAAGCTCTGGTTATACATCAGCTGACCATCTGAGCCACGACCTCGTGCTTCCTTCATCTGGTATACGTAAGCACTATCACCAGTGTATAGCTCATTCGAAGTATCACCGGAGTATTCAAGGAATACATCTAACCCGACAGGGAACATATCGTATGCTTCAAAACGACCCGCTTTGATCGCCCAGCTATCTTTCTTACCAAACTCAAAATAAGCATCATCGAGGGCAACATTACCCGTACTCTCGAATAGAGGCTGCGCCTTTACTCCTACATAGTGACCACTTGTGGTGTACTTCTCACCGGCGAACTCAATCAGAACTCGGCCATCTTGGTTGAACTCTGCATCGCCGTTTTCGTTTGACTCTCTATCTTGGTAGTTAAAGTTCAATTCAACGTTACCACCAACTGAGAAGTTCCCCTCTTCATTATCCACAATTGCGATACCTGCATTGGCAGCCATTGCAGATGAAACCAGTAGCGCAGCTAAAGACAGCTTGAATGTGCTTTTCATATTAACCCTATATAGCATTTTATAGTAATGTGTTGCATAGCAACTTTCTGATAATCAAGTTGAAGTTTATGGACAGTATTCGACTTAATTTCTACGACGTATATTTACGAAATAACTAAGCGCTCACAATGCTATGGAATTATATTTGCAGACCTAAATCACTTTTTTATATTTATCTTAAAACCCTTTACTTTCAATAAGTTAAAAATAAAAACAAATGGATAAAATAAAACATTATCTATTTAATAAGACAAAAATAGATAATGTATGAATTGTGAAAAATCATTGTTTACCTCTGTACAGAAAATCAATATAAACCCAATCCATGATTAATGAATATGCACAACACCTTTCATAATTAAAATAATACTGAAATTAGCTTGTAGGATATGATTGGCATAGAGAGCAACCTATATTCATATTTCTCTTTTGCTAATGAAGTAATATTTTTAGTTTAATAAGTTGGGAACAATGAACGTTGATATACGAGTGTCCACACTACAGGGATACTTATAGTCAAATTAATAATATATCTGGTATAACGTTATTAGAAACTGCTTGATAACAATGGGAAAGTATAGGCTTTTCTAGTGAAGATCATAAGCTTTGAAGAGGCTATTATTCATTGATAAAGCTAAACATTACTTATAAGAACTTTACATAAAAAAATAGCCACTGAACGTGGCTATTTGATTTGAGGGTAATTTCTATGGTGTATGAATTGCACCATCTGGGAGTCGGCTCTGTGTCCACTCGTGAGGACGGTACATCACTGGGAATTCCTGTGCCATTTCACGATCCATTTCGACACCGATACCAGCGATCTCTGAAGCGTATAGGTAACCATCAACGGGTTCTGCTGCGTTCGGGAATACTTTATGAGTGTTAGCGTTGTACTCCACATGCTCTTGAATAGCAGCATTATGTAAGTGCACATTTAAGTGAGTGTTTACTGCTGCACCGATTGGTGTCATATCTGGCGGACAATGCCATGCAATACGCACACCGAAGGTCTGACATAGATGCCCCAATTTCAGAGCTGGTGTAATTCCACCAATCTGTGAAACGTGACAACGGATGAAGTCAATACGGCGATTAACAATCAGAGATTTCCACTCTTCAGGATTGTTAAACAGCTCCCCCAAGCCCAATGATACCGAGCTTTGGCTACGAATGTTATCTAGCCACTCCGTTTGGTTTGGCGGCAAAATGTCTTCTATAAAATAAGGTTTGTATTGCTCAACCTCTTTGGCAAACTGAATAGCTTGATTTGGGAATAGGCGCTCGTGCACATCATGTAAGATGTGGAATTTATTGCCATATTTCTCTCTCAACGACTTAAACATGGTTAAGGTATTGTCCATGTACTGATCTTGGTCGTAATACGAACCTTCAGTCGGGTTTTGAGTCGCATGTAACTCCGTCGGTACACCACCATAGAAGCCTAATTGACAACGTATATGACGATAGCCTTTATCTAAAAATGAATCGACTAGGTCATAAATACCTTCCATCGTATCGCTGGTTGCATGTGTATAGACTGGAATAGCATCGCGAGCCTTACCACCAAATAGTTGATGCAGCGGCATGCCAGCAAGTTTTGCTTTGATATCCCACAACGCCATATCAACGCCAGATATCGCATTATTAATAACAGGACCATTGCGCCAATATGCATTAACCATCATCATTTGCCATAAGTCTTCAATATTATTGGCATTTTTTCCAATGAGAATAGGTTTTAAATATTCGTCAACCATGGTTTTTACAGCCAATGGCCTTTGTTGGAATGTCGCACAACCAAAGCCAGTCACACCCTCATTCGTTTCAACGATTACGGTAATGAGGTTATGTCTATCTGGTTTTGTAATAACGCATTGGACGTCAGATATAATAGTTTCTTTCACAATTAAATAACCTAAACTTAGTCAATTCCTATTATCTAACCGTGTTAAAAACCACATTTCAAGCGCTAAATTTTGGTCAAAAATAATTGGTACGTTAAGTGATTTTTTTTCACAAACAAAACATACCAATTGCCGAAAAATGGTAAAAAATAAATTATTAGAAATTTAATTGTGATTGGGATCTCTTTTTATCCCATTGGATTAAAAACGCTTATCGCTATGATTGCTCGAGTTAAATATCTCCCAGTAACAGGTGTTGTATGCAAATTGTTGAAAAGAATGATGCTGTTATTAATAACTCAAAGTCATCACCCAAAAAGAAAAGTTTTAATGAAAATATACAGTTATTAGTCTCTGCTCTTGGCGGTGAAGATAACATTGTGAGTATCACTCACTGTATGACTCGATTGAGATTCAAATTGGCAGATGAGTCTTTGGCTGATGAAGATGCTGTCAAAGCGATTTCAGACGTAAAAGGCATGGTAAGCCAACAGGGTCAAACTCAAGTGATCATCGGCGTAGAAGTTGAAAAATGGTTTAACGCGCTGTCAGGCACACAACAAGCTGACGACTCTGTCGCTGACGAAATAGAAAAAGGCAAACTGTTCCAAGGCGTGATGCGCATCGTCGCTGGTATCTTTGGTCCGGTTGTTCCTGCTATCGCGGGTGCCGGTATGCTGATGGGTTTGTTATCAGGGCTTATCGCGACCAATGTTATCTCTGAAACCTCAGATACGGTGTACTTCTTCCGCTCTATCTCTGTAGCTGTGTTTTTCTTCCTACCTATGCTGGTCTCTTTCTCTGCAGCTAAGGTGTTTAAAGTTAATGAATACATCGCACTAGCAGTTTCTTCAGCCATGCTGGCGCCACTGCTGGTTGAGAAGGCAACACTACTTAAAGACGCTGGCGCTGCGCCAGAGCTAACAGTGCTTGGTGTTGTGCCTATCGAACTGCTGAACTACGGCGGGGCGATCGTACCCGCTATTTTAGCGATTTGGTTGCTGTCTAAGGTGACTCCTCTCGTTGACCGACTAGTACCATCTTCAGCAAAACCGGTATTTACCCCTCTACTTGCGTTTACCGTGACTTCAACAATCACCCTATCTTTTGTTGGTCCTGCAGGTATCTGGCTAAGTAACGGTGCTGGTTGGGTGATGAGCTCACTGCTTGAGATCTCGCCTACGCTAACAGGCTTTATCTTTGGTCTAACTCGCCCGATCACGATTGTGTTTGGTATCCACCACAGCATGACTCCAATCAGCCTCAACAACTTCGCGTTGTACGGTAAGGATCTGCTAATGCCAATCATGTGTCTGGGTAACATGGCGATTGCGGGCGCAACCATGGCTATCTGGCACAAACAACGTAAGTATGTTTCTAAAGAGCAGTCTTCAATTACTGCGGGTTCAAGTGTCACGGCTATCTTAGGTATCACAGAGCCGGCTCTATTTGGTGTTCTAACCAAGTACACCAAAGCAATGATGACTGCGAGCCTAGCTGCCGGCGTATTCGGTGCTATTTCTGTAACGATTGACACTCACCTAACGAGCTACATTCTATCTTCGGTATTCAGCTTACCTGCTTACCTAGCTAGCGGTACTCAGAACTTTGTTCAAGCACTGATGGGCGTAGTAGGTGTATTTGCACTCTCTTATGTTCTGACAATGCTACTTGTAAAGCTCGACAATAAGTAAATCCCCTAGCCTCACCACTGTGGGGTTAAACGAGCCAAGCGTGATCGTCGCTCCTGATGATCACGCTTTACTTCTCTAACCTTCATTCTAAGGTTTATTCTATGACCCATATCGCAATCATCGGCGAATGCATGATTGAGCTAAATGGTGCGCCCTTTGGTAACATGCTCCAAAGCTATGGCGGGGACACACTGAACGCCGCGATATATTTGAACCGCAGCCTCAACAAACAAGGTGTCGCTTTTTCTGACGTTCGTACTAGCTACGTAACCGCGCTTGGCACCGATTCAATCAGCCAAGAAATGACCCGTCGTTGGCAAAATGAAGGGATATCAACAGACCTTGTGCTAAGCGACCCCAAACGCTCTCCAGGGCTCTACCTAATTCAATTGGACGATGAGGGCGAGCGCACCTTTCTGTATTGGCGCAATGACTCCGCGGCGCGCTATATAGTTCAACACCCTGAATTTACGGATGTAATGACTCAGCTTGATAATGCTGACATGGTCTTTTTCAGCGGAATTTCTCTGGCCATTTTGCCTGACGCAGACCGAGTTGAACTGCTAGCCAAGATAGACAAGTTACGTAACAACGGCGTTAAGACTGCATTTGATAGCAATTACCGCCCGAAACTTTGGCAAAGCATCGCTACAACCCAAGAAGCGTACTTACTTGCTTATCAAGCGACCGACATTGCACTCGTTACCTTCGATGACGAACAATTGATTTGGCAAGACAAAACGCCGCAAGACACAATTGCTAGACTGCATAAACTCGGCGTACAAATCGTAGTCGTTAAGATGGGCTCTGAGGGATGCTTGATCAGCGAAAATCCAAACCAAGATCCTGTCTCTATCCCAACAACACCGGTAACCAACGTGGTTGATACGACCTCTGCGGGAGACTCATTTAATGGTGGATTCCTTGCACGTTACCTAACTGGCGGAAGCGTTGCACAAGCGTGTCAACATGGTAACGCGCTGGCTGGATCAGTCATCCAGCATCATGGGGCAATCATCCCACAATCTGTCACAGACACTCTTTCTACTCTTATCGAGAAATCAACTCATGCCAACTATTAACGATCAATTAAAAGCACTAAAAGTAATTCCAGTTATCGCCATCGACAACGCGCAAGATATTATTCCACTCGGCAAAGTGTTAGCAGAAAACGGCCTACCAGCAGCTGAAATCACTTTCCGCTCTGACGCGGCGGTTGAAGCCATTCGCCTACTGCGCGAAGCACAACCTGACATGCTTATCGGCGCAGGGACTATCATCAATGGTGAGCAAGCTTTGGCTGCTAAAGAGGCAGGGGCAACCTTTGCAGTGTCACCTGGCTTTAACCCAAACACTGTAAAAGCTTGCCAAGAAATTGGTATCGACATTATCCCTGGGGTGAACAACCCAAGCACAGTCGAGGCTGCTCTAGAAATGGGATTAACAACACTCAAATTCTTCCCTGCAGAGGCTTCTGGTGGCATTAGTATGGTCAAGTCATTGGTTGGTCCATACGGTAATATCCGACTTATGCCAACGGGCGGAATTACACCAGGTAACATCGATAACTATTTAGCGGTGCCAGAAGTACTTGCTTGCGGAGGAACATGGATGGTGGATAAAAAGTTGGTAGAGAACAAGCAATGGGATGAGATTGCTCGCTTGACCCGCGAAATTGTAGAGCAAGTCAAACGCTAAACAAATAATGGCCAGCCCCTGTTAGGTTCTGGCCTTTTTACTTTTACTCAGCTCTCGATACTTCACCTACGCCCACGTCAACTTGTACCGCTATCAGCTGTTTAGATAGGGGGCCACCAGCTGTCGGATGTTGACATTGGCGCCAATTCTCGCAGCCAACAGATACATGCCTCCAATTTTTCTGTGAAGGAATAAGGCGTCAACAGGAGGCGTGTGCCAATACTCTTGCTCCATACTCAAAATCGTTCCCGCTTCTCGCAGTCGCTTGGCAAGGTCACTGCTCTTAAAGTCATACTCACCTTCGACCAGCATAGGCTCACAAGCCATTTTAACGAGGTTCAGTACTGCTTGCCGTTGGCTATCAACAATGGTGTCGCTAAAGAAGCCAATATCTTCCAAAGCTCGATTAAGACCTATTTCATCGCCTTCAATCACAGAGCGAAACACCTGACGATAACCGTTACTGAATTTATCGCTGTATTCTCGCGTCGCTCCAAAATCGAGCAAGCCGATCTGGTTAGTTTTTTCGTTATAGAGATAGTTCGCGAAGTTAGGGTCGGTTTGCACCATCTTGAGTTCAAATAGCTCCTTAAACAGCAGTTCAAGCAGACTCGTCATAACAAAATTGCGCGTTTCCTGTGACGCATGTTCTACCGATTCGACCGATTGCCCCTCAATAAACTCCATTGCAAGCACTGCATCAGAAGAACTAGGTAGATGAACTTTCGGTACAACAAAATGAGCATCGGCCTGCAACGCTTGATGGTAACGTATCGCGAATTGCGCCTCTCGTTGATAGTCGGCTTCATCATGCAGCTGCTTTTTTGCCTCTTCCAACAAGCCTTTGTAATCCACTGATTCGGGAATCAATCCGACAACTTTTAACAAAGTGCCAACGTTATCGACATCGCTATCAATACTCTTGCGAATGCCAGGATATTGCACCTTCACCGCCAACTTATCACCCGCGTCACTGTACGCTTGATGCACCTGTCCAATTGAGGCGCTCGCGATAGGCTTGAAGTTGAAAGCGATATATTCCGACTTCCAATCCGATCCTAGTGAATTTTCCAAAACCTGATTCAGTTGTTTGGAAGGAAGAGGGTCCGCATCCGAGCGCAGCCTACTTAATATGTCCGCAAGTTCCGGTTCAAGAACATCACCAGCATCCATCGACAGCATTTGGCCAAGCTTCATTGCCGCTCCTCGTAGATGCGCAAGCTGCTCGGTGAGACGGCCTATATTCTGTGGTGTCAGCAATAAGTCTCGTGCTTTCGGTCGGTTGCCTTGTACGATCTGCTTGGTCCCTTCAGTTAACACATTGCCAGCAACACGAGTCGCCAGCGACGCAAACTTACCGAAGCGTGAAATTCTGTGGGTTGGGATATTTCTTTCTTTTGCCGACATAAAGACTCCGTCAAAGTTAACTGCTCTGTATACGAACAGAAACGTACTTCGGATGATTACAAATACGATTATTTACATGAGTTACGTATCCCTCAAAAGTAACATAGTTACACTGTGGGGTTTTATAAAATGCCCCGCCAAATCAAAGAGCCACTTGCAGTAGTTAATAAGTTTAATGAGATAGGCTTAACTCTCCCCAATGAAAGGCGACTTTATTTTCAAACACACTCCGAAAGCTGATATTAAAGTCACTTACCTGAACAAGCCAAGTGCCATAAGACTTTGAAAATTAATAAATCTATCTATTATCTTTCCAATTCAAACAGTAGAAACGTGATATTCAGTCACGGACTTAAATTCTCTCTCAAATCCCTTTGCAAAGGTCGGAGATCTGACCTAACTTCAATTATGTGCAAAGTAGCATAACAGTCGGTAACCTTGGAGTACGACTGGGAGATTGGAGTGTTATATGGATTTAACGAACAAAGCCGCTCGCATTTTTATACCCGCCATTTTCATCATTGTCTTCTCAAGTGGCATTGCTTACTACCTGTCTTACGAAAAGCAAATTAAAAACCAAATCGTAAGTAAATGGTGTGTACAACTTGAGTTTGTCGTTAAGCAGATGGGAGAAGAGCTTAGGGATCAGAAAGCCTTCTTGAACAACATCGCGGAAAGAGAGAATTTTATAAAACGCGCAGACTTGAATCGAACAGTCTACGACGCGTTTGCATCGATCGATACACAGCTTAGTAGCACACGGTTTGACTACAACACCAACAATTCATACTCCTTTGCCATCATCGATTCGCACTCTAACCTCATTGCGAGCTCAGTGCAAACTTTAGAACATCAATCAAATCAGCTGTTTCTCGATACAGGCCGTACCTACCTCACTGATCCCAACAATTCGGAAAAGCTCTCTATCATCGATGGTAAGCTCTATGCTATTACCGCTCACACTTTAGAGGGCTACCAAGACCGCATTGCAGTTCTCATATTACCAATTTCTGTATTCGATGGCTTCAAAGCGACCTTGAAGGAACAGCTCCCCTTCGGATTCTCTTTTGACTACCGCTTTCTAACAGGGCAAGAACGAAGCATGTTTTCGTCGCACGAAGCGGAACCGTTAGTGGTTGCTCTGACGAACTATCACGCCTTTGATAACCATGCCATGAAGATGGAAGTGGATTACTCTGACGGGGTCGCTTTCAAACACATGGACCCTTTCATCTCGGCATCCTTACATGTTTTCCCTGAAAATTACCAAAGTCAACTCAACCAAGCCAAGATTTCGATAGGGGGCGTTACCTTAGCCATTACATTGTTCCTAATTAGTGGCGGCTACTTTCTATTTTATAGACAAGTGCTCCAGCCTCTTCAGGCGTACACTAGAGAACTCAATGCACTAAAACCCAATGAAAATACTCAACCAAACAAGGAAGGCCAATTAGATCCAAGCTATCAATCGGTATTTGAACGCGTCAAAACTCTGGTGGAAACCGATGCGCTTACTGGTCTTGATAATCGAACTTTCTTCATGCAAAACCTAAAAAGGCTACTCTCTGAAGAGCATCACGGTGCCAGTTACCTTATCTATATCGACCTCGACAAATTTAAGGCGGTGAATGATAACTATGGTCACGATGCAGGTGATGAGCTCTTAGTACGCTTTGCCTCCTCGACTCAACAAATTCTGCAGCGCTCACGCGGACGTCTATTCGAATCTTATCTATTTGCTCGACTCAGTGGCGATGAGTTCGCAATATACACCTACGGTATAACTCGCCTCTCCGATATTTTGAGCGTACTTGAAAGCATTGAAGCGCAGTTCGAATCCAACTTTTTCCTTGGGGATCAACGCTATCGCGTAGGTATCAGTTTGGGTGTAGTTGAAATCAATGAACACAATGAGAACCTCACTACTGACTCTTTAATGATTCAAGCAGATAGAGCCATGTATGTGGCGAAAGAGTCTGAGGCTCGCCACTACTTTTATAATTCCGATCTCGAAGAAGTCGTCGCCAAAGAGCAACTTATCGAGCAGACGTTACTTAAAGCACTCAACGAAGACGGATTCTGCTTCTCTTTCATGCCCATCATCAATGCGCCTTCTAAAACCTTACGTGGTTTCGAACTGCTACTGCGCTGCCCTGAGCTAGCCAAGCAGAATATCGGTCCCGATGAGTTCATCCCTTGTGCCGAACGTACAGGTATTATCCGCGATATCGACATGTGGGTAATAAGCAATGGCTTAATGGCTGCGAAACGACTTATTGATAGAGGAAACCGTTCGCTCAAATTCTCGATTAACATCTCTAGTTTAGAGTTGATGTCACCGGGTTTTCCTGCCGACGTCAATCGTATGCTAATCAGCACTGGAGTCCCTGCCGAGAATATCGAATTCGAGGTTACGGAAACGGCGTTCGTTCCTGACGAAACCACTGAATTGGACGTGCTATTTGATCTGAAAAAAATTGGGGTGGACTTAGCCATTGATGATTTTGGTACTGGCTTTACCTCTTTCAACCAATTGATTCGTTATCCGTTCGATACCTTAAAGATCGATAAATCCTTTGTTGATCAGATCTTCAATAACAACCCATCCAAGCAGGAGATGGTGAATGTGTTGTATCGCCTCGCGAAAAACTACTCTCTTAAGGTGGTTGCTGAAGGAGTCGAAACCAGAGAGCAAGAAACTTTCCTCACTCGCTTGGGTTGTAACTACCTGCAAGGTTACTACTATGGAACTCCTGTCACCGAGGACGATGTATTAGGTCTGATTGCTAAGTTCCAGAACCGACAAGAGACAAAGAATAAATAGCCGAACAGACTCAACACCAACGAAAAGACCACGCTCAAATGCGTGGTCTTGTATTCGAATCGAAACAGTTACTTCAGCTTGATACTTCAGTTAGTTATTTCGCTGACTCGTCCGTTTTGACAGTATTTGTGATGCCTTCGAGCTGCAGAACTGGCGCAGCATCAATATCCTCTGCGTTCATCATCGAAGAGATACGCTGCATAGAAGAGAGAAGTAGACTCTGCTCCCATGGCTCTAAGTTCTGGAATTTATTAACAAAATTATCTTGAAGTGGCGGTGGTGCACTGTTTAGCAGATCTTGACCTTTTTCGGTTAGATTCGCATGAACTTTACGTCTATCCGACACACTACGTACACGTTGCACATAACCATTCTGCTCAAGACGGTCGATGATGGTAGTCGTGGTTGCCTGACTCACATTGGTGTGATTCGATAGCTCTTTGATCGTCACATTACCCATCTCTTGGATTGCTCTCATTAAAATCAATTGAGGGCCAGTCAAACCATACTCTTTACTCAGCTTCTTCGAGTGTAAATCGATAGCGCGAATAATTTGGCGAATAGCGACCAGGATTTCGTCATGTTTGTCCAAGATGCAGACCTTTGTTCTTATATGCTGTGAGTGATTTTACAATGCAAAGAAAACCATCGCCTTTATGCTGCCAGCAAGATGGAAATTACACTGTAAATTGATAGATTACTTCATTGATTTTTCCGCATTGTACTTATGTTCAGACTATTCTCAATCTTTTCTCAAACCCTAAACCTGCGTCGCGTGGCAGTTTTGTGAAATCACATAGGGTAGAGCACGATTGATACATAACTGTGAGGTAAATGAGACAACCATTTCGAGCTCTCTCATTTACCGATTAGCGACTGGAGATTCGATTTCCTAAGCCGCATTATTGAGCTGAAAATTGCCCGTCAACGCGCTATAGAACTCGCTGTCATCTAAAATGCCCACCAACTGTTGGTCTTCCACCAGCAAGATTGGGTAATCACTTTGCTGTTTGAGTTTGATTGCGTCACGCATACCAATTTCAGGGCTGGCAACAACTAAGGTTGACGGCTCAAGATCAAGCTCATCCGAATCTGACGCCTGCCATGTATGAAGGTTAAGATCATTCTCTCCTTTAATGGTAAGCGCCCCTTCAACTTGTTCTACCCACACATCTTTGCTCGCGCATACTTTCCAGCTATCGTCTTGCTGCTCTAGCGACTCAAGAGGCTGCATTAAAGATCGTCCTTTAAGCACGTTCAATGGATTCGTATGAGCAACAAAGTCCTTCACATACTCAGTTTTTGGCTTGAGTACGATCTCTTCTGGTTTGCCATGTTGAATCAGTTTGCCTGACTCCATGATCGCAATGTTGTTGCCGATTTTAAGGGCTTCATCGAGATCATGACTAACGAACAAAATGGTTTTATTGAGCTTGTTCTGTAGAGTAATCAGCTCGTCTTGTAGCTGCGCACGAATCAGAGGATCAAGTGCAGAGAAGGGCTCATCCATCAGCAGAATATCAGTATCCATCGCGAACGCTCTTGCCAGACCAACACGCTGCTGCATGCCCCCTGATAGCTCGTGGGGGAACTTGGTTTCCCACTCTGCAAGACCCACCATTTCTAGCTGCTCACGCGCTTTCGCTCGGCGTGCGTCTTTCGCCATGCCTTGCATTTCCAACCCGAACGCCACGTTATCTAAAACGGTAAGCCAAGGCATAAGAGCAAACTTTTGAAATACCATAGACACGCGATGTGTACGAAGGTGGCGTAACGTCGTTTCATCACACTGGGCAAGATCGACCTGTTTGTCGCCATCCTTCACTTCCAGTGAGCCACGACTGATTGAGTTCAAGCCATTCACCGCGCGCAGCAGCGACGACTTTCCAGAACCGGACAACCCCATCAACACACAAATCTCACCCTCTTGAATACTCAAAGACACATTGTCGACCCCAACCACTTGGCCCGTCTCATCGATGATCTCTTGGCGAGACTTACCTTGGTCGAGTCTTTCAAGTGCTAATTGGGTATTATCACCGAACACGACATCGAGGTTTTTAATGGTAATCGCATCCATTTTTTGCTTGTCATGACTCATGCTTAAGCCTCCTTCTGGTTCGGTGTTTTACACAATCGATCAAGGATTATCGCTACGAGAACAATCGCTAAACCGGCTTCAAAACCTTGAGAGATGTTCACTGTATTCAATGCACGAACAACCGGTTTTCCTAGACCATCCGCACCTACTAGCGCTGCAATTACCACCATCGATAGCGACAACATAATGCACTGAGTGACACCAGCCATGATGCTCGGCAGAGCCGCAGGCAACTCAACTTTCATCAAGAGTTTCATTCGGCTCGCACCAAACGCCTTGCCCGCTTCGATCAGCTCTTCTGGCACCTTGGTTACTCCGAGATAAGTCAAACGAATCGGTGCTGCAATGGCAAAGATAATGGTCGAGATAAGCCCCGGTACAATCCCTAGTCCAAACAGTACTAAGGTTGGGATCAGATAAACAAAGGTTGGCACGGTTTGCATCAAATCTAGGATCGGCCTTAACACGGTATAGAGCCATGGACGATGTGCCGCCATAATGCCCACTGGAACGCCAATTAATACGGAAATCGTTGTCGCAGCGAAGACGAGGACAAAGGTTTCCAGCATTTCTTGCCAGTAGCCAAGATTAAGAATGGTCAGCAGCGCCGCCACAACAAACACCACCAGTGAGATCTTACGATGCAGGTACCACGCAAGAGCTGCGGTGATTAAAATCGGTAGAGCCGGTGGCATCCACTTAAACACATCAACCAGAAACAGAATAACCGTCTCTAGAAAAATAGAGATGGCATCAAACAGCCCTGCCGCATTGATGGTTAGCCAGTCGACGCCCGCTTCCATCCATTGACCCACTGGGATTTTGTTGTCGGTAATAAAATTCACAATATTGCCTTTTCTATGGTGAGCTGCGAATACAACTCACCATTTCCTTCTAATTACGCTTTAACTTGCTTTAGGTATGCTGATACAGCGTCTTGAGCTGAATCGCCCTTGAGCGTTTTCACGTTCTTAAGCCACGCTTCCACTTGCTGCGGATTACTGTTGAGCCACTGCTGAGCCGCTTTGTTTGGTTGAACGTTTTGGTTAAGAATCGCTTCCATCAGCTCGTTTTCCATCTCTAGAGAGAATTCGAGGTTTTGCAGAAGCTGACCGACGTTTGAACACTCAGACAAGTAGTTTGCGCGTACGTTAGTGTAGACATTAGCGCCACCGTAATTTGGACCGAAGAAGTCGTCACCACCGTCTAAGTACTCCATCTCAACATTGCTGTTCATTGGATGCGGCGCCCAACCCAAGTAGACGATCCATTGGTTGCGACGAGCCGCACGAGACACTTGCGAAACCATGCCCGCTTCACTTGATTCAACCAGACTGAAGTCTTTCAGACCGAAAGCATCAGAGTCGATCATCGATTGGATTAGACGGTTACCATCGTTGCCAGGCTCAATGCCGTAGATGCGGTCTTTGAATTTGTCTGCGTGCTTAGCGAGATCGGCGAAGCTCTTCACACCAGCATCGTAAACATACTTAGGAACCGCCAGCGTATACTTCGCGCCCTCTAGATTAGCGCGCACAGTTTCCACGGTTCCCGCTTCACGGTACTTAGCAATATCGCCTTCCATAGTTGGCATCCAGTTGCCGAGGAAAACGTCAATGTCACCGTTAGCCATTGAGGAGTAAGTCACAGGCACAGAAAGCAGGTCTGTCTTGGTCTGATAACCCAACCCTTTTAGCAGCTCAGTGGTGATAGCCGTCGTTGCGGTAATATCGGTCCAACCGACATCAGCAAAGCGCACGTTCTCACACTGTTGAGGTTCAACCGCAGCATAGGCGTTTAATGCCAATAGGCTCATCGCGCTAGCAGCCACTGTCTTTTTGGTCACGGTACGGATAATTGTCATAGTGATTCCTTTTATTCTTCCTTTTCACCACATCGATGTGGTTTCTGACTCATACTTTTTTGCTCGGTCTTTATTCACGACCGACTCTCTATTTGTAATTAGGTATCTTTGGCTAAGGCTCTTAACGGTTCGTTTTCGCGTTGAGTCTCTTGCCATTGAGGTGCAATCCAAACGGGCACATCTGCTGCAGCCAATGGCGTTTTACCCAATATGAAATCCGCAGCGCGCTCTGCCACCATAATGGTTGGCGCATTCAAGTTACCGTTGGGAATGGTTGGGAATACCGACGAATCGACCACACGCAAGTTAGCGACACCGCGTACTCGACACTCTTCGTCTAGAACCGCCATTGGGTCATCATCTGCGCCCATCTTGCAGCCGCACGACGGATGATAGGCACTCTCCACATTCTGTTTTACCCACTCATCGATCGCTTCATCAGAGGTGACATCTGCCCCCGGCTGAATCTCTTCTCCACGGAATTTATCCATCGCAGGTTGTGAGAGAATTTCACGCGTCAGACGAATACAGTCACGCCAGTCTTGACGGTCTTGCTCTGTCGAAATGTAGTTAAAAGTGATTTCAGGCTTGGCATGTGGGTCAGCCGATGTGATTGCGACAGTGCCGCGACTCTCTGGCTTGTTCGGGCCAACATGAACTTGGAAACCGTGTCCATCAAAGGCCGCTTGTCCGTCGTAACGCATCGCTGCTGGCAGAAAGTGATATTGAATATTCGGCCACTTAAGGCCTTTTCGAGAGCGGATAAAGGCGCAAGATTCGAAGTGATTGGTCGCCCCAAGCCCTTTGCGAGTTAAGATCCACTCAGCACCAATCATGCCTTTACTGACTAAACCGAGTTTGCTGTTGAGCGTGATCGGTTCATTGCAGTGATATTGGAAGTAGACTTCGAGGTGATCTTGCAGGTTTTCACCGACACCACTGAGTTCATGCTTAAGCTCTACGCCCGCTTTTTCAAGCACGGCTTTTGGCCCAACCCCAGATAGCTGAAGTAACTGAACTGAACCGATAGACCCCGCCGAAGAGATCACCTCTTTTGAAGCCGAAGCGGTTTGAATCTTGCCGGACTTTTCAAACTCAACGCCTGTCGCTTTCAATTGGTCAGACTCTTGCTCTAGCAATACCTTACGAACCACCACGCCTTTGATAAGGGTGAGATTAGAACGTTTTAATGCTCGACGCAGATATGCGTTCGATGTTGAGGCACGAACGCCTTTATCCACCGTCATGTGCATCGCGCCAAAGCCTTCTTGCTGGTAACCGTTGTAGTCTTTGGTTTCTGGGTAACCGGCATCTTTGCCCGCGTCAATGAAGGCTTGATAGAGCGGGTTCAATGTCATGTCATTACCATTACAGGTTCCAACAGGGCCATCACCGCCACGATAAACATCACTACCCTGATTCCAAGATTCAGCACGACGGAAGTAAGACAGACATGCTTGGTAGTTCCAACCCGCTGCCCCCTGCTCTTCCCATTCATCAAAATCACAAGCGTGACCACGTACGTAAACCATGCCGTTGATCGATGAACTACCGCCCAGCACCTTGCCGCGTGGGCAGTGTAACTGGCGGCCATCAAGCCCGGACTCTTGCTGAGTTTCAAATTGCCAAGCGTACTTTTCAGTGTTCATCGGGTAAGAAAGGGCCGTCGGCATCTGGATAAAAATGCTCTTATCCGTACCACCAGCCTCTAGCAATAACACGCTATGTTGACCGCTTTCTGTTAGCCGATCGGCCAACACACAGCCGGCCGAACCCGCGCCGACGATAATATAATCGTAGCGTTGTTCCATGTTCTGTTCTCCGTGAGAGGTTAAGCGTTATGCATAAGGGCTGACGTAGTCGCCTAGCTCAATAAGAATGCTCTTGGTTTGGGTGTAATGAAGCAGAGTTTCGGGTCCATTTTCGCGACCAATCCCAGATAGCTTATAGCCACCAACTGGCATCTCTGCTGGTGAGTCACCCCAAGTGTTTACCCAGCAAATTCCAGCCTGCATTTGATGAATCACGCGGTGCGCGCGCGATAGGTTTTGAGTGAATACCCCCGCCGCCAAGCCATAATGAGTGTCGTTCGCGCGGCGAATCACATCGTCTTCATCGGTGAATTTGAGCACTGACATCACAGGGCCAAAGATCTCCTGCTGAACATGAGGCATGTCATCGTCACAATCGACGAATACGGTTGGGATAACAAAATTGCCATTACCTAGCCCATTGTCAGTCACTTGATAGCCGCCAGTCAGCAGAGTTGCGCCAGACTGCTTAGCCGTCTCAATCGCTTCAAGGACTTTAGACAGATGCTGTTTGGAGATGAGCGCACCGATTTGCGTTTCGATGTCCATCGGGTCACCAATCACAAGCTTTTCTGTACGCGCCTTGAGCTGGTCAACAAACTCTTGGTAGATGTTTTCATGCACATAAACTCGTGTGCCATTGGTACACACCTCACCTTGGGTGTAGAAGTTCGCCACCATCGCGGCAGATACCGCATCATCGAGCTTGGCATCATCAAAGATAATCATTGGCGACTTACCGCCAAGCTCCATGGTGACGGACTTAAGCGTCTTTGCACTATCAGCCATTACCGCTTTGCCCGTACCCGTTTCCCCCGTGAAAGAGACTTTGGCAATATCTGGATGAGCCGTCAGCATTTGGCCAACTCGGTAATCGCCTTGAACAACGTTAAACACACCGTCAGGCAGACCCGCTTCGGTAAAGATCTCCGCCAATTTTAGTGCAGTAAGCGGAGTCTCTTCTGAAGGCTTGAACACCATTGCATTGCCCGCGGCCAATGCAGGTGCCGACTTCCACATTGCGATTTGAATTGGGTAGTTCCAAGCACCTATACCAGCACACACACCCAGAGGTTCTCGGCGGGTATAGAAAAACTGGCTTTCGCTCAGGGGTTGTTGCTCACCTTGCAGAGTCGGAGCAAGACCTGCGTAGTACTCAATTACGTCAGCGCCAGAGGCCACATCCACTTCAATCGCTTCCTGCAATGGCTTGCCAGTATCAGCAACCTCAAGCTTTGCAAGGTTATCGTTTCGTGTTCTAAGTATTTCTACCGCTTTCATCAAAATGCGACTGCGTTCCACTGCACTCATAGCAGACCATACAGCAAAGCCGCGCTTCGCCGATTCAACCGCCTGATCGAGGTCTGATTGGGACGCTTGGCCTATGATCGCAATAGGTTCACCATTGGCAGGGTTAGTGCTGACAAAGGTTTCCCCAGACGTAGCAGCCACCGTTTTTCCATCTATGTATAAAGTGTTCATTTCCATGTGAGTTTCTGACTTAGTTTATGTTTAGGCTCTGCTGGCCCATTCAAAATTACGGGTGTTAATCGACATTCAGCGAATAGAACGTCAGCTGTTTGTCGAGATAATCGTTGATGATTGCACGCGCTTTGTTGGCATCAATACCTTCGGGGTTGAGCGTCCCGCGCAGCCAAATACCATCAATAAGCGATGCAATACCATGCGCCACTAACTCAGCTTGCTCAGGCTTCAAAAGTGCCTTTAGTTCAATAAGCAAATGAGAAATAAGACGTTTTTCATTTACACGTTGTAGCCTTTTGAGCTGAGCGTCGTGCATTGAGTAAGACCAAAACGCCAACCAAGTCTTCGCGACCTTGTTCTCTGCTTGGTAGCCTTCGAAATTGCCGTTGATGATGGCGTTGATTCTTTGTTGATGAGCGTTAGCGGGTAACTCTTTTAGAGCTTTAGTGATAGTGACCGACAATTGGCGCAAGATTTCGCGCATCGTCTCTTCAAGCAGCCCATGCTTACCACCAAAATAGTGGTTGATGATCCCAGTCGATACGCCAGCTTCTTTACTGATCAAAGCGATACTGGCCGAATGCAAACCGACACGATCGATCACCGCCATTGTGGCTTGTACGAGTTGCGGTTTTCGGATATCTGGCATCCCTACCTTGGGCATTTTTAGGTCCTTTTATTTTTTATTGAACGTTCAATTAATTATAAAATGACAGAAAACTAGTTAGGGTTCAAATGATTATTTTAACAAGGAAATTACAAAACAAACGTAAAAACAACAAAAATAAACACCAAAACAATAAGTTACGTAATCATTCGCCCACTAAATAAATACCCAAAAGATTTGAGGTGTGATGTTTATTGCTCGATAGTTTTAGGCAAGATTGTTCAATAGATGAGCAGAAAAAAGGGAAGGCTTGAGGCTTGAAAATAGAAAGAGTCAAAAACAGATGACCTTGAAAAGAGATAATATAAAAAACGGAGAGTAGCCAATGGCACTCTCCGCATGATTTGGAGTTAGATAATAGGTTAGCTAGAAAGTAAGGTGATAACTGTTACTCGGCTGCCCCAACGGAATACTCCAAGTTTGCTCTGATTCGCTGCTGGTCATTGGTACCCAGCGCACATATAGCGAGTCCCAGTTCGTATTGACCTCAAGTTCGACTTCGTCGGTAAGATCTGGGTAGATGGTAGTAATGCGCGAAACCGGATCTGGGATGACTTCACCATCGTTTTTTACAAATGCCGCTTCTGAATAGAGATGCAGCGCTCCCTTAGTTGACCCTGAATAATCGATCGACAAGGTAATTTTCTCACCCACATCAAACGAAAAATCGCGCTGGGCAACAATATCTTGAGCGGCAGCCGGTGTAGCAGGTTGAGCCGTTGAGCCACCTCCTCCACCTCCTCCGCCACCACATGCAGTCAGGGCTGAAATGGAAAGTAGGCTAATTAACTTGATAGATGTTTTCATGATGCTCTCCTTATTCGCCCGTTGCTGATACTGAAGTGTTTTCTACAGCGGTTTTGTACCACTCACCATGGCTTTCTCCGCTCGCTTCTACCCAGTCATCAAAGGTTAGGTAGGCCTCACAAATGTCTGTGTATTCAATCGGATGATCCCACTCGTCACGAATGTTTATCGCCCACGGCATATTGTTTTCCGTAGTAAACGACGCAACGTTGTCAGACTTATCATCATGGATATTGAAGAAAGCATTGTTCATGTCACTGGTACCCGAGAACTGCTTCAAATGAGTCTGCCATGTGAATCCAGGAGCCTCGCTCGTAAAGTCACCGTGATACATGTATTGAGCAGCAAAAATAAAGGAGTCGTAAGGTGGATAACCGACAATGTCTCGAGACACTGGGGTCGTGAACTCAACATAGAGTTGGTACTGCAATGCGCCGACATTTTGGGTACCCAAACAGTCAACTTGAGTGCGATAGAATGCACAGCTTTCTGTAAGTTCACCTAGGTTTTGAAGATCCACTTTAAGGTCTTCTGAAACAATCAATACTGCATCGCTAGTACCCTGCTTTACAATCGAATGACTAACCGCAACACCATTACGGGTCAGAGTCGCATTAGCAATGTTACTAGGGTCAACGCCCGGAAGATGGATACCATAGCCGTTTGAGAAGCCTGCTCCCATTGCTTGCAGCGTATAGTCAAAACTGATGTTTTTCAGTTCACGCTGACCATTCAACTGCTCTGTAATTTGGTAACGCCATACCACATCATTGAAGTCGTAATCACCCATCAACGGCCATCTGTCCTCAAATGCGATGGTCGCATAATCACTACCACTTGGGTAAACAGAGGTGATGGTGATGTCGCTGTCTTGCTGCACCAATGGCTCATATTTTGAGTCTGTTGAACCGTCTGGGTTAACCCCATCCACCGCAGTAAACGGAGTCACTTCAACCGTGAACAACAGGTCATTAAAGTCATGGTCGCCCCCCGTACGTTTTAGGTCTTCAAAGCCCAGTACGAAGAACTCATTCTCAGTGTCGATAAAGGCCACATTATGTCTTCGCAGACTTGCCGTGTTCTCAGGGTTAAGTTCAGAGTAACTGTAAAAAGGGGTGCCCCAATTACCAAGTGAAGCAATGTTATTGTATGAACCCGACCACCCCCAACCATTGGGAACTACAAAGAAAGCGAGGGTTTGACCCGCGGTTAACTCTACCCCGAGGTCTATGGTGTCACCTTCGACCATTTCACCATCTGGCGCTTTTGAAGTGTTGGGAAAAACGATGGTATTCGCCGTAATGTCGTCAATTGAAGCTGGCGGATTATTGGTATCGTAGACAAAATAACCGAGCGCGTTTCGATAGCCCGCCCCTTCATTCAAAAAAGTGATTTTTGCCGATGCGAACTCGGCACCACCCAATTCGTCGTCAATATCAATATTGGAGTAACGCTCTGGCGCGATGAAGGCACTGTTGACATAGGTTCCTTCAGGCAACATCGAGTAGACATTGTCTAGCGTGTCATGAGGCAATGTTCCGGCAATCGAATAGGTATCGTTGGGCTTACCTAAGGCAGAGTAATTTGAGCTGTCTGCTCCAGATTCAAAAGTAAAATCGGACGTTGTTAATGCTAGTGCTAGGCTGGGAACCATGCAGCCTGCCGCAACCAGTGGATTCCATATTCTCATTATCTTCCCTCTCAACTGACTGTAAATGTGTAAAATAGAAGAGAGCAAGTAAGGTGCCTAAAATTTAGTCGTTTAATTTCATGAAGTTAGTAACGCTGGAGAGAGTTTTCTCATTTTGAGAATGAAGTTGACGTCCTAAAAGCAATTGACGAGATATTAAGTTTACCGCTCATCCAAAACAAAAACTCCGACCTAATGTCGGAGTTTTTTGTTCAATCGACCACAATCGCCGCTAGTCCCAATTCAGGATCTGCCAATTCGGTCTATCGGCCAATGCCTTCAATCGTGGGCATGGGTTCACCAAATACGCATAATCCGCATACTCACAAAGAGACAGATCATTGATCGAGTCAGTGTAGAAATGAATCTCTGAGTAAGTTGCCGGTTGTGCAGCGATCCACTGCTCTAAACGTGTCACTTTACCTTCTCGATAGCTTGGCACGCCCTCTATTTTGGACGTGTAGCGGCCTTGCTTCTCAACCAGATCGATACCTAGTGCCTCTGGAATGCCAAGTTTGCGTCCTACTACTTCAACCAAAAAAGTTACACTGGCAGAGATGATCAGCATGTCGATTTCATCGCGCTTTAGCTGTTCTATCAATGGCAGAGTCTGCTTGAACAGATTAGGTAGAACTTTGGTGTCAACGCACTCCTCAACCAAGGGATTCACCTGTTGTGTCGTCATATCACCAAGCGGCTGCATGGCGAATGTTAGGTAATCTTCCATATCCAGCTTACCTTGGGTATAAAGCCCCATAAGACGCTGATCTTCTTCAACAAAACTTGCATCACTCGCAATACCTTTTTCGACTAAGAACTCATTCCACATCATCGCAGCATCGCCGTTGACTAGGGTTTCATCCATATCAAATACATACAAAGGCTTAGACATCTTAGGCTCTCACAGGCTGAATTTCATTTAGATTAAATAGCAACTCTAGTTGGCTACCGTTGGCCAATAGACGCTCAGAAGAGCGATTTAATAGGTCAACAGTAAGCTCACACTCATCCACATCAACTTGATAGCGAATCACGTTGCCCAGCAGCTGATGATTACGGATCGTACCCGTTTTTGGTGCTGAAATATGTGCACCGTATTGTCTTCCCTGCTCTTTGACATAAATAGATTCAGGGCGTATCGCGACCTTCCAGTCGGTGTCGATATCGAAAAGTTGTTTAGCTTTGTTCGCTTGTACTAAGTTGTAGTGTCCCATAAAGCCTGCGACAAACTCATTGGCAGGTTGAGTGTAGATCTCTTCAGGTGTGCCTGCCTGAACGATCTCACCTTTGTTCATCAAGAAGATGCGATCGGACATGATCATCGCCTCTTCTTGATCGTGAGTAACAAAGATAGTCGTTAGATCCATCTCTTTTTGGATATCACGGATCTGCTGACGAAGGTGCTTACGGATCTTGGCATCCAATGCCGATAGCGGTTCATCAAGCAACAGAATACGTGGCTTAACCACCAGAGCACGCGCTAGAGCGACGCGTTGACGCTGACCACCTGATAACTGATGTGGATAGAAGGTCTCTTTACCTTTCAAGTCCACCAGCTCAATCACTTTTGCTACTTCACGTTTGATTTCGTCGCCAGCCAGCTTTTTCATTTTCAAACCAAAGGCGATGTTTCCCTCCACCGTCATGTTTGGAAACAATGCATAGGATTGGAAAACCATACCGATGCCGCGCTGCTGTGGCGCTTGGTGGGTGATGTCTTCACCATTGACCCAGATTTGGCCATCATCGACTGGATTTAGTCCCGCCAAGCTACGTAGCAAGGTTGATTTACCACAACCACTTGGCCCAAGCAGGGTAATAAACTCACCTTTCTCGATAGTGAATTGAATGTCTTCAAAAACGGTGTTGTCACCGAAACTTTTCGTTAGATTGTGTGCGTTTACATAACTCATTATTTGACTCCACGGCTAAAACGACTTGCCATCCAAGTCAGTAAGAAAATGAATAGGAAGTAAGTCATCACCAAGGCAGAGGTAAAGTGGCCGCTGGTCTGACGCATGTTGTATAGATAGATTTGTAAGGTCTCATAGCGTGTTCCAACCAAAATGTTAGCAAACACGAACTCTCCCAGTAGGAACGAGAACGATAGGAACAGAGAAGCCATCAAACCCTTCTTCAGGTTCGGTAAAATAATCAACAAGAAAGCCTTAGTGGTGCTCGCACCGAGTAAGTGCGCAGCGTCCATCAGATCTTGCAAATTGATCGCCTGAAAGCTGTTAGCGATTGCGCGATACATGAATGGCAGAGCAATGGTGAAGTAGGTGCCAATCAAGATCCAAGGTGTGCCGATAAGTGCAATTTCACTGTCGGCATACAGCTGTAGCAGGCCAACCGAAGAGACCACAGGTGGCACAGCGAACGGCAATAAGATCATGATATTCATTACTTTATCCAGTTTCGGGAAATAGTAGAACACCACAAATATTGCCGGAAGAATCAGCACCACACTCAATGCTAATGCCACGATACAGATAAACAGTGAACGACCAAACGCTTGTAGGAAGCGAGGGTCCGTCAGTAGGCTAACGTACCAATCCAGAGTAAAACCATCTGGAAGAATAGTAGCTCCCCAACGTGATGACAGCGAGTAAACGAACGTGGCAAGAATTGGAATCATCATGATACCAACGATCGAGAAAACCACCGTTTTATGAAAGCGAGTATTAACGTTTTGCATTAGCTTTTCTTCCCTGCATAACTCTTACTGATAAGCCATTGGTTAATCACGGTGATAAATGCCAGCATCGCCATCAGAATCACAGAAATTGCAGCGGCTAGATTTGGTTCAAGGAACAGGTCTCCAGATACCAGACTCGCGATTCGAATAGTAATGACGTTGTAGTTACCTGAAGTGAGTGCATAGACACTGGCGTAAGCACCTATCGCGTTGGCGATCAGAATAATAAAAGTACCGAATAGCGCTGGAGATAGCACAGGTAAGCCAACCTTAAGCCAGTATTGCCACGTCTTTGCGCCAAGCAATGCAGACGCTGCCTGCCAATCGTCGCTCAACGCATCAAACGCTGGGTATAACAGCAACACTGCCAATGGAATTTGAAAGTAGATATAGATCGCCAACAAACCCCACTTTCCGTAGAGGTCAAACTCTCCCAATAGACCATATTGCTTCAGCAACAAGGTTATCGCACCGTTGGTACCAAGGATGATGATGAAAGCGAAAGAGAGTGGTACACCGGCAAAGTTACTACTCATGTTGGTAAAGGCGATCACGCCGTCGCGAATTTTACAGTCAACGCGACGCAGAGAAGAAACCAATAAGGTAGCAATCGCTAGGCCAAACACACTCGACCACACGGACAGCCACAAACTATTACCAAAGGCCTGCATCATGAAAGCAGAATCAAACACCTCGGTGTAGTTTTCGAGCGACAACTCGCCGTCGTAAAAGAAGCTGTTTATCAGTACCCAAACCATAGGGGCTAGCTGAAACAGATAGAAAAACAGTGCAAACGGCGCCAACCATAAAGCGGGCTTAAAACGTTTGAACCAAGAAGAGGCCTTAGGTTTCGACGCGTTTGCGTTTAGTGAATTCGATTTTTGGGTAATGGCAGGACTGCTCATAGTGCTAACAATTCCTGAGTGTAAGATTTATTGTGTTCTAAATTAAGGAGTTGGCAAACAGTGCCGCAGATATCGGTTTGTTTTACCTGACACTCTTGATGCGTGAATTTGTCACCAATCACAAAGAATGGGACTTCACGCTCTTCAGCCAGAATGCCACCGTGAGAAAGGTCGTCGTTCATGCCGTGATCGCTAGTCACAATCACTTGATAGCCATCTTCAATCCAACCTTTAATGTAGTTCGACAAGAAGATATCGGCACCACGTGCACTATTGCGATACTGGCGTGAGTCCAGTCCATGCTTGTGGCCCATGTCGTCAATATTCATAGGGTGGATCAACAAGAAATCTGGCTGATACGTTAAGCGCAAGTGTTCGGCATCAAGAAACAGTGCCTCATCTGGGTAGTGGTCCCAGTGGTAGAAGCAGCCGTGTTGAATGTTCAAACTCTCGTCATGAGTAAAACGATCTCGAACCGGATTGAATGGCGCACGATTATAAAGCTCGCTCACCCAGTGATACGCCGCTGCAGCGGTGGTTTTACCCTGAGTTTTCGCCAAGCTAAAGATCGACTCATGATTGGAAAGGCGCACAATCTGATTGTTGACGATGCCGCTCTCCGCAGGGCGAACCCCAGTTAAGATGCACTCATAGAGTGGGCGCGACATAGAAGGTAGTTCACATTGCATCGGATAAAGCGTCGCGCGCATTTTGCCTTGCAATGGGCTTTGTGAATCACTCTGATTACTAGGCGAGTGACTCAGTTCTAGAAGACCATTCAGGTAACCCATGCAATTACGGGCCACCTGATAATTCAGTCCATCTAGAACAACAAGGATAACCTTATTGCTCATGATTTTTTCTCTTACTCAAATGGGGGTTATTGCTGGTGAATCAGAACGCTTTCTTGCCATTGGCGTGGCAGACGACGCGCTGATTTTTCCCATGCAGAGAAGTCAGTTACAGGGTGAACATTGCCATACTCTTCATTCGCAATAAGCTTGTCTTGTACTGATTGAGGCAGAGTGATGTTGGTACGAATTGGACGCGCGTAACCCTCAGCTAGATTGATTTGGCCTTGGTCGCTGAAGATGTATTCACGAGCAAGCTTCGCCGCGTTAGGGTTCTTCGCGTATTTATTGATGATGGTGGTGTAACCCGAGATAACAGATCCATCTTGAGGGATGTTGACACTGAAACGCTCACGGTCAATTTTGTCGCGGTAGTTCAGTGCGTTGAAGTCCCACATGATCGCCACTTCAACTTCACCTTTTTCTAGGTTCGCCATATTTGGATCGGTGTAAGACAGACGACCCTGTTTCGCTAGCTCACCAAAGAACTTAATCGCAGGCTTTAGGTTGCTTTCATCACCACCGTTAGCAAACGCGGCTGCTAGTACTGCGTTATTTGCTTGTGCCGCAACGCCTACATCACCGACCGTCACCTTGTAGTCACCCTCAAGCAGATCACTCCATGTTTTAGGCGCGTCTTTGACTAGATTGTTGTTTGAGATGAATGAGATAGTTCCCGTGTAAGCCAGAGCCCAGTGGCCATCTTTGTCTTTCGCCCAGTCAGGAATGTCGTCCCAAGTTGACGGTTTGTAGGGTTGAGTCACGTCTTTCTTCACTGCAACGCGAGCAAAAGCAAAGCCCACATCGCCAATATCAGCGGTTGCATTGCGCTTCTCAGCCTCAAATTTTGAGATCTCTTGCGCCGAGCTCATATCAGTGTCTTGGTGCTTTAGGCCATAGTTTTCCTTTAGGTCCGCCCAAGTGTCTTTCCAGTTCGCCCAACTATCTGGCATACCCACACTGTAAACCGCGCCCTCTTTTTGAGCGGCTTTTACTAGTGCGTCTAAGTCAGCGTCATTCGCCATCGTTGGCATTGAAATGGTCGCTGTCATCAAGGTTGCGCCAATCAGTTTTGATGGTGATAGCGTTGAACGGCAAAGCAAAGTTTTCATTGTCTCTATCCTTCTGGACTAGGTCAGTAAGTTCACTTTGTATGCTATAGGCGAATTGTTACGGTTTATGGCAACTTATTTGACAGTTCAAATGCATTTATATGGCAGATATATTTCAACAGCCCGACTTTTAACCAGAACGAGCTGTCACATTACTGTTAAACAGCCGACTTATACTGGTAACAACAAGGAATCATGGACTAGATCAACAATGAGAATGCCGGGCAACAGCCATTCAGAGACACAATTAGGAAAAATCAAAAACAGTATCCGCGAGCAGATCCAGTCTGGGATCTATAAAGAGGGGCAAAAAATTCCCTCAGAAAGAGAACTCAGTGAGCTCTTTGCTACCACTCGCATCACGCTCAAAGATGCGCTTATCTCTCTTGAGACTGAAGGGCTAATCTATCGCGAGGATCGACGCGGTTGGTTTGTCTCTCCTGAGCGTATCCGATACAACCCCCTATCTCGCTCTCACTTTCATCAAATGATTCGCGATCAGAATCGAATTGCAGAGACTCGTCTTATCAATACCCGCTCAGAAATGGCCGCAGGTGAATACGCCAAAGCACTGAAAGTGGAAAGCATCACACCAGTTCATGTCATTGAACGGCTGCGCTACATCGACGGAAGAGTGGTGCTGTTTGTGGAGAACGTACTTAAAGCAAGTTTGTTTCCTGAGATCCTCTCGCACGATCTCAAGATGTCACTCACCGATATCTACAAGAAGAACTACGGTTACGAAACTCAGCGTTCTCGATTTGATGTGATACCCACCTCTGCGCCCGCCCATGTTGCCAAAGCACTCAACCTCTCAGAGGGTCAACCAGTACTGAAGATTTGCCGCGTAAACTACAAGCAAGATGGTGAGCTAATGGACTGCGAATTCGAGTACTGGCGACCAGATTCAGTGATGATTCATATCGATAGTCGTGGCTAGCAAAAAACAGATCACGAAACGAATAGCTATATAAGCGCGTGTCATCAAATGGCCATTTCTCTCTTAGATTGCTGCGTATGATTCACTCGTACTTCAGAACATCACCAGCAAATTAAGAGAGTCTACTATGTTCAAGAAAACACTGATTGCCGCATCTTTGATTATGACAACCGCTTCGGTAACCGCTGCGGCATTGCCAACAGAAACTCCAGCGCCAACTGCAGTAGAAGCACCACAAGTTGTTGTATTTAAGAACGTTAATGTTTTCAACGGAACTGAGGATAAGCTTTACAACAATCACACCGTGGTTGTTACTGGCAATAAAATCACCGCGATCACCAAAGGTGACGCCGAGCTTCCCGAGCAAGCCAAGGTTATCGATGGTGAAGGCCGAACGCTAATGCCAGCTATGGTAGAAGCGCACATGCACCTCAACCTACCAAAAGGGCTACTCGGCACTAATGATATGCGTTGGTCTGAGATTGCCGTGCACGCTCAAGGGTTTGGTGAAATGTATCTCGATCTTGGCTTCGGTACGATTCGTGATGTTGGTGGTGCTGACGGCGTATGGACAGAGCTTGAGAAGAAAGGTGACATCGATTTCCCTCGTACCTACGTTTCAGGCGCTCCTATTGCACCAATTGGTGGTCACTCAGACGTTGGCTTGCAATCGCGACGCCTAGATGACTCACCACAAAACCTAGAAATTTTGGGCATTATGTCTACACCAGCAGGTGTTGCAGAGATCCACGAGCAAGCGCGTCACAACTACCGTCAGGGTGGTCAGTTTACTAAAGTGTTCCAGTCTGGTGGTGTTTCATCAAAATTCGACCCGTGGCAGTACCAATCCCTGCTTGATGAAGAGCTGAAAGCAGCGGTAGATATTGCGGAGTCTTACGGTTCTTATGTCTCGACTCACGCCTATTCAGATAAGGCTTTACACCAAGCCCTTGATACCGGAGTTAAATCCATCGAGCACGGCTTCATGTTTAACGAAAGTCACGATAAGAAATTTAAAGAAAACGGCGCGTTCTTGGTCACTAACTTAACTGCGTTTTCTCCAGAATTGGCTAAGGTACCCGTAGTGCAAGACCCAAGCATCCAGAAGAAGTTAGCATCTGCACAAGCTGCCTTTGGTGACTATATCGAGAATGTGCAAAAGCTTGATCCAGACTATCGCGCCTTCAACACAGATTGTGTCGGCTACGCGGATATGTGTGCCAAACAGATCGCTCATGAGATTTACTTAAATGCTAAGTTCTTTGGTAACTTCTCAGCACTACGAGCACTCACCTCGACTGGTGGCCGTATTTCTGCAGAACTCATGGAAGACTGGATCAACCCATACTCTGACGGAAAAATTGGTGTTATTGAAGTGGGCGCCTACGCGGATATCCTGCTCATCGATGGTAACCCACTGGAAGACATCACTCTCATCGGTGGTCGTGAGACTTGGTTAACTAACGATGCCAAGCCTGACGGTTCTCACCTGAGTGAAATGGACCTAATCATGAAAGACGGCAAAATCTTCAAGAACACGCTGTAATATCCTTCATAACAATCAGAAAGTTACGGAAACTAGCCCGGTCAATCGAACCGGGCTATTCTCGTTAAATCATTAAAAACACGATTTATAAAAAACACTGTGCAATTCAAACTAGCTTTGGTTATCATTGGCGTGACTGATGAATGGAGTAAGGTTTTATGATCAAAGTGATTGCACCGTTGTTGCTGGTACTTTCTGGGTACGCCCTAGGTGCAGCAGGAACTTCAAGCATAGATAGCTCCAGTGCTGGAAACCCGGGGGGATTTGATATCAATTCGATTCAAAACCTACCAATTCAGAACCTATCGACTCAAAACTTACCAACTGCACCAGAGCAGCATCATAATTGCCAAAGCATAGTGTGTAACGACTACGCTTCTTTCGATACCAACTCGACCTCTAATGATTTCGACAACATCACTGTGGTTAATGTGCCTGAAAGAAACTCCAACGAGACTCTCGATGCGATTGGCAGTGCTCTGTATATCATCGGTGAGATAGGCTTTGCTGAGAATCTGTCTGAGCCTGACTATCGCAACAATGCTCCTAACTAGCAGGCTTCTAACTCAAATGAGCGCCTAAGTCGCTCATTTTAGACTAGCCACATCACGTTTAGTCCGGCATCACCACAATACCCATAGCTTCAAGCAATTGATCTTGTTGCCATTCTGCGATTTGAACGCCTGTCATATCCACCCTTTTCGGGTTAAGCCCCTCTAGCTCAGCATGACATAGGTTTGCGCCTTGGAAACTAAATTGAGTCCAAGCATCTTCTGAAAAAACACCACGACTCAAGTCCGACTCTTTCATCGACGCCCCCACTAGATGCGCGCCAATCCAACGGTTTTCAAACAACTCACACTTCTCCAAGTTGGCGCTCTCTAGGTTCGTATAGGACAAATTACAGCCTGTGATATAAGCCGAGCAGAAGAAGACTTTCTGCGTCACGTAGTTGGCAAAGTTAGCACGATGGAAATTCGCGCCTTTTAGATCGCAGTTCCTGAATTCAATACCAAAGCAATTGGCATTACTGAAGTTGGCCATCGCTAACTTACAGTCTTGAAAGCTAGCATCTCTCAGATCAGCAAAGTTAAACTGGCACCCTTCCATGTCGGAAGTTTCAATAAACTTACAATGTTTAAACGTGGTTTCTTTTAGCTGAGCGTTATGAAAGTTACACTCCAAAAAAGTGCAAGATTCAAAAGCCAAATAACTAAGGTCTTGGTGAGAGAAATCGTGCTGATGATAAGTGTGTTTTTTGGTTTTCATGGCCGTTCCTTATTTGCGTCCCCGAAACGTAACATTGGTTCGCTACCAAGTCACGATTTTAAAAACCTTTAAAAACAACCATTTAAAACACCCCAAAATCGCAAATTTAAGGCACCTAGAAGCCCTTTTAACAGGGTGTTTTTTTAATTTTCCTATGCACCTTTGCAGAAAAAAGTTTAATTCAACAGAGAGGTGCTCAGCGAGCGAAGAGATTCTACAAACCAAAAACCTTAGGCAACTCGTGAAAAGTCCCATTTACATTGTAAATCCGCACAAAAAAAGAGCACTCAATGGTGCTCTTTCTTAATTAAAATGAATAACTTGAGTTACACGACTTCAAGAATGATCTTCTCAAGCTTATCCAAACCTTCGCTAAGAACTTCTGACTCGATCGTCAATGGTGGCAATAAGCGGATTACGTTCGCTTTCACTCCACAAGACAACAGAATTAAGCCATTCTCTTGTGCTTTGCTGATAACGGCTTTGGTGAGATCTTGCAGAGGTTTGCCCGTTTCAGGACAAGCAAACTCAATCGCCATCATCGCACCCGTAGTACGGATTTCACCAATTGCAGGTACAGACTCTTGAAGCTTAGTCATGCGAGCATTAACCACCTCACCAATGCCCATCGCTTTCGCACACAGCTGCTCTTCTTCAATAATTTTTAGGACCTCAAGACCTGCAACACAACCCAGAGGTGAACCTGCGTATGTACCACCAAGGCCACCCGGCAGTGCCGAATCCATCACATCCGATTTGCCTACCACAGCAGAGATAGGGAAACCGCCTGCGATGCCTTTCGCCATAGTCATCATATCTGGTTCAATGCCTAGGTATTCCGTAGCAAACATTTTACCGGTACGCGCAAAGCCAGTTTGGATTTCATCGGCAATGAGCATGATGCCGTGCTTATCACACACTTCACGTAGCCCTTGTGCAAATTCAGCTGGCGCTTTGTAGAAACCCCCTTCGCCTTGCACAGGTTCAAAGATGATAGCCGCTACGCGTGATGGCTCGATATCACATGCAAACAGGTCTTCAAGCGCTTGCAGGCTCTGCTCGGTGCTCACGCCATGGAAGGCATTTGGGTATGGTGCATGGAAGATCTCATTCGGGAAAGGACCAAAGCCCGCTTTGTACGGTGCAACTTTACCTGTCAGACCCATTGTCATGTTAGTACGACCGTGGAACCCACCTTTGAATGCGATAACGCCACTACGACCAGTATGAGCACGTGCCACTTTCACTGCGTTTTCTACTGCCTCTGCACCCGTGGTTAGGAAAATCGCTTTCTTTTCGCTATCGCCCGGTGCAAGTTCAGTCAATTTTTCCGCCAGTTCAACAAACGAAGCGTACGGTGTCACCATCGCACAGGTATGAGAGAAGTTGTCCAGCTGTGCTTTCACTGCTTCACTGATGCGTTTGTTTGAGTGACCGGTATTGGTTACCGCAATGCCTGCAGCAAAATCGATGTATTTGTTACCATCTACGTCCCACACATGGGCGTTCTCTGCTTTCTCAACGTAAAGTGGATAAAGTGCGCCCATACCTTGAGCGATTACTTGGCTTCTTCTTTGGTGTAGTTGTTGGTTAGTCATTGTTTTGTCCTTAAATTAGTTGCCGCCAAAGCAGAGATATTTGATGTCCATGTATTCATCGATACCTTGTTTTGCCCCTTCACGTCCGATACCAGACTGTTTTACCCCACCGAACGGAGCCACTTCGGTAGAAATCATGCCTTCATTAATGCCAACCATGCCGTACTCGAGCGCTTCAGCGATCTTCCAGACGCGGTGGATGTTTTGGCTGTAGAAGTACGATGCGAGGCCGTAGATAGTGTCGTTAGCCATCTCAATCAATTGCTCATCGTTATCGAATGCAATCACAGGCGCGACAGGGCCAAAGATCTCCTGCGAAACAATGTGCATGTCGTGAGTTACGTTCTTGAGTACGACCGGCTGCATGAACAGACCATCAAGATTCGGCACTTCCGAAACTGGCTGCGCTCCTTGCTCGATTGCACCATCAATCAGAGCTTGGATGCCCGCTTTCGCTGACTCGCTGATCACAGGTCCAATATTCACGCCTTCGTCTAAGCCATTGCCGACCTTGAGCTGCTGAACCGCTGCATCAAATTTAGTCACGAACTCATCGTAGACTTTGCTGTGAACATAGAATCGGTTCGCACACACACACGTTTGACCTGCATTACGGAACTTAGATGCCATCGCACCCGCTACGGCTGCGTCGATATCTGCGTCATCAAACACGATAAATGGCGCGTTGCCGCCCAGTTCCATTGAGGTGCGTTTAATATCGTGCGCACTCTGCTGCATCAGAACACTACCCACTTGAGTTGAGCCCGTGAACGAGAACTTACGAATCAGTGGATGTGACGTAAAAATCGCGCCGATCTGGCGAGAGCTTTCTCCCAAAGTCACCTGCAATACATCGCGCGGAATGCCGGCTTGATACGCCAGCTCTGCGACAGCGAACGCAGACAGCGGGGTCGAGTCCGATGGCTTCACGATGAAGCTGCAACCCGCAGCCAGTGCTGGCCCTGCTTTACGAGTGATCATTGCAATTGGGAAGTTCCACGGCGTAATCGCACATGCAACACCAATTGGCTGCTTAATCGTAACTAAGCGCTTATCACCACTTGGGGCAGGGATCGTTTCGCCGTAAGTACGCTTTGCTTCTTCAGCAAACCACTCAATAAAGCTCGCGCCATAGAGCACTTCACCCTGCGCTTCGGCTAGAGGCTTACCTTGCTCTAGCGTCATTAAACGGCCAAGGTCTTCTTTGTTTTCAAGCAGCAGTTGATACCACTTGTTCAATAGAGCAGCGCGAGCTTTTGCTGGCATTGCCGCCCACTCTTTTTGCGCAACACTTGCGCGTTCAACACCATCTAAAATGGCTTGCTCTGAAGAGACTGGGGCATAGCCCAACACTTCACCAGTAGCAGGGTTAGTGACAGCAATGCCCTGCTCTTGGTCCGACACCATAAACGACAGCAATGTTTGGTTGTTAATTTGTTGCATGGTGATTCCTTTTGACAGCTAAACAATGCCGCTCTCTGTTGACTGATTCAGTCATCCGCGGCTATTAGTAATTTTAATTGATGATGGCTAAGCGGGGATCTGCTGGGTAATGCAGTGAATGTTGCCACCACCCAATAACACTTCACGTGATGGGATCCCAATCACCTGATGCTCAGGCATTGCCTGTTGCAGTATCTCGATCGCTTGCGAGTCGGTTGTATCATCGAGCAGAGGTAAAAAGACATACTCATTTACGATAAGAAAGTTTGCATAAGAGGCGCTTAGGCGTTCTCCCGCATCACGCACCATGCCTTCACTCTTATCGACACCGTTGGCTTCAGCCTCGCTGTAGTGCAAGGGACCCGGCAACGGCAAGCGGATCACTTCGATACTTCTACCTTGAGCATCGGTCTGCGACTTAAGTGCATATTCTGCTTGGCGTGATAGCTCGAACTGTGGGTCACTTGGATCGTCAGTCCAGCTCAGCACCACCTTACCCGGCGCAATAACGTGCATCAGATTATCGACGTGACCGTCGGTCTCGTCGTTAAACAGCCCCTTTGGTAGCCAGATAACTTTATCGATACCAAGATACTCTTTAAGGCTCGCTTCTATCTGTTGCTGACTCATCTCAGGGTTGCGCCCCGGGCTAAGCAAACACTCTTGCGTGGTATACAGGGTGCCTTCGCCGTCGGTATGAATGGCACCTCCCTCCAGAACAAACGGAGCTCGATAGTGGTCAAGGCCGATGATGTCACACACTGAACTCGCCACTAAGTCGTCTTGCTGCCAGTTGTCATACAGGCCGTTGTAATCCCCGCCCCATGCATTAAACTGCCAGCTGACACCACGGCGCACGCCTTGTTCGTTCACCACCACCGTTGGACCTATATCGCGCATCCAAGCATCGTTGTACGGGATTTCGACCAGTCGAATATCGGAGTGAAGCAAAGCGCGAGCTCTATCAAACTGTTTACAGCTAACTGCCACGCACACCTTGGTCACTTCCGAAATCGCGTTGGCAATGCGAGCAAAGGTCTGCTGTGCAGGCTGCGCTTGTTCACGCCAATTGTCTTTTCGCTCTGGCCAAGCAAGCCACACTTCGCTCACCGGTTGAAACTCAGCCGGAAAGTAGAAGCCATCTTGTCGAGGCGTGGTTGATAGCTGCATAGTGCCCCCTTATACCGCCAATTTACATACACTGCCGTACAGATCTGGTCGACGGTCACGGAATAGCCCCCACGAGTGACGAGCCTGAGCCGTTGCCGCTAAATCGACTTCTGCATAGATAATCGCTTCCCCTTCACGTGGCGCTTCAGCAAGCTTGCCACCGGTATGGTCAGTGATGAAAGATGAGCCGTAGAAGGTCGTCTCAATACCATCATCCAGCTCAGTACCCACACGGTTTGACGCGATTACTGGTACCAAGTTGGCCGCTGAATGGCCTTGCATCGTGCGTTGCCAATGGTCACGTGAATCTAGGGTTGGGTCTTGTGGCTCGCTACCGATCGCGGTTGGGTAGAAGATTGCTTCTGCGCCATGCAAGGCTAAGCTGCGAGCCAGTTCTGGGAACCATTGATCCCAACAGATGCCCGCACCGAAGGTGCCAAACTTGGTCTTCCAAACCTTGAAGCCAGTGTCACCAGGACTGAAGTAGTACTTTTCACTGTAACCCGGTCCATCTGGAATGTGTGACTTGCGGTAATTGTCGAGTACCGTGCCATCTGCATCGATCATCACTAACGAGTTAAAGAAGGTGTTACCCACTTTTTCAAAGTAGCTCACCGGGATCACGATACCCAGCTCTTTAGCGAGAGCGCTCATCTCTTTAATCAGTAAGCAGTTTTCTGTCTCTTCTGCCAACTCGAAGTATTTCGCTTCCTGTTTCTTGCAGAAGTAAGGCGACGCAAACAGCTCTTGTGGCAGAATGACGTTGGCACCGTTGCTCGCTGCTTCACGAATCGCCTGCTTGGCTTTATTTAGGTTATCTTCCAGATCCCAGCTCTTAGTCAGTTGTAAGGCTGCAAATTTCACTACTCTACTCATTCGATGTTCCTTATCTGTGTCTGGATTAGATAGCCAGTTTGTCTCTTAGGTTGTAATACGCTGCACCCACTGCGGTGAATGGGATTTGGAAGTGGCGACCGCCCGGGAAGGCATAGTGCTTCAATGCTGCAAAAGCATCAAATCGCTCTGCGTGTCCGGTTAAGGCTTCCGCCAATAGTTTGCCTGCAAGGTGAGTACAAGTGACACCATGGCCGCTGTAACCTTGTAGGTAGTAGATGTTGTCGTCGAATGCGCCGAACTGAGGCATACGCGAGTAAGTTAGCAGGAAGTTGCCCGTCCAAGTGTAATCAATCTTAATCCCTTTCAATTGAGGGAAAACTTTCTCTAGCTTAGGACGAATCAAGGCTTCGATATTCTCTGGGTCACGAGCGCCATATACTACGCCACCACCAAACAGCAGGCGTTTATCAGCACTTAGACGGAAGTAATCCAGTAAGTAATTACAGTCTTCAACACAGTAGTCGCTTGGCAGTACTTGCTTAAGTTGCTCGTCAGTCAGTGGCTCTGTCGCCACCACTTGGGTACCACACGGAATCGCTTTGTTGCTAATGTTCGGCGCCAGACCACCAAGATACGCGTTACCTGCCAGTACTAAATATTTGCACTTCACGCTGCCCTGAGCCGTTCTAGCCACAGGGTTTACGCCCTTCTCTAGCGAGGTTACTGCAGACTGTTCGAAAATCTGCCCACCCAAAGAGACAAACGCTGCTGCTTCACCGAGAGCCAATTTTAGCGGATGGATGTGACCACCACGCATATCGAGCAGACCGCCAGTGTAAACCTGAGTACCGACTGCCGCTTCTACCTCATTGGCATCAAGCAGAGTCAGTTGGTCATTACCGTAGCGCTCCCAGTTTTTCTTATGGTGCTCTAGGCCAGCGAGTTGCTTTTTGTTTAGTGCTGTAAATAGGCCACCGCGCTTATGATCACACTCGATATCGTACTTATCGATAAGGCCACGAATGATGTCACCGCCTTCAAAGATCATGTCACACAGAGCTTTAGCTTGGGGTTGGTCGTAACGGCTTTCAATCACATCAACATCTCGGCTGTAGCTGTTAACGATCTGACCGCCGTTGCGACCGGTTGCGCCAAAACCAACTTTCGCACTTTCTAGCACCACCACTTTGAAGCCTTTCTCTGCCAGATGCAGTGCTGAAGATAAACCAGAGAAACCGGCACCAACTACACATACATCACACTCGATGTTGTCTTGAAGTTGTGGGAAATCTGGCATGTTTGGTACTGAGTGCGCGTAAAACGAGTCCGTATGCTTATTCATTGCTTTATTCCTTTGTTATTCGTCAGCAGGCTTAAGGGTGTAGGCGAATCCAAGTCGTTTTGGTTTCTGTAAATTTTTCAATGGCATGCAGTGACTTATCACGGCCGTTACCACTCATTTTGAATCCACCAAATGGGACAGTCATGTCACCTTCGTTGTAGTTATTGACCCAGACTGAACCCGCTTGAAGCTGCTTAGCCACACGGTGAACACGATTAATATTGCTGCTCCAAAGAGCGGCACCTAGGCCATATTTAGAATCGTTAGCAATGGCGATCGCCTCTTGCTCATCTTTGAAAGGAATCACGCACAACACAGGGCCAAAAATCTCTTCCTGCGCAACACGCATCTTATTGTCTACATTGTCGAGAATGGTTGGCTCAACGAACGCGCCTTTGCCATCGACATCACCACCGCAGCGCAGTGTTGCACCCTCAGTTTGACCAAGGTGGATGTACTCCAACACTTGGGCTTTATGCACTTGATCGATAAGCGCGCCCATAGAACAAGTGGTGTCCATTGGGTCTTTTGGCGTGAAGGCTTTAGACGCTTCAATCACCTTCTCAACAAACTGATCTTTAATGCTTTCATGAACCAGCAATCGAGTTGCTGCAACACACACTTCACCTTGGTTATAGAAGCAACCACCTGCCGTTTCAGCGGCTGCGCGGTCAAGATCGTCACAGTCTTCAAAGACAATATTGGCATTCTTACCACCCGCCTCTGCAAAGACGCGTTTTAGGTTGGTCTCACCAGAACGAACCATTAACTGACCAGCGATTCGGGTTGAACCGGTAAAGGCAATGCAATCAACATCATGGTGTTTAGCTAGCGCATCCCCAGCTTCATGACCAAAGCCAGTGATGACTTGGAATACGCCACGAGGAAGACCCGCTTGATTAGCAAGCTTGCCAAGGAAGATCGCAGTTAAAGAAGATTTTTCTGATGGTTTTAGAATGACACTGTTACCAGCCGCGAGCGCAGGGCCGAGCTTCCAACAGGCTAGCCATAGAGGGAAGTTCCATGGAACCACAGCGGCGACAACACCAATAGGTTGATGAGAGATGTAGGCGTGAACATCTTTTTCGGTTGGTGCGACTTCACCGTAGACTTTATCAATCGCTTCAGCGTACCAGCGCAAAGAGCCTGCTGCACCGGGGATATCGGTAGAAACACTGTGGTTAATAGGTTTACCGGTATCGAGCGTTTCTAGTAACGCTAGCTCTTCGCGGTGCTCATCAATGAGATCAGCGAATAAGCTTAGGACAGCTTTACGATGAGATGGGGCGCTGTTGCTCCATTCACCTGCTTGAAAGGCTTGACGAGCGCATGTTACCGCAAGATCAACATCTTCTTCTTGGCAACGAGCGATCTCTGTAAGCGTTTCGTCCGTTGCTGGGTTGATGACATCAAGCATTTGGCCGCTGATGGCAAGGGTATACTCGCCGTTAATAAATGCTCGATTTTCGATGTTTAGACTGTTTTGTAATTCAATCCATTGTTCCTGGGTTTTCATACGCTCTCCTTGTTATCACAACAAGGCAAGGCCCACTTAGAATGTGGTTGGCGTATGCGCGCTTATCATTCGACAAGCCTTGTCTGTGTGATTTGTAAACTTATGCGGCTGAGTTGTATCAATGACGTACGACTCGCCTTGTTTAAGGACGTAAGATTGGTCCTTATACTCAAGCGTGATTTCACCCTCAAGAATGGTCCCGATCTCTTCGCCTTCATGCTTAATTTCTGCCGCACCGGTCGTGCCATGTGGGGCATACTCTTCGATTAAAAACCCGATGACCTGCTCTTTACTGCCGTTGGTGACTAGCTTCATTGAAACGGACTCACTGCCCATCTCCACCAACTCATCAGGGGTAACAACAACCTTTACTTCATCACTGGCTGGCTTTTCAAAGGTGAAAAACTCCGATAGCGACAAAGAAAAAACGTTCACTATTTTTTGCAACGAGCTCACTGAAGGGCTGACCTTAGCGTTCTCAATAGAGGAAATAGCACTATGTGTAATGCCAGCTCGCTCGGCTAATTCTCGTTGTGACAATCCATGTTCTTTTCGTAACTGAACAATATTTTTACCAATCTCTTGATTGTCCATTTATCTGGCTCCTAACTTATAGAGAGGCAGCCATCATAAATTCTTTGAACAAAATTTGTGAGAAATGATTGGTTTTCGCTTTCCATTCTGGGTGCCACTGCACGCCAACAAAGAATTTTTGCCCTGGAAGGCTGAATGCTTCCACCAAACCATCGGGGGCTTTCGCTTCCACTTGCAGTTGCGGAGCCAATTGGTCAACACCTTGATTATGAAGGGTGTTCACTTCAAAAAAGACCGTGGTTTCCCAGTGATTCTCTGTCAGCCATTTTTCAAAAAGGCTCTGCTTTTGCACTAGTACCGCATGTGATGGTGCGTATTTCTCTTCAAAGTCGTCGACTTGGATCTCTCGATGATCATTAAAGCCGGAATCGTGAACCGCCGGATTTAACGAGCCACCCAGCGCCACATTCATCTCTTGAAAGCCACGGCAGATCCCTAAACATGGAATGTCTTTATCAATCGCTTTACGCAGTAATGAAAAAGAGAGCTCGTCGCGCGCTTCATCTTTCTTTGCCTCTTGATGCGTCGCGTTGTAGTGGTGCGGCGCAACATTCGAGTGACTGCCCGGAAATAAAAAGCCATCACACATCTCAAGGATTCGCTCGATATCTTCACTCGACATATCTGGCGCTAACATCAGCGGCAACCCGCCGAAGTCTTTTACTGCCGCTAGATAGAAGTCATTAACGGCTTGTATTTGATAGCCACCCAACTCTTTCGCGCAGCTAACAATTCCAATAATGGGTTTGCTTTGTGTAGACATGTTACTTCCGTGCTCGATTTATTTAACACTCACACTACAAACCATGTACAAAATTATCAACACCGATGTTCGATATTCTGACCAAATCGTGACCAATGCCTCTTTTTTGGTCAAAAAAACGGCTAATTTTGCTCATTATATTGAGCAAAAACCGATCGGCTGTTACAAAATAGTTAACAAAAACATCTTTCATAAAATTTACAACTTGAAAGAAAATTAATATAACCCATTGTATTTTAAGCAAATAAAACAAAATCTTTAGACTTTAGTCTTATCAACACAACTCAGTTGTTTATTTTTTGTTGCTTTAGATTTGCTGTACAGAGGCTAGTTGGAGAACTCAATGGAATCGTATCTACAGGAAGTTAAAAATTTTCGACAAAAATGGCCCAACATCGAGTTTGTTGATCTCATTTTCACCGATATCAATGCCACACCAAGAGGCAAAAGAATCCCAGTCAATGCGCTAGAGAAGCTAACTAAAGGGGTGGCACTACCGCTGTCTACTATTACTCTCGATACTAAAGGCAATGTGGTAGAGAGCGCAGGGTTGGGTGAAGACTTAGGCGAGCCGGATAACATTTGTTTCCCTGTTGCTGACACATTGATGCCAACAGCAAAAGAGTCAGTCGGCCAGATACTGTTAAGTATGATGGATGAGACAGCAGAGCAACCAAGTCCGCTATTCATTCGTAATATCGTCGAAGACATGCTCGATAAACTGCACGCTAAAGATCAGTACCCATGCGTTGCCTTAGAACTTGAGTTCTACCTCATCGACAAAAAACGTGGCGAGATGGGCGCTCTGCAAACCGCCATTAACCCAACCAAAAAGTCACGTGAGAAAGATACCGAGGTATACGACCTAGACGGCCTCGATGACTACGCAGATTTTCTCTCCGATCTTAACAAGGTCGCCCAAGAACAAGGGTTAAATACCTCTGGTGCACTCTCTGAATCCGCACCGGGGCAGTTTGAGATTAACTTCAACCACTCAAAAGACGTGCTCAAAGCGTGTGATGAAGTGATCATCGCTAAGCGTCTTATCCGCCAGATTGCCCACCAGCACGGTTTTGATGCCACGTTTATGGCTAAGCCATTTGGCGATCAAGCCGGTAATGGCATGCACATTCACCTTAGCTTGGTGGATGCACTCGGTAACAATCACTTTAGCCAAGCCGATGGCGAAGCCAGTGACCTCTTTTATCAAACCATGGCCGCGATGTTGGCTCAGACATCCGATTCCATGGCATTGATTTGTCCTAACGTAAACTCTTACCGCCGTTTTGTCCCTGGCGCTTACGTACCTACGAAAGCCGATTGGGGAGAAAACCACCGTGGTGTTGCGATGCGTGTGCCCATCAGCGATAGTAAGAATCGCCGAATAGAACATCGTATAGCAGGAGCTGACGTTAACCCTTATATTCTCGCTGCAGTAGTACTTTCCGCGGTATTAGCGAGTGAAAACTATACCAAAGACCAATGTCCTAAAGCCCTCAGTGATGATGCAATTGACCTACCGCTGCGTATGTCAGAGGCACTCGACCAGCTAGAACGCAGTGAGCTGGCTCCGTACATCTCTAGAGACTTTATCGATTTATATTTAGCTTGCAAACGGAGTGAACTCGCCGACTTTGAACGCGAAATCACCCCATTAGAAATCGAATGGATGTTGCACTCAGCATAAATAAAGGAAATATACGTATGACTACGCAAACCAAGGCGTTGGACGCGCCGCTGAAGATCAACACTCAACACATCATGGTATCCCTATTGGTGGTGGCGACGTTTGTGTTCTTCACTGCAATCGGATTGAACCACCAAGAAGGAGAGGCTTACGGGTGGATGAGTTTGCTTCCGACGGCTCTGGTGTTGGTGTTCGCACTGACAACGCACCGCACCGTAGAAGCGCTGTTTAGCGGCACGATTGCAGGTGTGTTACTACTAAACCCAGCTGAAGCAGTGGAGCAGATCGTTGGCATCTCTATGGATGTGATGATGAACGAGACAATTGCATGGATCGTGCTTGTTTGTGGTCTGATGGGCGGCTTAATTGCGATTCTTGAGAAGGGTGGCAGTATCTTAAGCTTCTCTGATATGCTGGTGACTAAGGTTAAAAGCCGTAAGCAATCTATGCTGATGACCTTCTTCCTAGGTATTCTGATCTTCATTGATGATTATCTAAACGCGATTGCTATCTCCTCTTCAATGAAAAAGATCACGGATGGCTACAACATTTCGCGTGAGAAACTCTCTTACCTAGTGGATTCGACCGCGGCACCTATCTGTATTCTGGTTCCGATTTCAACTTGGGCAATCTTCTTTAGCTCACTGCTTGAAGCGAATGGCGTTGCTGAAGCTGGCCAAGGCATCAAAGCATACATCGAAGCGATTCCTTACATGGCTTACGGCTGGGTAACATTAGCAATCGTACTTCTCGTTGCAATGGAAAAACTGCCTGACCTAGGCGCAATGAAGGTCGCTGAAGAGCGCGCGAAGAATGGTCAAGTTCGCCCAGATGGCGCAACAGATATCGACTTTGGCGCAGACATCTCAGCACACACTAACCCAACCATGGGCCTAATCAACTTCCTACTGCCAATGGTAGTATTAGTTGCAGCGAGCTGGTACTTTGGTATCGATCTACTAGCCGGTGTGTTTGTCGCAATCATCTTCACTATCTGTTTCTACGGTGTGCAGCGTCTGATCTCGATGAACGACATGTTCGAAGCGGTCTACGACGGTATCAAGGTGATGTTGTTGCCACTAGCAACGGTAATCGGCGGCTTTATGCTTAAATCGGTTAACGACTCTCTGGGTGTAACTCAGTATGTAATCGAAACGGTGAGCCCTTACCTATCAGCATCTTACTTCCCTGCGATCATCTTTATGATCACTGGCGCGCTGGTATTCGCAACGGCATCATCATGGGGTACATTCGCTGTAGCAATGCCAATCGTATTGCCACTTGGTGAACAGCTTGGCGTACCACTGCACCTTACTGTAGCGGCGCTACTATCAGCATCAGCGGCGGGCAGCCACTCTTGTTTCTTCAGTGATTCAACGGTTCTGTCAGCACAAGGCTCAGGTTGTACATCAATGCAGCACGCGACAACTCAGTTCCCGTACGCACTGATCGGCATCATCGCAACCGCTATCTTCTTCCTAGTGATTGGCTAACAAGCAAAACGAGCTTAATTAAAAAATCCGAGTGTTTAACGACACTCGGATTTTTTACATTACTCGTCACCGGAAACTTGTTCAGTAAAAGCCGCCATGTTTCATGTGCACAAAAAGCAAGATAGAGGCGATCACCAGCTCTAGAACCAATGGCGGAACGACCGCTTTATCGAATCCATCCAGAACCAGACCGACCACTCGCCCGGCCGCGACAGCCAACATCACCACTGCAACAAAGAAGTAGCCATCGGTGTCGTTATTAAGAAGTCCAGTCGCGATAATATAAACGCTTGCCAAAAATAGGCCGCCCATTACTGAGCGGATCGTGTTCATACCCGCCTTACCAATCGGCTCCAAAGAGAAATTTGCCAACATTTTCTTAGGTGCAAACATCGACATCATGCCAAGCCCAGTCAGCATCAACGCAATCACGCCAACCAATGTATTCATTACTGTATCCATTATATCTCTCCTTATGCTGGTGTTTTCGCTGTTAAAAACTGTTGAATCGCTTGATACGCGTTGTCTTGTGCAGAACTGTTGTTAAATAGTGGCTCCAGTGTCACTTGGTCGATCACAGGCCCTGTCGGAGAACCGGCTCGGCTCGCGTAAAATCGGCCACTCTCAAAGCTTGGATTAAACAAGCCTTCTAGGTAACGCTTGGCGCCTTTCTCGACACTGTGCATCATGCCAAATAGTGGCATCACGGTTCCGCCCACGTACTTAAAGAACACCTTTTTCAACAGTGGCAAATCGTCCATACCATTGGTGCCAGTCGTGCCGCCCGGGCTGATGGTTACAAAACGAAGGTGCGGATGCTGTCTCGCCATCGATGACATCCATAGAGTGCCAGTCAGTTTAATGGTGCCGTAAACATCCAACGGATCCGCGTTTGAACCGAATTTACTTCCGTCTGCAATTGACGAGAATTCCTGTACCGAGGTGTCCTTTAGCTCAGGCTTAGCAACACCCATTCTTGGTACACCGCGTGCCGTCTCTGAGCCCGCATAAAGAACGGTCGACGTAACCAACTGCTTTTTCACTAGCTCTTCTACAAGTACTACATGGCCCAGAACATTCGCGGCAAAGATAGTGGTCACGCCATCTTCGGTCAGCTGATGTGGTGTTCTTCCCCCCGTACCGCCAGCATTCAGAATCACTGCATCAACTGGGGATTTCATTTGCGAGACCGCCTGTTGCACAGAATATGACTCGGAGACATCAAGTAGTAAAATCTCGAACAAATCTTTGCCTGTTGCTTCAACCAGCTTTCTTTTCGCTTCGTTCGCTTTCTGTTGGTTTCTGCAACCCAAGTAAATCTTCTTTATGCCACTTTGTTGAGCCAACTGGCGCGCTGCTTCAAAGCCTAAGCCAGCGTTGGCACCCGTAATTAATACACTTGTTATTGAGTTCATCATGTTCCCTTCTCGGTGATGTTTAACGTGTAATTAAGCTAACATGATTGAAAAATGGACTGTATATAGGTAAAAGTGGACACTGTGTTTCAAAAATGAACCATAGGCAGAATTATGCTGAGCAATGAGACTTATACATTTAACTGGGATGACCTGAAGATCTTTCTCGCGGTGGTGCGCAGCGGAACACTGCGTGGGGGAGCCGAGAGCATCAAGATCAATCACACCACGCTCACCCGTCGCCTGTCAGTCATGGAGGAGCAGATTGGTAGTCGACTGTTTGACCGCTCCAAGCAAGGCTTACAGCTCACTCAGATAGGAGAAGAACTGCTCCCATACGCTGAGCGCGTCGAAGAGGAGATGGTCGCAGCATCACGCATGATCATTGGCAAAGACAGTGAGCCTGTTGGCACCGTTTATGTCTCTATGCCTCATGGATTGGCGATGACCTCGATCATGGATGACCTAGCACTCTTTGCTGAGCGTTATCCAGATATCACACTTAATCTCAATTTCGGTAACGACATCGCTAACTTGAGCCGTCGTGAATCAGACGTCTCGATTCGCATAGCCAATGAAGTTTACGACGACGCCGTAGGTCGACGCTTGGTGCAGATGTCGCAAGCCGCCTACTGCACCCGAGAATACGCGGAGAAAGTAAAAGACAACGCTGGCGAAGGGCTACACTTTATTGGATGGCACGAACCAGAGGGTGATGTCAGTGCTCAGTGGCTAAAAGAGAGCTTCTACCCAAAAGCCACACTTAAACACCGAGTTTCGGAGCTGGTCCCGTTGATAAATTTAGCCGCTTCAGGGCTTGGTATGGCTTATCTCGCATGCAATTTAGGTGACAGGCACCCAAACCTTGTACGCGCTCCATTTCAAAAGCCGCTACCCTATCGAAGCATCTGGTTGTTGCTCCACACAGACCTGCGCCGCACAGCGAGGATTCGTCGCTTTGTCGACTTTCTTGGAGAACAGATTCAGTCACGTGAGAACGAGTTTTGGGTGACAGGAACCGTGGCAAAAGTTGATTAAACAAATCATGAATAACACCTCGATAAAACCACTCATGTAGTGGCTTTTTTCATACTCGATTTTCACTCTGTTGCTGCCGATTTATATTGAGTTTATTTAGGCAAATAAATACACTGAAGAGAGCATTACTCGGAGGTGAAATGAACAATAAAAACAAGCACATAATATTAATTCACGGCCTCTATATGCCTGCATTGATCATGCAGTATCTAGATAGAAACTTTAAAAAGCGCGGCTTTCAAACTCACAAGTTTGCCTATAACTCTTTGCGCTTTCCATCCGCTTCCAAGCGATTGAATCGATTTGTCACTGCCCGTTTTGACGAAAATGATGAGGTCTACTTCTTTGGACACTCACTCGGTGGCTTACTGATTCGTCACTACTTCAAACATTATCAGCCCAAATTTGCCGATACTTGTATCATTACCGCGGGCACACCGCACAACGGTGCAACCATAGCCAAAACGCTCTCTAATCATGGACTAGGATTCATTTTTGGTTCAACTAAACACATCCTCAATGATGGGCTTGGCGACTATGACAACGACGTACCGATTGGGGTTATCACTGGCACTTATGATGCAGGCGTAGGTAGAATCGTACTGGGAAAGAATCATGGCGATGGCACGGTAACACTGGAAGATGCCAACCTAAAAGGGGCAACCGACACCTGCGCTCTCAACCTCAATCACACCGCTTTGGTGTATTCGAAAGAAGTGGTGCAGCGATCCAGCCACTTCATTGAGCATAAAAGCTTTCGTTAAAAGAGTTCAGATAAAAAAAACCACTTCATCATGAAGTGGTTTTTTAATTGTTTGCAAGTTACAGGCGATTCACTCTGGTAGGTAAGAATACCTCACCAAGCATGCAGCGTACTGAGCCACCGCCGATATCTTCGATGGTCTTCACGTTGAATGGCAGCAGTTTACCGTGCGTCGCTAGCTGAGCGCGTTGTGCAGGAGAAAACGCATCAAAAGCCGACTGTGACATTGCAATCACTTTATCGCCATTCACGGTTTCAAGTTGAAGGATGTTGCCACAGAAGCGGTTCATCTGATCAATCGAAATCGAGATCACTTGTTTGTCTTTCGCAAGGGACTTCACGACAAAGCGACGCTCGAACTCTGGAATTACTTCATCACAGATCACGCAGAAGTTATCACCTATCGCCATCATCACATTGGTATGGTAAATCGGGTGGCCGGAAGGCAGAGCCGTTTGGAAAGAAACCACTCGCGAATAACCGATACGCTTGGCGTAGTCTTCCAGTACTTCTCTATCACAGCGTTGAGAAAGGGCTGCATAGATGGTTTTGTTGATGTGGTCGATCACCATTACGCCAGTACTTTCAAGGTAAGCACCCTGCTGCAAGTAAGACTCAAGCGTGTCCACATGGTTTACGATACGACCAGATGCTTCAAGCGCTTCGATGAGAGCATTAGGCTTCACTTCATGTTGGCGGTTTTCACACGCCATTGGGAATGTGTATAGGCTGCCGTCGCTAACAGTACTAAACCAGTTGTTTGGGAAAACCGCATCCGGTGTTTCAACACCAAGCTCAGGATAATCAAACTCGACTACTTGCACGCCTTCTTTGCGAAGTACCTTCACCATTGCCTTAAACTCAGCCATGGTTTGCGACTTTACTTCTTCTTGAGTCAAGTTAACGCGCTGCTGAAATTCATTGTCACGCGCGGTCTCTTCATTAAAACGAAACTCTTTAGGTGGCACCATCACTACACAGTTTGCATTTTGTACATTCGTTGTTTGTAGTGATTTTTCATGTAGGTTTAACATCTCAACTGTCCCTATCTGGAATTTACCCGCTAATTGTAAACAGGTTGTTACGAGAAAAATCACTGAATTATTGATAATTTCATTAGCTAACCTCAATAATTCCTGCCAAACACCCGATCCTCCCTAATTTTTACTGCACTACCTTGAGCGCCACCCTCTACTCACTTATCGCATCCTATTCGAACAGTAATATGACGCTAAGTGTCAGTTTTGGTTACAATTTAATCCAATTAGCGTTAGGATAGCCCTGTTGCATAACACGTTGATCCCGCGGCAGTCAGTCAACGTCTCATTTCACATCAACCCTAACTCATTAAAAAATAACTATGATTTCGCTTATCGCGTTGTCATGGACTTGTTTTACTCGTGATCTAAAATCACCACAATAATTACAACTTTGCACACAGATGCAGAGGTTGACTAAGGGAAATCTATGTTTAAGAAATTTGAAGGCTTTACCGAGGCCTTCCCAAAAGACGAACCAATACAGCCCCCAAGCGGCATATTGGCTTTTTGTCGACATTACACACGTGGCTTTGAAAAACCATTACTGCTTCTCGGCTTAATGAGCATGACTATCGCCATCATCGAGGTTGCCCTGTTTGGCTATATGGGCCAGCTCGTGGATTGGTTGTCGACCAGTAATAAAGAGACCTTCCTTGCGGATAATCAATCAACATTGATTGGTTTAGGGGTTCTGTTATTGGTCATCATGCCAGTTATGATCGCGATATATTCTCTGTTGCTTCACCAAACTTTACTGGGCAACTACCCAATGTCGATTCGTTGGCTTGCCCACCGCTACCTTCTCAAGCAGAGCCTCTCTTTCTATCAAGATGACTTTGCAGGGCGTGTCGCAACTAAGGTGATGCAAACATCATTGGCCGTTCGCGAAACCGTGACCAAAATGGTCGATGTATTCGTCTATGTGACAGTCTACTTTACGGCAATGCTATTCATGTTGGCTGAATCCGATTGGCGCTTAATGGCACCAATGCTGATCTGGCTGTTCGTCTACGTCGGTATTCAGCTGCATTTTGTACCTAAGCTAAAAGATGTCTCTTCTGAACAAGCCGATGCGCGTTCACTGATGACCGGTCGAATCGTGGATAGCTACACCAATATTGCGACGGTTAAGCTCTTCTCACACAGCAAGCGTGAAACGGAATACGCTGAAGAGGGAATGGAAGGCTTTCTAGACACGGTTTACCGTCAAATGCGTTTGGTGACTGGCTTTAACGTGTGGGTTGAGTTTGCTAACTACCTACTGGTTTTCGCCATCGCAGGTATCTCGATTTATCTATGGTTAGATGACGCGATCACCGTTGGTGCGATCGCTATCGCGGTCAGCTTAGCACTGCGTATCAATGGTATGTCTAAGTGGATCATGTGGGAAATCGGTGGCCTATTTGAAAACTTGGGTACCGTTATTGACGGCATGAAAACGCTGGCTAAACCAATCGCTATCGAAGACAAGCCAAACGCGGAGCCATTGCAAGTGCCTCAAGGTGGCATTCACTTTGATAACGTGAGTTTCAACTACGGTGAGAACAAAGGGGTCATCAACAACCTTAACCTCAACATCAAACCGGGTGAAAAAGTAGGTCTAGTAGGTCGCTCTGGTGCGGGTAAATCAACGCTGGTTAACTTGCTGCTTCGCTTCCATGACGTTGAAAAAGGTCGCATTCTGATTGATGGGCAAGAGATCGCAGAGGTTACGCAGGACTCGCTGCGTAGCAACATCGGTATGGTGACACAAGACACCTCACTACTTCACCGATCAATCAAAGACAACATCCTTTACGGTCGTCCAGATGCGACTGACGAAGAGTTGTATGCAGCGACCAAGCAAGCGCATGCTCATGAGTTCATCGAAACCCTAACCGACCCGTTCGGCAACTTAGGTTACGATGCACAAGTGGGTGAGCGTGGTGTGAAACTGTCAGGGGGTCAGCGTCAGCGTATCGCGATCTCTCGTGTACTTCTGAAGAATGCACCGCTATTGGTACTTGATGAAGCGACATCTGCACTCGATTCTGAGGTAGAAGCAGCAATTCAAGAGAGCTTGATTGAGCTGATGGAAGGTAAAACGGTGATTGCGATTGCGCACCGCTTGTCGACTATTGCAGCAATGGATCGCTTAATCGTACTAGACCAGGGCACTATCGTTGAAGAGGGCACGCACCAAGAGCTCATTTCACAAGATGGCATCTATGCTCAACTGTGGAATCATCAAACAGGTGGCTTTATCGGAGATGATCTGGAACAGGCATCCAACGCTTAAATTGTATGCAATTTTAAATATGCGGGGCGATTCACACTAATTTGTTAGATAGTCGTAAATTGGGCGTGGCAGAATGTTATGTCGTAATTATATAATATGACTAACAGACAAAGACGCTTCGCTTGCGCGTTCTGGAATAAGGCTAGACTTCGGGGGGAGGCTAGCCTTTTTTATTGGCTAGCTTTTTTACTAACTGGCTTTTTATTAACTCGCTTTTTTGTTAACTGGCTTTCTTGTTAACTAGAACTTGCGATTCATTTTCTCTAAGCATGCTGTCAAAACCTGCGTCTCTTCCGAAGAGATGCCACTGGTTAAGTCATTCACTAGCTCTAGGTGTAACTGGTTGTGCTGGGTATGAATCGCTTGCCCTGCTGGTGTTAAGTCAACCACGATGGCGCGTCTGTCTGTAGGATGCTCGCAGCGCTTCACTAACTCTGCTTTCACTAACTTTTCAATCTGAACCGTCAACGTTCCCGTCGTAATCCCAAGCTTTTCAGACAGCTCTTTCATACGCAGAGCACCATGAACACCCAGTACTTCGATGGTGTGTACCTGAGCTAGCGAATAGCCCGTCTCTTTCACAACCGATTGCTCCCAAGAAGACATCTTGTCGTAGAATTCGGTAATAAGCTGACTTAGGTGTTCAAGGTTTTGCATGACAAATGACTAATTTAATTCAAGAGTAAGATGATTAATCTTATCAAACTTCGCCAGCCGTTGCCTAAAGTCATTCACGCTCAAATCACCATTTGATTGCAGCGCAATGGCTGCCGAATAGTGATGACCACTGATTCTCCATATGTGCAGATCGATCACCTCAGCATCCGGGGCAAGCTCTTCAATAATCTGCTGGCGATAGTTTGAGTCAATGCTTTCGTCTAGCAGGATCGGGCTCGTCTGTTTAAGCAGGTTCATTGTCCACTTTAAGATAACGACGGCACCGACCATACCCATAATCGCGTCTAACCAGTTCCAGCCGTAGAATTTGCCAAACAACAACGCGACGATCGCCAACAAAGAGGTGAGCGCATCGGCCAACACATGCATATACGCAGCTCTGAGGTTGTGATCATGATGATGGTGGCTGTGGTCATGGTCGTGATGGTCGTGATGGTCGTGATGGTCGTGATGATGATCGCCCAATAAGAACATACTCGCCACATTCACAGCCAAACCGATACAAGCCACCACTATCGCTTCATTGAACTGGATAGCTTGAGGGTTTAGCAAGCGATGCACCGACTCAGTAAACATCAACAAAGCAACAATACCCAGCGCAATAGCACTGGTGTAGCCACCCAACACACTTACTTTCCCCGTACCAAATGAAAATCGGTCACTGCTTTCATGCTTCTTCGCATAGCGATAAGCAAATAGCGTGATACAAAATGCGGCAGCGTGAGTCCCCATATGCCAACCATCAGCCAACAACGCCATGGAGCCATATACCATCCCTGCCCCGATCTCCACCACCATAGTGACTACGGTTAACAACAAGACATAAAAAGTCCTTCTTTCACCCGTTTGGTTACGGGCAGAAAAGTGGTGTGAATGCTTAACTTGAGGGTTCATCGTTATTCCATTTTAGTTTGATAATCAAATTACTTGCTTATCAATGTAGTTTGACTATCAAACAAAGTCAACGATCAAGCTATGATCCACGGCAAGCTAAATTTCATGATTAGCCTAGATCCATGAATAAGCTTGCTGCTTTCTATTTGTTTCTTTCCTGATTTTTTTTAAAATGCGCGCAAGACTTAATCTAGAGAACAACTATGAACAAGAGTGTTATCACTAACGCGGTGGCTTTAGCTCTGCTGGCTGCGGGTTACTTTACGGCTAGCCAATACTTACTTTATGCGGGCCTATTCGCATTTTCTGGCGCGATTACCAACTGGCTTGCCATTCACATGCTGTTTGAAAAAGTGCCGGGATTGTATGGCTCAGGTGTGATTCCAGCTCGTTTCGAACAGTTTAAAGCGGCCATCAAGCAGTTGATGATGGAACAGTTCTTTACCGAAAGTAACATCGACCGCTTCTTGAGCAGCGAAATGGCCGGCGGCCAGTCGCTGAACTTAGAGCCAGTGATCAAGAAGATTGACCTTAACCCTGCGTTCGATTCCTTGGTCGAAGTGATCGCCAACTCTCAATTTGGCGGGATGCTCGCAATGCTTGGTGGCACAGAAGCACTTCAACCGCTGAAAGAGCCATTTGTAGAGAAAATGCAGACTTCTATCATTGAGATTGGCCAAAGTGACACTGTGAAAAATGCCCTCAAAGAGCAGTTTGAGTCTCCTGCAATGATGGACGAAATCAAAGAGAACATCGAAGCGATCATCGACCAGCGCTTGAGCGAGCTGACACCAAAGTTGGTAAAAGAGATGGTACAGAAAATGATCAAAGAGCACCTTGGCTGGCTTGTGGTATGGGGTGGTGTTTTCGGTGGCGTAATTGGCGTTATCTCAGCGGCTATCACTCTATAAACCGTAAACTCTCTCCTTTAGAACGCAAAATGGAAGCCATGTGGCTTCCATTTTTTATATCCCATAATCAGAGCGAAAACAGAACTAGCCCAAGGTAGAGAGCAATTCAGGGTTCACGCCAAAGCCCTTTTTGTGCTCTTCAATAACCACTTCGCTTCTTGTCTGTATCACGCCAGGTAGCGTACCAAGCTTAGTCGACATAAACGACTGATACGCCTTCATATCTTTAACTCGTACTTTGATCATGGTGTCGAAGTCACCAGAAAGCGAATAGCACTCTTCAATCTCAGGCATCATTTCCACAGCCTGTGCAAACTTATCAAAAATAGAGAAGCTGGTCTGATCAAGGCGGATATGGATAAACACCTGCACATCAAGCCCAAGTTTCTCAGAGCACAACTCGGCGTGATAACCAGTAATGTAGCCCTCTTTCTCGAGACGCTTTAAACGATCCGAACATGGAGAAGTGGTGAGGTTTACCTGCTTAGCCAGTTCAACAACCGGCAGTCGGCCCTTCATGTGCAAGATTCGTAGTATCTCTTTGTCGATACGATCCAATTGGTGTTGAGGCATAACATCTCTATAAACAGTCTCAATATAGGGTGAGTATATTCCATGCTTGACCAAAACCTGCAGAGCACGGCTCACAGAATTTAAAACAGGTCGACAACACCACATTTACAAGGAAGATATAAAGAGAATTGGCCATATTGACAACTTATAAATTCAGTTTCAGACTGTTAATATAATGTTATAAACTTGACCTTTTTAACAAATAAGTTGAGCTATAGAGAAAAGTATCTATTGAGGGCTGTGTGAATAATAGATTGCACAGAGAGAAAGGATGACTCTATATATGAAAACACAAGAAATCGCATACAAACCTTACGGCATTGGCTTATGGACTCGAGCAACCGTATCTAAAGACGTCGCTCAAGCACTTGCAAACGAATATTCAAGCTACGGCTGGGAAGTAAAACTAGATGGCTTTCTCGTTGAACCAGAAGGCATAAAGCAAGCCGCTTAAGCACATCAAACCTCCTACATGGAGGTTTTTTTATTGCTAATCTCGCTACTTTCTTCGTCTTTAGCTTTATGCTTCTTTTAAGATTTGCCGTTCGGCTAGGTATCTACAGCGAAAAGCTAAGCTAACCCGACTTGCGGAGCAACACTTTCGCTCTCTTTCTTAGGAAGCTCTTCTGCTCGGCTGTTGCACGTTCTGCAGAAGTGTTGAACTTCCATATCATAGTACTGAGTGCCACTGAACAGTTTTGAGGTAAGCAATAACATACGACCTGATAAGGTTTCCGGTGCGATCTCACAGCGCTTCATGATCGACTTGTGGTGAGTGGTTTTCTTACACGTTTTGCAATATAGATCTGGCATACCTTTATCCTATCCGGCTTGTCCTCATTACTGACAATTGACATATCATGTCCAATTCAGTTCAAACATTCACCGTATGATTTATAAAAATGAGGGCTAAGTTCAAAAAAACACCGTATCGGTAAACGGTTTTTTGAAGCAAGGCGAGCTTAGTCTTCATTAAATCCTATGAAAAACTCAGTCACAAAGCGGCGATAATTTACAATGTAAACTTGCTCAGAAAGTCATCGCAAAGACAATTCTAATTCGCCATTCTGTTAGTTTGAGACATCTGCCATGCATTCTTTTGTTGAGCTTTTAAGAAAAGACAATGAGCTCAGAGCGATAAACCAACCACAGCTTTCTATCGCCTCTCTACGAGCGGTGTCTTGGGGAGCAAGGTTGTGGTGGCATGATGATATTCAGGCACAAAAAAAGAGCCACCGAAGTGACTCTTTGTTTAAATAGATTGGCGTGTGAAGAATTAGTCTAGTTCAACTAATTGCTTTTCAAACTTCTCGTGTTGCTTCTTAACCGACTCTTCTGGCTCACCAGTAATTAGGCTCACAACTACGATAGAGATAGCTGAGAAGATGATGCCCGGTACGATTTCATACACGTCGAACCAACCACCTGTTAGCTGCTTCCACATTACGATAGTCACACCACCCACAACGATACCCGCTAGAGCGCCGTTACGGTTCATACGAGACCAGTACAGGCTAAGTACGATAGCTGGACCAAATGCAGCACCGAAGCCTGCCCATGCGTAAGATACAAGACCAAGAACAGAGCTGTCTGGTGTCATCGCTAGGAACAGTGCGATAAGTGAGATAATCACAACTGCAAAACGACCTACACGTACAATCTCTTCAGATGTCGCGTCTTTCTTCAGTACTTGCTTGTACAAGTCTTCTGCCATTGCAGATGAAGATACAAGAAGTTGTGAATCCGCAGTACTCATGATTGCCGCTAGGATAGCTGCCAGTAGAATACCTGCGATTACTGGGTGGAACATTGCGTTCACAAGAAGCATGAAGATCTTCTCGCCGTCATCCAGTTTAGGTGCACCAGAGTTGGTTACGTAGATCAGACCCACTAGACCTACTAGCATCGCACCAGCCATAGACAGTGCAGTCCATACCACTGCGATACGACGCGCAGTGCCTAGGTCTTTGTTAGTACGTGTTGCTTTGAAACGCGCTAGGATGTGTGGTTGACCGAAGTAACCTAGACCCCATGCCGCTAGAGAGATGATTGCAATCGCAGATAGAGGCTCACCTTTCGCATCATTCCATAGCGTTAGCAGCTCTGGGTTGATGTTGTGTAGGTCGCTAGACAGTTGACCAAGGCCACCGTTCATCGCTGCGATAGGCACGATAAGTAGCGCTGCAGACATCAATAGGCCCTGAACAAGGTCAGTCCAAGATACCGCAAGGAAGCCACCAAATAGCGTGTACGACACAACACATACTGTGCCGATGATAACCGCTGTGGTGTAGTCTAAGCCAAATACTGTTTCAAACAACTTACCGCCCGCTACCAAGCCTGAGCTCGTGTAGAAAAGGAAGAAGAGAAGAATGAAGAAAGCAGAAATTGTTTGGATCAGCTTAGACGTATCATTGAAACGACGAGATAGGAACTCAGGCAGAGTCAATGCATCTGTTGTAATGCTGTAAGTACGCAGACGCTTAGCACTGATTAACCAGTTAGCCCAAGTACCAACTAGTAGGCCACCAGCTAACCAGAAAGCTTCAAAACCTGCTGCATACGCGTAGCCAGGCAGACCTAGTAGTAGCCAACCACTCATATCCGACGCACCAGCAGAAAGTGCTGCAGGCCAAGGGCCTAGTGCACGACCACCAAGAAAGTAGTCAGTTGAGTTAGATGTACGTTTGTAAGCAATAACCCCGATTGCCAGCATCATAATTAGATACGCAATGAACGTTGATGTTATTGCAAAACTGTTTTCTATCATTTGATAGTCCTCATTTAGAAAAATCCTTCCATGCCTAGCCAATAAAACTTAGCCAACACAATGTTGGCCAAGTTTAGTCAGATAGGGTTCCTGATATCACGGCGCAACCGAAGCTGCCTCCAGTCATCAGTGGTGTTGAAGGTTAGTGGGCTTCGCTCCCAAGCTCAAGCAAGGTCGCATTACCACCCACGGCTGTTATATTTATGGTTCGTGTACGCTCAGTAATAAAGCGCAACGATAGGTGTGGATCGTGAGCAACATGCATTGCCGTCAGATCCGTTTCAGACACTAAACCGACGATAGCGCCGTCTCGCTTAGCAAGTTGTAAATCAATCGCTTGTTCAGTTTGTGGATTGCCCACATACGCCACGCTACGAACATCACAAGCAAGCAGTTGCTGAGACGCATCGAACGATGTCGTTTGAACAAGGTTTGATGGCAGATTCGCTTGTTTTGCTGCATCCGCAATCAGAGTATTGAACTGAGTATCATCACTACACACAATCACGCTGTTACCTGCAACAAGCGCAGCCGTCAGCATTGCCGTTGCCGTTTGCAGCTTTGGTAATGAATCTTGAGTCTCATCAACGATAACCAAAGCTACGCCACGGCCTGCCGCGTATAGCTCATTCGTTTCGCCCGTAGGACCTACAAGTAGGTGCTCTTCAGCTAACAGAGAAGAAGCCTGTTCGATGTGATAGCCAGCAACCGCCGCTAGTGGCGCTGATTGACTCTCGATCTCAGATTTTAATGCCAGAATTTGAGCACTCTTGTGATCAAAATCGGTTAGGTTCCACTGTTCCCACGCTTGAAATGCATCGGAAAAACCTGTCACTTGATGAACCATGATATCGCTCCTTATGCCTGCGCTTGAGAAAAGTGAACATCGGTAAAGCGGTATAGGTAGTGTGGTCCACCCGCTTTCGGTCCTGTTCCTGATAAACCTTGACCACCGAATGGTTGAACACCTACCACCGCACCAACTTGGTCACGGTTGATGTAGCAATTACCCACGCGAACGTGTTTTTCAATCCAACGGTAAGTGGTTTCGTTACGACTATGAATACCCATAGTCAGTCCGAAGCCTGTTTGGTTTATCTGTTCAACCACTTGCGCCAGCTCGCTCGCTTTGTAACGAACAATGTGCAGCACAGGGCCAAACTGCTCTTCAGTTAAGCAGCTAATATCGTTGATCTCAAAAGCGCTTGGTGGCACGAAGTCACCGTGTTCGCACGCATCACCTAGGGTTAGTTGAGCAACACGCTTCTGCGTTTGAGTCATGTTCTCAAGGTGAGCCATTAGCTTCTGTTTCGCATTGCTGTCGATAACAGGGCCAACGTCAGTCTTGTGTAGGTGTGGAATACCAACACTCAACTCGTTCATCGCACCTTGGATAAGAGCAACAACGCGATCAGCAATGTCTTCTTGGATGTAAAGCACACGTAGAGCTGAACAACGCTGACCTGCAGAAGCAAACGCTGAACGAATAACATCACGTACTACCTGCTCTGGAAGCGCCGTACTGTCGACGATCATCGCATTCTGGCCGCCTGTTTCCGCGATAAATGGAACAGGTTTAGCCGTACGACTTGCCAATGACACGTTGATACGCTGAGCAGTTGGTGTAGAGCCTGTAAACGCCACACCTGCAATCGCATCGTGGCTGGTTAGTGCGCTACCGATTTCTGCACCGCGACCCGGTAGAAGCTGAATTGTGCCTGCCGGGAAGCCAGCTTGTTGCATCAACTCAACTGCGCGAGCAGCGATTAAGCTGGTTTGCTCTGCTGGTTTTGCAACGACAGTGTTACCTGCAACTAATGCAGCTGTAATTTGACCAAGGAAGATCGCCAGTGGGAAGTTCCAAGGGCTGATACATACAAACACACCACGACCTTGGCGAGATGCCAAACGAACTTGGCCATCAAAGCCTTTCAGTTCAAATTCTTGTAGGTTGTCTGCCTGTTTTGCGTAGTAACGACAGAAGTCGACCGCTTCACGCACTTCATCAATGCTGTCGTGAATTGTCTTACCCGCTTCTTGGTGACAGATTGCCACCAGCTCAGCAAGGTTCTCTTCCATCAAGTCAGCCAATTTCTCAAGAGCCGCGGCTTTAACTTCAACAGAAGTCGCATTCCAATCTGCGAACGCCGCATCTGCGCCGCTGATCGCTTCGGAAACATGATCAAGGTTTGCGAAAGCCACCTGACCAACATTGATACGACGATCGTATGGTGCTGTTACTTGCTCAACATTCTGATCAGCCTTGATCATGCTTTCGGCAAGAGCTTCACCGTTAATGATCGGGCCAGCCGTCCACTGTTTATCCAAGAAGCCTTTTACTTGCTCTTCAAAACTGTGCGCTTCACTTTCGATATCAATGTTGACACCGTAAGAGTTTTTACGCTCTGGGAACACAGATGGTGGCAGTGGAATCTTAGTGTTGTTCAGCGTATCGAACGCTAGCAGCATATCCACTGGGTGTTGCGTTAGCTCTGCCACAGGGCAGCGTGCATCCACCAAGCGGTGTACAAACGAGCTGTTCGCGCCATTTTCTAGCAGACGACGAACTAGGTAAGGAAGTAGATCCTTATGGCTACCAACTGGCGCGTAGATACGCACTGACTGTTGGTAAGCTTCCATCGCATGGTTGTACAGGGAATCACCCATACCGTGCAGGCGTTGGAATTCAAAATCTTTGTGGTCAGCCATTACAGCAATAGCAGACACAGTGTGTGCGTTGTGGCTCGCAAACTGCGGGAAGATGTTGCCACGAACACTTGGGCTCAGTAGGTAACGAGCACAGGCTAGGTAAGCAACATCGGTTGCTTCCTTGCGTGTGTAAACCGGGTAGTTATCAAAGCCAGCTTGTTGCGACCATTTGATTTCGCTATCCCAGTACGCACCTTTTACCAAACGCAGTGGGATCAGATCGCCCTGCTCTTTTGCTAAGCGGTTCAGCCATACCAAGACAGGAAGTGCACGCTTAGAGTACGCTTGAATAACCAGACCAAATTTACCCCAGCCTTTCACAAGTTCGCTACGGTAAAGTTTCTCAAACAGTTTTAGAGAAAGCTCTAAACGGTCCGCTTCTTCAGCATCGATGGTAATCGCAACATCAAGCTCGATCGCGCGGCGCAGCAACTGCTCTAGCGTGTCGCAAAGCTCTGTCAGAACACGCTCTTCATTCGCTACTTCGTAACGAGGGTGCAGTGCAGAAAGCTTGATAGATACTGATGGTGCAGGGCTAGATTTTGATGAAACATAAGTGTCTCGACCTACAGCTTCAATCGCCATTAGGTAATCTTTGAAGTACTTGTTTGCATCTGCAGTCGTCAGTGCCGCTTCGCCTAGCATGTCGTATGAATAGGTAAAGCCTTTGTCACGCATAGGTTTGCCGTTCTTTTGTGCCTCAGCAATGCTGCGACCCAAAACAAACTGATGACCCATTACCTTCATCGCTTGGTGCATCGCTTTACGAATCACCGGCTCAGAAAGCTTGTTTACTAGACGGTTTACCGCCTGTGTTGGGCTCTGCTCATTTGATGAAAGGCCCACAACCTTGCCCGTAAGCATTAGACCCCAAGTGGATGCATTCACAAACACAGAGTCAGAATTCTTCAGGTGAGATTTCCAGTCAGCAACGCTTAGCTTGTCACGAATCAATGCATCAGCAGTTGCAGCATCAGGGATACGCATCAGTGCTTCAGCAAGACACATCAACAAAATACCTTCTTGCGTATCTAGACTGTATTCAAGCAGCAGTGCATCGATCATTTGAATCGATGTTTTGTCTGCACGAATCGTTTCGATAAGCGAGGTTGTCTTGTCCGTGATTTGTTGCTTTTCAGACTCAGAAGGCGTAGCTAGCGGCAGAAGCTGCTCTAGCCATTGGGTTTCATCCACCATATATAATGGTGAGATAAGCGACCACAGCTCACCAAGCGATTGCTCGTTGAACTCTGGTTTTAACACATCAGTAGCTGTAAACATGCGTTTTCCTTAATCTCACACCCGAACAAAAAACGTCCGAGATTTCTACAATGGCTGCAGTGTATTGAGAGTATATAAGGAATACTTGTCAAAAACTCCGAGTTTTTTGCTAAAAACTGGGTTTATTAACAAAACAAAAACATCATCACATATGAAACTTCAAACGAATGTGCCGTTTTGTTTCACTATTTAACAGTTATTTGCTTTTTGTATTGAGATGGTGACATCCCCTGAAGACGGGAAAAAGTGTGAGTAAATGCAGACTGACCAGAGAAGCCTGCCAGCTCCGCTACCTGACCAAGGCTGAGGTTGCCTTGCTCAATTAAACGGCGAGCACGGTCGATTCGCTTACCTAATACATACTGATGCGGAGTGATGCCCATCTGCTCTTTAAACAGCATATGGAACTGACTTTCACCTAAGAACACACTACCAGCCAATTGCGCCACTGAGATTTTATTTGCTAAATGCTGTTCGATGTAGCGATCCAGCGCCTCAAGATCAAAGCGTGATTCTTTAATAGATGTTTCAAATTCAGAGATATGGCGTTGTAGAAGCGCGATCACCGTGTCATTACAAGCTCGGCTTAATAGCAGATCGTCCGGACTTGCTTGCATCTCCTGCACCAGCATCTGAATCAGCTTTTGGATCTGCCCGTCCAACTGGAAGTAAACGTTAGATGACGCAAGCTGATTGATCTTCTCTAACATCAGTGGGTCATCATTACTTGGCATAGGCATGTTCAACACCAAGATATCAGACTGCCCCACCACGCCACCGAAAGCATGATCAGAACAAGCCGTTACTACACAACCTTGACCAGGCCCGACTAAATTGCCCTTACCGCTGACTTCGAACTCAGCTTGACCTTTAAGCCCGATCACGACTTGCGAATATTGGTGCTCGTGACAGTCCATATGAGATGGCAAAGTCACGATCTCAGCAGGACGAGGGCCTGATAAGCCTAGCGGTGAAAGATCGAGGTTGGGCATGATGGGTAATTTTGGCATGTCGAAACAGTTTTGATAGTCACAGATCGGGGATAATACTCTGATTTTAGCTCAAGATGAATTTGTAAATGATCATGAGAGTCATTTAGCACAGGTAATCGTCACAAGATCGTCCTTGCGATCACGGTGATCATGCCTCCGGAAAGATGATCAAGAGCGTACAAACTACGGGGAGTGTAAAACCAACTTTGAGCGACTTATGTAACACAAGCCACCAGCGCTTATCAGTGTGACTCACAATTGAGAATCTAATCGATAGGACATCACAGGAAATTTTCGTATATAGCTCAAATAAATCACTTTCAATTTATAAAAATTAGTAATAAGTCTACCCATTTCAGTAGATTGAAAGGGAATAAAACGGTATAAAGTCGGGTACTGTGTTAATTGCTAATAATCTAGTGACTTACAACTAGGAAGTAGACACCGTATCAACGAGCCAATTTCAATCTATAAGTTGCAGGGACCTATGACTAACTTTCGAATTTCAGCGCTTTTGCTTGCGCTATCCCCTCTTTGGGTATCTGCATCGGTATCAGCTGAAGAACTGAATCAAGTCGATCCCGTTTCAGCTATCGATGCAAAACTCACTGAGAAAAACTCAGATATTGAGCGTATTTCAGAAACCCAAGTATCGGCTGCTGAGAAGCTAAAAGAGCTACAAAACAACAACAGCAAATTGGTGCGTGAGGGTGAAGAACTCAAGGCAAAACGTAACAGAGCGAAGTCTGCACTTGATAAACAGTACAGCCGTCTACTTGAAGACCCAGAAACCGATCTTATCTCTTTCCAGAAAAGCTACCAAGATGCGTGGGCAGCCGTTAAAGAAAATCAATCGGCTCAGCTAGACAACCAACAAGCGATCAACGAGAGCGAAATTCACCTCTCTCAGATTAAGCAAAAGCAGGCTCGCCTGAACAACGAGCTGGCCAATCTAAAAGAGCTAAAAGTTGAAGCACGTGTAAAACGTATTGCAACAGAGCTACGCGAAAGCGCAGTTCTAGAAACCAGCTACACCACGACTTGTGCCTCAACAATGACGCTAGGTGAGTGTACTGCTCAGGGTAAATACCTAACCAACCAAAAAGCGGTACAGACGTTCAAGAGCCAGTTGCTTGAGCAGCTCACAGAAAGCACATTAGCGAAGCAGAACTTGCAAGGTGTTCAACTCAATATCCATGTTCAAGACAGCCAACCAATCAAGAGTGGCTTCTCTGGTAACAACTCGTACTTCATGCAGATGCAAGCTCAGCTACAAGCCAAGCCTGAAGCAATTGCTGCATGTAACCTGCTGAACGTATCAACACGCTACTGTTTAACAGGCAGCGACGCAGCTGTGAGTAACAAGAACAATAAGCAATGGGCTAACGTGACCGTTCGTTCTGACCAGTACAACGACTCTGTTACGATTAATGGCATCAAGTATGGCAGCACGCCACTGCAAGTTGCGCTACCAAGCGGTCGTCACCAAGTAACAGTTTCAAAGCAAGGTTACGAGTCTTACAACCGCACAGTGACTATCAACGGCAGCGATACGATCTGGGTTAAGCTTCTTCCAAACAAGGAAAGCTAAACCTGCCTATCGGCTTAGCACTTTATAGAGCTAAGCCGATGTAAAACTCTCCATTGTGTTGATAGTGATACGATTCAACTGCAGCCAACATGGCTTTCGCTAAAACATTTGATTCACCCATTTTACGAATGAAGTAGCCCATCATGCGCCAAGGTTTACCCACTCTACTGTTTGCACTCGCTCCTAGCTTAATGGCACCCGCTATTTTGGCTGAAGCGACACCACCCGCTGTCACTACATCTGTTATCGACATAGAAAGCTCACTTTTCGAAAAGCATGCCGATTTGGCAGCAGTCGAAAAGAAGATTGCCGACAAACAGAACCAAGTTGACAATCAAACAGAGCAAGTGGCCCGCCTTACTAAGTTATCTGAACAATCACAGCAAAAACTTGCGACAGCGAAAGCAAGCTTAGAGCAAGATTACAGCCGCATGATTGATGAGCCTGACTTCGATATATCGCCAGCTCAAAACCGATTTCAAGATGCTTGGAAATCGGTAAAAGAGGGGAAACTGGCTGTTTCTGATTCTGAGCAAAAGCAACAAGCGTTAATGATGGAGCTAGAGGCCTTCCAAGCCGAAAAGAGTTCGATTGAAACTTCAATTGCGGATCTGGACAAAGGAAAACTAAGAGCGAGAGCCGAGCGACTCAGAAGTGAGATCACCAAAACCGAAGAGAAGACTGTTAGCTTTACCAATCGCTGCAGCGACGACATGACACTAGCGCAATGCTCAGAGCAAACGGTGACATTGGCGCTTCAAAAAGCCGTCGAACAGTTCCAAAACAGTGTGATCGACAACGCGACAGAATCAAAGACAGCAAAAGAGCATTTGGCATCGACATCGCTGAACATTCACGTTCTACAACACAAAGTGGCAAGTTCAGGTTTTGGTGCCGAAAACCGCTACCAAGCAAACATCACGGCAAGCCTAGAAACTCGCCCAGACAAGAACACCCCTTGTCGCCTACTTGGGATTCAATCATCGCACTGCTTTACAGAAACTGACCAGAAAGCCGATGATCAGCAAAAAGAGGTCGCTTGGGTTAACTTGGTGGTCCGTTCAAACCAGTATAACGACAAGGTATCAATCAATGGTGTTAACTACGGCAGTACACCCGTTGAAGTCATGTTACCGACTGGCCAGCATATGGTGACGATTGAAAAAGAGGGGTACCTCTCTTTCCATCAAGAACTTAAAATTGCTCGTGACCACAACCTAAGAGCTGTATTACAAGCCAAGCAAAACACACTCAACGTCGGTAGTAAGTTTGCTGATCCTATGGGTGATGATAGCCAGAGCCCAGAGATGATCGTCGTCGGTGCGGGTCGTTACCTGCTAGGTGAGAACAATGCTAAGCAAGTGACGATCAAAAAGCCATTTGCATTAGCGGCGACACCAACCCGAGTTCAAGATTTCAAAGCCTTCATCGACAGTACTGGCTACCAAACAGATGCCGAGCTGATGAACACCTGTGATACCTTCGTCAATACCGAGATCACTGCCGTATCGAATAGTTACTGGCGAAACCCTGGCTTTAAGCAAGCTGACAGCTCACCTGTGGTATGTGTTAGTCAAAACGACGCCAAGGCCTACACGCGTTGGTTATCTAAAAAAACAGGCTTTACCTATCGTCTACCTACACCACAGGAGTGGGAAGCGGCAGCGCGTGCAGGCCAAGACACCAACTTCTGGTGGGGTAACGAGTTCCGCTCAGGCAAAGCGAATACTGGCTGGGCAGGAACACCATGGTCAAACGTCAGCACTTCGCCAGTGAAATCATTCTTACCGACCCCAACTGGGTTCTACGACATGGTAGGCAATGTATGGGAGTGGACAACCAATCACAAAGGCATCGCAAAGGGTGGCGCATGGAGCTTCTCTCCTGAAGAAGCTAAAGTTTTCAATGAACTCTACGTTCCACCGACAACAGCAGCCAACCACTTAGGCTTCAGAGTATTACGAGAGCTATAGGCTCTCGATTACTAACTTCTCGATTCCCCCTCTCACAAAACAGGGCTCTCACTTCTCATTTGTCGTGTTGAGTCTTGTTTATAGGGGAATTCCCCCCTTATGCATTCGCACTCCTAGGAGTAAATTTGTCGACAGAGTAGTAAGTCACTCTGGGTATCTCACTGATACCTCAGGTTAATTTGCATGACCCTCGTGAATTAATCTGAAATCTTCTACACGTCGACAAGGCAGATCTTGTCTTTAGCCAGCCCGTCTTCAGGCTGGCTTTTTTTTGCTTAAAATATGCTGTGGCGGATCAACTCGCGATATCCAGACACTCATCCCCCTCCCTATCCTTGATCATTCTTCCCGTGATCATCGTTTCGGGACGCTTCCATGAATTTACAATACAGCGTTATAAGAAACTGATATCATTAGCTTAGTTCCGAAACTGAGATAATATTTTGTCGAAAACACTTAACTCAATACAACGCTCTCTGTTTGAACAGTTGCCGGGCTGCTGGGGATGCAAAGATACTGACTCTGTCTTTGTTTATGCTAACCAAGCCTACAATCGACTGATCGGTTTGACCGACAACCAAAACAGCGCAGGTTTGACAGACTTCGATATGCCAAGCCAAACAACGGAATGTGCGCAAGACTTCAGAGCGCAAGATAAATACGTGATGGAAACACGTAAGACTTTAAAAATTCTAGATATTCACCCATACCCTGACGGCCGTTGGCACGCCCATATTTTTACCAAAACGCCTTGGTTAGATGATGATGGCGAGGTGCAGGGAACGATATTCTATGGCCAAGAGCTGACTGATACTGCCATCTTGGAGGTGGGTCACTGGGTTTGCCAAGCGACCAGTGCCAAGAAGTGTGATGGCTCGATTGCTGGTTCAGAGCCTAGACAATCAAAGCTCAACAAGAAGCTCACAGCCCGCGAATCCGAAGTGCTGTTTTTGCTGCTGTTTGGAAAGAAGCCTCAGTACATTGCACAGATTCTGACGATTTCGATAAAAACCGTTGAGGGTCACGTGGCACGCCTTAAGCAAAAGTTCGATGCCAACAGTAAAAGCCAATTGATTGAGTTTGCACTGGACTCTGGCCTTGGTTCCGTCATTCCAGAGAGCTTGCTCAATCGGCAGATTTCAGTGGTGCTGCACAGTGAAGTGACGACAACCAATTAACCATGATACTCATCAACCACCCAATATGACTCACAACGGTTAATGATCACTGGCTTTTATCTCTCTTCTACCTCATTTCAAAAGCCACAAAAAACACCGCGCCAATCTTTGAAGATTACAGCGCGGTGTTTAAGTATTTAGCCTTGGTAAACTCGGAACGCCTAACTACGGCGCAAGTCGATCGATATCCCAACGGTTATCTTGACGCGAGAACAAGAAACGGTCGTGTAAGCGATGTTCACCACCTTGCCAGAACTCAATGCTGTCTACTCGAACACGGAAACCACCCCAGAAGCTCGGTACAGGGATCTCACCCTTAGCAAATTTCTGTTTAAGTTCTAGGTACTTGCCTTCCAAGATGCCACGTGCAGAAATGCGGCTGCTTTGCTTACTTGCGATTGCCGCCAGTTGGCTCTCTTTTGGACGAGAAGAGAAGTACTTCATGTTCTCCACAGCACTCAACTTCTCTGCGGTGCCAGTAATATGTACTTGGCGCTCTAGTGGGTGCCACGGGAAGTGCAAGCTGATCTTGCTGTTGTGCTCAAGCTGCTGCGCTTTACGGCTACCAAGGTTTGTGTAGAAAACGAAACCTTGTTGATCGACATTCTTAAGCAACACAATGCGCTGAAAAGGTTGGCCGTCCTTATCGACTGTCGCAACTGTCATCGCAGTTGGGTCGGTAAGTTTGGCTTCAATAGCCTGCTCAAGCCAAAGATTAAATTGGTCAATCGGATCAGCCGCTAAGTCTTTGCGTCTCAATCCACCCTGAGCATATTCACGGCGAATATCTTTCAGTTCCATTTCGTTGCTCCTTTTCATTTTTTTGTGATTCTGCGCTTTCGCATAGGGAAATACAAGTCTGTGGTAGCCGATTGTGCTATCTCTTGGATTCGGTGTTAACAAGATCTCGGTACTTTGATAGCCATGTTGCTAATCTATATACACTTTCAACCTGCTCTGAGTTCACCTTGGCCAACAAAATATCCCGTTTCTTCACCCCTTTTGTTATCGCTTCACTGTCATTGGGTGCGGCGGGGTTTGCTGCTACTCACTTATTGGCAGAGCAATATCAGCAACGTCTGGTTGGTGAGCAGCTGCAAGAAGCCGCCAACAAAGCCAATCTTCAGCTCGACTCTGAGATCGCAAAATTCAAACAGGTGCCCGCAATCCTGAGTCACGACCCTCGAACCCTTGGGTACTTTTCAGAGCAGACCTCGGCTCAGCAGCTCAACCTGTTGTTAGAAGAGTGGGCCAACCAGAGCTTAGCCGACACGATCTACATCCATGACGATAGCGGTACCGTGATCGCATCAAGCAACTATCAAGATCCAAAAACCTTTGTTGGTGAGAACTTTGCGTTTCGTCCCTACTTCAGTCAGGCGATAAACGGCCTCAGCTCGCAATACGTCGGGCTTGGTGCAAGATCGAATGTGCGCGGCTACTTTCTCTCATCTCCTTTATACGTGAAGCAAGAGATTGTTGGCGTATTAACGGTAAAAGTAAGCCTAGAAAACATCGAAGAGATCCTAACCAGTGATGGGTTCGATATTGTGGTGCTCGACAACAACCAAGTGGTGTTCTTATCAAGCCAGCCTCACTGGCTCTATCACTCTCTTCAACCACTCACTCTGATTCAACAACAACAGATTGCCGAACAGCGTCAGTATGGGTTAGATAAGATCACATTGATTGACGACTTCCTCGATTTACCACAAGCCGACAACGCTTTGCCGAGTGAGAAATTAAGCAGGATGGGTGCATTTAACATCTACCCTGCTGCCGCCAGTAGTCAGCAGTACCAAGTCGTCGCGCTTAAAGGTCGCGACACAGAGATGAAAAAAGTCATGCAGATCGACGTGATATTCTTGGTTATATATAGCCTAGTACTGTTGATCGCTTGGTCATGGCGTCAAACCTACAAAGCTAAAGTCGCGCTGACTACGCTCAACCATAAGCTAGAAGAGACAGTTAACAAACGAACTCTTTATCTACAACAATCAAACCAACAGCTGCAACAGACTATACACCAGTATCAAGAGTCGCAAAGTAAGCTCAAACAGACGGAACAAGAACTGACACAAACGGCGAAGCTCGCGGTATTGGGCGAACTCTCCGCGAGCATCAACCACGAGATCAATCAACCGCTAGCCGCCTTGAGAACTTACAGCGAAAACAGCCTCAAGCTACTTGAAATGGGGCGCCATGATATGGTGAAAGGCAACTTAGAAAAGATGCTAGCGCTTAACCTATCCATCACCGACATCATTGCCCGTTTAAAAGTCTTCACCCGTAAGGTGACCAAGCAAGAGAATCATACCGCCAACCTTCACCAAGCGGTCAACAACGCCACGGGAATCTTAAGTGCACTGCTGATTAAACACGGCATTACGCTGCGCATGACCCCGATCAGTGACGATATCCAGATCGCGATTCATCCGACTGAGTTGGAGCAGGTGTTGGTGAATTTAATCCACAACGCCGCCCAAGCGCTACACCAGCAACCTAGCCCTCAGATTGGCCTAGATTGGCGGTTGGAATCTGAAGCCTGTGTCCTGGATATTTGGGACAACGGCGTCGGCCTACCAGAATCAAAGCTACCTCAACTCTTTGATCCCTTCTTCACAACCAAGCCGGAGGGACTAGGGCTTGGCCTATCGATCTCAAAGCGGATTATTGAAGCGTATCACGGCACGATCACCGCAACGCGGCGCGAGCCTTGTGGCATGGTATTCTCACTAAGAATTCCCTTGCACAACGCATGCAATAACACCTCAAGCACTGATTAAGCGTGCTGATGATAATGACTGATAACAAGGAATGTCGCTTTGACAACCATGCCTGCACTCTATTTTATTGACGACGAACCTGCGATTCGAGATTCCGTAGAACAAGCAATGCTCATTGAAGGCATTGAAATTCGCTGTTTTCCCAACGCTGTAGAAGCGCTAAAGCAAATCCCATTAACCCAAGCGGGCGTCGTCATCACCGATATACATATGCCGGTGATGGACGGTATTCAATTCACCGAACAACTCTTAAAACACAATCCGCACTTTCAAGTGATTGTATTAACGGGTCACGGCGACGTTCAAACAGCAGTTACCGCAATGAAGGTGGGCGCTTGTGATTTTCTTGAAAAACCATTCGTTGTGGACGCTTTAATGGCTGCGGTTCACAAAGCCGCAGACAAATTAGCTCTGGTTGAAGAGAATAACCTACTGCGTAAAGAGCTGGCGATGCAGACGCATGTTGGGCCTAAGCTGATTGGCCAGTCCCCATCGATGGTAGCGTTAAGACGAGATTTAATCACTCTCGACATCCGCAAGGACCCGATGATCATTCTCAAAGGCGACATCGGAACAGGTAAACGAATTACTGCGCAATACACTCACGATTTACACAGTCACCAGAGAGGGGAACTCTACCCTGTCGCCGCGTTCAACCTACCTAAATCGGATCAAGAAACTTTTTGCGAGTTCCTCAAGCAACTTTGCATTAAGCACCGTGGAGGCACTCTCTATATACATGAAACAGAAGTATTAATGTCTCAGCAATGGGAGTGGTTTAAGCAAGTAAAGTCAACGCTGCTTCATGAAAACGAGTGCAATTCAAATGCAACCTGTATCATTATCGCATCCACGACTGTACCCGCTACAATTAAAGGGGAGTTTCGTCAGTTTGAGCTGCTACCACTAGTAAAAAGACCCGAAGACATTGGTTCGCTGTTTAAACATTTCGCGCGAGGTGCGGCAAGTCGATATCAATTGCCTCCCCCAATCATCACCAAACATGATGTAGAGAGGCTAGTCGCCAAGCCTTGGCCTGAGAACTTGCGTCAACTGCGCCAAGAAGCGGAGCTTAGAGTGCTCACACAAGCAAAGCAGCCTGAGGATCAGGAACAAGATAAAAGTAGCGAAGATGAAGGGGCGTCCGATACGACAATTAAACAGCTCTCACTTAGCGAACGTACCGACAACTTTGAGCAAATCATTTTGATAGAAGCCTTACATCGTCATCAAGGCATGCTCAAAGAGGTTCAACAAGAGCTTCAAGTCTCTCGTAAAACGCTTTACGACAAACTGCGTAAGCACCAACTAGATAAAACAGATTTCAAAAACCGATGAGTGATTAAACATTTATAAATACAACGCTTTATGGGAACAAGATCTTAACATTTCTTAAAACTAAGAATACACTCAATAGGCTTGCACCAAATTTCGCAGACAAGGATTGTTATGAGCCAAAAAAGTTACAACAAGCTGAACGATACCGAACTTGAGTACGTCGATGATAAAACAGCGGCACTGCTACTCAATACGCCAACCAGCGCGCGTATCATGCTGTGGGTTATCGTTCTATTCTTTGTTGCTGCGATCGGATGGGCGGCTTGGGCCGAGATTGACAAAGTCACGGTCGGCCAAGGCAAAGTCATCCCCTCCTCTCAAATTCAAGTAGTCCAGAACCTTGAAGGCGGTTTGGTGAAAGAGATCCTTGTAAAGGAAGGCCAACAGGTACAAAAAGGCCAGCAACTGCTCCTTATCGATGATACTCGTTTCCGTTCAGACTTCCGCGAACGCGAACAACAAGTGGCCAACCTGACTGCAAGCGTACTAATGCTTTCTGCGTCTTTGACCAGTGTGGTGATTGACGAAAACTTCTCTGTCGACAATTGGCAACAGAGCGTCACACTCAACTACGGCAAACTGGCATTCCCACCACAGTTTATTGAGCGACAGCCTAATCTGATTCAGCGCCAGAAAGCCGAATACCGCCAAGACCTTAATAATCTTCGTAACCAACTCTCTGTTTTTGAACAACAAGTTGAACAGAAGCAGCAAGACTTGGTAGAGGTGAGAGCCCGCGTCGATAACCTGCGCCAAAGCTACAATTTTGCTCGCAAAGAGCTGGATATCACCAAACCGCTTGCTGATGAGGGTGTGGTACCGCGTATCGAGCTTCTTAAACTGCAGAGACAAGTGAACGATACGCGTCGTGAGCTGACCTCTAGCGAGCTAAAAATCCCTGTACTACGCTCGGCGATCAAAGAGTCTATGCTCAGCCGCGTTGATGCGGCACTTAAATTCCGTTCAGAACAGCAAGAGAAGCTTAATCAAGCTCAAGATAAGCTCTCAGCTCTTACTGAGTCAGCCGTTGGCTTGGAAGACCGAGTCAATCGAACCGTGGTTATCTCCCCTGTGACAGGTACCGTCAAAACCTTAGGCATCAATACCGTTGGCGGTGTTATCCAACCAGGTATGGATATTGTTGAGATTGTACCCACCGAAGATTCGTTGCTTGTGGAAGCCAAGATTGCGCCACAAGACATCGCCTTTTTACGTCCAGAGCTACCAGCCATTGTTAAGTTCAGTGCTTATGACTTCACCAAGTATGGTGGTCTAGAGGGCGTGTTGGAGCACATCAGTGCCGATACGACTCAAGATGAAGAAGGTAACAGCTTTTACATCGTGCGTGTGCGCACCGAAAAGTACAGCTTTGGGCACAACGAAGAGCTGCCAATCATTCCGGGCATGACAGCATCGGTTGACATTATTACGGGTAAGAGAACCGTTCTAGATTACATGTTAAAGCCGATACTTAGCGCTCAAAACAACGCATTGAAAGAGTAAGGGTGAATGATGTTTTCCCCTTTCTACACAGATAACTGCCACAGCAACAAGGCAGTTTGCCAATGAAGATTCGTTCCGCAGTTGCGTTGCTGGCATTGATATCGTCTTGTGCATCATTTGCACTGAACACAACTGAGCAGCGTTGGGTGAGTGCGGTCTCTGAAACCTATGGTCAAAGGGCCGCTAAACGCGTGGAGACATGGCGATCGAATATCGACCAGTTCAGCACTCAGAGTGAAACGCAAAAATTGGAGTCGGTAAATCGATTCTTCAACCAACTCTACTTCGTCGACGATATCGTGCTGTGGGGTAAAAAAGACTACTGGGCTACACCACTCGAGTTTCTAGGAAGTAATGCAGGCGACTGTGAAGACTTCACCATCGCTAAATACTTTTCGCTACTGGAACTCGGTGTACCCGACAAAAAATTGAGACTGGTCTACGTAAAAGCGTTGGAGCTGAATCAGTTCCACATGGTACTGGCTTACTACTCCACGCCCAGCGCAGAACCCGTCATTTTGGATAACTTGAATCCAGAGATTAAACGAGCGTCAACTCGCAGAGACTTGCTGCCGATATACAGTTTTAACGGTAAGAACCTATGGCTAATGAAGTCTTCAGCAGGAAACGGACAGCTTGCAGGTAAATCATCCAGATTGAGCTTGTGGAACGATCTTCGTTCACGCGAGCGCTCTCTAAAATTAAACAAACCCATTATCAATTACGATGAGTAGGTACAATGACTTTATATAAACAGCTTGTAGTCGGGATGGTAGCGGTCTTTATATTACTGATGACGTCAGTATTTATGATCGAATTTAATACCACTCGAGGCCACCTAGAAGCGCAGCAGCGCTCAGAGGTAAGCAATACCATCAATACCGTTGGTTTAGCGCTAGCTCCTTACCTAGAGGACAAAGACCCAATCGCGGTTGAGTCGGTCATCAATGCATTGTTTGATGGCAGCTCCTATTCGGTCGTAAGGCTCATCTTCCTTGATAGTGGCGACGACATCCTGCGTTCATACCCGGTAAAACCGAGCACTGTACCTAGCTGGTTTACTTCGCTCGACCTGTTTGAACCAATCCATGATCGTCGTGTTATCACTAGTGGTTGGATGCAGTTGGCCGAAGTGGAAATTGTTAGCCACCCAGGCCCAGCCTACTCGCAGCTTTGGCAATCTTTTACTCGCCTAGCAACCGTCTTTGCTCTTATTTTTGTGATTGGCTTATTGGCCATTTCATGGATCGTAAAACGATCGTTGAAACCACTCGACTTGATCATCGCCAAAATGAACCAGATTGCGAAGAACCAATTTGGCGAACCCCTTGCTCGCCCGAAAACAAAGGATCTGATCTTAGTGGTTGATGGTATTAACCATATGTCGACGCAAGTTGAACAAGCCTTTAAGAATCAAGCTCAAGAAGCTCAGCGCCTGCGTGAACGTGCCTACATCGACCCAGTATCACAACTCGGCAACCGTGCTTACTACATGTCTCAACTCAATCAATGGTTGGCGGAGTCCAGCGTCGGTGGCTTAGCGGTTCTGCAAGCACAGTTCATTGCTGACGAATACGATGATAAGGGTTACCAAGAGGGCGATGCACTTGTCCACGACTTAGCAGAGCACTTACAAGCCTCTATCTCATCACCAGATCTAACCATGGCTCGTATTTCAAAAGATGAGTTCGGCTTTATCTTGCCAAATATCGATGAAAGCGAACTCAAACTCATCGCAGACAGCATTGTTAACTGTGTTCAAGGGTTGGGCTCCGATCCAACTGGGACAGCTCGCGCTAACATTTCACTTGGTGTGACTCACAGTAGCCAAAGCAAGACCAGCACAGAAATCATGTCGCTGGTGGATAACGCGCTCTCTGTAGCAAAAGCGAACCGTGAAATGAGCTACGGCTACATTACCGCCGATGATCACGGCGCTGTGATGGGTAAACAGCAGTGGCGTACACTGGTTGAAGAAGCAATCATCAATGATCTCTTCACCTTCCGTCTGCAAGCAGCGAATAACAGCTTCGGTAAAACCTTCCACCAAGAGGTGTTCTCAGCGATTGAAAAAGATGGCGTTCGCTACAGCGCGGCTCAGTACCTATTTGCGCTTGAACAACTCGGCGCCAGCCATGAACTTGATCAGTATGTGATCGAGAAAATGATTGAGAAGCTACACGCTAAAGAGATCACTACGCCAGTAGCTATCAACATCTCAGCAAGCAGTATCTCGGAACCAAGCTTCATCCGCTGGGTTGGTGAGACACTAAGCAAAAACGCATCTATCTGTGACATGCTGCACTTTGAAATCCCTGAGAACTGCTTCGTTAATGAACCGCACTACACGGCACTACTGTGTACCGCAATACGTAACACCAACGCAGTATTTGGTGTTGATAATTACGGTCGTAACTTCCAGTCTTTGGAATACATTAATGAGTTCCGCCCAGGTTACGTTAAGTTGGACTACCTCTACACCCACAACTTGGATGATGAGAAACAGAAATTCACTCTAACGTCGATCTCTAGAACTGCACATAACTTGGGTATCACCACCATCGCCTCGCGTATCGAGACTCAAACGCAGCTCGATACATTGTCAGACAACTACGTTGAAGTGTTCCAAGGCTTCATCGTTGATAAGTAGTAAGGTGGTTATTTAATGCAAGATCCATTACTGAATTCGCTGATATACGTCAGCCGATACTACGGTCTAGCAAACTCCCCAGAGGCGCTCGTCAATGGGCTGCCTCTTGCAGATGGTAAACTCACCCCTTTCTTGTTTCCTCGTTCAGCAGAGCGTGCAGGGTTAGTTGCCAAAGAGAACCGCGCAAACCTCGAGAGTATTCCAGAACTTATCCTCCCAGCAGTGCTGCTACTCAAGCAGGGTGAAGCGTGTGTTCTCAACCGAATTGACTTTCAGAAACAAGAAGCGGAGATCATTACCGCTGAAAGTGGCATGGTGCCGATTCTCATTCCGTTGGAAGAGCTGAAAGCACAGTTTATTGGTCGCTACTTCTTAGTAAAAAAACAGTTCCGTTACGATGAACGCTCGCCAGAGATTCTGAAAACGCGCCACGGTCACTGGTTCTGGGGCACCATCTGGGAGTCGAAAAAGATCTACCGTGATGTGTTGATCGCCTCGATTCTAATCAACCTGTTCGCGATTGCTGCACCGATGTTTACGCGCTTGGTGTATGACAAAGTGGTGCCCAACCTCGCCTTTGAGACGCTGTGGGTATTGGCAAGCGGCATCTTTGTGGTGTTCATTTTCGACCTACTGCTCAAATTAATGCGCAGCTACTTCATCGACATTGCCGGTAAAAAGTCTGACATCCTGATCTCTTCGAAGCTATTTAGTAAGGTTCTCGGGATTCGTATGGAAGCGAAACCTGCCTCAGTTGGTGCTTTCGCCAAGAACTTACAAGAGTTCGAATCAATCCGAGAGTTTTTCACTTCCGCTACGATTGGCTCTCTGATTGATCTCCCTTTCGCGATTCTGTTCCTAACTCTGATTTGGTTGATGGCTGGTGATCTGGTGTATGTACCGATTGTCGGTGTCGTGATTCTGGTTATCTACGCAATCATAATTCAAGGGCCTCTGCGCCGGACCATCGAAGAAGGCTCTCGTCTTGCTTCACAGAAGTACGCGAACCTTATCGAAAGCTTGGCTGGTTTAGAAACGGTTAAGCTCTTCAGTGCGCAAAGTCAGTTTCAATTCCGCTGGGAAGAAGCGGTAGCGCACATGGCAAACTGGAATATTAAGAGCCGCAGAATTACTGACAGTATTCAGAATACAGCCGGGTTTGTTCAACAAAGTACTAACGTGGGAATGATCATCTTTGGTGTGTACTTGATTGCCGAAGGCGATCTCACCATGGGTGGTTTGATTGCGGCAACCATGTTGAGTGGTCGTGCGATTGGCCCACTAGTTCAGCTTTCTATTCTTTCTACTCGCTACAACCAAGCCAAATCATCGATGACGTTGATCGAGCAGGTTATGGATATGCCTGATGAGCAAGAAGAAGGTAAACGCTACATCCACCGCCCAATCATTCAAGGCCACATTGCACTGGATAAAGTGACTTTCCATTACCCTGATTCACCAATTGCATCAGTGCGCGACCTCAGCCTGACGATTACTCCGGGTGAGAAAGTTGCCATCATTGGCCGTATTGGCTCAGGCAAGACAACACTAGAGCGCCTCATTATGGGCCTATACAAGCCTACAGAGGGCCATGTACGCATTGATGATACCGATATGGAGCAACTGCATCACGTCGACGTACGTCGCAATATAGGCTGTGTTCCACAAGACAGTAACCTCTTCTACGGTTCTGTTCGTGACAATATCACTCTAGGCCGTCCGTTAGTGGATGATCGCGATGTGATGGACGCAGCCAACCGAGCAGGTGTAACGAACTTCACTCAGCAAGATCCTGCTGGCTTAGAGCGCCAAGTTGGTGAAGGTGGCGGATTGCTGTCAGGTGGCCAACGTCAAGCTGTGGCTATCGCTCGCGCTTTCCTAGGCCGCCCTCCTGTGCTGTTGATGGATGAGCCAACCAGTGCGATGGATAACCGCTCAGAGATGCACATCAAGCACCAACTTAATCAGTTGCTGCCGAGCGAGACACTTATCCTTATCACTCACAAGACGTCGATGTTAGATGTTGTAGACCGTGTGATTGTAATGGAGAAAGGCTGCATCATTGCCGATGGACCAAAAGCCAAAGTACTGTCTGACCTTAAACAAGGGAAAGTGAGAGCAGTTAGCTGAGTCCAAACAAGGATTAACCTTTCAACCTAAATGTAAAAAGGAGCCACGGCTCCTTTTTATTTCTATCGTTCTCTGCTCATAAGAATTAATGACGTAGCTACAGCTGCTCCCCAATGTCTTCTTTTTCCATCTTGAACGAACATTGAATCTCATATTGGTTAAACGAGAACACACTGCCACCATGAGTGCGCTTAGTCGTTACGGTTTCATCGCCATATTGAATCGTCACACGGGTATAGACCTTCTCATGCGCCTCGACAGTACACTCTTCAAGTAACGTATCAAACTCAGCCTCAAGGCTATCAATCTGCTGCTTAGTCGATTCAATCGCTTGGTTGTTCTGTTCCTTCATTGACTCTATGCGCTGCGCCTCTTCGTCTGTACGCTCCGCTTTAGGTCGCTTTTTGAATTCCAACTCTTGGCGAATCACATCCATGGTTTTCTCTTGAGCCGCTTTATAAACGTCTCTCAACTCACCCATCTTCTGCTTGTAGCTGTCATAGCGAGCAAAACAGTGAACCTTGGTTGCGGTATCGCCCTCAACACCAAGGAAGACACACTCTACTTTACCACCGACTTTCGCTTCACCGCCGCTTAACGTGCCGTGCCTCTTCATTCCATCAACCACAATCAAATCATGACCACAGCGTATTTCATTACTCATACTGTGTACTGTCAGCCTAATATCAGTGCCTGCTTGCAGTTCTGAGTACTGAGCATAGCTCGCTTCAATGGCTCCCTTGGTCAGTACCTTACAGCTTTTACTCTCTCCCTCTTTAACCGTGTGACCAATGATGCCTTTCGCGACTTTTATATCTCCTTGTGCTTGTACTTCGGCTGACTCAATAAACCCGCCAACCGTAACACTGCCCGTCGCCTTCACCACCATACCCGGGTCGATGTTGCCAGACACAAACACATTCCCCTTAAACTTAACGTGACCAGTTGCGACACTAACGCTGTTTAGGCACAACGCTTCATCTACTTCGATGGTGCGCTCTTTTATAAGTGGGAGTCCAGAACAGTTAGCAACAAGAAGATTCGGATCTTCAGAAGAGATGGCTGTTCCTTTTCCCGGTTTGAGAAGGCTATCTTTACCTGGGAGTGGCGGTAGGAGTTTTCCTTGAACAGTAAAACCAGCAGTACCTTTGGTTGCTGGCGTTCGTCTCATTACAGGATCGTTTTCTCCGACTGTAATGGTTTCGCCCAAGTCTCGCATATCGATTTTGCCAGACTCTTTGCTACGTGGTTTAAGGACTTGGTGAGTAATGTCAGGAACGAGCGCTTCAAATTTTGCGTCTTTCCCTTTTACGGGTTGTTTACCTTGAGCAACAGCTTGGGTGAACTTCTCCCCTGCTTCAAGTTTGTTGCTCATCACTAGCACCTTTTTCAATGCCAGTTTATTAATGCCTTTGGTTACATGAGCCTGAGCAAGTGCATGTACAATTTCAGCACCTCTTAAGCCTCGCCCAGCGTAAGCACCAGTAACAGTAATACTTGCAAGCATCTCATCTTCAGATAATTCTACGACCATACTTGCATTACGAACTTCAGCGACAGCCACACCTTCATACGCTTCACCCTTACCCTCTTTTGCTAGGTTCACGAAGCGAATGATTTCATCGTCTAAAGGATAGAATTGGCTAGCTTCCAATTTCTCTAATGATGCAGGAAGCTCTTTCTGGTCAAAACTGCTGTCCACAACAAAACCAGATTGCAAACGAGCAATCACTTCATTTCCGTCCTCAGACAATGTAACTATGTTGTCCCACATACGACTGCCACTTCCTTAGCAAAAGAGTATGATTTCAGTTTATAGAAGATACTGTTTTGTGAACATATTCCTTTTTCAATAACAAGGGATAAGTCACTTTACTCATTATTTTCTCAATAATGAGCTACTACACATTAATTAGCAACTTATTGACTTAAAGCATTAAATCGATCTGAAGGGCATCGTCAAAGGCCAATTATGTGCTGGCACACAGGATATTCCCCTGGAGCTCAACAAATCTAAGTATGGGTGTTGCTAGTTCAAACCTCGAGAATTTCAAGCTGCTAGAGAAGATAAAATAAGAAAGCGATGAGAACACTTAGAAGAAGTGAGTTTACAGTGTAAATTGAGTTGTTATTCAGTTTACACTGTAAATCGATAATTGAGGCGGGTTAAATGAAGGCTCTATTTACACTGTAAATTGGAGAGCAGTAATCCAAGATCGTGACGAAGGGTTGATTCGGTTTGCTTGCGACCGGCAAGATTGGCTAACTCACTGCACTCTGTCCAAGTTCTTTTCTGAACAACTTTCCAAAGCAGTAAATCACTCGTTTGCTCTAGCTGCACTTTATCCAAGTTATAGATTAAGTTCTCTAGCATGAAACCAACACCATCAAAGCTACTCCCTCCATCAACGTAATAACCGAGTAGAGGATTAATATCCTCAACCAAAAATTGGCGTGGTTGAGAGGATAGCAATGAACGCACAATGGCTGGCTCAAGCGAGCGGTACGTCGTGGACAACAGATAACGAAGGCCGAAGTAAAAATAGAGACTCCCTTCCTCAACCCAATGACGACTTTCTTCATTCAAAGTTCTACACATCAACAATGAATGACAACCGCTCGACTGATCTCGCTGGTGGCCAAGGTGTACTGAGACGAAGCCATTACTGCACCAAAAGTCGACTAGGTCGTCGGTCGCACCAAAGCTCGTTGCCAAATAATCGAACTCCGAGTTTGCTTTGACCAAGTGGCCAATCATTCGATGTCCTAAGCCCTGCCCTTGGATATCAGGGTGAACGGCAATTCTCATAATTCGAAGGCATTTCTGCACTGCTGCTTTATCAAGACCTAAATGGTTAGCGAGAAGTGTCGGAGCCAAATGGCCGCGAGGGCGACGCTTACCAAGCTGAACATCTCGAATAAGTTCATGTGACAATGCGCCCTCTTCAACAGTAAGAATGCACCCCAAGCAATGCTGGTCTGAAAACAGTGCATGCAGTGACATTTGAGGGTTATCTAAAATTTGAATCAAGTCATTAGGCGACGTTTGATAATGAGCGCTGACTAGTAAACCAAAACACTGAGGCAAGACCTTAGGGTTGTCGAGTAGCGTTTGTTTATCAAACTGATACCAAGACAACCCATCAAGTTCAACATCCTTTGGTAGAGCCTCTATATCAGAATCCAACAAGAAAGTATCAAACAACCAACTTTCCAAGGGGTCGTGTACGTTCCAGCGTATTGGCTGTTCAAGTTTAAACGAGCGCCAATTAGGGCGTTGCTTAGACAGCCACTTTTCAAACTTGATACCAAAGCCTCGTCCACTGCCCTCATATCCGTGAACCGTGGTTGAGAAAACCATACGATGATAGCTTTCAACCATACGTTGCAACATTGGCAACGGAATTGCTGCGGCTTCATCAACCAACAACAGGTCACAATCGGGTTGTGTTCTCAATACTTCGTCCGGAGCAACAAAGACAATTTTGCTTTGTTCATGGACGAGAGTATGTCGATTCTCCATAGAAGAGTTAGCAAGCAACTTCTGCGCATGTTCAAACAGAGGCTGTATCGCTTTGACGTTCGGCGCAGTGACTACAATCGTGACTGAGCTTTTAGCCTTAATAATATTAGCTGACGCGATACCCAGCGCGGAGCTTTTACCACGACCACGGTCAGCAGTTAAAACAAGTGGGCGCTTGCGGTGACCAAACATTACTTTTTCAATCGCTTCAATAGCGAGCTTTTGTTGCTCATACTTATCGAAACCATCTGGTGTGACAACCACTTCTGGTAACGCTGGCATTGCCGGTACGCCAGCCACTTCAGAACCTTCTGACAGCGCCTTTTGCGATAAACAGATAAGCTTATCAAACTGACGCCTCAGCCAAACTTGCGATAAAGTAGTTTCATGGCCTGCTGGCGGGATGACAAATAACACCCCTCCCCCAACTAGCGCACCTAATGCCGCGGTAAAACTGTTTGCATCAAACCCTGTTCTAAAATCGCAAATCAGAACTTGGCACTCTTGCCCTAACAATTGTTGGCCTTTATTGAAGGCGATATTTGTAGCGCCGACTGCGCTCAATTCGCCCAAAACAAAAGCCGTGGGGCTGTCTAAATCAGAGAGATAAAACTCAAGCTCTTGAGATTGCCACGCTTGATCGCCTTCGAGTAGGACACCATAGCGGTGGTTATTATTTAGGGCTACTGCGGAGAGTTGAGTTAAGAAAGGAAGAGTCGTCATAAATTGCGTCCAAATTCGTCTAAACACAGTTTATCACAGGTAAAGAAAAAGCCGCATCAAGCGGCTTTTAATCGGTAAGTGAGGAGCTTAGTTCAGCTTAGATTGAACAAAAGCGAGAATTTCTTCCATGGTCGCATCATCAACTTTTTTAAGATTCAATGCCAGGTTAGCGCCTTTACGACTGTAAGAAGCGCGGCCTTTAACAAGTTCAACTTTTGGCGTTGTCTTTTTCGCTGGTGCTGGCGCAAGTTCAGAAATCCAGTTCTCTAGTGTTTCTGTCACATCTTTAGTCAAACGAGTAACACCTTGAGCGTCGCTACGCTGCCAAACAAAACCATCTGTTGCATCGCATTTAGTTAGCAAGCTTTGCTGCTGTTCTTCGTTAAGAGCACCAAATTGCTTGTGCAGTTTAACGATTGTTGGACGACCTAAATCGCTCACATTTGGGTATGCTTGTAACAGCTCTAACGGAAGTGATGCGGCTTTCAGTGCGCCACTCACTAATGCTTCACTGCACTGGAACATTTTCGCCAATGCTTTTTGGTCCTCAGCTTCGCCTTTGTCTAGCTTAGCTTGCATCTCTTTACCTTTCTCATAAAGAGATAGAGGTTTATGTGCGTTAGCCACATCAGAAAGGAATTTAGCGTGTTCACCGTTAATGTTCTCTGCTACATAGATAAGAAATTCTTTGTCAGCAAGAATACAAGACATACGACGACGGCTACCGTCTAGAACCTCAATCTTGCCATCTTTGTTCTTACGACCAACAGCAGGATATTGTTGTCCGCGCTCTTTAAGAGTGGTTAAAACGTCAGAAAGTGCATGTTCGTTTAGGAAAGATTGCTCACGAGCATTCTCTTCGAATACGACGGTTTGCGTTGCAACTTGGTCAGCCGGAATACGTACCAGTTCAAAAGAAACCATTTGTTCACCCGCAACAGCCAGTTCAATAACTTGAGCCTGCTCTTTTGCTGCAGTTTGAGCTTCTTGAGGAGTCGCTACTCGGCGCTTATTCGCTTTACCAAATAGCTTTGCATTTAGATCAGAAGTTTTAATTGCCATGTTGATTATCCCTGATTAAGTGAAGGCCAGTTGCTGTGTAATACACGCTCTAGTTCAAGCGCACTCTTTTGAACGGCATCTTGAGCGACAGCAAGCGTCTTCTTACCACCCTCAAAATCACTTGTCGTTAAGTCGAAAACCGTACTATAGGTATCGGCACAAGTTTCAAATGCACGGCTACGAGGAATGGTTGCCATCATGACTTGGTCATTCAACAGGTAATTCATCTCGGTTAGTACAGAAACCTGTTTCTTGTTGTCATCTTCAAACATTGTTGGCATCAAGCGAATGAACTCGAGCCCTTTCCAGTCGTCTGGGAACATCTCGTAAACTGTTGGTAGATGCTGGAAAAAGTTAACTGTTGATGCCCAGTCCAGACGTTTTGCAGCACATGGGATCAATAGTGCGTTCGATGCGTACATTGCATTCCATACCAGCGGGTCAACGTGAGGACCTGTATCGATCATAATGACATCGAAGTCGTCAGCGATTTTGTCAATCAACTTCTCTTTCAATAGACGAACAATGTCCAAAGACTGATCTTGAGAAAGGCTTTGCCAAGCTTCCGCATTGAACATTGCATCTTCCGGGAACGCTGACACAGTCTTTAAATTTGGGTATTGCGTTGGAAGTAGTACGTTCTTATGTAAGAACTCTGCGTCAACTTCTTGCCCTTCAGGAACGTTGTCCAGCATGATATCGACCGCTGAATAGATGCTGTCGTGTTCTGCTCCACTAATTTGAGGGTTCAAAAACAAACGTAAAGAGCCCTGTGGGTCAAGGTCAATTAGACAGATGCGGTAGCGCTTATCTAAGTTAAGGGAGAGACAAGCAGCCAAATGCACAGCTGTCATCGATTTACCGGTACCACCCTTCTGGTTCTGAACGTTAATTATCCAAGGTTTATTATCTGCGTGTTTCTTGCGTTCGTGGAACTTAGCAACACCTGCAGCATCCATTAACATGTGTGCTTCGGTAAGAGAAATTGAGTAGTGGTTGGCGTTATTCTTTGTGAACTGATGGCCTTCAGATTCAAGCTTTGTGATCGCTTCGTCCAACTTACGACGTGTCAGGCCAGAGCGTGTCTCCATCATCGCCTTAGACATTGGAGGAAAGTGTTCATCACTTCGCTCTTCTAAGATGATCTCAATTCGGTCAGCCTGAACTTGTTGAGTCTGTTCGGCTAGCTGATAGAGCTTATCAATCGTTTGTTCTCTTTTCATTGCCAATTTCCGTTATGGTTAACTTAGTTAGAATTGTACAGCAAATAACAATAAATCCAACAAAAACATGAACATCCATTTATGAGTAAAATCACATAAAATTGATGGTATATGTTGTTTTCTATATTAAGAGACCTACGTAGGTGAACAAAAATAACTCAAAATAATGGCAGTTATTACCGATGTAAAAACACACATTTAAAATGTTACAATGTCACCAATTTACAATGTAAATGAAAAATCTACCGTTTTTCTCGGAACGATTGAAATTCAAGCACAAACTACGGTGAATGTGATTTCTACTGAAAAAACAGTTTATGAATGCTAGAAAGAAAAAGTGCATTTGATTCTAGCTGCTAACAGCAAACATGAATCTAACGATGGTTAATATCAGAGTGACATTATTTGCGTTTCACCAGTCTCTGAAAACGGAACGATGATCAAGGAGGCTTCTATTTTCATGCTTTCGTCAAACACAGTATTATGAAGCATGATCAAGGGGAGTTGACTAAACATAAGATCGTGACGAGCTGAATTTGGACAAGATCCATTTACGGAAAAATGATCAAGAGTATACGACTCCGGAAGCATGTAATTTCAATGCTAAATTACGGAAGAATGTAGATAGACTGGGCTTTGAGCGTAATTTTCATGTTTCTACTTGATAAATCAATCGACACACAACTGAAATACAAATGTCATTGAATGTCCTGATCATGCTTCCAACAGAATATTCAAACCTGCATCAAACCACTAATCTATATTTAAAGCGCAGAATGCGTTTAAACATTCAACAATTGTGGCTGGTTCTTATTAAAATAGGCCTTTCCATGATCATTGTTCCGACGAATACACCAAAATTATTACTCACATTCGATATTCAGCGTTCATGGTTTAACCGACGTCTGTGGATAAGCTGTAGAATGCTAATGATCATGCTTTCGGAACTATAATGATCATAGTTACAAGAACTTAGTGATCATTGTTCTGTGGTTTATTGATCATGCTTTCTGAGTTTCTTTGATCATGTTTTCGGACTTGTTATGATCATGCTTTCCAACGGATTTTATTTTTATTCCAATTATTCAGTAACTTACAAGCAACATGAGCACCAGATCATTAGATCACTTAATCATTTAAGATCAGATTAATCAAAAAGATCAGTTATTTAAAAGATAATAAATTCTCTTTATTTATGATCATTTTTTCTTTATTCTTCAGGAACTATAGTGAAATTACGGCTAGTGTGATACGGATCAAAGATGAAACCAGATGAAAAGTTACTGATTAAGGCAAGAAGCCATAAAGATGGTCATTTATTTGAGGTATCAGAAAGCGCAGTAGAATGGATAGAGCAATATCAACACTTTAAGGGAGTCACTAAAAGTATTGTTGAGCTCCTTAATCTTATCTCCTTGCGTGGCTTTAGCAGTAAAGATGGTTATGTATCTACGACCGAGATCATCGATGCGACAGATGGTCAGGTTACTCGTGCTGCTCTTCAACAACGACTCAGAGCAGCCGTTAACATTGGTCTCTTTAAGCAGATCCCTGTTCGCTTTGAAGAAGGTTTAGCTGGAAAAACCATGCTTCATCGCTTTGTTAATCCGAATCAACTAATTTCAGTACTCGGTGCCACCAGCTTAGTGACTGAAAGCGTTAAACAGAACGAAAAACAGAAGCGTTCTAAAGCGTTGGCTCAAACACAAGTCAACAAGCGTTTGCTGAATGAACATGGTCTGAATACTCCCCCAACGATGAAAGATGAAGCGGATCAGTTTATTGTCTCACCAACAAACTGGGCCGGTATTATCGATCAAGCGTTAGCGCCGCCGCGTACTCGTAAAAGCTATCAAAAATCGATGGTTTCGATCTCTGGAACACGCGCTGTGATCGAGACAAGATCATCGAAAAACATCATGACTGTTGATGATCTAATGACTCTTTTTGCACTGTTTACACTGACCGTGCAATATCATGACCACCACCAAGATGATTATCATCTTGATGCGAAATCAACACCAAACAAGACGCCGTTATACATTACCGACATTCTTTCTTTACGCGGTAAGAAGGACAGTGGTCCTGCTCGCGATTCTATTCGCGATAGTATTGATCGTATCGAATTTACCGATTTCCAATTGCATGAACTGACAGGCCGTTGGTTAAGTGAAAATATGCCTGAGGGCTTCAAGAGTGATCGATTCCGCTTCCTAGCACGCACAATCACTGCATCGGAAGAAGCGCCGACAGAAGGCGCTGACGGTGAAATCCGTATTAAACCGAATCTATACATTCTTGTTTGGGAACCATCGTTTTACGAAGAACTCCTCACGCGAGACTACTTCTTCCTATTCCCACCAGAGATCCTGAAGCAGCATACCTTGGTATTCCAGCTCTACTCTTACTTCAGAAGCCGCATGGCACGCCGTCATTCGGATTGTATGTTGCTAAGCGAACTTAACCAGAAGCTCGCGAGAAACATCGATTGGCGTCGTTTTTCGATGGATTTGATCCGAGAATTAAGAAAGCTGGGTGAAGTCAGCGATCAAGACGATACTTTCTTAGTGAATTTATGGGGTTACCATTTAACGATCACCTCAATGATCGAAAAAGACAAAACCGTCGATTACCAGGTGGATATTAAATGTAACGTCGAAGAAGTATTGCGCTATTCACGCGCTCGTACCACCAATGCGGGCAAACGTAATATGGCGCCGACACTACCAAACCCTCTGCGTAACGAAATGGTTTCAAAACAGAAGCTAGAAGAATTGTCTGAGATCATCGATGGTGAGTTCGAACCGATCCAACGAAAAGCCCCTTCGCCTCGTGGCAAATTAGGGCGCCGAGTTAAGCTGCGTAAACACTCTGTAGAGATCAATGCTGATGAAATTACCATTACTCTCTCAAAATATACCTCTCCAGAGGCTCTAGAACGCAGTATAACGGCTCTCTCTGCTATGACAGGGCATTCACACGCCTCGATTAAAGAAGAGTGTTCAGAGCTCGTAGAGAAGCTCGATTGGTTGAGAGTTGCGGAAGAAGTGATTCCGTACGAAACGCTAAGTCGCACTATCGAGCTGTACAACGATCGTGATACCAATAAACATCTATCGATCGAACGTTTGATCTCTGGATTGGCGGTAAGACGCAAAGTGTGTAAACAGATCCACGAAGGGCACCTCGACGAAAACGTCTTTTTAGCACTGGATGAGATGGCTATCGGCCACTAAATTTGTGGGCGGAGCAGGCATGAAAGGATAGAGTACGAGCTGAGTAAACAGTGACGTAATGAATCGTTCAATGAAATTGATTGGATATTGATGGTAAATCCACCTAACGCTGACAATTCACTGACATTGGCCATGAGGATGCTGGTTATTATTTATCCCGAATAGACAACCTTTTGTCCTTTCTTATGATTAATAGATTGGCTCATATTTTGTTACATCATACTGAATAGATTTTTCGCGAGTTCCACTGGAGCTCGCTTTTTTTTGTTTTAAAATCAGTAGGTAAACTCACTAATAATGAAATTAGTCGGCTATTGATCTTGTTTGATTATCGAAAGCATGATCAAGAGTGAGATCGAAACGCCCGTTAATTACCTTGATCATCTTTCCGTTATCAGTGGGTGTAAGAGGAGTGACCTACTTGATCACGGTTGTGAGGGTGGTGAGTCATGAATTTCACATGCGATTCGATCAACCTTTCCGATTCGCTTTGCCATCGCGGATCCTGTTGTTGGTTGGCAAACTCAAGTGCGAGCACACACAAGTGCTGCATGCGTTTAGTGCACCAATCACGAAGCTCCGTTTCAGCTGCTGCGTCGCTCGACACTGCCTGAAGCTTACTGTAGGCAAACATGACAAACTGAAAGGCCTTCTCTGACTGGTCGGTAGTGGATTGTTTGTAGTGGGTATAAACTCGTAAACAGCCATCGAGCCAACATGCAATGGCTTTGCTCTGCTTATCATCAATCAACGGCCCCCAGATCGCGTCTGGAGGCGTTAAGATCAGACTTTCAAGTTTACTCACTTGATCATGCTTTCGAGAACGATACCAATTTTCGATGTTCTCTAACCATGCGTCTAGTTCATTCATGCAACACTATCCCAATGTTTTACATAGTGATTTTCAGCAATTTTATTCACCTTATGCTGAATAATACTGCTTCGCTCGCGCACGAGATCCGCATCTACCGAATAGTTTGGTTCATTTTTTACCAGTTCGCCAAATGGAAGATCAGGATCCGGTACCGCTGAGATCAGCAGCTTAGTGTATGGATGTTGCGGGTTGGTGAGGATCGATTGGGTTGAGCCCCACTCGACGATCTGCCCTTTGTACATCACTGCGGTCTCTTCAGCGATGTAGTGAGCAGTAGCAAGATCATGAGTAATATAGAGAAAACCAATACCGAGCTCTTTCTTCATTCGTTGCATGAGATTGAGTACACCCAAACGAATCGATACATCGAGCATCGAGGTTGGCTCGTCAGCCAAGATGACTTGTGCGCCCACACCTAGCGCTCTTGCGAGGTTAACACGCTGTCTTTGGCCCCCACTGAGCTCATGTGGATACTTAGCTAAAGTTTCGATAGGAAGCTCAACCAGCTCTAATAACTCCTTGAGGCGGCTCTCAAGGGCTTGTTTAGAGTCGACCTGTTTATGAATCTTAAGTGGGCGAGTCAGATGATGTTCAATGGTATGGGTTGGGTTGAGTGAGCCGAATGGGTCTTGGAATACCATCTGTACCTTGCTGCGGTAGTCCAGAACCTCTTTACGACTCTTGAGCGTAGAGATGTCCTGACCATTAAACAAAATCTCACCTTCAGTGGCAGGGTAGACCTTGGTCATCAATCTCGCACAGGTGCTTTTACCACAACCTGATTCGCCCACCAGCGCCAGAGTCTTACCCGCGTAGAGGTCGAAGCTGACCCCGTGTAGCGCTCTAAAAATCTCTTCTTTGCCCAATCCACCACCGACAGTGAACTCTTTAACGACGTTTTTAACTTGGATAATTGGCTGTTGCATCATGCTCTCCTAGCTCGCAATCGCGTGTGACTGTTCGTGAATGTTTGGGAATGAACTCCACAGTTTTTGGGTGTATTCATGTTGTGGGTTATTGCGGATCTCATGCGCGTCGTTGACCTCAACAATCTGGCCATAGCGCATAATGGCAATGCGGTCACACAACTGGCTCATCAACGCCAAGTCGTGGGTGATGAAGAGGATAGAGAAGCCAAACTCTTCACGTAGTTGGTGTATCTGCTGCAAGATTTCTCGCTGCACTACAACGTCAAGCGCCGTAGTCGGTTCATCCATGATGATCAGCTTAGGGTTGAGTGCCAGTGCGATGGCGATAACAAGGCGTTGTCGCATCCCACCACTAAACTGGTGCGGATACTCTGAGAGACGATTGCGTGGAATGTTCACCAAGTCTAAGAGCTTTTCGGCTCGGTCTTTAGCTTGCTCGTCGCTCATCCCTTTATGGTGTCGAAGCACATCGGCGAACTGCTCTTGAATGGTTAGGACTGGATTGAGCGAGTTCATGGCACTTTGGAATACCATGGCAATCTCGCTCCAGCGTAGAGTGTTAAGTTGCGAGTCTGAGAGTTTTAGAAGGTCTTTCCCATCAAACAAAATTTCTCCACCGGAAATAAATGCTGGCGGCTTGTGCAGACGGTTAATGGCAAAGGCGATGGTGCTTTTACCGCAACCTGACTCACCGGCGAGGCCAAAAATCTCCCCTTTGCTAATATGAAAGCTCACGGATTTCACCGCATTGAAGTCACCATCGTCGGTGATGTAGTCCACGCAGAGGTTTTTTACCTCAATCAATGGCGTGCTTTTTAGTTCACTGGACATAGTTATCGCTCGTTATGATATTGATAATAATTATCAATATCATGTTGTGCTTTTAGGGAAAGCAGAGAGCATAGAAATATTGAAGTGACTCGTAATTAATTTGCACCTGTTTGCAGGAATTTTCAGGTGAGGAAGTGAGTTGTGAGGTGGCGAAAAGTGGGAGTTAGATCAAACCACATTTCTTATGGGGAATCTTTTAAATGTAATGGCATAAATTCGGCTTGGCAAAGTTTAAATGAGGCATTTGTTAATTAGCTTTATGAAGCGTCGGAATCATCACATTTCGGTACAGAAAATCTTAACAACAGAAATGGCATTTGCTACAGATTAGCTGTCCATTACATGGTGCTTTTCGGAGGAAAACATGTCCATTAATTCAATCAACCATGATGAAATGACGAACATTGCCAACAAGTGGGATGGTGATGAAGAAGTATCCCTAAAACCAGAGAAACAGATGAAGTCGGCTGAAGCTCGCCGTCGTATTGAGGCTCTTAGAGAAATTAGAGAAAGCGGTCTGAGCCTTGAAGAAGCGAGAGAATTAGGTTTGATTCACTGATCTTTGATTATTCCTTTTAGAGCGGCCAAGCGTCGCTCTATCTGTATTTCCACTCTATTTACAGCACGCTGACCTTGCGGTTAAGTGAACCCCATTCACAGACTCACATTTCACTGACTCACTCTATTTGACACCACTATCACGCAGCACTAATTTTAAAAGAAAAAGATAAGCGCTGAGATGCACTGTTGGTGAGGAGTAGAGGATGGCGAACTGCAAAGAGGTTCTGTTTTACGAGCCAGAAGACCCAAACGGTTACCTTTCAAATTTCGCGGCCTGTCCGATTCGCGTTGGCGATGAGATATGGGCGACCAGCGAACACTATTACCAAGCGATGAAGTTTACCTGCGAGAAGCTTAGACAGCAGATTTACATGGCAAGCTCGCCTGCGGAGGCCTTCGCATTGAGCCGCGACTATGATGCACAAGTGCGTGAAGATTGGTATGACATTCGCGTCGAGGTAATGCGCTTTATTGTGACCGAGAAATTCAAACAGAACCCTTGTTTTGCTCTGTTTCTTATCAATACCGGCGACTCAGTCATCAAGGAACACTCGCACAAGGATAGCTTCTGGGGAGATGGGGGAGACGGGACAGGTGAAAACCACCTCGGCAAGATTTTGATGAGTGTTCGTAGTCAGCTTAATGATCAGCCCGTCTGCTTAAAGCCTGTAGCAACACACAGTGAGCGTGACTTGCTGTCGGTACCTCTACTGTTTGCACGCCCTAGAGAGAGTTTTAAAGTTCATCACTAAAAAAGCCCCAAGATAATCTTGAGGCTTTCGCTTGGGTTGAGATATCTGGCTAATTAAAGGTATTTACCAACAATATCATCAAGTTGCCCATTATCTCTCATTTCTACCAAGCGCTGATTGATAAATGATTGCAGTTCAGGCTTCATTTGAGGGTCAAAGGCGAGGTGAATCGGATAGTCACTGATTACCGAACCGAACCTTTGCAGCTGGTAGTCATTGATGTCGAGGTTTTGATCGTTGAGGTTGTACTTAATGCGTGACTCCATCTCAACAAACACAGTGTCACCTGGGGTACGGTTAAGAACACGGAAGGCGGCAGTATAGTCCTTTACTCGAATCTCGTTGAGCTTACCTTCGGCAATGTAGGGCTCAAGGTTTGGATATTCAAAACCTAATAGTAATACTACTGCTTTGCCTTCTAAGTCATCGATAGTATTGAACTCAAATGGTTTTTTTCCGCTGCTGAGGAGAGAGTGTTTTACATTGTAAATCGGAATGTCTGAAAGGTTCTCAGCTTGGATATTTCCCCAGCTTGGGCTGCCATAGGTTACCCAGTTGTCATTCTCGCGAGCTTCAAGCTTCGAGATCATGCGATTGAATGGGTAGGTGTGATAGTTGATGTCGTAATCGCTGTCTTGAAATACGGCTTCAACAATATCGGTGACCATGCCTTCGTGAGCGCCGCCTTCCTCTTCTATTTGAAAAGGCTGAGCTTGGCTGGCAATGATGTAGTAATGAAGTGGTTCTGATGACACAGCGTAACCACTTGAAAATAAAGCTGCTATTGCAGTTGAAAGAAGATATTTTTTCATAACCTTCCCTGGTTATTTGTAGGACGACTACTATTATACTAGTTGAGTAATAGTAATTTACTAAACTTAAAAAACGGAATTTATCTATGGTGAAACAAGGAAAGCGCTATATCGGACTGTCTCGTCAACTTATCGGGATAATCATCGCTATCAGCACTTTGTTCACTGTTATTGTGACAGGGCTCAGCCTATATGTTGAGTACCAAGATCGCGTTTCTTACATCAGCACTCAAATTGACCAAGTAAAAACAGGCCATCTACCAGGACTAACCTCAAGCCTCTGGGTTGAAGACCGCGACCAACTGCGTGTTCAGGCTGAGAGTGTTTTTCAACTGCCGACGGTCAGTTACCTGCTTATTGAAGATAGCAATCAAGTTGTGATCGAGCTAGGACAGCCGATTGTCGGTAGAGCCTATTCGAAAACTTGGGATATGGTTTATCAGATGGGGGGGAAAGATTATCCTCTCGCAAAACTGACGGTGCAGTCTGATCTCAATTTGATTCTGAATGACTTTGTTGATCGTGTACTTGTGTTAGCCGTGTTTGAAGCAGTGAAGGTATTCCTGCTTTCACTTGTCTGCCTGACGGTCGTCTATCGTCTTGTCGTTCGACGTTTGAAGACAATCTCTAACCAAATAGATGAACAAGACCAGCAAGCCGGACCGCAAAAGCTCACACCCGTTGGGCACACCTATTCTGATGAGATCACCACACTTGAGTACAGTTACAACCAATCAGTAGAACGTATTCGTCAACAGTATGAAGAGTTGAAGCAAGCTAAAGAAGCTGCTGAAGTGGCCAATCAAAACAAGAGTGAGTTCTTGGCAAACATGAGCCATGAGATACGTACTCCGATGAATGGGATCATTGGCTTGTCATCTTTATTGGCAGATATGGATATGCCAAAAGAGCAAAAAGAGTATGTGCGCATGCTCAATACCTCATCATTAACGCTGCTGGATCTGATCAACGACATCCTCGACTATTCAAAAATCGAAGCAGGGCACCTCGACCTGCAATCTGAACCATTCCGTATTGCCAATATTATCGATGATGTAGAATCGACCTTCCGTATCAAAGCCGAACAGAAAGGCCTCAAATTCCAGCTGATCACCGACCCGCGTATTCCTGCTGTGATCAAAGGTGATGGTACGCAACTTCGCCAAGTGCTGAACAACTTAGTCGGTAATGCTATTAAGTTTACTGAGCAGGGCCATGTGACTCTTTCTCTGTCTCTAGAGCCATCATTAAATGGCGCTCCTAACTGCGACAAAGCTCGAATCAAGTTTGAGGTGAAAGACAGCGGTATAGGTATCGCGGAAGATAAGCAGCGCAGCATCTTTGAGAAGTTCCAACAAGCCGATGGCAGTACCACTCGTAACTATGGTGGTACCGGGCTCGGGCTCGCTATTTGTGAGAAAATTGTCACGCTGATGGACTCTAAGCTCGAGCTGTACAGTATCGAAGGCAAGGGAAGCTCTTTCTACTTCTCGGCTGACTTTGATGTATGCAGTGAAGTGACGCAAACCCAAGTGGATATGAGCAAGGTGTCGGTACTGCTTGTGGACGACAGCCAGCTCAATATGCGTATTACCTCGGCACAACTGAAGGCATTTGGTTGTCAGTCTCAGAGCTGTGATGGCGCTGACAAAGCCGTTGAACTTGTTGCTCAATCATTGGAGAAAAACACCCCTTACGATTTGATATTGATCGACAAAGTGATGCCATCAGTCGATGGTTTCCAATTGGCTGATACTTTAACTCAACGATTTAAAGATCAGTGTCCGCTGCTTGTGATGATATCCGCCGATCCGCACCTTGAAGACGAACAGAGAGCCAAACAGGTGGGGTATGTCGCATACATTGCACGCCCTTATCATGATAACCAACTGAAGTGGACGGTGAACCGTGTCCTCTCAAATAGAGCATCTGAACAAGGCTTTACCTATGCAAATCGAGGCGAAGTTTCTTTCAAAACCGTCGCTACTGAGCAGCCGAAACCAGAAGTAGAGCCGCCAGTTGAGCAAGCGCCACTGCCTCAATTCGAGGGTAAAGCGCTGGTGGTTGAGGATTCTCGAGTGAATCAGCAAGTTGCCAAAATGATGATCAAGAAATTGGGGCTTGAAGTCGATATTGCTGAGAACGGTAAGATCGGTGTCGAGATGTATCAAAAAGCCGACTACAAAATCGTGTTCATGGATTGCCAAATGCCTGTCCTCGACGGCTTCGAAGCAACCAAGCTGATTCGCGCCATCGAAGAAGGGTCTGAGCGACATGTACCAATCGTTGCTTTAACCGCTAACGTGGTGCAAAGAGACAAGCACCTCTGCTTCGAAGCGGGGATGGATGAGTTTATCGCTAAACCTGTGAATCAGCACAAGCTGCTCGCTGCTGCCGAGAAGTTTTTGAGTCTGCCGAAGAAGGTGCTCGATAAAGATGGAGTCGAGCAGCAGATCATTTAACTTCTTTATTAATTGTAAACGGGCCATACAAGATGAGTTGTATGGACCGTTTTTTATGCTCGCGTGACTTCATTATCAACGCGACACCGAATTCTGCCGACAAGCTTCAATGTAACAATTCATTCACACTTGACTTGCCTTGTAAACCCCGCCTTTAAGCCTCAATCGCTTGATTGGGTTAGCTTTCAGCCTTTTTATTCTTGGGTGTAACATCTCGTTTACATTTTTCATTGTGAAAGGTGGTTTTTGCTGATTTTGTTGAGGATTTTCAATCTCACGAGTTCTGTTCCAAGTTTAAGTTAAGCGCGTTCTGCGTGCTGCAATTTTCACAAGGAGAGAAACATGGTCGATAGCTACAACCCGTTAGGTACGGATGGTTTTGAATTCGTTGAGTACACAGCAGCTAATGATGAAGGGATAGAGCAACTGAAGGCGCTGTTTGTGTCACTGGGTTTTGCCGAGATTGCCAAGCACCGCTCAAAGGAGGCGTGGCTATATCGACAAGGGGACATCAGTTTTATCGTCAATGCGCAGCCTCACAGCCAAGCTGAGGAGTTTGCGAGAGTGCATGGCCCATCGGTCTGTGGCATGGCTTTTCGTGTTCATGATGCCAATGTGGCGCTGAAACAAGCATTGGACAATGGCGGCGAGGAGTACATCACTGATATTGGCCCGATGGAGCTCAGTATTCCCGCGATTTATGGAATCGGCGAGAGTCTTTTGTATTTCGTTGACCGCTATGGAAAACAGAGTATCTATGACGTCGATTTCCGCTTCTATGATGATGCGGACCAAAGGCTAGCAGGTGCCGATGTCGGCTTGTACGAGATAGACCACCTGACCCACAACGTGAAACAAGGCAATATGGATTTATGGTCAGGTTTTTACGAGCGTATCGGTAACTTCAGAGAGATTCGCTACTTCGATATCGAGGGTAAACTTACAGGTCTTGTAAGCCGTGCCATGACTGCACCGTGTGGCAAGATCCGTATCCCAATCAATGAGTCTTCCGATGATAAATCTCAGATTGAGGAGTTCATTCGCGAATACAACGGCGAAGGGATTCAGCACATTGCCCTGACTACTGACGATATCTATCAAACTGTTTCGACCCTGCGTGACCGAGGCATGGATTTTATGCCAACGCCTGACACCTACTATGAGAAGGTCGATCAGCGCGTTAAAGGCCATGGTGAAGATACCAGTCGTTTACGTGATTTGCGCATCCTGATCGATGGTGCACCCACCAAAGATGGCATCTTACTTCAGATCTTCACGCAAACCGTTATTGGGCCGGTGTTCTTCGAGATCATTCAACGCAAAGGTAACGAGGGCTTTGGTGAAGGTAACTTTAAAGCGCTGTTTGAATCGATTGAAGAGGATCAGATCCGACGCGGAGTGTTGACCGATGAGTAAATGGATCCCTTTTCCTCATCGTGAGGGAACTTGCTCTAAGCAAGCGCACGCCGACTTTCCGAAGGAGGCGATTTATGAGCGCGAAGCAGGTCGAAGCGGCTTCTTTGGCCCTGCTGCACACTTTCACCATCAACACGCTCCCACGGGTTGGTCGCAATGGGAGGGGGAGCTACGTCCTCGCGCCTTTGACTTTACTCGGGTTGAATCCGCTGTTCAGGTGTCGCCTTGGCAAGTGCCACACTTGTTGCACAATGCGGACTGCAAGATTCGAGTTTGGAAAGTTGAAAAGAGTATGGAGCACCTAGTCCGTAATGCCGATGGTGATGAGCTGTTGTTCATTCATCAAGGCAGCGCACACCTTTACTGTGATTATGGACACTTAGAAGTGAGGGATGGTGACTACGTCATGATCCCGCGCTCCACCAGCTGGCGTTTAGAGCCTAACGAGCCGATGTTTATCTTGATGATTGAAAACACCGACGCTGCGTATACCTTGCCGGAGAAGGGCATGGTTGGGAATCATGCGGTGTTCGATCCGGCCGTGCTTGAGGTGCCTTCCATCGATGAAGCATTCCAAGCTCAATATTCAGAAAACGAAACTCAGGTTCATGTAAAACGCCATGACCAGACTAGTGTGATCACCTATCCATTTAATCCGTTAGATGCGATTGGTTGGCATGGTGATCTGGCGGTTGTGAAGGTCAATTGGCGCGATATCCGACCTTTAATGTCACACCGTTATCACTTACCGCCATCTGCCCACACGACTTTTGTGGGGGCTGGATTTGTGGTGTGCACTTTTGTACCACGTCCGATAGAGAGCGACCCCGGTGCGCTGAAAGTGCCGTTCTACCACAACAATGACGATTATGACGAAGTGCTCTTCTATCATGCGGGTGACTTCTTCAGTCGCGACAACATCGAAGCCGGGATGGTGACGTTTCATCCTGCGGGCTTCTCGCATGGCCCACACCCTAAAGCCTTCAAGGCGGGATTAGAGCATAAGAAAACCTTTACCGATGAAGTCGCCGTCATGATTGATACACGCCACGCTCTATCGTTTGCTGATGAGCTCGACGTGGTAGAGAACAAACAATATGTCTACAGTTGGCAAGAGAAGTAGGGAGCAAGGATGAAATTAGCAACCAAGAAAAATGGGACTCGCGATGGGCTATTGATGGTCGTGAGCCGAGATCTTTCTCGATGTGTCCCTGCAACAGAGATTTTCCACGCACTGCATCTCTCGCCGACGATGCAGACGGCCATGGATCATTGGCAACAGGTAGAATTACCACTATCCGAATTGTATGAAGCGCTTAACGATCAGAGCGTCGAACATAGCGAACCTTTTGAACCGGTTAACTGTGAATCACCACTGCCGCGAGCCTACCAATGGGCGGATGGTAGCGCTTATGTCAACCATGTTGAATTGGTCAGAAAGGCGCGTGGTGCGGAGATACCAGAGAGCTTTTGGAGCGATCCGTTGATGTACCAGGGCGGTTCCGACTCTTTCATTGGTCCTCGCGATGACATTGAATTTGCGAGTGATGAATGGGGGATAGACTTTGAAGGGGAAGTCGCCGTGATCACTGGTGATGTGCCGATGGGAGCAAATCGAGAGCAGGCAGAAGCGTCGATTCGCTTGTTAATGCTGGTGAACGATGTCTCTCTGCGAGGGTTAATCCCAGCCGAACTAGCCAAGGGTTTTGGCTTTTTCCAATCAAAACCCTCATCTGCATTCTCGCCCGTGGCCGTTACCCCAGATGAGTTAGGGCAGGACTGGCACCAGAGCAAAGTCCATCTTCCTCTGATCTCGACCTATAACAACGAGCCGTTTGGTTGCCCCAATGCTGGAGTTGATATGACGTTTGATTTTGCGCAGCTGGTTATGCACGCCTCAAAAACACGTCCATTGTCGACAGGTACCATCATCGGTTCTGGCACCGTGTCGAATAAACAGGGCACTGATCATGGCACCTCCATTCAAGAGGGGGGGGTTGGCTATTCATGTATCGCAGAGGTGCGCATGATTGAAACCATTCGTGATGGTCAACCTAAGACGCGCTTTATGACCTTTGGTGACTCGATCAAATTGGAGATGTTGAACTGGGAAGGGCAATCGATCTTCGGTGCCATTGAGCAACAAGTGATTAAGTATCAAGGCTCGTAAGTAGAGGGTAAGCGATGAGTGAAAGGATCAAGCTTTACGGATATTGGCGATCATCAGCGGCTTATCGAGTCAGGATCTGTCTCAACCTAAAACAGCTTAGTTACCAGTCACAATCGATTCATCTGTTGCGTGAAGGCGGTGAGCAGCACAGTGCTGAATATCACCGCTTGAATGCCGCCGAGTTAGTTCCTGTGCTGGTGGACGGTGAAATTTGCCTTAACCAGTCCTTGGCTATCATCCAATATTTGGATGACGAGTACCCATCCAGCATAGTGATTCCGACACAAACGCCGCTGCGCTATCAGGCATTGGCGTTAGCTCAAGACATCGCGGTTGATGTTCATCCGCTTAACAATCTGCGCGTTCTGCAGTACTTAGAGCGAGAGCTAGGCTGTGAGCAATCAGCCAAGGTGAAATGGATGCATCACTGGATTGGGCAAGGGTTCTCGGCGCTTGAAGAGAAGCTTGCAAAGTATAGAGCGGAGCACGGCTCGTGTCGGTTCAGTGTGACGGACTCACCGTCGATTGCCGATATCTGTTTGGTCCCACAAGTGTATAACGCACAAAGGTTTGGAGTAGATATGTCACCCTATCCGCTGATTAACTCGATCGTTGCAGCGTGTAATCAACAGCAGGCCTTTATTGATGCTCTGCCCGAGAACCAAGAGGACGCGGGCAGTTAATCTGAGGGACAAGTAGCAACAAGATCTTGAAAGGGGTAGCCGCGTATGAGCGGCTATCCCTTTTTCGTAATCATTTGCTCTATCTCTTTTAGTACCTCGGCATTGGCGATCGCACCGATGTTCTCGACGAGGTTGCCATTAACGACCTGTTTCACGGCTAGCTCCACCAACTTACCGGAGCGGGTTTTAGGAATGTCACTGATCACAAAGATTTGGCTCGGGACATGCCTTGGTGAACACGCAGATTTCAACTGGCTCTTAATGGTCGCCTTTAAAGGCTCGGTAAGCTCTATTTGTGATTCCAGTTGAACGAATAGCCAGATCTCTTCATTGCGCTCAGCTGCTTTGCCCACGGCGATAGAGTCGACGATCCCCTCGATATGATTCACCTGTTGGTAGATTTCCGCCGTACCGATACGCACGCCACCGGGGTTGAGTGTTGCATCGCGACGTCCGAAGAATACAAAACCTCGATTGTCGCTCTGCTTTACATCGTCTCCGTGGTGCCAAGTATCCTCAAAACGGCTCCAATAGGTGTCGTGATAGCGTTCACCATTGTCATTCCAAAATCCGTTCGGGAAGTTGGGGAGTGAGTTGCAGCACACCAGTTCGCCTCGTTGTTCGGTTATGGCCTCTCCGTGACTGCTAAACACTCTTACATCCACGGCTAGGCCAGCAGCTTGGCACTCTCCTCGATAAACCGGAGAAATAGGGTTGCCCAGCACAAAGCAGCCACAAATATCGGTGCCACCAGAAATCGAAGCGAGATGTAAGTCGGATTTTATCGATTGGTAGACAAAATCGAATTGCTCAGGATATAGCACTGAACCGGTAGAGCAGAGCGTCTTCAGCGCGGGCAAAGCGGTGTGCTCTGCAGGGTGAAATGGAACCTTTTCTAGCGCTTCTAAATACTTCGCTGAGGTACCAAATAGGCTTACGTCGGCTCGTGCAGCCAGATCCCATAAAACACTTGGATTTGGGCACATTGGGCTGCCATCAAATATCACTAAGCAAACCCCACTCGCCAGTGCAGAAACATGCCAGTTCCACATCATCCAGCCACAGGTGGTGTAATAGAATACGCGATCGTGTGGCTTGATGTCGCAATGCAGTTGATGCTCTTTCAGGTGGTTGAGCAGGGTGCCACCGACGCTGTGCACAATGCATTTCGGTTTGCCTGTGGTTCCTGAAGAGTAGAGAACAAACAGCGGCTCATTAAAACTCACTTGAGTAAACTCGATGGTTCTAGCTTGGTAAGAAGAGATAATCGCTTGCCAGTTTTGCTGAGAGGGGGACGCTGGTGCACTGGCTTTGTTAGCGTAGCTTATCTGACAGACTTGCTCTAACCCTGATATTTGCTGAGAAAGCGCGTGGTTTTTCTCTGACATATCGAAGTGCTTACCATTAAAAGAGTAGCCATCACAGGTAAACAACACTTTCGGTTGAACTTGTCCAAAGCGCTCTAAAACGCTTTCCACACCAAAATCGGGCGAGGTTGACGTCCAAGTTGCTCCTAAACTGGTAGCGGCGAGCATCGCGACCACCACCTCTGGTAAATACGGAGTATACGCAGCGACCGTATCGCCTTTCGTCACTCCGCACTCCATCAACCACTGCTGAACACGAGAGACATCGTCATACAGTGTCTGCCAAGTGTATTGAGTCTGTTCACCCAACTCATTTTCGAACCATATCGCCAGAGTGTCTTGTTGCTGGTGGGTATGCTTAAGCAGGTTTTCAGCGTAGTTGAGTTTGGCCTCGGGGAACCACAAGGTATCTCGATTTGGCTGTGACTGCTGCCAACGAGGCTCACCTAAAATGGCGGTATGTTTCCCTTGTGAACCTACCACACCACAAAACTCCCAGGTTTGCCCCCAGAAACGCTCTGGTTCCTCAATAGACCATTGATGCAGTGCGGGGTAACCATCAAGATTTAAACCCTGTTGGCTTAGTTGATCCATGTACCTTGTGATGTTCGCTTGAGCAATGCGCTCAGAGCTTGGTTGCCAGATTGGTTCACTCTTATCCATGAGTGCCTCTTCGATAAAAAATTAATAGATTCAGTCTTGTACCGACGATCTCCAAAGTCAAACAATGGCTATCAACACGCTAGCACCTCACTTGTATAGCCTTTGAGTGAACTAGGCGGTGTTATTCCCACTGTTATGTATTTAAAAGTCCAATAAAATCATACAACTAAAATTAATGTAAAATATTTGTTACAGGTTTCGTGTTGCTAATCCATCTGTACAAACTGGCGGTTAAGGGGAGGGCGGATACGCTTAAAGTAGGGAAGCAATTGGAGGGAAGCAGTGACTCATTATCATTCTAAACCTGTCAGCCAAGATGGGTGGGTAGATTGGAACAGCCAAGAAGATGCGATTTGGCATGACTTGGTTAGTAGGCAGCTAAATGTGATCCAAAATCGAGCCTGTGAGGCTTATTTGCAGGGGTTACGTTTATTGGATTTGCCTTTAGACCGAGTACCGCAACTACCTGAAATCAATCGAGTATTAGCCTCCACCACAGGGTGGCAGGTGGAGCCTGTGCCCGCTTTGATTGATTTCGACCGCTTCTTTGCACTGCTTGGCAGCAAGCGTTTCCCTGTCGCGACCTTTTTAAGAACCCGTGACGAGTTCGACTACTTGCAAGAGCCGGACTTTTTCCATGAAATATTTGGCCACTGTGCGATGCTTACCAATGCCAGTTTTGCATCGTTCACTGAACATTATGGCCGCTTGGGTCAAGCTGCGACGCCAAAGCAGCGTGCTTATCTTGCTCGCCTATACTGGTTTACCGTTGAGTTCGGTTTAGTCAAAGAGCAAGGACAAACCAAAATCTATGGGGGGGGGATTCTGTCATCGCCAGCAGAAACGCTCTACGCATTGGAAGAGCCAAGCGTCATTCGAGAAACGTTCGATCTTCAGACTGTATTCAGAACGCCTTATCGAATAGACATCATGCAGCCGAAATATTTTGTTATTGATGGTCTAGCGCACTTGTTTCAATTAAGCCAACGAGACCTCATCGCCCAAGCCGATTTAGCTCGTCAGTCTGGGCTGTTACCACCACTTTTTGAACCGAAGGAAGCGACACATGCTGAATGAATTAAAATGCGAAGCCTGTACCAGTGATGCCAAAGCGTTGAATGAATCAGAGCAACAGACTCTACTAAAAGAGCTGCATGACTGGGAGATTGTCATCAGAGAGGGTATTCCGCAGTTGGAGAAAACCTATCGCTTTAAGAATTTTAAGCTGGCGTGGGCATTCAGCAATCAAGTCGCAGAATTGGCTGAAGAAGAGTTTCATCACCCTTCAATATTATTGGAATGGGGCAAAGTGACCGTGACATGGTGGAGTCACTCCATTAAGGGGCTCCATAACAACGATTTTATCTGTGCGGCCAAATGCGATGAGTTCAGACCAGATGTCTAACAACGATATTGTTGACGAGTTGCGTCAAGCATTTAGGGGATTTGTGATTTATTTGTGATGAGAGTGCCATCATCGCTTAAATAGGCAAGCTAGGGGCTCTGTGTGAGCCTCTTTCTTATTGAATTCTTCTTATAATATTGGTTTTACTAGAGCCCTATATGCTATATTTCTCGGCCAAGTTTACTACAGACTGAGGCTGAAAATGTCTATCAACCTTTCACTCCTTCCACCCGATGAGAAAAACAAGATCGAGCTGGATAAGCAGGCTTCATTCCTCGTATGGCAATTGAAGCAGGCAAAATGTGGCCCTGAAGCCATTGTTGAAGAAGCAATGAAGCTTACCGACCCACAAGAGAAAGCTTGGTTTGATCAGTCTGTGGAGAAATACAAACAGGTAATGGGTGTCGCATAATTGCAGACCACGCTTACCCCAGCAATGCCGCAGAATTGAAATGATGCGGTTTTTTGCTAGAATTTGCCCCGTTAATTGAATCAGAGAGAAGATCCCGATGGGAAGAAGTTTTGAAGTGCGTAAAGCCTCTATGGCGAAAACAGCAGGCGCAAAAATTAAAGTTTATTCCAAGTACGGTAAAGAAATTTACATGTGTGCGAAGAATGGCGGTTCAGATCCAGATATGAATCTATCGCTTAAGCACCTGATTGCTAAAGCGAAAAAAGACCAAGTACCTGCACACGTTATCGACAAAGCGATCGATAAAGCAAACGGCGGTGGTGGTGAAGACTACGTACCAGCTCGTTACGAAGGTTTCGGCCCTGGCGGCACAAGCGTAATCGTTGACTGTCTAACAGATAACGGTAACCGTACTTTCCAAGACGTTCGCCAATGTTTCGTTAAGACTGGTGCGAAAATCGGTGTTGAAGGTTCTGTTTCTCACATGTTCGCTCACCAAGCGGTATTCCAATTCAAAGGCGAAGATGACGAGATCATCCTAGAAACGCTAATGATGGAAGACGTAGACGTAACTGACGTTGAGCTAGAAGACGGCGTAATCACTGTATTCGCTCCAACAACAGAGTTCTTCAAGACTAAGACTGCACTAACAGCTGCTTTCCCAGATCTAACACTAGACGTTGAAGAGATCACGTTCGTACCTCAAACTCACACGCCTGTAGCGGGTGATGATGCAGTGAAATTCCAGAAGTTCCTAGACCTTCTAGATGACTGTGATGACGTACAACAGGTTTACCACAACGCTGAGCTGTAATTCTACGTTGTCGTGACAGCTCAGTGAACTGTCATTTGAATACTAAAAACCGAGCCATGTGCTCGGTTTTTTTATGTCTGCGATTTTACCTTGATCATTGTTCCGCCGGAACGATGAAAAAATCGGTGCTTTTTGGCTTTAACCATTACAAAAACCATTCGTCGACTCCCTATTCATCACATAGCCCGACTTGAGACGGTTGTGATTCTCTTGGTTTACATATCCACTCTGCGAGCTTTTTCACTTTTGGCAGTAGCGTAAGGCTAAGTACCAGTGCACATGGCCACGCCAACAAAAAGCTGTTTAGCCATACTGGTGGCCAATCGTGGCTGAAGCCCATCTTAGTACCTGAAATTATGCCTGACATCAGTACTGCCATGACCAGTGAAGAGAGTGTTGCAGTGACATAGTGAAGTTTTTTGTTCATCTCTGCTCCTAATGATTTTTCTTGTTCGTTGGGTTAAGGTTACTCTTATCCACAAATGAGAAAAATAGGCATATAAAGAACCATGAATTCCATATATGGAAACATTGATGATCTGTTTTTATTTTGTGCTGTGGTAGAGAAAGGCTCTCTGCTTTCGGCCTCGCGTTCACTGCAGCTTCCTGTCTCAACCATGTCCCGCCGTCTATCTGCTTTAGAGGAGCGGCTTGGGATTCGTCTGCTTGAGAAAAAAGGGCGAGAGTTGGTTGCGACTGAGGATGGCGAAGCGGCGTTTCAATCCCTCAGTAGCGGTATGGAGTCATTGCAAGCTGGTTTTTTGGATCTGCTCAAAGGCAAGGATGTGATTCAGGGCAAGATTAAGCTGACCGTCCCACACAATTTTTATGGCAGCTTTCTGAGCAACACGATCGAGAATTTTCTGATCCAGTACCCTAAGGTGCAATTGGATTTAGTCTTGAGTCAGCAACATTTAGTCCCAGAAACGGATCGTGACTTGCTGGTGACCTTTAATGTCTCCAACTTGGAAGGGATGATTGCGCGCCCCCTGTTTAAAGCCAAGCACGGCTTCTTTACTAGTCAGAAATACCTAGAGCGCAGAGGTGCCATAACCACCCCAGAACAGTTGGCGCAGCAAGACTGGGTCAGTGTTGACCATGTGACGGACATTCCGCTCTATAAAGGAGATACCCTTGAGCGCAATATCAGCATTCAACCCAAGTTTGTGGTCAATGATATCCACCGAGTCGCCGAAGCGGTTGAGAATGGCTTAGGTGTCGCTTCACTGCCGTTTCGTCATATCTCACCCAATATGGACCTCATTCAACTCCTACCTGAATACCATCGAGGTGACCGACAGGCATATTTAGTGTACAAAGAGAGAAAATATCAGCCTAAGGCGTTGACGCTACTGATTAATGCACTGATTGAGAGCATTCGATCTTTTCACAATGAAGCGCCCGCCTCATAAAAAGGAGCAATAAATGAAAGTAAGTTTTATCGGACTGGGTGTGATGGGTTTCCCAATGGCAGGTCACCTAGTTAAAGCCGGTTTCGAAGTAACGGTATTTAACCGTACTCACAGCAAAGCACTCGATTGGGCTGATAAATATCAAGGTAAAGCCGCTGAGACCGTTGCGGAGTGTGTAGCAGAAGCTGACGTAGTGTTGGTTTGTGTTGGCAACGATGACGACGTTCGCAGTATGACGACCAGCGAAACAGGTGCATTGGCGGCGATGAAGCCAAACGCGATCCTTGTCGACCACACCACGACGTCTGCACTGTTATCGGAAGAGCTTGACGTTGCTGCTAACAAAGCTGGTGTTCGTTTTATGGATGCACCAGTATCAGGCGGTCAAGCGGGCGCAGAAAACGGCGTGCTAACCATCATGTGTGGTGGTGAACAAGAGCTATTCAATGACCTGCAACCTGTATTCGACGCTTATGGTAAGTCATCCGTTCTTATGGGTAAGGTCGGCCAAGGCCAACGCGCGAAAATGGTTAACCAGATCTGTATTGCAGGTGTATTAAACGGCCTGTCTGAGGGCTTAGTGCTTGCTGAGAAATCAGGCTTAGACATTCAAACTCTGGTTGATTGCCTTAAAAACGGCGCTGCTGGCTCATGGCAGATGGAGAACCGCGCGGTGACGATGTCGGAAAACAAGTTCGACTTTGGCTTTGCTATCGACTGGATGATCAAAGACTTAGGTTTCTGCTTAGATGAAGCTGAGCGCCAAGGCATCCAACTTCCATTGACGGAAAAAACCAACAACGCATATAAAGCTCTATCTGCTCAAGGCGAAGGTCGCATGGATACTTCGGTATTGATGAAGGCTGTGGTTGAAGAGACGAAGAAGTAAAAGTCATAAAAGCTTCGTTTAGATAACTAAAAATAGCCGCGAATCTGCGGCTATTTTTGTTTGTACAAAGTGATAACGAGCATTTCTCTCGTGCAAGGGAATTAACTATCTAGACTCGAGCATAACTCTTTTAACCACATCATGAACCGCTAGATTTAGAGGGCTTTGACGATCGACAAGACGCATGCAGGATACAAGGTTTAAATCAATCCTAAGCGCTTTGGGGGGCTCTATCGTATTAAGCGAAGCGTCCTTCCAACTGTCGCTTAGCACGCAGGCGTGTTCTCCTTGCTCGAGAATCTGCCTCGCAACTGAAAAATTGTCCACCGTGATACTGATGTTGGGGTTAATGCCATTGCTTCTCAACATTTCTAAATATCGGTAACGGTCTTCATTCCAGCCTTGACTGCGGATCTTGATAAAAGGCAATTGCAACGCCTCTTCCCATGTTAGTGGCCCCAACGATTTTGATACGGCGATCACCAGTTGGTCGGCCATGATGCGTTTCTGGAAGATATTGGTGCTGCGGTCTTCGTTTAGAAAGTGCACACCTAAGGTGATATCACCTTCTTCTAATTTTTGCTCTGTATCTGATGTCCAAGTCTTCAGCTCAATTTGTGCTTTGGGGAATGTTTTCGAAAGTTCCTTAAATAAACTTAGACCTGAAAATTCGAGTGTGGAGGCGAAGAAAGCGAGGGTAATGGGCCCTTCATAGGTAGCAGGGTCGAATGTCACTGGTGATGTAGCGGAGTGCATTAAGGATAAGGCTTGTTCAATCTTGGGCAAAATAGATTTGCTGTAGTGCGTTGGTCTCAATCCTTCTGTGGTGCGCTCGAAAAGTGGGTGTCCTAATTGCTCTCTTAGCTTGGCCATTTGCTTGCTGACTGCGCTCTCTGAGATCCCCAGTTTCATCCCAGCCCTTTTAAGGCTATTCGACTGACACAGCAATACAAAGGTACGCAGCAAGTTCAAGTCTACACTTTCCATATCGGCAAGTCCTATTTTCCACGCTTTCCATATTGGAAGTATAAAGTGATCACTGTCGGCGGAGCAAACAATACTCTTCCAAATGACATTCACTTTGAAATATAAAGGTCGCTACTATGAAAACACTATTTCCCCTTACTGCTGTCGCTTTATTCTCAACCAGCGTTATTGCAGCGCCAACTATTGTCACGGAAGATAATTTTGCTCAGGCATACACGAATATGCGCCTCGGCGCGGTGGTAGAAAAAGCGGGTGGTATCAACACATTCTTTGAGATGCCTGTACCGAGCAGCGTTCCTGAAGAGCAGTTCGTTGTACGAATGAATCGAGACACTTTCTATTCTGTTTCTGTCATCGATATGTCGAACGATGATGTCTATGTGACAGTTCCAGAAACCGACCAATATGTGTCACTGCAAGTCGTCGATGAAAACCACGAAACACAGCCAATGATCTACGGTTCTGGTCGTCACAAAATCAGCGCAAAAACGGATCACGCATTTGTTATTGTCCGTGCTCTTGAAGATGATGCACGCCGTAACCTGAAGATTGAAACCAGCAGCGATAAGCCGTTTGTTGTAAAGGAGTGGGATATGGCGTCATTTAAGGCCACGGATAGAGCTGGCAACATCGACTTCAGTGACGGCTATGATCAATCAAAAGCATTTGGTAACAAAGAAAGTGGCCAAACTGATTACATGAATTATGTTGGCGCAGCTGGTGGCTGGGGTGGTGCGATGGTTGAAGACAACATCTATCAAACCAGTCAGTACTTCGATGCGAATGCATGTTACGAGACGACTTTCAAAGACCCGAAGGCAGGGGCATTCTGGTCAGCGACGGTTTACAATGCTGATGGGCGTATGTTTAACGATAAAGCCAACATTTCGAGTGAAATGGAACCCGTGATGAACATTGATGGAACCTACACTCTCCGTTTTGGATGTGAAGGTCAGCCAAACAATATTCCAACTATGGAAGGCAATAATACGGGCAAATTTAATGTGCTTATGCGCCATTACAACCCAAGTGAGCCAGTCAGCAAGGGCGAGAAGGGGTACAACCCGGTGACGATGATTAAGAAGGTCGGTTAAGTTAATTCAGCGTTTTTTATGGAAGCCGTAGTCGACAAAACGAAAAATAGTCTCTGCGAAGATTCGCTCTGATAACTGAAAATAGCCGCTGATTAGCGGCTATTTGTGTTTGGCTTGAGTTAGCTAGCTTTATTTTGTTCTTTCAGCTGTATTAGTGGCTTTAATCCCTAAATGCGCCAAAGGCAGAAGTAGTTCATTGGACATCACGTTGTGATAATTTCCTTTATGAACTAAATCTTCCTGGCTTTCATCAAGAACCAATTCGATATTGTTTGCTAGATCTGGAAGCAGTAATCGAAATGTGTGTTCTTTAATGCGGCTTAAGAACTCAGTACCTAACTGTGCCAGTTCATCACCAATGACGACCAAGTCTGGGTTTAGCTGGTTAATGTTATTAACTAAACCGTGCGCTAAGCATTTAGCTAAATAGTCGACGGCACTTATTGCAGCTTGTTCTTGGTTATGGAATGCACTCACTACTACTTCAAAATCTGCGGACTCTAGTGATGCTTCAAGTTTGTAGCGTTCTATTAAGGCTGTCGTTGAGCTGTAAAGCTCAAGGCAACCTAGGTTCCCACATTTACATTGTGGCCCTTGAAAATTAATAGATGTGTGACCAATTTCTCCTGCGGCACCTAAGCTGCCATGGTAAACCTGTCCTTCGATAACCAAACCTGAGCCCACGCCTTGTCCAAGAGACACATACAATAAAACACTCGCATCATAAGTGTTTTGCAATTGACGCCAAACGGCAAGTGCTGCCAATTTAGCATCGTGACCGGCATAAATTGGATGGTCAGGAAATTGTTCACGCATATGAGAGATAAAATCAATATCTTGCCAGTTTTTAGCATCCGTCATTAGCATGATTTTATTGTCTTGCTCTAAAAATGGCCCAGGCATAGCAACAGCGATACCTAGAACATCACCTTCTTGCTTTTGAAGTACATTGCTTACTTGCTGTGTTAAATACGCGATTAGCTCTTCTGGACTATTATCGATATTGATTGGTTTGACTATGCTAGTCAGTGAAACGCCATTGAGATCGAAGGTATCAATAGAGAAGTTAGTACGTTGTATTCGAACAGACAAAATTCGCAGGTGTTGAGTGTTGAATCCGAGATAGATAGAGCTCCGGCCACGCGCGGCTTTTCGTACGCCAGTTTCTACGATTAGCCCTTGTTCTATTAGCGGTTTAATTGCTCGTGTCACTGTCGCTTGATCAAGCCCAACGAGTTGACTTATCTCTTTTCTGGAGCAACTACCACTTGTGTGAAGTGCATTAAGAATCACGCGTTTATTATGATTTTGTACATCATCTAACGAAACGCCTAGTCCGCTTTTCATAGGCTTGTTCATAGTTCTCCTGACCAGTTTGATCTGCAATAACGTTCCAATGGCTCTATACAATATATTGAAAAAGTTAAGTTTCAATAAAATCATATAGTTAGAAATAGGCTCTACTTTACTTATGTGAGCGTAATCTCAAGTTCATCATACTATATTTGTTAGCTGCAATTAAATGAAATATATTTGATTGCAGGTTGCAATTAAATATATTTCGATAACATTGGAGGTCCTTGTGGTATTCGATAAGAAGAAGCATCAGGCAATTATTGATCAAGTTGAAGATTACATCGCTGAGCATAAAGATACAGTCAAGCAGCACCATTGGCGTGAGCATTACCATTATCAAGCCCCTGTTGGTTGGATTAATGACCCGCACGGTTTGATTCAGTATCAAGGTAAATATCACCTCTTCTATCAGCATCACCCATTTAGTGGAAAGTGGGGCACCATGCATTGGGGGCACGCTGTCAGTGAGGATTTGATTCACTGGGAAACTCTGCCAGAAGCGTTGGCACCAAGCGAAGAATATGACGGCTGGGATGGCGGCGGTATCTTCACCGGTAGTGCGGTTAATAATGATGGCGTGATGACATTGTTCTACACGGGATGCGCACAAGCTCGCCAAGTCCAATGTATGGCAACATCGACGGATGGTATCAACTTCGAAAAATATGATGGAAACCCAATCTTATCGGATCCACCAGAGGGAATTAACCTACATGACTTCCGCGATCCAAAGGTTTGGAAGCATGAAGGCTCATGGTACATGGTGACAGGTGTAACAGATGGCGTGAGTGATCTCATCAATGCATCAAACTACGAGACCAATGGATTTGGTAAAGTCTGTCTGCACAAGTCAGACAATTTAACCGATTGGGAATTCGTAGGGTACTGTGTTGAAAGTATGGGCGAATTGGGGACAATGCTTGAGTGCCCAAATATCTTCAAATTGGGTGACAAACATGTCCTTATGTATTCACCAATGGGTATGCAACAACGCCAAGTGGTTTACCTTGTTGGTGACTTAGACTACCGAACTGGTAAGTTCCATTGGTCCACTATGGGCTCATTAGATTGGGGCTTCGACTACTACGCACCACAAGTCTTCGATGATGAAAATGGGCGTACTCTCATCCAAGCTTGGATTGGTTCATGGCCATTCATGCCATGGTGTGATGGCACTTACGATACGAGTGAACTTGGTTGGTACGGCAGTATCACATTGGCTCGTGAAGTCTCTTTATGTCACGACGGGAAACTGAAGTTCACACCAGTGCAAGAAGTTGAAAAGTTGCGTCATTCGCCAAAAAGGCATACAGAGCTAGAGTTAAACGATGGTGAAAAGTTCGCATTTGAAGCCGGTGATAATGTTCACTGTGAAATCATTGCTGACATTGACCTAGCTGCTAGCGACTGTGATAGCGTTGTGTTTGAGATTCGTAGTAAAGGTGAACAGAAAACACTGATTGAGTTGGATCTTAAGAAAGGCGAATTGGCCTTTGATCGTACCCAGTCAGGTAGCCGCTCTGCTTTGCGTAGAACATGCCCACTAGAGTGTGCAAGTAAGGATCGAGCAAATATCCGTATCTTTATGGACAGTATTTCTGTGGAAGTCTTTACCGATGGCGGTCGTACTGTGATGACCAATAACATCTTTTCTGATGAAGACAGTGCAGGCCTCTATGTATACGCTAAGAACGGTAACGTAAGAATTGAAACACTAAAAACATTCGGAATGAAAAGTGTTGCCGAATAACTGATTCAGTCTTCCTCCTCTTCTATTTAGCCCAGCATATTGCTGGGCTTTTTTGTTTCTTAAAAAGAGTTTCTATTAAAAAACGAGCCTCTTTCCCCTGCTGAAAATAAAGATCATCAGAACAAAAACACGATCCTTTTCACATTCTAAATTCTATTTAATTGTTTCTTGCAATTAAATTAAGTAAGTTTAATTGCAAGAAACAATTAAATCACTTTGGAGAAGAAAATGGCTATCGTTACACTAAGACAATTACTGGATCACGCAGCAGAAAATGGTTATGCAGTGCCAGCATTCAACATCAGCAACATGGAGCAAGGGCTTGCTATTGTTCGCGCGGCAGCAAAATGTAATTCAGGTGTCATCCTGCAGGCGAGCATCAATGCTCGTAAAAGCTACGCTGGTGACGTGATGCTTTATAAGATGGTTTGTGCTCTCGCTGAAATGTTCCCGAAAACACCAATCGTTCTTCACCAAGATCATGGCAACAGCGAAGAAACTTGCCTTTCAGCCATTCGTCACGGCTTTACGTCAGTGATGATGGATGGCTCATTAGAGCGAGATGCTTCAACTCCAAGTAGCTATGATTACAATGTAGATATTACTTCGCGCGTGGCTCAATCTGCACACTGGGTTGGGGCGTCTGTTGAAGGTGAACTGGGTTGTATCGGTTCTTTAGAAACAGGTGAAGCGGAAGCGGAAGATGGTGTTGGCGCGGCTGGTATTCTTGAAAAGAGCCAACTTTTAACTGACCCGGACCAAGCTGTTGATTTTGTAAAAAGAACTAAGGTCGATGCATTAGCAATCGCTTGTGGTACAAGCCACGGTGCCTACAAATTCACGCGTAAACCCGATGGCGATATCTTAGCAATGAACGTTATTGAAGAGATTCACTCAAAGCTCCCAACCACTCACCTTGTTATGCATGGCGCATCTTCGGTACCTCAATACCTTCAAGATATGATTAATGAGCATGGTGGTGAAATGCCTCAAACATACGGCGTACCAATTGAAGAGATTGAACGTGGTATTAAGCATGGTGTTCGTAAGGTAAATATTGATACAGACTGTCGTATGGCGATGTCCGGTCGCTTCCGTGAACTCGCGATGAAAAACCCGCAAGAGTTTGACCCACGTAAGTTCCTGTTAGCTGGAATGGACGAATTAACGAAGCTTTGTTTAAACCGATTTGAACGCTTTGGCTGTGCTGGTCACGGTGACAAGATCACACCTATTTCTATGGATGACATGGCTGCACGCTACGCTAGCGGTGAGCTTTAATTCAAAGGAGTTCTACGTATGGGAAATTGTGTATTTATAGGCAGAAGCACGATTGATTTAATGAGCTTTGTTGAAGTGATGCCTGGCCCCGACCAAAAGGTGAATGCCATTGCTGATTTTATTGGTGGTGGTGGGTCTGCACTCAATGCGGCGGTTGCATGCAACGCATTAGGTTCTGATGTACACCTTTGGACATGTTTAGGTAAAGAGCACCTCTATAAATCGATAGTGACAGCAGAGCTTAATGAGCACGAAATTTCGGTTGTGGACTTAAGTCTCGATGACGAATATCAGTTGCCACTATCGAATATTATCTCTGCAAAGCAAACGGCATCTAGGCTTATTGTCAACGCAAGTCAGCCCGATTGCGAACAGGTGGTGAGTTTAGACCCGAAATGGCTAGATAATGCAAAGCTTGTGTTACTTGACCAATATGAACATCCGTTTGTAAGTACTAACGTACAAGCACTAGCTGAGTTTACAGGGGATATTGTTCTAGACGCAGGTACTTGGAAGTCACACAGCGAACTGTTTTTATCTCTCTGTACTATTCCTATTGTTTCAGAGGAGTTCACCAACGGTGATAAAGAGAAAATGCAGGAGCTTTGTGACCAATATGGGATAAAAAAGTGGGCAATGACGCTAGGTGACAAAGGTGTTTTTTATAGTGATGAGTCTGGTAGCGGGTTAATTCCTGCACCTAAAGTTGATGCTATCGATACGCTGGGTGCTGGAGATATTTTCCATGGGGCCTTTTGTCATTACTACTCAGAGAATCAAGATTTCCGAGGCTCTTTGAAGAAAGCTAGTCACATAGCGGCATTATCATGTACTGAATTAGGAACTAGATCATGGCTAAAACACATTCGTTAACGGTTGATGACATTGCAAGTATTCCTCAGCTGATTGCCAATACTTACCAAGAGTCAGGGAAACCGATTCTTGTCATCGGTATATCTGGTGCACCAGCTACGGGTAAATCAACTCTGTCAGAATCTCTACATACCGGATTATCGAAGTTAGGTCTCAAAGCCCAACTTTGTCCCATGGACGGCTTCCACTACCCTAATTCGGTACTGAAAGAAAAAGGACTGACGTCAGTCAAAGGTAGTATCGAAACATTTGATGTAACCTCATTGGCACATTTGCTTGGCAAGGCGGTGACACCAAATGCTGATGCATTCTTTTGGCCGAAATACTGTCGTCAGTTGCATGACCCCATTGCTGAAGGTTTTTTAATTGAGCCTGACACTCAAATTATTTTACTCGAAGGCAATTACATCTACTCAACCGATGAAGACTGGCTACCCGTCAGTGATTTAATTGACTTGAAGATCTTTCTCACCGCAAGTGAAGAGGTCCTTAGAGAACGATTGATATCACGACACATGGCCGGTGGAAAGTCGCAACAAGAGGCGCTTGATAAAACCGAGCGCGTGGATCTAGTCAATGCGTTAAAAATAAAAAAATACGAATCAAACGCAGACTACGTAATCCAGACGCACTAGAACAGCGTCCCATGTACTCTACAATTCTCATGGAGAGATCAAATGATTCTTAGTGAAAACAATAAGAAGATGTTCTTTTTAACATTTATTTGCGCGGCGGCAACCATCGGTGGTTTCCTATTTGGAATGGACACCATAGTTATTGGCGGCACAATCACACAAATCACACAACAGTTTGAATTATCGGCCTTACAACAAGGTTGGTACGTATCTTCAGCGCTCGTGGGCTGTCTATTTGGTAGCGTAATAGCAGGTCCTATTGCGGACTATGCTGGGCGTAAGAAACCTCTGATGTTAGGAGCTCTATTGGCCATCATCTCTGTACTTGGTTGTATGTACGCAAACTCATTTAACTTGCTTATCTGGGCTCGCATTATTGGTGGCTTCGGTATTGGTATCGCTACTGTAGTTTGTCCTATGTATATTGCTGAGGTAGCTCCAGCAAGGCATAGAGGTAAACTCAGCAATCTGTTTCAAGTTGCCATCGTTATTGGTTTAACTTGCTCAGTTATCACCAACACGCTGATCGTGAACTACAGCCAGTCTGCCGTTGTTACCGGTCATTACCTTGATCATTTCTTTATTACTGAAAACTGGCGTGGCATGTTCTCTGTTGAATTCTTACCTGCTGTCATTTTTCTAGGGTTAGTCGCGTTTTTCCCAGAATCACCTCGTTGGCTAATATCTAAAGCGAAAGAGAAAGAAGCCGCGAGTATTCTAAGAAAGTTCCTAACCAAAGGTGAAGCGGAAGAAGCGATCATTGAATGTCGTCAAGTTATCCGCTCCGAGAAAACAGGTTCTTACAAGCAGCTAGTTAAAAACCCAGTGATGCGTTTTGGACTGATGACGGGGATATTACTCGCAATCTGGTCAGAATGGTCTGGTGTAACCGTTGTGATGTACTACGGCCCTGTAATGCTAGAAGAAATCATGGGTAACCAAGGTTCAGCACTAGGTGGATTTGGCTGGATCTGCTTAGTCAGCGTTATTTTTACCTCTTTATCAATGGTGTTCATTGACAAGGTGGGCCGTAGAAAAATGCTGATAACCTCTGCACTTGGTTGTTTCACTTGTCTGATTGGCCTTGCGATATTCTTCGACAGACCCGACACCCCACCGATGTTGATTGTTGGATTAATGGCGTTCTTTGTTGCCTTCACAGCATTGGGTTTAGGTCCTTTGAAGTTCACAATTTCAGCTGAGATTCTGCCAACTTCTGTTCGTGGCCGTGCAGTCTCTATCACGACTGCGGCTATTTGGATTCAGGGCGTTATCTTGAACTCATTCACGCCTGCTTTTAGAGAATCATTTGGGACATCTGCGCTCTTCATTATGTTTGCGATCATCCTACTTGGACAAGTTTGGTTTGCTATCAAAATACTTCCTGAAACAGCAAATCGCAGTTTAGAAAGCATCGAGAAAGAATTAAAGCAGCGCTTCGACATAAAAGAAGTTGAAGAAAAAGAGCTTCAACCAAAGCAAGTGTAGCGATCACTTGTTGCTAATATGGATAGAGCCTCCAGTATTTGGAGGCTCTTTATTTTCTCTAAACTTGCCAAGTACCTTCCCCATTCACACCCTCTCTCAACCATTCACTCCGCATTATTACCATTCGTCGCATTGATAAAACGGCGTGACAGTTTGTGGTTAACCTTTCAACGTCAACATTTGAAAGGGATTAGGAATCATGACTGCTGCAAACAACACACATTCGCTTACTTCTCTATTTAGCCGCTCACTTTTGATTGGGCTTGTGTCAATCGTTCCGACATTAACATTTGCCAACCCAACGCCAGAAGCTCTCTCTATGTATAACCAAGCTGCTCAAGGTGATGAAGAGATGGTTGAAGCGGCGCATGATGCGCTGAAATCGATCCTCGACAAAGAGGGGGCAACACCGCTGACTTTGGTCTACTTGGGTAGTACAGAAACCCTTCAAGGGCGCGATGCTTTTCTGCCTTGGAACAAGATGAAGTATGTCGAAAAAGGGCTCGCGACTATCGATAAGTCTTTGACTCTATTAAATAGCATCGAACAACCTGTGGCTGAGCAGGCGAGAGTTCAGGGCCTGCCAGAAGCCTACCTCACCCGCGCCATGGCGGCGACCACCTATACCTCTCTACCAGATATGTTTAACCACTTTGACCGTGGCTATGACCTCTATTTAGACCTGCTATCTGAAGACGAATTTTTACACCAAAACTTTGCTGCTACCGCTTGGATCTACCGCTATGCGATTATCGCTTCGATTCGAGCACAAGACTTCGCACAAGCACAGTCTTGGTTGGCTGTAATGGAGGAGAAAGATAGCAGCAACATTGAAACCATGACGGCGAAGGCACTCGTCAGTCAGGCTCAATAATATCCGCTCGAACAAGGGAGATAACAAGATGATAGTGTTCGAAGCCATTAAAAAGCGATACAGAGCGGGTGAGCAGGTAGTACATGCCCTTAATGGAGTCTCTGGATCGATTGAGCAAGGCGAGATGGTGGCGTTATGCGGTCCGTCGGGCTCTGGTAAAAGTACTTTGCTCAATATCCTAGGAATGTTGGACCGATATTACCAAGGGATGATTTCGATAGAAGGGCAGCCCTACCCTGAACAAGCGATCCCCGCTGCGCGTTTTCGTCGTCACGCTTTAGGTTTTGTATTTCAAAAGTTCAATCTGGTGCCTGTCATGACTGCGCTCGAAAACGTTGCTTACCCTCTGATGCTCAATGGTTTAAGTCTTGAAGAGCAGCATAAACAAGCGCAGCAGATGCTTATGCGTGTTGGCTTAGAGCAATACATTCACCATCGACCAGATAACCTTTCTGGTGGTCAGCAACAGCGCGTCGCGATTGCTCGTGCTTTGGTCCACAAGCCTAAGTTAGTGATTGCCGATGAACCCACAGCAAGCTTGGATAGCCACACTGCCAATAAAGTGATCGACATTATGCGCGAGCTTGGCCACGAGTTTGGCACCACATTTATTGTCGCGACCCACGATCCAAGAATGGCCAGCCGTTGCGATCGAGTGATTGAGCTGGTGGACGGCAAGATCGTGACCTCAACAATGAATCAGGAGGCCGTCTCATGGGCAAGTTAATGCAGTTTGGGTTTCTACATTCTCTGCGCCTAGCGTGGCTCAATCTCCTGCGTAATGGGCGTCGTAGCTTGTTGTCGGTTTTGATCGTGGCGATTGCCGTGTTCGCACTCACTTCCGCAGGTGGGTATGGACTTTATACCTATGAATCTTTGCGAGAGTCGACCGCGCGCGATACTGGGCACTTAACACTCAGCACACCGGGTTACTTTGAGCAGGACGAAGATACGCCATTAAGCAACGGTTTAGAAAACGCAGATGAACTGACAAAGATGATCATTGGCGATAGCGATGTGCGCGGTGTTCAGCCACGAGTCTACTTTAGTGGCCTTGTTTCCAATGGTTCTAAGTCGACCATCTTTATGGGAACAGGCGTTAACGAGCGTGAATTTGACATGAAGGGCCCGTTTTTAGATGTTCGACAAGGGCAGACTCTAACCAGTATTGATTCACCAAGATACGAAGATTCCGAGCCGCAAGTGATGTTGGGGAAAGACTTAGCGCGTAACCTGAAAGTGAGCATTGGCGATTGGGTTACGCTGCTCGCGACCACCAGTGATGGGGCTCTCAACGCATTCGACTTTAAGGTGCAAGGTATCTACTCGACTGGCGTTCCTGAGTTAGATAAACGCCAGTTGTACGTTCATATCAGCCAAGCACAGGAGCTGCTGGCTACAGATCGAGTGAGCACACTGTCGGTATTCTTATTTGAGACTCAATTGACAAGTCAGGTTGATCAACGCTTGCAACAAAAGCTGGCACAGCGAAACGGCAATGCGGACAGCCCGCAGATCGAGATCACTCCGTGGCAAGATCGCGCATTTTTCTACGTCAAAGTGAAAGATCTCTACGATCGGATCTTCGGCATTATGGGTGCGGTGATGGCGTTGGTAGTTTTCGTTTCTCTGTTTAACACCATGACTATGTCGGTCACAGAGCGCACTCGAGAGATGGGGACGCTGTCGGCATTGGGTAGTTATCCATCTGAAATCATTGCCGGATTCTTGAAAGAGGCAGGCCTGTTAGCGGTACTTGGTGGTTTGCTTGGCGCTTTTGCCAGCGCAGCTGTGACTGTTCTATTGCTAGTGGTGGATGTGCAAATGCCACCGCCTCCAGGTCGAACTGATGGCTATCCGTTGAATATCTACTTCTCTTTTGAATTGGTGGCTTACGCCATGGCTGGTGTGACTGCTATCTGTCTTATTGCGGCTTATTTCGCTGCTCGCAAAGGTGTAAACAAACCTATCACGGAGGCGCTGACTTATGTTTAATGACCTAAATGCCATTTCGAATAGACGCGCAAGCCAAACTGTTTGGCATCACACAGTAATGACGTGTTTGTTGATGTTGTCGTTTGTGTTTAGTGGATCGAGTTGGGCGGTTGATGCCGAACAAGTGACAGAGATGATTGCCAAAGCCGATCGCTACCGACTCAACAGTGAGCAGGCCTCAAAGGTGGTGTCTGTAGTGCACCTTTTTGACAATGATAAGTTGGATAAAACTCGCCAGTACAACGTCTACACACGTCCAAATCGTGAATCACTGGTGATCTTTAAATCGGCAGTGGAAGCTGGGCAAAAGATGCTGATGATTGAGGATAACTACTGGCTACTTATGCCTAAGTCGCGCCGACCTATCCGAATCACACCAATGCAGAAACTTCTAGGTGAAGCCTCGGTGGGTGACATCTCAACATTGACTTGGAGTGAGGATTATCGAGGTGAGTGGGTGCAGCAAGAGAACGTTGAGTTGGACAACGGCGAGCTGGTAACGACACATAAATTAAAACTGACCGCTAAAACCAAAGGAGCAAGCTATCAGTCGATCGACTTGTGGTTAACCACTGATCGCGCGTTCCCAGTCAAGGCTGATCTGTACTTGAGATCGGGAAAACTAGCCAAACAGGCATGGTTTGATGAGGGAGAGCGTAATGGGCTGCCAAGTGTGGTTGCGATGAGTCTGCTTGATAAGATTCAGCCGAATAAGCGTACCCTGATTGAGTATCAAGAGATCAGCGAACAGTCACTGGCGGATAAGTACTACAACCCTGCGTATTTGTCTCGTAACAGCGTGTCTGGGCTATAGGTTGGTGGTGATGAACACTTTGGCTTGTTTGAAAACGAGAGATGGTAGCCCTAAACGCTGGTGTGCGCGAGCTGTCGCAATAAGCACCGCTGCAACTTCTCTATTGAGCGCGAGCGTATTGGCAGATGATAACCAACTGAGCCTAGCTTGGGACTGGCAGGTCAGCGCTGAAACGGTGCAATCACGGGAAACGCCATGGTTGAGTGAGCCTGAATATCATCGCCAGTCTGTGAATGCGTTACTCGATCTTGAAGTGAATTATGCTCAATGGCTTGGCCTGTTCTCGATTAAGGGCGATGACCTTTACCATGAACAGAGCCGACATGAGCTCCCCGATAGTCACAGTGATACACAGCTGATTGTGCGAGAGCTGTTTTGGCAAGACAGTGTTAGCTTGTCTAATGCGCTGTTCGGAGAGCAGTATATCGATGTCACGCTAGGCAAGATGCGTCTCGACTGGGGTGTTGGCTACGGCTATCGGCCATTGGATGTGATAAAGCCCTACCGACAAAATCCGGTAGGTATTGTTGCGGAGGAGGGAGCGGGCGTGGCATCACTCTCTATGTTTGACGATAGCGGTGAGTGGACCTTGCTCTACAGTGACTCTTCTTGGGGTTCTCAAGAGGTCAATCAACTCGAAAGGGCCAGTGAACAACAAGGTGTGGGAATTAAGCGCTACAACTTGATTGGTGACCATGAGTATCAATGGCTCGCCTATTATGACGATGTCAGACATGGGTTGCTTGGGGCGAGCTTAGTGTCGGTGCTTAACCTAGCGTGGGAGTTTCATGGATCCATGGTCTACCAACGCCACAGCCTAGGGTACAGTTTGCCTGATGATCAATATCAGCCAGTTCAACTGGAGGATCAAGGTGACGCCTTTCAAGCTCTTGTCGGGCTGACATGGGCTAACGACACCGGGCACAACATCGTACTCGAATATTGGTATGACGGCCGCGCATGGAGTAATTCTGAATGGCAGACCGCAATCAATAGAGCCCAAGACTTATCGCAGGTGCCGAGCACCCAGCCTTTGGCAAGTGCTTACGCGCAGGGGTATCAGCACGCCAATATTGTTGAGCACAATCTGATGGCTCACTGGTCATTGGACTCAAGTGGTTGGCGACACTGGTTTGCTGATGGTGCGTCTACATGGGCGTGGCTGGATGATGTTACCCCAACTCTGGATCTGATGATCGCACCACAAGATGGCGGAATTATCGCAACACAATGGATCAACTATCAAGCAATAGACAATGGCAGTGCGTCGGTTGAACTGGAACTTGCTGCACGCTTTTTAGGCGGAAATAAGGATTCTGCTTACGCTAATTTGCCCGATAGTCATATGATTCTATTAAATATTAAAGGACGATTTTGATGAGTGAATCTGGATGTAAACAGTACTCTTGGTTTAAGAGTTGGTTAGTGACTACCCTGTTTTGTGTCGCGATTAGTGTGACAACTCAAAGTATCTGGGGAGGGCCACTGTTCACCAGTGCCATGATAAGTTTTGGCTTTGGCTACAGCGCGGTGTTTTCTTCTTTTGTCCTCATCAAGTTGTTTCCTGATACGTCACGCTTGTTGGAGATCGCCATCTCAATGGTATTTGCTCTAACCTTCGGAACACTCAACGCGCACTACTGGTTGAATGGCTTCTTTGGCGAAGGTATATCTGAGCTTAAGTCGGTGATCTTCCTCGGCGTCATTTTCTGTTCGGTCAGCTACTACTATTTCTACACCAGAGAGCAAAAGCTACGTGCAGACAATGAATTAGAAGTGGCCAAGCGTCGCCAAGCAGATCAAGAGAAAGTGGTTGTACTCAGCCAGTTAAAACAGCTACAAAGCCAAATTGAACCGCATTTCTTGTTCAATACTCTGGCCACAGTCAGCGCTTTGATTGAGACTGACAGTGATAAGGCAAAGCTGATGCTGGATAAGCTTACTGAGCTTTTGCGAGTTACACTGCGTAATAGTCGAAGTGAACAATCAACCATTGCTCAAGAGAGTGACCTTCTGGATGCGTATCTGAATATTCAGAAAATTCGTTTGGGTGAGCGCCTGACCTTCAACATCGACAAGAGCCAAGTCGACTCAGCACAAGTGATCCCGCCATTTTTGATCCAGCCCTTGGTTGAGAATGCTCTCACTCATGGGATAGAGCCCAAGGCTGAAGGCGGTGAGATCTCGATTCGATTCAGTGTTGAGCAAGAGTGCCTAATGATCGATGTGGTTGATAATGGCTTAGGGTTGTTGAGTTCGTCCAATAGCGGCGGTCATGGTGTTGGGTTGAGCAATATCCGCCAGCGTATCGCGATGTTATTTGATGAACAGGCAAGCTTATCAATCAAAGAGCAAGCTACTGGTGGGGTGGTGGCGCAATTAAGACTACCGCTCTCAGGCCAATAGAAATGGCGATTTACAGTGTGAATTTTAAGGAAGAATAATGGCGAATATGGCAAACAATAACGGCTTTACTGCCATCATAGCGGACGATGAGCCCTTGCTTCGCCATCATCTAGATAAGAGTTTGGCTGACGTTTGGCCTGAACTCGACATCCTTGGTCGGGCACAAAATGGCACCGAGGCGAAACAGATGATTGAGGCGCACCAACCGGATGTGGTGTTCCTTGATATTCGAATGCCTGAGCTTGATGGCATGGCTCTCGCAAAGCAGCTGCAAAAACAGACGAACCCACCACTGGTAGTCTTCATTACCGCGTATGATGAATATGCGTTGCAAGCGTTTGAGCGTAATGCCGCAGATTACCTACTCAAGCCGATCAACGAAGAAAGACTATTTTCATGCTGTCAAAAACTCAAAGATCGCTTGGAAGTGCGCAAATCTAACTCCTCTCCCGTTGATATGGGATCGTTAATGGAGCATATCCAACAGCTCTCTCAAACGGTCGCCACACCACAATATCTCACGTGGCTCAAAGCCCATTCGGGTGACGATATCCATCTTATCGCAGTGGAAGACGTGCTCTATTTCAAGGCTGAGGATAAATATGTGTCAGTATTTAAGGTTGGAGAAGCTGGCGCTGTTGAGGAATTCATTCTGCGCACGTCGCTCAAAGAGCTGCTCGGTCAGTTAGAGCCGGATGTGTTTTGGCAAATTCATCGCTCGGTAGTGGTGCGAGTTGCCGCTATTGATAAGGTCAGTAAGAGCTTTTCAGGGCAGATGTTCGCATATGTATCTGGGGGGAAACTGCCGGTAAGCCGTTCATCACAAGGGCTTTTTAAAGGGATGTAAGTCGATTAGTCGTGGTTCTATCAATAAGATAGAACAGGCTATGATATAAAACGGATAGTGTGATGAATTTTATAAAATGACGATCTTGATCACAAAGATATTCATGTGATTTAGTATTAAACGATAATTATTCACCCGATCTGTATATTGTCACGCAATGACATGTAAGAGGTTGTTATGAAAAATTATTGTTTAGTGGTCGCATTGAGCGTGACCTTGATCGGTTGTAGCTCTATCTCTACAGAAAATCGAATCCAATCTGATCCTGCTTGGGCATCGGGGCAGCTAGAAAACGGACTGACTTATCACGTCTACCGAGATATTGAAGAACCTGTATCGGTTCGACTTGTGGTGCATGCAGGTTCGTTCCAAGAAACCGAACAACAGGAAGGCTACGCCCACTTTGTTGAGCATATGGCGTTTAATGGTAGTGAAAACTTCTCGCAGAATGATGTTATCAGCCTATTCGAAGATGCAGGCGTTAGCTTTGGTGCCGATTTAAATGCTTACACCTCTTACCAAGAAACGGTCTATCAACTCGACCTGCCAGACAACACTCAATTAACTCAAGCTTTGACTTGGATGCGGGATATCGGCGATGGTCTTGATATTGCTGACGTTGAAGTGGAAAAAGAGAAAGGCGTGATTCTGGGCGAGTTTCGCTATGCAAGACTTGAAGACAAGCAATTAGCCGACAAATTTTACGACTACTTTATCGAAGGTGGTCAGTATGAATCTCAGGATGCGTTGGGTACCAAAGCATCGGTCTTGGCGGCAGATCAGCAGGGGCTAAGAAGCTTCTATCAAACATGGTATCAGCCTCAGCTCGTTGAAGTTGTCGTTGCTGGTGACATCAACAAAGAAGATGCAGTTGCGCTCATCAAGGAGAAATTCTCTGACTGGCAACGTGGCCAAACGCCTCGACCAGAGAAGCAGCGAATCACCTCGTTTAACGAAAATGACTTCGTTGAGTATGTAAAAGGTGGGGAATCGCCAAGCCTCAGTCTGATGTTCAACCGTGGCTCAGAAGTGGTCTACACTCATGAGCAGCAGCATCAACGCTGGTTAGATGACCTCTCTCAGCGACTTATCCAGCAGCGCTTGGGCTCGGTATTTAATGACGCAGCCCTGCCTACTCAATGGCTCCTCTCAGAACGTTACTCAATGGAGTATCAACGTTACTCTTTGGCCAGTGTCGCCTTTCCTGTCGGCTCTCGTGAGGTTTCCCAGCAGCAATTTATCTCTACACTGACCTCATTGAGGGATTATGGTGTCTCTGAAGATGAAATCGTTAGTGAGAAACAGTACTACATAGATTGGCTTCAAAATGTTGAGCGTGAATGGGATGCCATGAATGGGCTTGATCTCGCTAACTATAAGGTTAGTAGTTTAGTGGTTGAAGGGCCGTTACAATCGGCGAAAGATGAAAAAGCTAGCTTAGAAGCTTTTGTCGGTAGTCTTAACTTAGACACCATCAACGCCAATATTCGAAGTCTACTGTCTAGCGACTACTTCTTGGTTATTGGAGTTGATGCCAGTGAAGATAAGGATGCACTCACAGAGACGACAGCTAGCCTAAAAGCCGCTTATGCCGTACCTGGAGCTAAAGTTGCACGGGCTGCTAACGATCACGGCTTTGCTGTTCCAACCACCACAGGAGAAGTGGTGCTCGTTGAGCAGAAATATGTTGATCCTTATATCCAAAAGTGGACCCTCAGTAATGGCGTAGATATGTGGTACCTGCGAGACACCTATGCCAATGACGAAGTTGGAATCTACTACACAAGCCTTGGTGGAAAAATGGCGCTCGACCCGAGCCTGTACCCCGCCACAGAAATTGCTATTGCTACTATGGCTCGAAGTGGCTTAGGTAGCTTTACGGGATCTGAGCTTGATGCGCATCTTGATCGAGAAACTATCGAACTGTACTCATTTATCGATTCAACCCGTCACGGTATTGAATTCAAACTCTACCAAGATGGCCTTGAGCAAGCCTTTGCCGCACTTTATTCGATCGCTACTTCACCTAATATCTCTGCAAAGCAGTTAGACGCAGTAAAACAAGAGTTTATACAGGAAAGAACGGCCTTTCTTGAAAGTCCTATGGGGCAATTTGAACAGGCGATGAACCACAATACCTACCAAGTAAATAGCAGCCATTACTTGATTGATGGTAGTGCGGTAGAAAACGTGTCGGTTGAACAGGTGCGCCAACTTCATAACACTTTGTTTAGCAAAGACCGCCGCAATCAACTGGTAATTGTCGGTGATATCGACCCAAGCATCTTGAAGCCATTAGTCAGTCAATATGTGGCTTCGATTCCTTTGCAAGAAGCGTCGATTCCCGACTTTTCAGTGCCTTATAAACTGCCGAACAAAGAGCGTATCGACTTATCGGTCAACACCGAGAATAGTTCTGAATACATTCTACGAGTGATCTCCGATATTCCAGCTACAGAGACTGCGAACTCTCAACCTGAGGTAGGGGTAACTGCTAAAGAAGTGTTTATGACGGATTTGATGCAACGTATCTTGACCACACGTCTAGACGCTTATGTCCGCGAAGAGTTGAGTTTGGATTACTCGCCATACAACTACTGGATCTCACAAGATGGCGAACGCAGTTACGATTGGTTTATTGGTGCGTTAATTGCTCCGGACAACGCGGATAAAATTGAGACTGCGATTGATAAGGTCATGGCCGACCTACTGAAAGGTATCTCTGACGATGAGTTAAGGGCAGCGGGCAAACAACTGGTGAATGACTTCGCACCGCTAGAATCGGCGCCTGTCGACCAAGCTTGGTTTGTGTCTCGCTATAATATGCATGATTTTGGCGTGGAGGCGTTGTTTTATGTAGAAGGGACGGTGGATTCTATCTCCCGCCAAGATATGGATGCGCTTGCCGAACGTCTGTTTGGTGAGAATAGCCGCCACTACAAGAATATTCTGCGTCCTAAAAATTAAAGGTTGTAGATAGCTGAGCACTTTTGCCACAGCGGGAAAGCAACAGAGTAAAAGCCAAGTGTATTATGCTTGGCTTTTTTATTGGCTCAAGATTGTCAGCGTTGTGTCAAATATGAATAACGCTGCTTTTAAATCAATTGTATCTTTTATTGCTGTTATATATTGTCGTCGTTTCTACCATTTAGGACTGTTTTGAATTGTTGAAGTTGGGCGCGCGTTTAGTGTTGATGCTGTTTGTACTGAGTTTTGGCTTAGTGAACAGTCATGGCTATTCGTTTCCAGCAAAGCCTTTTCAAATTGCCACTTCAAGTAGTCACTTGTGTCAGCAACTGGCGCAAGCTTCTCAAAAAGACGCTTTTGAAACACGACACGCGTGTGAACAGACCAAGTTAACTCCTCCAGTGGAGGATGGCTCGCACTATCATGATTCTGAATCGAGCCTTCAAGCCAGCACGTTTCGTCGAATACTCAGCAATGAACAAGACGGTTCAAGTGATATCGAGCCCGTCTATCACCTGCTGATTGACTTTTCTCCCCCTTCTTTACTGGCTTCGTTGTTAGAGACAACCCCGATGTTAGACCTCAAACAGCACTGGACCAGTATTGTAAGCTCTCCGCCTTCCCGCCTGTCTGGGTGGAAAGAGGGCAACATCCAATATTCCCACTTTCGAGAACTTCTTAGCTAAACGTTTGCCCCTGATTGGTCGCATCGACGATCCCTTGTGTCCGTTGCTCTAGCCAATCCCCAAACAATTCGCGAATGCACTCTGCTGCCACTCAATCAGTTTGGTCTGGTGGGGGTTGGTTAGCCATCGTTCGCGTTCGCAAAACTTAGTTAAAATAAGAGATCTTGACTGTGAAAAAACGCATTCCAAGAAAACAAATCAACCACTACTCGAAGTGGAAATACGTGGTACTTATCACCACCATTATCATCATGATTCTGAGTGCTTTACCGTCTTGGTATGGTGAAGACGCTTCGGTTCAAATTAACAATCGCTCTGAGCAAACAATCGACGCGACGCAGGTGACGCAATACCTTGCGAGCGAAGGCATCCAAGCTAAATCGGCTTATCAGAAAGACAAGCGTTTAGTCGTGATCTTAGAAGATGCTGAGCAGCAAGCAAAAGCCAAAGAAGTGCTGAATGAGCGTCTGCTCGATACTGCAACCGTCGCGCTAGCAATGGAGCCTGCGGCACCAAAATGGCTGACTGACATGGGCTTTGCACCGATTCAGCTAGGTCTTGATTTACGTGGTGGTGTGCAGTTCTTACTAGAAGTAGATATGGAGCCGGTTTACCACGCGCAAGCTCAAGCTATGGTTGACGAGATCACAAGCCAAGTGCGTTATGCCCGCGGCAAAGTGGTCAACAACCAAGTGGAATTTAACTTCCGTACTGACGCGGATTTTGAAAAGGCGCAGAAGCTGATTCGTGAAGAGTTCCCGCAATGGTTACGTGACAGCTCAGACAAAAAGCTGACTTTGACGCAATCAGAAGACGAACAACGCACGCTTCGCAACCTAACGGTTCAACAAAACCTACAAATCATGCGTAGCCGTATTGAAGAGCTAGGTATCACTGAAGCATCAATTCAGCGCCAAGGCGAAAGCCGTATCCGTATCGAATTGCCGGGTGTACAAGATCCTGCAGCTGCGAAAGACGTGATTGGTGCAACGGCATCATTGGCGTTCTACTCGGTTTACGACAACCCAACACGCAACACTCAAACGCTAAAAGATACCGATGGCAACCGTGTGGTTGTTGCTCGCAAAGCAGTGCTCAGTGGTGAACACATTATTGATGCACGCAGTGGCATTGGTGAAATGGGCAGCGCAGAAGTAAACATCACCCTAGATTCAGCGGGTGGTAAGAAAATGTCTGAGTTCTCTCGTCACAACATTGGTAAGCCAATGGCGACCGTGTACAGCGAGTACAGCCGCGACAGAGCCGGTAACAGCGAGAAAACCAGTGAAGTGATCAGTGTTGCGAATATCCAATCTCAATTGGGCAGCCGTTTTAGAATCACAGGTGCTGGCACTATGGCTGAAGCACAAGAGTTGGCTCTACTGCTTCGAGCGGGTTCGTTAACCGCGCCTGTGACCATCATTGAAGAACGTACCATTGGTCCATCTTTGGGTGCAGAAAACGTGACTAACGGCTTCGCTGCTCTAGCACTTGGCCTTGGTCTTACTCTGACATTTATGGCGCTATGGTATCGCCGCCTTGGTTGGGTCGCGAATGGCGCGCTTATCCTAAACATGGTGACGCTATTTGGTCTAATCGCATTGCTACCAGGAGCGGTATTAACGCTGCCGGGTATTGCGGGCTTGGTATTAACCGTTGGTATGGCGGTAGATACCAACGTACTAATCTTCGAACGTATTCGAGACAAAATGAAAGAAGGACGCAGCTTTGCTAGCTCCATCGATCGTGGTTTCGATAGCGCGTTCTCGTCGATCTTCGATGCTAACTTCACCACAATGATTGTAGCTGTCGCTCTTTACACCATTGGTAACGGACCTATTCAAGGTTTTGCTTTGACGCTGGGCTTAGGTCTTCTAACCAGTATGTTTACGGGCATTTTTGCTTCACGAGCGATCATCAATTTGGTTTGGGGTCGTGACCAACGCCACGATGTAAGGATTTAAGCATGAGTACTTCAAAAATGACTGTGTCAGACCGCTATTTTTCAGACAGTAATATGACCCTTCTGCGCAAGGTGATGTCGGTAATATCTATTGTGCTGTTCATGAGCTCTGTAATGCTGGTGGCAGTGAAAGGGTTTAACTGGGGCTTGGACTTCACAGGCGGCGTGGTTGCTGAGGTTCAGCTCTCTGACCAAGTGACCAAAGACGCGCTTAAAACCGAACTTGATGCCGCTTTCCAACAAGACGTTCAAGTGGTTGGTATGGCAGAACAAGACCGCTGGACGATCCGCTACAGTCAATTGACGGAAGCATCACAAACAAGCTTAGTTGATGCCTTGGCATCGGTGAGTGACCAAGTGAAAGTGCTTAACAGCAGTGTGGTAGGCCCTCAAGTCGGTCAAGACATGGTTGACCAAGGTGGCTTGGCGGTATTGGTATGTTTCTTAATGATCATGCTCTACCTAAGTGTCCGATTTGAGTGGCGTTTAGCTCTAGGTGCTCTGGCTGCAATCATCTACGACGTGACCATCATCTTCGGTTTGTTCGCTTTGACTCAATTTGAATTTAACCTAACAGTACTGGCGGCGGTGTTAGCGATTCTGGGTTACTCACTCAATGACTCGATCATCATTGCTGACCGTGTACGTGAGATGCTGCGTGGCAACCCTAACGGCGATACTGACAACCTGCTTAACGAGTCAGTTAAAGCAACGTTCTCTCGTACTATGGTGACCTCAGGTACGACGTTGTTGACGGTATCAGCGCTTTGGTTGCTTGGTGGTGCGGCGCTACAAGGCTTTGCGATTGCATTGGTTGTGGGTATCGCGAGTGGTACATGGTCTTCAATTTCGGTTGGTATCACTCTTCCGAAATTACTTGGCTTACAGCCTTGTCACTACCAAGTAAAGCCGGTTGATGAGCTGGAAGATAGCCGTCCTTAATCCAATACGCTTCGCATTGAGCATTTAGAGTTCGACACAATAAATGGCCCCAAGACTGGACTCGGTTTTGGGGCCTTATTTTTAGTGTGGTCAATAGGTTAGATAAAGTGACTCTATTTCAAAAATCTGCACATTGGCGCAGCACCTCTATCCAATATGACTTATGTTTATAAGATGTTAGTTGGAAATGAGGCAAAGCAATGGAATATCGACATCAATGTCACGTAGGCGATCATGGGGATGCACTCAAACATCCAGTATTGAGTGAGTTCGTTAAAATGCTCATGCAGCAGCACTCAAGTTTGACCGTGATTGACACGCATTCAGGGACTGCGCGATACGACCTAACCACAGCGCCGAGCAATCATGCGGGCGAGTTTGCCGAAGGCGTCGGGTATCTATGGCGCAACAAGGGTTATCTACCAAATGCCTTCTCATCATTTATCTCGATCTTGGAATACTACAACCCTAATCAACTGATTACTGACTATCCTGGGTCGGCAGCGATTGCTTATCAGCATGGGCGCAGCCAAGACAACTTCTATTTCTCCGATATTCAGCAATCTGAAGCAGATTTGTTGCGCTCCAATATCGAAGAGATCCAGCAACAACGTGGCGTTTCAAGTGCGTTGCATGTCAGTGCTGGAGATGGGTTGACAGCACTTCCAGATATCGTCGTCAAGAGTGACAGGCATCAATTGGTAGTGATTGATCCGCCTTATGAGAGCGACGATGAGTACCTTGCGGTTATCGATGCGCTGGCCAAGGCCTATCAGAAGTCAGATAAGGTGTCCGCGTTAATTTGGTACCCGTTGTACACCGAAGATAAGAGCTCGCTGATCCTCAGCCACTGCTTTGATGCAATGCAAGCGGAAGAGTTGCCGAACCCAATTAAGGCTGAGTTAAGATTGCGAGATCCGAAAGGGGATGACCGCCTGATAGGAAGTGGGCTGCTATTGTTTAATCCGCCACAAGGACTTGCAGGCAAGGTCGCCGATATTCTGGAGTTTTTGCATCGAGATCTGGCAACCCACGGCGAAGGGTATTGGCAAATGCGTGGCTTAGCATAACTAAGTTGGCATAGCTAAGCGAACACTGTGTTAATAAGTCATTGTAAAAGATAAGGTTTTTAATTGACCTAGCTCTAACTTATAAAAGTTGATTAATTCTCGTTAATCATTTAAAACTGAGACTTACAAACGGAGAGTTGCCCAAATTCAGGTTTGAATTGCGACACACTTAAACAAATAATCTCCATTTCAATCTATGCAGTTTACCCCCTAAACAGCATTAGGCTCGCACTAGTCACGCGAGCCTTTCTTTTGCCTGTCGTTTAACTTTTACACCGTTTGAGGCTGTTTTAACGCAGGATAATCGATATAACCTTTTTCATTGCCGCCGAATAGGGTACCGCCATCGAGTTGTGCTAACTCGCTGCCGTTTCGCAGGCGTGATACCAGATCGGGGTTGGCAACAAATGGGCGACCAAATGCGACGAGATCGGCGTAGTCTTTGCTTAACACTTCTTCGGCGCGCTCTGGCGTGTAGCTGCCAGCGACGATGATGGTGTTGGAGAATAGCTCCCTTAGTTCTACTCGGAAGCTTTCAGGAATCACCGGTGCATCATCCCAATCGGCTTCTGACAGGTGCAAATAAGCAATATCACGAGCTTGCAGCGCTTTTGCAGCTTCTAAAATTGTTGGCACTATGTCTGGGCAGTTCATGTCTTTAAAGGTGATGAATGGCGCCAAGCGCACACCCACTTTATCGGCACCTATCTCTGCAATCACAGCATCAACCACTTCAATCAGAAATCGAAGTCGGTTCTCACGGCTTCCGCCATAGTTGTCGTTGCGTCTGTTTGAGTTGGTTCTTAGGAATTGATCGATTAGGTAGCCATTACCACCGTGGATCTCGACACCATTAAAGCCTGCTTCGATAGCTTTCTTTGCAGCGTTCGCAAAATCTTGAACCACTCGATCGATGTCTGCTTGGGTCATCTCTCTTGGTTGGATGCAATCGACCATATTGCCGTTGCCATTCTCATCAGAAATCCACACCTGAGTTTCTATTGGAGCCAAAGCTGACGGAGCAATCGGCAGTTCGCCCTTTTGAAAGGTAGGGTGAGACACGCGGCCGACATGCCAGAGCTGACAGAATATTGCTGCGCCTTGCTCTTTGGTTGCTGTGGTTACTGACTTCCAACCTTCAATTTGTGCCTCGGTGTAAACGCCGGGAGTGAATGAGTAACCTTGAGAGTCATCGGAGATCTGCGTCGCTTCAGTGATGATAAGCCCAGCGCTAGCACGTTGTTGGTAATAGGTCGCCATCATATCGTTGGGCACATTGCCCGGTTGACTGGTACGAGCGCGAGTCATAGGCGCCATAACGACACGGTTTTGCAGTGCTAGACCTTTGAGTGCTGATGTTTCGAATAATTTGTTCATGGTATCCACCTTGTTTTAATTCAGTACTTTTTAATTCAATGTTTATAGTTTTGTATTCGGGTTATAGAGCGGATTACTTGCTTTCCGCTGGGCTGAAAATCGAGTTGCTCTGAGGCTTATCAGCTCGGTTGGCTTTGGCGATAAGTAGCAAGCCAATGACAGGAACAACAACGGCTGCGAATGGAATCATGCCTGCGCCTAGCTGGCTGTCGAGTACCATGCCACCAAGGAATCCACCGAAGGCATTCGCTAGGTTAAAGGCTGAAATGTTGGCTGTAGCAGCAAGTTCTTGTCCTTCGCCACCGTGGTTCATTACTCGAAGTTGCATGGCAGGAACGTTCGCAAATGATGAAATACCAAAGACAAATGCAGCTGCAACGAATAGGATTTTGTTGTCTACCACTAGGCCCACCACAACCAGTGAAGCGATCATCGCGATTGCCCAAAACATGGAAGCTTTGCCTAAATCTTTATCTGAAGAGCGGCCGCCTAATGTGTTACCTATGATTAAGCCCACACCGACAATCACTAAGATCCAAGTGACTGAGTCTTGACCGTAGCCCGTGATGTGCATGGCAATAGGTGCAAGGTAGCCGTAAAGCGTCATAAACCCAGACCAAGCAAAAGCGGTGATCGCCAAGCTGATCAGTAGCATTGGGTTTTTAAATGCCATTAGTTGAGTCTTGATGTCTTTCGCTTCGCTATGACCGCTTGATTTGATTGACGTTAGGATAGAAATCATCGCGATGGTGCCAAGTGCAGCTACGGTAAAGAAGGTGGTGTGCCAACCGAACTGCAAGCTAATCCATGTACCAGCGGGAACGCCAAGAACGTTAGCCAGTGTTAAGCCTGCGAACATTTGACCAACCGCACGGCCTGCCATTTTTTCCGACACTAGGTTGGTCGCGACAACCGCACCTATGCCATAGAAGGGGCCTTGAACTAAGCCTGCAATTACACGGCTAGCGAGCAGTAATGGATAGTTAGGCGCTAGGGCTGACAAGACATTACCAATAATGAATAGCGCCATTAATCCAATCAGCACCATCTTCTTATTAAAGCGAGCAAGGTAGATGGTTAAGATTGGCCCGCCGATAACGATAGCTAAAGCATAAGCACTGATTAGATAACCTGCTTGGCCTTCTGTGATCGAAAGGGATGTGGCAATTTGCGGAAGGATACCGGCGATAACAAACTCAGCGGTGCCGATTGCAAATGCTGCGAGTGTCAGTATCCAAACTTGGAATGGGATCTGTTCTTTTTTCATGATGATATGCCTATGTAAATTCTGGTTTGTTAGGACGTTTGGGTACACGTCCTAACGATTGTTCTTTGTGTCTTTGCGAGGTGTTTTAGCCAAGCAGCGCGCCGCCATCGATGTCGATAATTGAGCCAGTCACATATGAGTTTTTAATCGCGAACAGGTAGCCCATGGCGGCCTCTGAAGCATCACCGACTTTGCCAACAGGTAAGTTATTCTTGGCGTTGTCATACATGGCGTTACGAGATGAATCGTCCATATTTTTGTAAGCTTCGGTCATGGTTAAGCCCGGGCTAACGGCGTTCACTCGAATAGGCGCGAGTTCTCTTGCAAGCACTTTAGTCACGCTCTCTAGTGCAGCGTTGATGGCGGTTTTTACGTAAGTGCCGGCGACCACTTTGCGTGACAACATGCCCGTCGTGAGCGTGATAGAACCGTTGGGCTTCATGTAACGTGCAGCATGCTTAGCAACGTTTAGGCTGCCCCAAAATTTGGTATCAAATGCCGTTTTTGCGTCTTCAAGAACAACGTCGGTTACCTTTCCTGCGGGAGCAGATGAGCCAGCCGTGACCACCAAATGATCAAAGGGACCAATGGATTCGAAATATTCGCAAATCGACTTTTCATTGCTTATATCAACGCCTGTATGTCGGCTTGCAATGTGTACTGTGTTGTCTTCGTTTCTCAATTGCATCGCTACTGCTTTACCGATGCCAGACGTGCCACCAATGATGACGAAAGTGCTCTTTTCTTGGTTCGTAACTACGTTGTTCATGTTCTGAATTCCTGCGTGTTCTGCTGATGGTTGTCATTATATTTATTCGATTAATTTTGATAATTGGCTAAAATGTGAATTCATTATTCGGTTGAGATGAACAATGTGGCGAGGAAGAAGTAGCATGGATAAGTTTTCAGACATGACGATGTTCGTCAGTATCGTGAAGCACCAAGGGCTGGCTGCAGCAGGGCGTGAGCTAGGCTTATCACCTGCGACCATGACGGCAAGGTTGCAGGCACTGGAAGAGCGATATGGCGTGAAGCTGTTGAATCGAAGTACTCGACATGTGTCTTTGACTGACTCTGGCGAGCTATATCACAAGGCGTGTTTGGAGATATTGGATAACGTTAGCGAAGCCGAAAACCTGATTCAAAATGGCGTCAAAGAGGTTAAAGGCCCTTTAAAAATCGCCGCACCGAAAGACATCGGCAAGCAGTACGTTTTGCCAATCTTGTCGGAGTTCTGTCAGCACTATCCTGACGTGATCCCTTACCTGTATTTGAACGATAACCTGTCGAATATTGCAGAGTCGGGCATGGATGTGGTGATTCGCTACGGAGAGTTAGTCGACAGCAGTTTGATATCAAGACGTTTATCCCCGAGCCGACGTGTGTTGTGTGCTTCTCCTGAATATCTTGCCAAGCATGGAACGCCGTTAACGCCACAAGACTTAGTAGAGCATGACTGTTTGGCAATGCTACGTAGCAATGAAGAGCTCAAGACATGGCATTTCCAAGATCACGATATGAAGAAGTCGATTACCGTTGTTCCAAAGCGATTCTCAGACGACGGTGAAGTGATTCGCTACTGGGCATTAAAAGGCGAGGGTATTGCGCTCAAATCAGTGTTGGATGTGCAAGATGACATCAATAACCAACGCCTTGTCACGCTGCTCAACGGCTATATGAAAAACTTCAATACCTCGACCTCTGTATCGAGCGCCGACTTGAATGTGGTGTACATCAGCAAGAAGTATCAACCTAAGCGAATTCGACTATTTTTGGATTTCCTAATCGATAATTTTGGCCGTTTGACTGATAAATCAATTAATTAACGCGACATGACAAAACTCTCGAACTGAAAACGAGGCTGCGGACAGAACTCGCCCAACTGGTTATGATGTGAGCAATACATGGATGTACTGGAGAGAACAATGAAAATAGTTGGCAATACGGTGATCAAACCATTTCATAAAGCGACCTGTCACTGTGGTGCGGTGGAGTTAGAACTTAGCCTACCTAACGGCATCGAAAAGCCGCGTCGCTGCGATTGCTCTATTTGTCGTCGCAAAGGGGCGATTGTTGGCTCTGTTGCCTTGGATGGCATCAAGATCCTCAAAGGCGCAGAGTATCTGAAGTTATATCAATTCAATACCAACACCGCGAAGCACTACTTCTGTTCGAACTGCGGTATCTATACCCATCATCAACGTCGCTCTAGCCCAAATGAATACGGGTTCAATATTGGTTGCTTGGAAGGGGTGAACCCTTTTGATATTGGTGATGTGGTGACTAATGATGGGGTTAACCACCCTGCGGATCGCTAAGGAGAAACGTATGTCTGATTATGGTGCCCTGATTCGCTGGCAGAAAGGCGACGATGAAGTATTTAGCGATAACCAATACAGTCGCGGGCATACGTGGGAGTTCGACGGTGGCGTTATTGTCCCTGCGTCGTCATCACCTCATGTGGTGCCACTACCACTCTCTGTTGAAGAAAATGTTGATCCTGAAGAAGCCTTTATTGCTGCTATTGCCAGTTGTCATATGCTGACCTTTTTGGGTATTGCAGCTAAGCGTAAGTACGTGATTGAGTCTTACGTTGATGATGCGATTGGCGTTCTTGAAGAAGATAAAGCGGGGCGAGCTTGGGTGAGTCATGTTACGCTTAGACCTCAAATTCAATTTGTTGGTGATAAGCGCCCGACGGATAAACAGCTCGAAAAGTTGCATCATCTGGCGCACAGTAACTGCTTCATTGCCAATTCTGTAAAAACCGAGATCACGGTAGAGATAGACTCGTAACCCACACTATGTTTTCAGTTGTACTAAATAGCTTTGTCCACCGAGTGCCAGATAAGGCGCAGGTGATCGCCCTAGCAGCCGAGAGTGGCTGTCAGTTAAAACGCATTCGACGCTCTCGGAATTGGATGTTAGTAGGTGAAGAGGCGCAGCTACATAAATTAAGGGAGCAACTTAGCGATGCTCCCTTACTTTGGATGGTGACTGCAATTGACAAAGTATTGCCTAAGCCAACAGTTTGCTTGCAACAACTGCTTCAACAAACGCCTTCGATGACCGTTGCTCAACTAGTCAGTGAATCTGGCTGTTCGCTCGCAGAAGCGCGCATCGCGATTGATGAGTTTGAAGGGCTGTAAGCGCCCCTCGGCTTAATCCGTTTGATTACTTATCTAACAAAAAATCCAAAGCTAATTTGTAGCCTTTTGTGCCCATACCAATGATGGTTCCGGCAGCGACAGGTGAGATGTACGAGTGATGACGGAAAGCTTCGCGTGCATGCACGTTAGAGATGTGTACCTCAACCACAGGTACTTCAACCCCTTTAATCGCATCGTGAAGAGCAATCGATGTATGCGTATAAGCACCCGGGTTAAACACAACACCAGCGCATTCATCTTGAGTAAACTCACGGCCCGCTTTGTGGATAGCATCAATTAGGCTGCCTTCGGTATTGCTTTGAAAACACTCAGCGTCATAACCGTACTCCGCTGCGACTTTGCGGCAGTTTTCTTCTACGTCAGCCAGTGTTTCGTAGCCGTATTGTGCAGGCTCACGTGTGCCAAGTAGGTTTAGGTTTGGTCCGTTGAGTATTAAGATTTTTTTCATTGAGTCATTGTCCTTAACGTAAATTCGCAAGCTGTGTTTGCTTAAAAGTATTGAGTTGTTGAGTTGAAACTTGGGCACCTGTGAACAGGGTGAATGCATCATGGGCCTGATGGAAAAAGAGCTCAAAGCCACTCAACGTATTGATCGATTTCTGCTGTGCGGCTTTTAGAAACTCTGTCTCCCGCGGTGTGTATACGGCATCAAAACACCAAGCCTGCTCCTGCAACCAAGAGGCTTCAATTGGGCAACCGGGTGTTTGATAGTGACCGATGGGCGTACAATTGAGGACAGCTTCTGCTTTTTGTACCGCTGTTTCTAGCGTCGTTTCATTCAAACATACGGTATCTATATTCTCAGCCGCAAGCAGCTTCGCTAGGCTAGTCATTTTTGTTAGATCCCGGTCATATATTGCGATCTCTGTCGCACCGAGATCGGCAAGTGAAAAGCAGATTGCTTTGCCGACACCACCACAGCCAAGCACCACCACTTTGCCCGGCTTGTGCTGACCAAATTGGTTAAATGCAGCGATAAAGCCACTGTAGTCCGTGTTGTATGCGATGACCTGTTGGTCACGTTTAACCAGCGTGTTAGCCGCACCGACTCGCTTGGCACAAGGCGCGAGCTGATCGGCGACCGACAGTATTTGTTCTTTGTAGGGGTAGGTAACGTTAGCTGAATCAATCTCGTTGTCGAACAAGTCAGTAGTGTGCTGGTGGAGTGCTTCTGCGCTGTTCGTAGTCAGCTCTTCGAGTTGATAGTGCAGTTCAATATTAAGCTTTTCAGCAAGGGCATTGTGAAAATCCGGCGATTGAGAACGTTGGATGTTCTGCCCTATGAGTCGACATTGAATCATGATTCACTCCTTATCGTTATTTGTCACCACGCTAGCAAAACCCTCTTTCTCGCGATAATTGTTTTTTCCTAACACCCATTCAATTTTTGAAGATTACCGATAGCGCAGGGCGCAGCACCTAAGCAGTAACGGGTGTAATTGCACTCCCTATCTCAAAATCTTATACCTTGCGAAATAATTGAAATATCGCCTTTGTCAGCACCTCTTTATAGTGAGTACATCAGCGAGCAGTAACCACCTTTGAAGGGATTCATCTGCCGAAATGTATTAAGAGGGAACACAAATGCAGAACAACGTCGTAGTACAAAATATTCAGCGCGCAGACAAAGAGCTTATTGAAGGCCTGCGTCAATGTGGTGTGGCTACCATTCATGAAGCTCAGGGCCGTAAAGGCTTATTGGCTCACTACATGCGCCCAATTTTCCAAGGCGACGCGGTTGCGGGTTCTGCATTGACCATCTCAGGTGCAGCGGGTGATAACTGGATGATGCACGTAGCGATCGAGCAAGCAAAAGCGGGTGACTTCTTAGTATTCGCACCGACTTCCCCTTCTAATCACGGCTTCTTTGGCGATTTGCTAGCGACATCGGCGCAAGCGCGCGGCGTGGTCGGCCTTATCATCGAAGGTGGCGTACGTGATACTCGTGACCTGCGTGAAATGAATTTCCCAGTATGGTCTAAGGCGATCTTCAGTGAAGGTACCATCAAGGAGACACTGGGTTCAGTGAACGTGCCAATGAATTGTGCCGGCGCTCTGGTTTACCCAGGTGATGTGATGGTCGCGGATGAAGATGGCGTTGTGGTTGTGCGTCGCGAGGAGGCGGAAGAGGTTCTGCATGAATCATTAGCGCGCATGGAACGTGAAGAAGCAAAGCGTGTTCGATTAGCGAATGGCGAGTTGGGTCTGGACATCTATCAAATGCGTGGCCGTCTAGAAGAGAAAGGACTGAAATATGTCTAGTCATCCCTTCAGTGCACCGTGCATGTGGATGCGCTCTGGTACATCAAAGGGAGCCTATTTCCTGCGCAAGGATTTACCAGAGAGCGAGCAAGCATGTGAGCAGTTTTTACTGTCGATGATGGGCACCCCCGACCCAAGACAGATCGACGGAATTGGCGGCGCAGACCCGCTCGCCTCTAAGGTTGCGATAGTGGAATCGTCAAAACGTGAAGGCGTCGACGTTGACTACCTATTTCAACAGGTATTTGTTGACCAAAAGCTTATTAGTGGCAAGCAAAACTGTGGCAATATTTTAGCGGGTGTTGCACCGTTTGCGATTGAACGTGGATTAGTAGAAGCACAAGAGGGTCAAACCTCGGTTCGCATCTTCATGGAGAACACGCAGCAGGTAGCAACGGTTACTGTGCAAACCCCAAACAAGCAAGTGACTTATGCTGGTGACTGCCACATTGATGGAGTCCCTAATATTGCGGCTCCGTTAGCTGTCTGCTTTGAAGATACGGCGGGCTCTACCTGTGGTGCTTTATTGCCAACGGGGAACGAAGTCGACGTGATTGATGGCGTGAGCGTGACTCTGATTGATAACGGTATGCCTGTCGTGGTGCTAAGAGCTCAAGATTTTGGCCTTACTGGTGACGAATCCCGCGAGCAATTGGACGACAACGCAGAACTTAAGCAACGTCTGGAGTCGATTCGCCTGCAAGCTGGGCCAATGATGAATCTCGGCGATGTTCGTGAGCTAAGCGTGCCGAAAATGACACTGGTGAGCGCACCTCAATATGGTGGTGGTATTTCAACGCGAACTTTTATCCCCCATCGCTGCCATGCGTCGATCGGTGTATTGGGCGCAGTGAGTGTCGCGAGTGCCTGCATTTTGAATGACGCCCCAGCCAAGCAACTTGCTGAAGTCGAAATAGAAAAACAAATACATATCGATGTTGAACACCCAATCGGAAAGATGAGCGTGGTGCTAGACGTTGAACAAAATCAAGTGAAGTCCGCCGCGATCCTTCGCACAGCAAGAAAGCTGTTCGATGGCACCGTATTTGGACTGTAAGCCTGCTGAAAATAACAAGGAAGAAACATGGACGCTGATTACCTACCGTTCCACCCAAATCCAAGCAAGCCGAAGTTTGTGGTGCCAGAAGGCGCAGTGGATAGCCACTGTCACGTTTTTGGCCCTGCGGCTAAATTCCCTTACTCTCCGGCGCGTAAGTACACCCCGTGCGACGCGTCAAAAGAGCAGCTTTTTGCCCTGCGTGATCACTTAGGCTTTAGCCGTAATGTGATTGTTCAGGCCTCTTGCCACAGTACCGACAATCGCGCGCTTGTTGATGCGCTAGGGACCGCTGGTGAGTTAGCTCGTGGCATTGCATTTGTTGACGAGACTGTCACAGATGAAGAGTTAAAGTCGATGGACAAAGCCGGCGTTCGTGGCGTTCGCTTTAATTTTGTGAAGCGCTTGGTTGATACAGTACCAACTGAAAAGCTTAAAGCGATTGCTGAAAAGATCCGCCCATTAGGCTGGCATGTTGTGGTCTACTTTGAAGCGCAAGATATTGATGATGTAACGCCATTTTTAGAAGAGCTCAACATGACGGTAGTAATTGACCATATGGGGCGTCCTGACGTGACAAAAGGTGTTGATAGCCAAGAGTTTAGTCAGTTTATTTCGCTAATGGAGCGTAACCCAGATATCTGGTGCAAAGTGAGCTGCCCAGAGCGTTTGACTCAAACGCCACCGGATTACTCCGATGTGGTGCCGTTTGCTAAAACCTTGGTTGATCTGTTTCCAAACCGCGTACTTTGGGGCACCGACTGGCCACATCCAAACATGAAATCACACACTCCAGACGATGGTCACTTAGTGGATGTGATCCCACAAATCGCCACTACGGTAGAGCAGCAGCAAGCACTACTCGTTACTAACCCAATGAAACTTTACTGGCCGGAGAGCGTGTAACATGACTTACCTAAATAACAAGCCGATCCCCGGCACAACCATGTTTGATGGCGCGATGGCGCGTAAAGGCTATGGCTTGAACAAGATGTGTCATTCACTTAACGAACAAGCGGGACGTGATGCGTTTTCAGTTGACGAAATGGCTTACTGCGACAAGTATGGCCTGACGGAAGCTCAAAAGACAGCAATCAAAGAGCGTGATGTTCTAGGGTTGATCGCAGAAGGTGGCAGTATCTATTACCTTGCCAAATTCGTCGGTATGTTGGGACTCAACATGCAAGACATTGGTGCAATGCAAACGGGTATGACAGTTGAAGAATTTAAACAGATGTTAGTAGAGGCAGGGAAATAGTTATGGCAAAGATCGTTGGCGGAATTACCACTTCCCACATTCCTTCAATTGGTAAAGCAATTGAGAACAATCTACAACAAACTGAATACTGGAAGCCTCTGTTCGATGCGTATCCACCGATTCACCACTGGCTAGATGAAGTTCAACCAGATGTTGCGGTCGTTTTTTATAACGATCACGGCCTAGAGTTCTTCCTAGATAAGAAACCGACCTTCGCCATTGGTGCAGCACCAAGTTATAAGAATGCTGATGAAGGCTGGGGTATTCCGACTATTCCAGAGATCAACGGTGATCCAGAGCTGTCATGGCACATCTGTAACGAGCTAGTTGAGAACGAGTTCGATATTACCATCTGCCAAGAGATGAAAGTTGACCACGGTCTAACTGTACCAATGCAGCTGATGTGGCCAAACTTCAGCTACGGTCACATGAAGGTGATTCCGGTATGTATCAACGTAGAACAGCACCCAATGCCATCACCTAAACGTTGTTACGACCTAGGTAAAGCGATTGGCAAGGCAGTAGAAAGCTACGATAAAGACTTAAAAGTTGTTGTGCTTGGCACTGGTGGTCTTTCTCATCAGTTGGACGGTGAGCGTGCTGGCTTCATCAATAAAGAGTTTGACCTTTACTGCATGAAGAAGCTGATCGACAACCCAGAAGAGCTGACTAAGCTTTCGATCTACGATTTAGTAGAGCAGGGTGGTGCGCAAGGTGCGGAATTCATTATGTGGCTTGGTATGCGTGGTGCATTGACGGGCGAGCTTAATGTGCTGAAAAGCAGCTATCACGCCCCCGTGTCGAATACCGGCGCTGGCACCATGTTGATAGAAAACCGTTAGATCAATTTAAGATTTGAGCTTTCTAAAGCCCCAGAGTCTCATGCTCTGGGGCTTTTTATTTGCTTGGGTAATACAGCTATAAAGCCGTATTTCTTTTTGGGCTCTCCCAGCATACAAATCTCCGAAATCCCTAAAAGTATCAAATGTTGCTTAAATTAAACTCAGTGTGGTACTTATAGGGATATTGTGCGATGTTACTGACGATAGACTGATTCCGAACTCACAAAAGGAATCGCACAATGAAACTACCAACACTATATCTACTCGCACTAGGTCTTTTTACCGCAGGCTCAACTCAAGCATTTGAGCTGGTTAGTCAAGATATTCAGGAAGGCCATCCAATGGCTAAGACGTTTGAATATCAGGGCTGGGGCTGTGATGGCGACAATGTGTCGCCGCAACTGATGTGGAAAGGTGCACCGGAAGGCACCAAGAGTTTTGCTATCACTGCTTATGATCCAGACGCACCAACAGGCAGTGGTTTTTGGCATTGGGTCGCGTTTGATATTCCAAGCAAAACAACGGAGTTAGAACAAGGCGTTGATATCGGCAAGCTTGGTGGGAAAGAGGCTCGTATCGATTACGGAAGTACAGGTTTTGGCGGTGCTTGTCCTCCAAAAGGTCACGGTATGCACCGCTATCAGTTTACGGTTTGGGCATTGCCAAAGGCGACCTTAGGCCTCGATGAGAATACGCCGCCGGCCGTGGTAGGCTTTACACTTAACAGCATTGCTATCGACAAGGCCTCACTAACGGCAACTTACACACGTTAGTCGACCAATTAGGAGGCGTAATGAGCGCTCAGTATCAAGTGACTCTGTTTCGAGCCGAACAACTTCAGAAACTCAGAAATGTGCGAGTCCACTCTCCAAGTATTATTCAGATCATGGCTGGGAGTAAGCGACTTTTTTGGAAAGACTCTGTTCAAGATCTCTCGAATACTGAGCTGTTGTTGTGTGAAGCCTCCGCTTCGTTGAGTTTTGAGAACCTGCCGCAGAAAGGGCGATTTCTATCTCGGGTATTTACGTTTCAATGCTCTCCAACCACGGAAATGTTGGAGCTGAGTTACGACAGAGCTTGTGAAGAGGTCGCGCCTTTTTTCCATTCTGATACGGCACTACAAAGTACGCTTAATGCGCTATTTTCGTTTCAATCCCAAACGATAAGTCATGAGACTCAGCGTTTTTGGGTGCTTGGTTTTTATCAGCAGTTGGCAGAAAAAGGCGTTCTACATCAACTTTTTCCAAGTATAAATGCAAGCTTTCGTCAGCAGTTAAGTCGCTACTTAGCTCGCTCACCCAGTGATAAGCATGCTCTGGACGAAGTCGCGCAACAATTTGCCATGAGTCGTGCGACCATGATTCGTAAATTAAAACGAGAAGGCACTCAATTTCGTGAGGTGCTTACCGAAGTTCGCTTGGCTCATGCCTTGTATTTGATACAGAGTGGCTACAGCAATGTTGCTCAGTTGGCCTTGGCGTGTGGTTATCAATCTGAGGGGCGATTTAGCCAGCGTTTTAAGGACAAGTTTGGCCTAACGCCTACGGATTATTTCAGAACGATAACGGCTTAGGTTAGGTGTTTGCTGCGCCCAGTGAAGAGTAGATGATTACCGATAATAAAAAGCCCCGCAGCGTTGCGAGGCTTTGGCTCGTTTATCGGTCGAGATAATTATTTAAAGGCTTTACAGCGAATCAACACACTGTGGGAAGATAGCTTGGAAGCCTTCAGCGTGTTGACAGCTTCTGCCGCCCGCTTGGCCACCTGAGTTACGTCTAAAGTGGTTGCCACGGTTTTCTGCTAGGTTTTCGTAGAAGGTCCACAGGTGCTCTTGACCTTGCATGCACTCAATAGCGGCTTTCTTGCTTTCCCACACTTCAGAGATGTCTAGGAAGGTATTTGGTTTCCATTCCATCTGCTCACTTTGGTGCGGTTCGAAAAGGTAAACCTGAGGTGCGCCTAGTACTTTCTCACCTGGGTTATGACCCCAAGCTTGTGCGATCATACGGCACTGTAGAGTGATCTCAGTTGCGTACATGTGGTCTGTATTGTACGGGTCCCATTTAGAGTGCGTCATGATGAACTCTGGTTGAATCTCACGAATCAGGTCGACGATCTGGTACTTACCTTCTTTGTCGATTTCCAGTGGGTAATCACCGAAGTCAAAGAAACGAATGTCACTTACGCCAAGCGCTGCCGCTGCTGCTGTCGCTTCTTCATGACGAATACGCTTAACGTCTTCAAGTGTCATGCCCTCTTGTTTCCATAGCTTTGCAGACTCGCCACGCTCACCGTATGAAAGACATGCAATGGTCACTTCGTAGCCCAGCTTTTGGTGAAGGGCGATAGCACCGCCACAACGCCATACAAAGTCTGCTGAATGGGCACTGATTACTAAAGCTGTTTTCTTTGTTGTCATGTTATTAATCCTTTATTTACTCTTGAGCTCTTCTTGATGAGCGTGTCTTTTATGTTCTTTGTTCGGTTAAAATTGTTCGGTATCGATTTCGGCTTGAGTGGGTGCGTTGTAGCGACCGCCAACAAATGCCTTTTGCGGAACCGTGCGCTCAATTAGCTCTAGAAGGGCGTTCGAAACCGTGTAGTGCTGCGCGTTCAAGTTGTCTTCTAGATGCTTAAAGTTAGTGGTGCCTGGTAGTGCAATCGAGTGAGGCGCTTTAGCCAGCGTCCATGCCAAGGCAAATTGAGCCAGAGTTGGTGCAGGTAGTGATACATTCTCTTCGGCAAAAATTGGCAGCAGAGAAGCGAACTTATTTACAGCCGACAAGTTAGATTCAAAGTTTTCTGCGTTAAATCTCGGCATCGCATTACGAATATCACCATCAACAAATTGATTGTTTTGCAGCTCGCCACTCAGGATGCCGCGCCCTACAGGGCTGAAAGACACAAAGGTACTTCCCAACTCTTGGCATTTATCAATCACTGCGATCTCTGCATTGCGTGACCACAGTGAATACTCCGACTGAACCGCTGCTATTGGGTGGATTTGGTGCGCCTTTTCCAACGTGGTTGCCGATACTTCAGATAGGCCAAGGTGTTTGATTTTGCCTTCGTCAACCAGTCTAGAAAGTTCACCAATGCTCTCTTCAATCGGCACTGATTTATCCCAGCGGTGCAGATAGTAGAGGTCAATCACATCGGTATTGAGACGCTGCAGCGCCTCTTCGCAGGTTTGACGAATGGTTTGTGGGCGACCATCAATCGCGCGTTTACCATCCGGGCCTTTAAACATGCCGCACTTGCTGGCGAGGAAGAATTCATTACGGCGATGACCTACCGCTTTAGCGAGTAGTTTCTCGTTGTTACCAAATCCATAAAGAGCTGCGGTATCCAGCATGTTGTAGCCAAGATCCAGCGCCTTATTAAGTAGCTTGATGCTGTGCTCTTCACTTGGAGGTGTGCCGTACGCGTGAGAAACGTTCATACACCCAAGGGCGACTGGCGCAAGTGAGTGCTCACCTATAGTAATCATCGCCGGGCTCCTTACTCTTGCTCTAGCAGTTGTTCTAATGCGTGCAGTGTCTCCATTGCTGGCAGGCAGCTAGCGACACTTGAGTTCGGCTCGCGGTCTGTGCGAATCGCATCGAAGAACTCACGGTCGATTAGCTCGATGCCGTTGTTTGAAACCGCGACACCTTCCAGTGAAATCGGGTTCTCTTTGCCATCGAATAGATCGTCGTAGCGAGCGATGTAGGTGCCTTCGTCACAGATGTAGCGGAAGAAGGTGCCAAATGGACCGTCGTTATTGAATGAGAGTGATAGCGTACATAGCGCGCCAGATGGCGTTTTCATACCAATGCTCATGTCCATTGCGATGTTGAGCTCTGGGTGAATTGGGCCTTGCAATGCTTGAATCTTTGATGCTTTCTCACCGGTTTGATATTGGAAAAGATCAACAGTGTGACAAGCGTGATGCCATAGCAGGTGATCAGTCCAAGTGCGCGGTTCACCTTTCGCATTGGTGTTAGTGCGACGGAAGAAGTAGGTTTGAACATCCATTTGTTGAATGTTTAGCTCGCCAGCTGCAATCTTGTTGTGGATCCACTGGTGGCTTGGATTAAATCGGCGAGTGTGACCAGCCATAGCGACAACACCAGTTTTCTTCTGAGTCTCAACCACTTTGTAGCTGTCTTCAATGTTGTCTGCCATTGGGATTTCAACCAGAACATGCTTGCCAGCTTCCATACATGCGATAGCTTGTTCAGCATGCATTTGAGTTGGTGTTGCTAGGATCACAGCATCGACGTTGTCAGATTTCAGTGCTTCTTCCAGTGAAGAGAAGCCTTGAGCTGTTTGATTGTAATCTGTGATGAGTTGATCAAGCTTGTCCGCTTCAGGGGCAACCATTGCTGTAACGGTAACGTCGTCGATATTACGCAGTGCCTCTAAATGTTTTTGGCCGAATGCACCCGTAGCGCCTACTACACACACTTTCATAATCATTCCTTTTGTATTCAAGCGATTAAATTATTGGATATTTTGTAATTTCGTTGCGGTCGATTCAGTATCCTCGACCTGCAGTTGTTCTATGATCTGGTCTGACAGCTGAGCGAGAGGTTGCTCTGACGCTTCGATGTTGAGTTCACCGAGCGACTGATGCCAGTTCATTGCGCCCTCGACCATCGAGTGACTCATGCCTAACTCGTTTAATGTCGTAGCGACCTCTTTTAATTCTGCGTGGCGTCTTTGACCGTGGTTGAGCATGCGTTCCATGTGGTAACGACTTAGGTGACTCAGCTCTAACCCTGGGTAGGTGTGACTTAACGACTTGAGTACGTGATGATCTACACCTGATTTACGAGCTGCCAGAACGCACTCTGTGGTTAGCGCTTCTAAGCCTTTTACCATGACTGAGCGCATCATTTTTATGCTTGATGCATCGCCTACGTTTTCTGAGATAACTTCAACGTCGAAACCCAGTAGAGTTAGGTATTCCGCGACCTTGTCGGCTTTTTGTCCGGATAGGTAGAGCGGAATATTAGGCTGTGATGTTAATACTGGCGCCATAATGGCAATGTCGATGTACTCAGCGCCTTGCGCTTTAACCAGTTTTGCCAGTCTTTGTTTGGCTTGTGGTGAGCAAGAGTTGCAGTCGAGCACAATCTGTTTTTCAGTCAGAGAGCCTGCGATCTGCTGCAGTGCTTGTTCAGCTTGGTCAGCGGTGACTAAGGAAAAAATAAGTTGCGCACCGTGAATGGCTTCTTCAGGACGAAATGTCCCTTGCACACCTTGGTCAATATATTCGAGGAGTTTATTTTCTCGGGTGAATACATTGTTTGTCTTTATATCAAAGGCGTTAATTATTTCTGGCGCTTTATTGTTCCAGCTTGAAATAAATGTTTTTGCTGCTTCGCCAAAACCAATAAATGCAATCCTACTGATTTTTACCATAACCACCTTTTTGTTCGTTAATTATCTTTGGCTATGGTCAAACACTATCATTTGGTATTGAGTGCGGATAATCAATTTAATTCAAAGGGTATTCAATTTTGAAAATAATAGGGTTATTACAGCGACATTTTAACTCCGTTTGTTCGCAATAATTGTAAGAAGTGAGTCTGTACAGAAGTGGCAAACCAGTTTTTGCGGAGCGTCAAACCAATGGGTCTGGATTGTTCTTCACCTTCATAAGGAAGAGCAACTAAATGCCCCTCATCGAGATCGCGTCTGATTTGATGTTGGGAAAGAAGGGTTAATCGATCACTGCCCAGTAATAGCTCTTTGACTAGCATCTGAGAGCTTGCCTCAATCAAACGACTCGGTACTTCAAGTGAGGCCTTGGTAAACATATCTTCGAACATCTTGCGGGCGGGTGTTGCACTGGAGGAGACAACCCAGCTCGACTCTTGAAGTTCTTTGATACTAACTTTCTCTTTAGTCGCTAAAGGATGATCAGCTCGCGATAAAATGGTGTTCTTCGATTCAAATAGCGTTTCTTGGCGAATATCGGTACTAGGAACGGGAAAGCGCAGAGCGCCAATTAGAATATCGATCTCACCATATTTTAGATGGTTGAGCAGGTCTTTATATGGGCCATCAATCACGTGTATTTGGCAGTCAGGGTAAGCCTTGGAAAATTCATTAATGGTACTTGGAAGCAAGCAGGTTCTCGCGAGAGGTAAACAGCCTACTGTGATCACTGAACCGTGTCGGTTACTTAGCAGGTTAACTTCATCAAGTCCTTGTTTTATTTCAACAAAAGCAAGCTTGCTTGCCTTGTCTAACGCCGCTCCTGCCTTCGAGAGGGCAATGCCAGTACTGGTCTTTTCAAACAGAGTAAATCCGAGTATTTCTTCAAGATCTTTTGATGCTCGATAGACCGATGATTGAGACACTTCAAGTAATCGGCTCGCCTCGGTAAAGCTTTGTCCGTTAGCGACAGCAACGAGCGCTTTTAGTTGAGTGGTGGTGATATTAAACAGATAACGCTGCACACTATTTTTGCGTTGCTTTGTGGCAATCTTGAGCGCATTTGAGATGCCTTGGCTGATGTTTTCCAGCGCACGGTCAATTCGAAAAGCGAAAGCTTCGCCCTGTTTTGTTGGCGTCATACCATCACTGGTACGTTCAAACAGCTCACTATTCATACTCTTTTCAAGTTTAGAGATGGCTTGTGTAATTGCAGGTTGAGAGAGGAAAACCGTGTCAGATGCTTTGCTGATACTTCCGGTGTGAACGACTTCTGAGATCGCCCTAAGGTGGCGCAAATTGGGGATATTAAACATACGGTTTCCTTACCACTGACTACCAGTTACAGTACGAAATATTAAATAAATCACAGTTTGATGTTTTAGATCTATAACTCTATTTATGATCTGGCTCGAAATAGCTGACGCCCTTATCAATGGACATATTAGTAACGGAATTCAAACGCTCTATGAAGTAGCGAACGATATATTGTTTCCAAAGTGTGACTTAATTCTCCAAAATTAACCAATTTGCAAAATATCAGATTTAACCATTTATTGATGGTGATTATGTTTATATTTTGGTTTTAAGTTTCTGATTTTGTGCGTTTATTTCTTGTGGCTTTCGACCTTTTGATAACGAGGGTTATCTAATTTTTGAATAATGCTTTCAGTAAGTGAATTTTGTTTTGTTAATTCCTAGTGTTAGTTTTATCGGCAATGAAACAGGAGGTTCCATAGAATGAAAACTATAAAGACACTATCACTGGCTGTATCACTGGCATTTGCTGCAAACACATCAGCTGCGGATATCGATATCACAATAGGTCATGTCGACTCTCAGGATTGGACGATCTCTAAGAAAGGGGCCGCGACACAGGTATTCAAAAATATCGTAGAAGCGGAATCTGGTGGTCGTATTGCGGTTAACATCTACCCATCAGGTCAACTTGGTGGTGAAACAGAACTGCTTCAGTCAACGCAAGAGGGAATGCTGACCATGACGATGGTGTCTGGTGCTTACTCTAAATTGTGTAAAGAAGCTAATGTTCTTGAAATTCCTTACCTTTTCCCTTCAGCACCTGTTGCTTGGGAAGTGTTGGATGGCGAGTTTGGCCAACAACTTAATGAGCAATGTTTAAAACAGACAGGTCTGCGTAACCTGGCTTACGGTGAGACAGGCTTCCGTCACTTCACTAACTCGAAACGTGAAATCAAATCTCCTGATGACCTGAAAGGTCTGAAAATTCGTGTAATGACAACCCCGCTTTATGTTGAGTTGCTGAAATCTTTAGGCGCTGAGCCAACGCCTATTGCATTTCCGGAAGTACCAGCTGCTTTAACAACCGGTGTTATTGATGGTCAAGAAAACCCAGTGAGCGTTATTAGCGCGAATAAGTTCTACGAGCTGCAAGAGTACATCACGCTGGATGGCCACGTTTATGGCACCGATTTCTTATTAATGAATGACGATTTTTACCAAGGTTTATCTGATGCAGACCGCGCGATCATCGACCGTGCAGCGCAAGTTGCCGGCACAGTTGGCCGAGCTGTTCAGCAGGTTAACTCTGCAGAAGGTCTAGAAACGCTAGGTAAGAAAGGCATGAAGATCACGTCATTGACAGCAGAGCAGCAGAAGCAATTCCGCGACAAAACTCAGCCTGCGGTAATCAAATGGCTTGAAGGCACTGTAGATTCGAAATGGATCGATGGCGCACTTCAAGCGGTTGAGACTGCAACTAAGTAACTCTGATGTTCGCAGCATTGATGGCTTCAATGCTGCGCTTTCCCAAGGAGATAGGGAACTATGATGGAACAATATAAAAAACTATTGGCATTCTGCGCAGGTTCGTCTCTGTTTGTACTGTTTGCAGTTATGCTGGTCACGACCATCTCGCGCTATTTTTTCAATACCTCAATTCTGTGGGGTGAAGAGCTGTGTAAGTACTCAATGATCTACGGTGTGATGTTTGGTACGTCTCTCTGTTACCTAGAAGGGCTGCACATTAAATTTGCGGTTCTAGATTCAGTCAAGTCGGCAATTTTCCAAAAGGTATTGGCGATTGTGGTTGATATCGCAGTGCTAGTATCGGCGGGCATCATGACTTACTCAGGTTACCTATTTGTCATGAAACGCGGTGGCATCGAATCACCAGGTATTGGCTTGAGCATGTACTACTTCCAGTCTGCGTTAGTTGTTGGTGGTATCTGTCTGTTTGTAGCCGCTCTATTACGTCTCGCACAACACGTCACGCTCTCTCGACGCGCTAATGCGCCTGTCTCTTCTCTCACTCAAGGCGATGTATAAGGATCTACTATGCCATCAATAGCTTTAATGGGCGGTATGCTCGTATTTGGTGTTCCGTTAGTGTTTGCCATTATTTTGGCTATGTCGTTCTACGTAACGAGCACTCCAATCTCAATCAGCCTTGTTGCACAACGAATTTTTAGCGGATTAGATTCATACTCTATTCTGGCTGTTCCACTGTTTGTTCTGGCTGGTGAGCTGATGAACAAGAGTGGTATTACGAATCGTATTATCGATTTTGCTAACGCCTTGGTTGGACACTTCCGTGGTGGCTTAGCACAAGTAAATATCTGGTCTTCGGTAATGTTTGCCGGGATCTCAGGTTCAGCGGTAGCAGACACTTCTGCACTGGGCCGAGTGTTTATTCCTCAAATGGAAAAAGAGGGCTACAGCAAAGAGTTTTCATCGGCACTGACCGCAGCCTCTTCGGTGATTGGTCCTATGATCCCACCGAGCATTCCGGTGATCATCTACGCGCTTATCGCTAGTGGCGTCTCGGTTCCTGCTCTGTTCTTAGCGGGTATTGTTCCGGGTGTCTTGTCGGCAATTGCCCTATCTGTGTTTGTTTTCTTTTATGCGACCAAGCATAAGATTGTGAATACCGGTGTGCGAACCAGTCGTCGCAAAGCGTTGGTTAAAGCCTTTGTACCGCTAACGATGCCAATCTTTATCCTTGGCTCGATTCTAATGGGTATCGTGACGCCGACGGAAGCCGCTGCCTTTGCTGCATTCTATGCGCTGTCGGTCGGCATGTTCATGTACAAATCAATCAAAGTCAGCGACTTACCTGAAGTGTTTATGCGTTCAATGCGTGATTCTTCTATCGTATTGATTCTGATTGCTGTTGTCTCTGTAGCAAACTGGCTGCTGACGTTCTCGCGCGTACCGCAATACATTAGCCAACAGGTGCTTAGCACTATCTCAGATCCGATTATGTTCCTAATCATGGTGAACCTAATCCTACTGGCGGTGGGCCTGTTCCTTGAAGGCATTGCAGCCATGCTAATCCTGATTCCAATCTTCCATCCGATTGCGATGAGCTTTGGTATCGACCCTGTTCACTTTGGCATTGTGGTTATCTTCAACCTAATGATTGGTTTGATTACACCACCAATGGGCATCTGTCTGTTTGTCTCCAATACCATTTCCAAGGTCGGGATTGCTGCGATATCTAAGCAAGTTATTCCTCTATTCCTACTGGAAGTTGTGGTGCTGTTCTTCATCACTTTCGTACCACAAAGCGTGCTCTTCTTACCGAAGTTATTCGGCTACTAGAGAAAAACAATGTTTGTATTTGAAGTGTTGCTGCCACTGATTTTTATCGTGGCAGTAGGGTTCCTCACGACCAAAAAAGGCTTTTTTAGCCAACAATTCGTCGGTGAGGTGAGCAAGTTCGTGCTGTATGTATCGCTGCCAGCAGTGATCATCAGCAGCTTGAGTAGTATTGAGTTAGGGCAAGTCATCCACGTCAACTTCATGTTGGTGTACGCCATTGCAGGCTTGAGTGCGATGACCGTGGCGATATTGGTGAGCAAGGGCCTACTCAAGTCCACCTGGACGGAAAGCTTCATCAATGGTCTGGGCAGCGGCATGCCAAACAGCGCGTTCGTTGGCTTTCCAGTGGTGCTATCGCTGTACGACGGTCAGTTCATTGAAGCATTTTTAATGTGTGTACTGATTGAGAACCTAGTGTTTATTCCATTGAGCTTGATTTCACTGGAGTTTGCCCAAGGCCGTTCGTCAAGCATCAGTGAGCAACTAAAGATTGTCGCGGGTCGTATCAGTCGCAACCCAATTATCTTAGCGATCAGCTTTGCCTTGATCGTGAATATCACGGGAATTCGCTTGCCAGAATTTATGACTGAAGGGGTATCCATTTTTGCGAAAACATCGGTTGCTCTCGCCCTATTTGCGATTGGGGGAGCGCTCGGTCAATCACTGAAATTTGAGCAGTTCAGACGAATCGCTTTTGTGACGGCGATGAAGCTAGTTTTTTTTCCATTGATCGTCGTGGCACTGCTGATGACGCTACCCGTAGAAGGAGACCTCAAGTATGTCTTATTGATTTTTGCTGCGTCTCCTATGTTGTCCATCTACCCGATTTTAGGTGGGCTCTATCAACAACAACGCTTCTGTTTAAACACTCTAATTATTACGACGGTGGCCTCTGGACTCTCGCTGTCCGTCGTTATTGCTATCACAACATCATCATAAAAATAGACGCCTGTAGAGCGTGAATGAAAAATAAGGTCATAACATGGAACAAGTTAAAATTGCTGTCGCTGGGGCAGGTCTGATCGGGAAAACACACATCAAACTGGTTTCTGAAAACGCGCAATGTCAGTTGGCGTCGATTGTTGATCCTTCTCCAGGAGCCAAAGAGGTTGCGGAAGAGTATGGCGTTAAGGTCTACGCCAGCCTAGAAGAGCTGTTTGCACAAGACAAGCCGGACGGTGTGATCTTGGCGACACCAAATCGTCTGCATGCTATTCAAGCGCACGAATGTATTAATGCTGGCGTGCCTGCCATTGTCGAGAAGCCTGTTACTGATTCGATCGAAGATGCCATTGAGCTTCTTAAACACGCAAATCGTGAAGAAGCAAAAATGCTGGTTGGTCACCACCGTGCTTACAGCCCACTGCTAGAGACAGCTAAGTCGATCATCGACAGCGGTGAACTGGGCAAGACGGTATCTATCATGGGCAGCGCGATGTTCTACAAACCTGATTACTACTACAACGAAGGCGAGTGGCGCAAAGTTAAAGGTGGCGGCCCGATCCTAATTAACATGATTCATGAGATTGGCAATCTGCGTCATTTGGTTGGTGACATTGTTGGCGTTCAGGCTCTGAATTCAAGCGCGACCCGCAAGTTTGAAGTAGAAGACACAACTGCAATCTCACTGCGATTTGCCAATGGCACACTGGGTTCATTCATGTTGTCTGATGCCTCGGCAAGCCCGCGCAGCTGGGAGCAAACCTCGCAAGAAAACAAGACCTACGCGACTTACGAAACAGAAGATTGTTACCACGTGGCAGGTACCAACGGTTCGCTATCGATCCCGACAATGCAGATTAAGTCGTTTAAAGAGGGGGTGACGCCTTCTTGGTGGAATGCGATGGAAGAGCGCCAAGAGCCAGTAACGCGTGAAGATCCACTTAAGCGTCAACTTGAGCACTTCTGCGCTCTAATTCGTGGCGAAGAACAGACACCAAAAGTCAGCATTTACGATGGCCTACAAAATCTGTTGGTGATCGACGCCATCATTAAAGCGACAGAAACGGAGCAATATGTTCCGGTTCAAGATGTTACTGCACTGGTTAACTAAGGGAGTTTAGGATGAAGTATTCAATCGCGACCGTTTGTCTATCTGGCACTCTTGAACAGAAGATGCATGCAGCGGCAAAAGCCGGTTTTCATGCTATCGAAATTTTTGAAAATGATTTAACTCAGTACCGCGGTTCTGCAGCCGATGTTAAACGCATCGCTGACAGCATGGGGCTTGAGATCTTGGTTCTACAACCTTTCCGAGACATGGAAGGGATGCCAAATGGCTTGCGCGAAAAGAAATACAAGATGATGGAGCGCAAGATGGATCTAGCACATCAACTGGGCACAAAACGCCTAATGATGTGCAGTAACGTGAATCCGCTTTCGACCAATAACCTTGACCGCTGCGCTGAAGATCTGCATGCCTTGGCAGAGCTGGCCAAGCGTGAAGATATGGAGTTGGGTTACGAAGCGCTGGCGTGGGGGCGTCATATTGCCGATTACGATGATGCTTGGAACTTGGTGAAGATGGTAGACCATCCGAATCTTGGCGTGGTATTGGACACCTTCCACATGTTCGCGCGTGGCAACACACTGGATACGCTGCGTGAAGATATTCCAGTGGAAAAGATTGCTCTAGTGCAGGTCGCTGATGCGCCGAAAATGCAGATGGATATTTTGCAGTACAGCCGTCACTACCGATGCTTTCCGGGTCAAGGTGATTTCCCAGTGATCGACTTTGTGAAAACACTCAAAGACAAAGGTTACGATGATTACCTCTCTCATGAAGTGTTTAATGATGAGTTCCGTGCCTCTTCTCCGAAAGAGAAAGCGGTTGATGGCGTGCGTTCTCTGAAATGGCTGGAAGATCAGACCAACAACTTGTTTGAGATGCCGAGTGTCTCTGATTTGAGCTTCATTGAATTTGCGGTAAAAGAGCGTGAAGACAATCCATTTACCGATGTGATTGAGTCATTGGGCTTTAGCAAAACACACAGCCATAAGAGCAAGAATGTCGACCTATACCAAGTAGGTGATATTAACTTCGTCTTTAACTACGAGAAAAACAGTAACGCTCAGACTTACTTAGAAGGTCACGGTGAATCTGTGTGCGCGCTAGGCGTATTAACCAAAGATTCAGACCGCTTGGTTGAACTGGCAAAACGCTATAACAGCCCAGCAATTTTCCAAGCTCGCCAAGAGAATGAGCTGGATATTCCAACGCTTAAGAGTTCTAGCAACTTGATGATCCATCTTTTGGATGAGAACCAAGCAGACAAGTTTTACGACGTCGATTTTAAGCCGGTAGAGCAGCAACCGGCAGTGAACGATAACTTGATTCGCGTTGACCACATTGGTCAGGTGGTGTCGCCAGAGACTTTGCTGTCGAACATGTTCTTCTATAAGTCGATCTTTGGCTTTGTTCCTGAAGAAAGCTTCGATCTTCCAGATATCAATGGCTTGATTACTAGCCGCACGATTAAGAGCCCGAACGAGAACATTAAGATCGCACTCAACAGCACCAGCGCGAAGCGCACTTCGGCTCAGCGATTCTTGAACGACTCTAACGGTGCGAGCATCAATCAGATTGCGATTGAGTGTCGAGACATCTTCAAAGCAGCAGCTAACCTATCGCCTATCTACCAATTGAAGATTCCGAATAACTACTACCTAGATATTCAGGCACAGTTCGATTTGGAAGATGAATCGATTGAACAGCTACAGCAAAACAACATCCTTTACACCGAAGATGATACGGGTGCGTTTTTCCACTTCTACACCAAGGAAGTGAACGGCCTGTTCTTTGAAGTGGTGCAGCGAGTGGGCGAGTATAAGAAATACGGTGAAACCAACGCCTTTATTCGTCTGGCTTCCCAGTCTTATCAGGATTAAAGAGAAGTGTTATAAACCTATTTTATTAATCACAAAAAAGCCACCACTGAGCTCAGTGGTGGCTTTCTCTTTTGTTAGGCTTGCCGCGTTATTTAATTATGCAACTTCTGCCACTTTTTTAGCGACTGGCGCTGGGTTGCGAATTAGGTGGTCAAATGCACCTAGGCTCGCTTTTGCACCTTCACCCATCGCGATGATGATCTGCTTGTAAGGTACGGTTGTTACGTCACCTGCTGCAAATACACCTTTCATTGATGTTGCGCCGTGTGCGTCAATCTCGATCTCACCACGTGGTGATAGTTCAACCTTAGTGCCTTTCAACCATTCGCTGTTTGGCATTAGGCCGATTTGAACAAAGATACCTGCCAACTCAATCTGCTTTAGCTCATCAGTATTGCGATCTTTGTACTCAAGACCTGTCACTCGGTTGCCATCGCCAAGCACTTGTGTCGTCTGTGCCATCTTGATGATTTCGATGTTTGGCGTTGCGTTCGCTTTGTCGATAAGTACTTGGTCAGCACGTAGTGTGTCTGCAAATTCAAGAACCGTTACATGCTCAACGATACCCGCTAGGTCAATGGCTGCTTCAATACCTGAGTTACCACCACCGATAACGGCTGTTTTCTTGCCTTTGAACAGTGGACCGTCACAGTGTGGGCAGTACGCTACGCCTTTGTTGCGGTACTCTTGCTCACCCGGAACGTTCATTTCGCGCCAGCGTGCACCTGTACTTGTGATTACGGTGCGAGCTCGCAGTGTTGCACCGCTCTCTAGCTCAACGTGGATGTATCCGTCTTCTGTGTCCTCAGCGTCGATGATGTTAGCCGCGCGTTGCTCGGTCATCACCTCTACGCCGTACTCTTTTACGTGCTCTTCTAGGCTAGCTACCAGCATAGGACCTGTGGTCGCTTTCACTGAGATGAAGTTTTCAATCGCCATTGTGTCCATTACTTGGCCACCAAAGCGGTCTGCAACCACACCTGTGCGAATGCCTTTACGTGCAGCGTAGATTGCTGCAGAAGAGCCAGCAGGACCACCGCCGACAACAAGAACGTCAAATGGTGCTTGCTTACTTAGGCTCGCCGCTTTTTTCTCAGCTGCGCCAGAATCTACTTTGTTTAGGATCTCAGCCAGAGACATACGGCCTTGGCCGAACAGTTCACCGTTGATGAATACGCTTGGTACCGCCATGATGTCGCGTGATTTCACTTCGTCTTGGAAGGCTGCGCCATCAATCATGGTTGTTTTGATTAGCGGGTTGATTGTAGACATCATGTTGAACGCTTGCACAACCTCAGGACAGTTTTGGCAAGAAAGCGAAATGAAGATTTCAACATTCAGTGGCTGACCAAGGTTTCTGATCTGTTCGATAACATCGTCTTCAAGCTTGATTGGGTGACCGCCACTGTGTAGCAGTGCCAATACCAATGAAGTGAACTCATGACCCATAGGTAGGCCAGCAAAACCGATGCTTGTGCCTTTCTCGGTATTCAGTACTTGCATGATTGGCTTGCGGTCACTCGCGCTATCGTCACGGATAACCACAACTTTGTCAGAGAGTTCTGAGATGTCGTTCGCCAGCTTCTCTAGTTTGCTTGCTGTTTCGCTTTCATCCAGGCTAAGAACGAGCTTAACGTCATTTTTTAGGAATTCTAAGTATGTTTGCAGTTGCTGCTTCATTGCTTGGTCTAACATGATATGCCTACTTTTCTTTTCTGTTCGGGGGCGCTCTGTTGCGCTGATGGAGCTATATTGCCTTGACCATCACAATTGGTAAATTCGGACGTTTCTATTAGTTTGGTAGGTAAAACCTATCGATAATTGGGAAAACTTATTAAAGCCATCAATGCGCCCCAAAGTATTGAATAAAAACAAAAAAACCACATCGCATGGATGTGGTTTTGAGAATTAAAGCGGCGCGCCAAAGCCCTTTAGGAGGCAGGCTAAGGCACGCCTGTAGAACGGGTTAGCAGATGCTTAGATCTTACCTACTAGGTCTAGAGATGGCGCTAGAGTCTCTTCGCCTTCTTTCCATTTAGCTGGGCAAACTTCACCTGGGTTGTTTGCAACGTACTGAGCCGCTTTAACTTTGCGTAGTAGGTCTTCAGCGTCACGACCGATGCCTTCAGCAGTGATTTCCATTGCTTGGATAACACCTTCTGGGTCGATTAGGAACGTAGCGCGGTCTGCTAGGCCTTGACCTTCACGCATTACGTTGAAGTTGTTTGTGATAGTGCCAGTTTGGTCGCCTACCATGAAGTACTCGATAGTACCGATTTTGTCAGAAGTGTCGTGCCATGCTTTATGAGAGAAGTGTGTGTCAGTTGATACTGAGTAAACTTCCACGCCACGAGACTGAAGCTCTGCGTATTTCTCTTGTAGGTCTACAAGTTCAGTAGGACATACGAAAGTAAAATCTGCTGGGTAGAAGAAGAATACTGCCCACTTACCTTTCACGTCTTGCTCTGTGATTTCTACGAATTCGCCGTTTTTGAATGCCGTTGCGTTGAATGGTTTGATTTCTGTGTTGATCATGATTTTACTCTCTTTAATTTGTTGTTTTGACGCTGCCTTGCGTCGATGGAGATATATTGCCTCGATAGGCTCAGAGGGTAAATTCGGACGTTTCTATTGTTCTAATAGGAGATAGCTATTAAGTATGAAAGGCAAAAGCTATTGAAAGCTAAATCTAGTGATAGGTAAATTCAATCAGCTCTGTGAAGGTTGATTTGAGATGATGGAAACAGAAAGCCTCGACTCAAAGAGTGAGTCGAGGCTTGTGTAATCTGTTGCTATGGACGGCTAGCGTTTTTCGATAAACAGTATGACTTCGCCGACCTTGAAACCGAACTTGGACATTTCGGTTTTGTTGAACAGGCGCTTGTCGTCCATTAAAAACATCCAGTCATCTAGCGTCACTTCATACATTGAACCGTCGACTTCGATTTCTAGCGTGTATTTCCAGTAAAGGGCAGAGCCTTGAGTTTCACCATACGCTTCGCCTATCACGTCGCCCGCTGTGCCTGTGTAGGTGTTGTCGCCAGTTTTAACCAGTTTCCAGATCCGAGTGGACCGTTCACCATCAGCGAAGCGAAACCACTCTTTGATTTCACCCTGTTCGCCTTGCCACTCTGCCACTAAATCCGCTTCAAAACGTCGCAGTAGATTACCAGAGCGATCGAGCACCATGCCATAAGCGATGAGGTCGCCGTCAAAGAACTGTTCGAGCTTGAGTTCAGGTGTGGTGCCCGTATGTTCGGATAAGTTGGCAGAGCCACACCCTATTAAAAGAGAGCAAAGTAAAAGTAGCCATCCTGTTTTCATTCATTGTGTCCTATTTTATTTATTGAGCCCTAACAACTGTTGGCGGAGTTTCGGTTCTGACGTGTTTTCTGACAGCCAGATAGAGAGAAAGGCTTGTCCAAATTGGGTATCGGTAATGGTGCCGATTGGTTGTTCGTCGAAATAGAATTGGCTCTGCTGGTTTTCTGAAACGCGAATGGTCAGGGTGCTGCCCTGTTTTACGTTCGGCCACATTTCGTAGAGTGGAGCGATCCAGCTCTTGATTTTACTGTCTGAGTAGCCCAGTTTTTCCCACTGATCTTGCGTTGCATCGACTAGATCTTTGCTATCAATGTCACGGTAGTATTCGATTTTCAGTGCTTGCTCAGAGCGAGTAGGTGTGGTGTACAGCTCAGCGTTGTAGAGGGTCCAAAAGAGATAAGTCATCTCTCCTTCGCCCTGCTTATTCAAATCACCAACGGGAGAGGCGTTCCCGGCGTTGTGGAAGATAAGTGCACTGCACGCAAACAGGGTTGCAAGCGCTGACAGTAAGTAACGCTTCCATTGCGATAGAGGGTGGCGCTGAACTTTAGCACGACCCTGTGATGAATAAGCCATAAGTCACCTCGTTGTCTCCGCCATATTAGGCTTGTTTAGATACGAGTAGCCGACCACTAACAAGGGAATTACTAACCCCCAACTGACTGCAAGCGTGGATAACACCCACACATCTGGCCATGTGGACTGAAGCGCACCTGCCTTGATGCCGCCCCAGTAGCTACTAGTACCTCCTACGAAGCCGAGGAGAATGAGGATCACTTTCGGACATTTCATTAGCCAATTGAGGCTATGGTTAAAGCTGATTAAGAACATCACCCACAAGCAAGCGAGCCACACCGGGAACCAAGTTTGGTTAGCGATACTTGGGTGTGCTGAAAAGGCGCCAAGACCAATCATTAAGCTATCGAGAAGCAGACCAATTGGTAGCAAGAGTAAAACTCTGAGGTCGTCACGACGAGTGGGTGAAAGAAGAAAATGCAGCGCCACCAATAGTGGCGCTATAAGTACGGCTTGCTCGGTAAAGAAAGCACTGCTTACCCAAGTGGCTTGAAACAGAACAAGGTTAATAATCCAAAACCGTTTCATCTTTTGCTCCATAGTAGCGAGGCTTGCGCGCTACAATGTGATGAGTGCTGATAACACGTTCAAGGAAAGCGCCTTCGCAGTAACAGAAATAGAAGGTCCACAGGCGCTTGAACTCTTCTGAGTATCCTAGGCTTTGCAGTTCGTCCCAGCTCTGCTCGAACGCGACATTCCAATCGTTTAGCGTGCGCGCGTAGTGTAAGCCGATGTCGTCAATTTCTTGGACGACAAGATCGGTGCTCTGTGCAAGGTGACCTGCCATGACAGCAACAGAGGGTAGGCAGCCGCCTGGGAAGATGTATTTCTGAATGAAATCGACCCCTTTACGGTATTTCTCATAACGTCCATCTGCGATGGTGATCGCTTGTATCAACATTTTGCCTGTTGGCTTGAGAAGCTGAGAGCAGGTAGTAAAGAAGGTTTGTAGAAATTCATGACCAACCGCTTCAATCATCTCGATAGAGACTAGCTTGTCGTATTGGCCTGATAGGTTGCGATAGTCCTCTTTAAGCAGAGTGATCTTGTCGCTTAGTCCAAGGGCCTCAATGCGCTGCTTGGCAAGTTCGTGCTGAGCATCAGAGATAGTCGTGGTTGTAACGTGGCAGCCGTAGTTTTGCGCCATAAATATCGCCAGTCCACCCCACCCAGTGCCTATCTCAACCACACTATCTTCTTCTGTTAACTCTAGGCGTTCACAAATGGTACGCATCTTATTTTGCTGAGCGTCTGCGAGCTGAGTAGCTTGTTCACTGTAGATGGCTGAAGAGTATTGCATTGATGGGTCTAGGAAGCGTTCGTAAAGCTCGTTACCAATATCGTAATGGGCCAGGATGTTACGCTTCGAGCCTTGCTCTGTATTGGCGTTCTGCTTTCTCAAAAACAGATTTTTAATCTTGGACAGCCACTGTGTCTTGTCATCTAGCTCGTCGAGTTGCTGCTGGTTGCGAGCCATGATTTGAATAACACGAGTTAGATGTGGGCTTGTCCATTTGCCGTCAATGTACGCCTCTGAAGCGCCAATACTGCCGTTAAGAACAACGTCTTTAAAGAAACTAGAATCGTGAATGACAATCTCGGCGTGAAGGTTGGCTTCTCGGTCACCAAATATTGAATGCTCATCCCCTTCGATGACTTCGAGCTGGGCTCCCTGTAAGCGTTCCAGAATAGTGAAAACAAGGCTTCGATACTTACAGTTTTTGTTCAGCACTGCGGTTTGAGGCTGCTGCTTGATGTTGTGATTTTGTTTGGCAAGCTGTTCCATGTAGACCTCGCTGAGAAAATTCTCGTCTTAGTTAATTCTTGTATTGTGGTGGCTTGGAAACTGAGTCTGGGTGCGAGATAAAGGGCACCTTTTTGATGAACAGTTTCAAAGCCTGGTAATAAATGCCTAGCACAACCTTAGTGGTCATGGCCGGAGTTCGAATCAGTGTTTGTCGTATATCACTGGCAGTCATCGGTTGTTTTTCGAGTGCCAATGTGGCGTCAAATACCTTCTTCTCTCCGGGATATTGCTCGTCCCTATGATTTTCAATATGGACTAAAGTGCGGCGTGATGGAGGCTTGATCTTCCAATGGTAAGTCATGTCTAAATCCATAAATGGTGACACGTGGAAGTCTTTCTTCGCCTTCAACTCTTGCTGCATATCTATCAAATAATAGTGTCGTTCACGCCAAGGGGTGTTGCTTACCTCAGCCAGCATGTAACGGCACTCCAAATTTTCGTCAAAGCAAAAGAAGCAGTTGATTGGGCTAAAATAAATCCCGAAACAACGACACTGTGCGAGCATGGTGACACGGTTGGATTCGCTCCATTGACCGCCCAGTGATTTCACTTTGAGTGCTATACGCTGCTTTAGAGTTTTTGGTTCAATGCTGTTTTGTGTTTTATAGCTATTTGACGTTTTATCATTGATTTGCGATTTGTGATTGCCTAACGACTCATCGCTGTCGAAGGTCTTCTCCGGAACATAATCTGCCTCAACAAAGCGAATGGGGTTGAACCAACGGGTACCGAAGACCAAGCTACGCGCTGTTGTCTGCTCGATCTCATCCAAATCAAGTCCCATCATATACAGCTGATAGCTAAACTCGTGGGTAATGGCACCGAAACGGCGGTGCCTTACGTTGCCCCAATAGATGCCACTGCGTTCGGTGTTTTCATCGAAGTGGCGAGTTACCGTGCTCATAGTTCTAGTCCAAAGCGTTTGGTCACGTCGAGTGCACTGCGCACACCATCTTCATGGAAGCCGTTATACCAGTAAGCACCCGCAAAATGAGTGCGATTGTGCCCATACATGGTTTCACGCTGCTGCTGCGCTTGAACGGTATTGGAGTTAAGCACTGGGTGATGGTAGACAAACTGACGAATGATCTTATCTGGGTTAATGGCCTCACTCTGGTTGAGGGTGACACAGAAGGTGGTATCGTCTTCAATCCCTTGCAAAATGTTCATGTTGTAGGTGACACAGGCTGGTCGCTTGCTGTTGCCATCTAACATGTAGTTCCAACTCGCCCACGCTAGTTTGCGATCCGGCAGTAACTTGGTATCGGTGTGAAGCACCACTTCATTACGGCTGTATGGGATTTCACCCAATACCGCTTTCTCTTGTTCAGTCGCGTCACCGAGTAGCGCCAGTGCTTGGTCAGAGTGACAAGCGAAGATCACTTCATCAAAAATTTGTATTTCACCAGATTCAAATTCGATAGCGACTTCACTTTCATAGCGGGTCACCTGCTTGATGTGGCTGTTGAGCTGAACGGGTTTAGATAGGCGAGATAGAATAACATCGACGTAGGAGCGTGAACCTTTTGGAATCACATACCACTGCGGCCTATTGGTGATATCGAGTAACCCGTGGTTGAAAAAGAATTGGATAAAGAACTTAAGTTCGAACTGTTCCATCTCTTCTAGGCTGGTGGACCAAATAGCCGCACCCATAGGAAGTATGTAGTGTTGGCTGAAAAAGTCTGAAAAGCGGTAGTGATTCAGGAAATCGCCCAAGGTTTCATCTTCGGTAAACTGATGGTTTTGAAAGCGTTCCTTACACAGTTTGTTGAATTTGATGATCTCTAGTATCAGGGTCCAAAACTGCGGCTTTAAGATATTGCTGCGCTGAGCGAACAATGAATTGATGCTATGACCGTTGTACTCAAACTGAGTACCAGTGTTGTGAACACTAAAGCTCATTTCTGTTTCTTGACGATCAACGCCAAGCTGTTCGAGTAGCTTGTTGAAGTTAGGGTAGGTGCGATCATTGAAAACAATGAAGCCTGTATCGATAGAAAATGCCTTGCCTTGGTGTTCAATATCGACAGTGGCGGTGTGCCCACCGACATAATCATTTTTCTCAAAAACCGTGACGTCGTGGTGTTTATCTAATACGTGTGCGCAAGTGAGTCCGGAGATACCGGAGCCAATAATGGCAATCTTTTTCATTGTTATACCATCCTTGAGGCAAGCTTATGCCAAACCGACTTGGGTAAAAATCGCAAGCACTTCATGATGAAGATAAACCTGCGAGGAAAATCTACTTCGCTCTTTCCTTGTTCGAGTCCACTGATGATTCTTTGAACGGCTTGTTCGCTACTTATAATCATAGGCATAGCGAACGTATTTCGCTCTGTTAATGGTGTATCTACGAAACCAGGATGAACGATAGAAACGTGAATATTGTGTGCTGCGAGGTCGACAGCAAGCGTTCGACCTAAATAGGTCAATGCAGCCTTTGAAGCTCCATAGGCTTCAGCTCTTGGTAATGGCAAAAACCCTGCACTGGAGCTGACTAGAACGACTCTGCCTGCTGGCTTTATACATTTCAGCCAAGCCTCTAGGGCGTAGCCAATTGAGATCAGGTTAATGTTGATGACGCGTTCAAATAGCTTGGCGTCAAAGTTGACTGGGTCATCAATATACTCGCAATCCCCAGCGTTCAAGATGACCATATCTAATGGTTCATCTGAAGTAAGGTCTGGGTAATTTTCGTAGTCCAAAAGATCAAAGCAGAGCGGCTCAATATTATCTTGCTCATTGGTTAGTGAGTCGAGCTTGTCTTGGCTACGACCACAAGCGATGACGACATGTCCAAGTTGAGCGTATTTGATTGCTAGATCTCGACCGATACCTGAGGTTGCGCCTGTGATAAGAATTCTCATGTTATTGGCTCGCTCTGCGCTTGATGGACTTGATCGCACAGCCAAGAACTGGGATGTGCTCGTAAAGCATGGAGCCTACGTCGAGATAGTCTCTGTGATAAATCACAAGGTCGTCTTTCATTTGAAGGTGAGAGTGTCCCTCAACGGTAATCGGCTTGCGTCCATTAAGCTGTTTGTGGGTAAATTCCATAGACCAGTAAACGGCGGCTTCTTCGCCAGACTCGAACGCACTGATGATCGTAAAGTTACAGCTGGCAACATTGGTGTAGATGTTCTCGAAGTAACGAGTTAGTGCGTCCAACCCGTTTACTTGATGAAGTGGATCTTTGAATTCAACCTGCTGGTGGTATACATCCTGTAATGCACCAAAGTCGTCAGTACCCAGCTGCCTATACATATCAAGAAAATTATCTAGCCATCGTGAATTTTCCATGGGTTCACTCTCACTTCCGTCTATCGTGCTATTTGTAAAAATCTAGGGCCCTTAACCGCGCTTCTTTGTGTTCAACGATAGGTCCCCAATAACGACTGTCATGTCCACTCTTGGTGATAAATGTGTGCGGAAAATGCACGTCTCTATCGGGAATGTTTTTCAGCTCTGGAAGATATTTACGGATGAAAACTCCTTTAGGATCAAACTTTTCACTCTGAGTTATCGGGTTGAAAATCCTAAAGTAAGGCTGCGCATCACAGCCGGTGCTTGCAGCCCACTGCCATCCGCCATTGTTGGCACTGTAATCACCATCAATCAGGTGCTCCATAAAGAAGCGCTCGCCCCATCGCCAATCAACCAACAAGTGCTTAGTTAAGAAGCTGGCGACGACCATTCGTAGACGGTTGTGCATCCACCCTGTTTCGAGTAGTTGGCGCATTGCTGCATCAACCAGTGGGTAACCGGTTTTCCCTTCACACCAACGTTGGAAATCTTCTTGATTGTTGTGCCAGGTGAGTCCGTTGTATTTTTCTTGGAAGTTCTCGCCTTTCACTAATCTCGGATGGTGGAAGATCAGGTGTTTATAGAAGTCGCGCCAGATCAGCTCGTTGAGCCAAGAGAACTCAGCGCACTGGGTATCGACCAGAAGTTCTGGGTGTTCTTGAATCAATTGAATCGCCAACCAACGAGGGCTAATTGCGCCAATGGCAAGATAAGGAGATAAGCCAGAGGTTCCCTTTATCGATGGGATGTCTCTATTGTCCGCGTATTGGTAGAGCTTTTCTGCAAGAAACTGAGGTACTACTTGACCTAGCACATCGTCGGCTAACGGCCAACGTGAAGAGTCTTCTCTCGGGAAATCAAAGTCGTATTCTCTTGAAAAGGTTTGTAGTTCTGATTGTGGACTTTCTGAAGCAACCTTCGGATAGGGTGCGCAGTCTATACCAGAAGCTTGAACATACTTGAGCCACGCTTTTTTGAATGGGGTAAATACCTTAAACATCTCCCCCTGTTGATTGAGAACTCGTCCAACAGGAACAATGACGTCACAGTCAAAGGTGGTCAATGTGATGTCGAGGGCTCGTACTGCTTCATCTCTCTGTTGTTCATCCACTTCTGGCTCCGAATTAGCCATTACTTGTGTGATGTTGTGCTCGCGGCAGTAGTTGGCTAGGGTACTTGCTTGATCGTCAAAGTCGGAGGCTTTCAGGTGAACGAGCTCAATGCCAAATGAGGCGAGTTGTTCTGATAGCAAGGTTAGGTGGCGGTATATGAAGTCAGCTTTAATCGGCGCTAAATGGTGTTGTTGCCACTGTTTAGGTGTAGAAATAAAAACGGCGTGGGTAGCGCCGTTTTCAATTGCAGAGACCAAAGCTGGATTGTCATGAACGCGCAGGTCGCGTCGTATCCAGAGTAGAGTGCTCAATATCCGTATCTCAACTTAAGTTCTTGTGGGTGCGGGTTCAGATAAACCTGCGACTGTAAGTACTCGTTTGGGTACTCCATCAAATAGTGATTAATCAGCGTAAGTGGCACTAGCAATGGGATAGTGCCTTCACGGAAATCGTTGATTTGTCGTGACAGCTCTTGCTTATGAGTGCTGCTTAGTTGCTTCTTAAAGTAACCTTGTAGGTGCTGAAGTGTGTTAGCGTGCGTACCACGGTTAGCATGGTGTTGCAGTGCCGTCATTAGCCCCTCAATGTAGCGTTCGGCCAGCTCATTGATCTCTAAATCACTTTCACCCAATAGTTGACCGAGTTCTTTGTAGCCTTCAACGTGGTGACACATAACTAGGTATTTGTGAGCGCTGTGGAACTGAATCAACTTGTGCTTAGTGATGCCTTCATCGACCAAGTCGAGCCATTTCTGGTACGTAAACACACGTGTCATGAAATTTTCACGAAGAATCGGGTCGTTCAAACGACCGTTCTCTTCGATAGGCAACAATGGATTATGATCCATTAGCTGCTTGGTGAACATACCAATGCCTGTCGATTCTGAGCCGCGACCATGATGGTGATATACCTTTACGCGTTCCATGCCGCAGGTCGGGCTTTTTTGACACACAATAAAGCCTGCAATGTGTTCGTTATTTTTCGCGTAGTTTTGCCCATATTCGATCAGCTCATTAGTGACGTCACCGGTGCCATCTGGGCGAGACACATGGATGACATCGTCTAGCATTCTGGTCTGACGAATCGTTGGGCGAGGCGTTGGAAGCCCTACTCCCATTTCCGGACACACTGGCTCTAACTCAACATAGTCAGCCAGATCGTCAGTACAGAAACGAGAGCGTTTATGACCTGTATCGAATCTAACCTTGTGTCCTGCAACACAAGCGCTGATACCGATTTTTATTTTTTTGTCCATAGGTCAAATCCTTATCAACATTACTCAAGATATTGCATATAAAATGGTGTGTTTATTAATGTTTTTCAATCACTAGTAAATGAACTTGCCAATTGGGTTAAACAACTGACTCACACCTTTCGTAAAGTATAGAGCATCGCTTGAAACCGTTAGGCACACACACCCTTCCTTCGTGAAAGGTTGGTGTGTATGTTCACCATCTAACCAGATAAAATCGCCTTTATGATATTCGCCCATCTCGTCTTCAAAACTGCCTTCTAAAAGCAAGGTAATCTCAAAACCTTTGTGAGTGTGGCAAGGCACGGCGCCTTCTTTATCGATGTGCAGCAGGCTGGTGTGATGATCGCCATCTTCAAAGTCGAGACGTGCACGCGAGATCTTGCCTAGATTGAGCCAATCTTTTCTCACGACTTGGTTAAGTGCTCGTGGCAATTCAAATTCTGTGTCAGCGACCTTCACCAGCTGCGGTGAATGGTCTTCAGTGGCATCAATATTAGCCAGCTGCTCATCAGCCGTAATCATATCGATAAGGCTCATGTCGAAGTCCGCGTGGATATCGTCATCGTTACCGTGAAGTACCGCATTGACTTGGTTCTCAATCAGCTCGTCAGCAATAACTTCTTCCGAGCCAAAGCTATCAGTTGCTGCAAGTTCGGTAAGGCGCATAACCTCGGCCTGGCACTGTTCACACATCTCTACATGGCTTGATACGATCAATGAGAGAGAATCAGGAAGTTCACCAGTGACGAAGTCTCTGAGTATTTGTGCTGTTGGGTGATGTTTAATCATGGTTCTGTTCCCCCATATGAAGCTTCAACTTGGCGAGTGCGAGTCTCAGTCTTGATTTCACTGTGCCGAGTGGCACTCCGAGTTGCTGCGCCAATTGTTCTTGAGACAGCTCTTGATAATAAACCCCTTCAACAATGGTTCGCTGCGCTGGAGGCAGCTTGTCTATTTGATTGCGTACATGGCGACTCATCAAGTGGTCACTGTATTCGCTTTCATCATCGCTTGCTTCGGACAGTGCAGCATCGATCGGCCAGATATCGTCCGCGACATTCTGCTCTGCTTTGGCTTTCACTTTACGCAACATGTCAAAAGCAGCGTTACGCATTACCGTATACACCCAAGTGGTTGCAGCACCTTTCTCGCTATTATAGAGATGCGCCTTTTTCCACACGTTAGTCATGGTGTCTTGGACTAACTCGTTGGCGGAAGCTTCACTCCCCAACTTGTTGATACCAAAACGCTTTATCTTGGGCGCGAAAAACTGAAACAGGCGCGTAAATGCCTGCTTGTCTCGATGAGATGCAACTAAAACTAGCCAGCTAGATAACTCTGGCGGCACTTTACTGTCTGGTACGATGACAGACTCCTTGGCTTTTTCGTTTTTTACTTTACCTAATTGCATAATAGACTAACCTTCATCCGGGTTTGAGAACATATACGGAGGAAAGTGATGCTTAGATCAAACAAAAAGAAAAAAAGTTTGAGCTAGTCGTCACCAGTAATTATTTGATTTAAAAAAGGAACCAAAGCTGGGAAGCTGGATGGCGAAGTGAAGCGCACTTTCTTCTCGATCGGAAGCGGCATCACCTCCAATAAGCGTGCACAAATCCATTGTGGATCTTCGAAGTTGGTGTGCGGATAGAGTTCTCTGATCGCGTCGTGTTCTCTAAACAACTGAACTAGAAAATTACTGAATACAGGGGGAAGCTGGCAATCCAGAGTTGGCCAATGAGGCAGTGTCTCAAAGTCTGCTTTCAAAAGGCCTGTATCATCTCTTCGAGTGTTGAAGAGTCTAACCAATGACTCACCTTCCACATCGATTTCCAGTAACTTGTCGTCTGAGAGGTTGAAGTCGACGATTTTTACTTTAGTCCCCCAATCTTTAAGTGGACTGTTATTGCGGTTATCGTGGCTAGCTATAACAAAACCGTCTCCCTGAGCAGCGTGCGCTACCATGGTGAGATATTTTTGCTCGAAAATTCTCAGGCGTTGTCGACCGCCGGGGAGAATAAAGAGTGGCAATGGGAATATTGCGTAGTCGGTTTTTGTTTTCATAGAAAGTGTGCCCCAAAAAATAAAAAAGTATCAAACACCAAACTTTCTGTGATTCGTGAAGATTGGTTGTGATAGCTATACGCTGCGCAATTTACTTTCGATCAAACTGCCACACGCTTCAGTTCATGAAGAGTTAAAGACAAATACGCTTTCTGTTAGAGCTGTCTAGAAAAACAACAATGGCACTCTCTATAGAGGAGAATTTTGAGTAGTATATGTAAGTCGGTTGATACCTATGCGTATCAAATGAAAAATTCGTTGAATGAGCTCAAATCATAGAAAACCCAAGGAATGGTCATGATTGTGATTTACGGAATCAAGGAACACATAAACCCAATCAAACAGCAGCTGTCGGACCTTTTACAGCTATGCTTAAACCGAGAGCTAGGCTTGCCAGATGACAAACGCGCCCACCGCTTTGTCCCGCTAGACAAAGAAGACTTCTTTTTTCCTCAAGGTCGTACCGAGGCTTACACTGTTATCGAGATCAACATGATGGAGGGGCGCACGGTCGAGACCAAAAAGCGCCTTATCAAAACGATCTTCAACGAAGCTGAGCGACAGTTGGGCTTATCACCGATTGATATCGAGATCACCATCAAGGAGCAGCCGTCACACTGCTGGGGCTTTCGCGGTATGACGGGCGATGAAGCTCAAGATTTAAAATACAAAATCAACGTTTGATGGTGCTCTTGAGAGAGCGATAAATGCTACGCTTCAGGCTCAGCAACGCTTAGGTAACGATGCCAGTTTTCGCTCATGATTTGATAGTGCTCGACACAAAAATCTTTGCGATCTTTTAGATAGTCTTTTTCAACTTCATCAAGCAGGTTGCGGTGGCTGTCTGGATCGCTTCCGTACACCAAGCATAAGGTGGAGAAGTAGCGTTGCAGATCAAAGCTATGCTCATCAATGTATTCGCCGAGGTCATAGTATTCAGGTCGGTCTTCCGACTCATAAGCGAATAGGTCTGCAGCACTGATTGCAGCATCAGCGCCGTGCTCAACGTAATCAATCAATAACAGGGTCGCGAAGTTATCGGCCGCATCTTCTTCTTTTCCTAGAATCGCGATGTTTTGGTCAGCGATATAGGCGTGCGCCGCTTCGTGCAACAAGGTGTGAAGTACGGTGTCGACCGCGCCTGCTTCCGCTGTTTTATCGTACTTCTCTTGATACTTGTTTTTCTCGAAATAGTTTACAGACTCAGAATAGAAGTTATATGGCATGTGAATCGTATGCGTGCTGGGATCGTAAAGTGGGCCCTCTTCACCACCGTATTCGACCACAAGCGGAGAATTGAACGGGAAAAGCTGCTCAGAGAGGTCAACCAGAGTATCGTTTACGCCACTGTTTTCGATAGCCGTTTTTAGCTCAGATTCTAATGCGTTGGCTGGCGTTTGATATTTAATCGTGACGTTTTGAAGAGGCGTTGTTTCGGCTGACACATAAGTCGTGGCAAGTAATGCGCATGCGATAGCACTGCTAATCACAGTCTTCCCAATGTTTTGCATAGTGATGTCCTATTCTGGGGGCGTTTTAGTTGAGGATTTTGAGCCCGTTGATCGTTTGTCAGTGTAGGCTATATTTAGCTTCGTGTGTATTTCGCAGATAAATTTCGGTTCGCGTTAACCCTTGTGCTATACTCCGCGCCCCAATCCGCATTGGCTTGCTTAATTTTAGGAAATTATTATGAGTGCTAAAAACGAACTTCAACAAATTAACAACCGTCTAGACAAGTGTCGCCACAAGTTAGCGGCTGCTAAGGCTCGTAATGATCGTCCAGTTGTTCGTCAATTTGAAGACGAAATCAAAAAGCTAACCAAGAAAATCGCACAGCTGAAACACAAGCAAAGCTACGATGTAAACAAAGAGCGTAAAGCACTGCTAGATATGCCTTTTAGCCGTGAAATTACTAAAGCTGAGCAAGCGGACATGGGTAAACTGAAAAAGTCTGTAAAGGGACTCGTAGTTGTTCACCCAATGACGAAGATCGGTAAAGAACTTCGTCTAGAGGTTATGACTGGTTACGCACCGAAAAAATTCTAATTACCACCACTGGTAATGAAAGAGGAGCTATCAATAGCTCCTTTTTGCTTTTTTAGGTTTCCAGAACGATAGTTAACGTTAAAAGTTTCCAAATGTCGTAGTGAATTTTTCGAGGTGATTATGGTCACAAAACATCCTAGACCTCGCTTAAATTGACCTAGCACTAACATCTTGGTTGTCTTTCACACTATTGTGGAGCGTTTTCTAAACTCACTATCTCACCATTTGCATAAACACAGGTAGAGCAGCACCAAAAACTACAGATAAAACTAGACTCATTAGGGAAGATGGGGAACGTAAAAATATAGAGGTGATATGAATCATTTAATTTCAATAGGGCCACTAGAATCTTTCCTAATCGCGATTAGCGTTTTGTTTCTAGGCCATTTTGTAAACGCAAAGCTCCCGGTTCTTAAAAAGTACAATATCCCAGAACCCATTGTCGGCGGCTTAATCGTAGCGCTTGCAATCACAGGTCTTCATTTCAACGGCATTGATCTAGAGTTCTCTCTACCGTTGCAAAACACATTCATGCTGATGTTTTTCGCAACCGTTGGCCTAGCGGCGAACTATACCCAGTTGATGAAAGGGGGCGCAAAGGTGTTCTTGTTCCTTGCTGTCGCGTCGGTGTACATCATTATTCAGAATGGTGTTGGCGTAACCTTGGCGACGGGGTTGGGGCTAGATCCACTCATGGGCCTTATCGCTGGTTCGATTACTCTATCTGGCGGGCACGGTACGGGGGCGGCATGGTCTCAAACCTTCGCTGATACTTATGGCATTGCTAATACGCTTGAAATCGCAATGGCATCGGCGACCTTTGGTTTGATCATCGGTGGTTTGATTGGTAGCCCAGTCGCGCAGAAGCTTATCGATAAAAACAGCTTAGAGTCTGAGTACGGTACAGGCACTCACACCCACGAGCGTTTCCCTGAACTTGTGACTTACAACGAGTATGAAGAAGACAAAGTAACAGCTAAGAAGGTGATTGAAGTTCTGTTTATCCTTCTTATCTGTATTACTGGTGCTAAGTACTTAGAGCAGTGGGTATCGACCTTTGAAATCAAATGGCTGATGATTCCAGACTTTGTGTATGCGCTGTTTATCGGTGTGTTCATTACCAACGTGTTTGAAGTCACTAAGCTGCATAAAACAGACAGTGAAACGGTTGATATTCTAGGTACAGTGTCTCTTTCTCTGTTCTTAGCAATGGCATTGATGAGCCTAAAACTATGGAATATCTTTGACCTTGCGATCCCGTTCTTGGTGATCTTGAGTGTGCAAGCGGTCGTGCTGGGTTTGTTCTCGTACTTCGTAACATTCAAAGTGATGGGTTCAAACTATGATGCTGCGGTGATGTCGGGTGGCCACTGTGGTTTCGGCCTAGGTGCAACACCAACCGCGGTTATGAACATGGGTTCGTTGGTAAACCGATTTGGTCCATCGCCACAAGCCTTCATGGTGGTGCCGATTGTAGGTGCATTCTTCATCGACATCGTTAACCTGATCATCCTACAAGGCTACATCTCGTTTATCGGTTAATGTAATAATTGCAGTCACTGTTTCAGACAGGCCTTTAAAAGAAAAGCTCCACGTTATGCGTGGAGCTTTTTTTGTAGGTTTGAACTTGGAGTTAGTAACAACTTAGAGTTAGTAACAAAGTAAGGGATTGTTAAGTGTAGGGCTTACAGTCACTTACACCACGATGTCGCCAGCCATGTTACCTTATAACTTCATTAGATTTGTAACTCGGAATCGCTCTTCTTGAGTTAGTTGTGGGGCTGTTCGGCTTGGGTTTGAACAGCCCATTTTTTTATCTTCTTATTGCTTGTGTTGCTAGCTAGAGCTAGGTGGTTTGTAGCTCGCGAAACAGGTTAAAGGAAGAAGATGAATCCTCACCAGTGACGACAAATCCCACCATTTTATCTTTGTCATCAAACGCTCGTGCAATGATGCCTGTTGGTTTGATTCTGGCCTCCCAACGCGCGTCTGTTGCGAACTTTCCAGAAAACAGGACTGGGTATTTGGGTGTTTTTACCTTGGTCATCATGTGCGGCAGTGCGAGTTTGCTCGGTTGTCCAAGCAGCTGCTTTGCGAGCACGTTAGCCGACAAAATCGCTGGCTGTAAGTAAGCGCGTATTTGCCCTTCAAACTCTGCACAATCACCAATCGCATAGACATCTGCCGCGCTGGTCAGCATCTGTTCATCAACCAAAATACCGCGTTGAGTCACGATACCCGCTTGCTGAGCCAACGCAATATTCGGTTTAAGCCCAGCAGCAACGATCACCTCATCGACTTCCAAGGATTGTTTCTGTTCATTGGCGGCCGATGTCGGAGACTCCAGCCACAATGTTTTATTGGCTTCGTTATCCACTATCTCAGCTGCCTGCAAGTTGGTTTTAATTCGCACCCCTGCATCGTTTAGAGCGTTTTCCAATTCTCTAGCAATGAACCTAGGCAGCAAACTCGCCAGTAGTGATGGAGCAGGCTCCACAATAGTGACCTGTTTCCCTGATGATTGCAGATCGAGTGCGAGCTCGACTCCGATCAGTCCGCCACCGACGACCGCAACGCGATTAGCTGTTTGAAGCTTCTCGTGGCCTTGCGAGAACTCTTGCAAACTGTTCATGGTTAACAGCGAGGCTTTATGCTTTGCTAATGCTGGTGGCATAAAAGTATTCGCTCCGGTTGCCAGCACCAATTTGGAATAGCTATAGCGCTCGCCATGTTCAGTGATCAGCGTATGCTCGTCAGTATCCACTGAGGTGACGCGCGTATTGGTGATCATGGATACACGATACTTGTACTCAAGCTGCTCTGCTGTATGTGTGACCAAATCACTTGGACACTGCTTTTCACTGAACACGTGCGACAGACTTGGTTTGTTGTACTCAACCCCCTGGTCTGCAGTGATGACCGTGATTGGCAGTTCGGTATCACTATTTCGTATCATTTTAATGGTTTGTAGGGCAGCGAAGCCGCTGCCGATAATCATGATGGGGGCCATGTTATACCTCCACAAACACTTCTTTGCCCAAATGGCACTCTGGACACAGGAAGCTATCGGGTACTTGCTCCCAAGGTGTGCCAGGAGCGACATCTTGGTTTGGCTCGCCCTGTTTAGGATCGTAAACCCACTCACAAACCGTGCAGCGCCAGCAAGTACAGTCGTCGGCATGGGGAAGGTGCTGCTCTGTTTGCTCACCTTGTTTAGTTTGCTCAGACATAGGAGTGTCAATTTGCTCAGATGTAGGCGCTTCAGTTTGCGTGTCCGATGCTTCTAATCGGGTTACTTGCTGCTCGGCTACTTTAGGCTGGTTGTACGATTCATCTTGGTTCCAGACCTCGGCCAGAGTTGCACCGTAATCAATACACTGACGCAGAGCATCGGTATCTGGCTTCCAATGGATGTGTTGTGGTGGGCTTACCTCAAAGTTTGCCTCACGCAAGCGATGGTCAATGCGCTTAACCGCACCACCAGTCCAGCCTGATGAGCCAAAGGCGGCGGCTTTTTTATCTGCAAAGCGCAGGCCGTGCATCTCCTCTAGCAAGGCGGCGATCTGCGGCATCATCACGTTATTCATGGTCGAAGAACCAACGAGCACGCCCTTAGAGCGGAAGATATTGGCGAGAATATCGTTCTTATCATGCTTCGAAATATTGAACACTTTGATCGCTGTATCAGGGCTGCCTTGACGAATACCTTTGGCGATAGCATCGGCCATCATTCGAGTGTTGTTAGACATGGTGTCATAAACAATGGTGATGCGATCTTCTTTATAGGCTTTCGACCACTCATAGTATTGCTCGACAATCTGCGTGGCGTTATCGCGCCAAATACAACCATGTGAAGTAGCGATCACATCGATCGGCACACCAAGGCTCAATACTTCTTCAATTTTGGCTTTTACCAGAGGGGCGAACGGCGTCAAGATATTGGAGAAGTAGCGTAAGCACTGTTCGTGCAGCTCTACTTGATCGAGTTGGTCGTTGAATAGGCGCTCGTCGCAGTAGTGCTGTCCAAAAGCGTCATTACTGAATAGCACTTCATCACCTGTAAGGTAGGTTGCCATAGAGTCAGGCCAGTGCAGCATTTTCATTTCAACGAAGATAAGCTGTTTACCGTTACCGATGTCTAGGGTATCGCCCGTTTTCACGGTGCGGAAGTTCCAGTCAGGCTGGTGGTGATGGCCTACGATCGAGTTAACGCCCGCTTCAGTACAATAAACAGGTGTGTTAGGAATTTTAGCTAACAGCGCTGCGAGTGCCCCAGAGTGATCTTCTTCGGCGTGCTGACAGATGATGTAGTCGATCTCATTAAGGTCGATCTCCATCTCTAGGTTTGCGAGGAATTGATCTGTAAACCTGTGGTCTACGGTATCAACCAGAACGGTCTTCTCTTCACGAATCAAGTACGAGTTGTAACTTGTCCCTTTATTCATGTGGTACTCTTTGCCGTGGAAATGCTCTGTTTCCCAGTCGTGAATACCAACCCAGTGGACATTTGATTTAACGTGAATTGTCATAACGATACTACCTTATATGAATGTTTCTAAGGTCTGTATAGCATCAGCTGTGCCATGTTTTTAAGTTGTTGATAGATATTGATTTATTGATTCTTGTGGCTTTATTTCGAGTCTAAATGACTCTGGGTGTTTTTGAGTCTAATTAAATGCTATATGTCTTTTAGACTTGGGGTGAGGATGCGATTTTTCTTCATATAGCGTTAGTGTATTTTGCCTTATTCTTTATTTCCTTTCTTCCAAATACAAAAAAGGCCAGACGTGTGTCTGGCCAAATAAAGCAGTGCTGTGTGCGATTTTTAATCGCGACTCTTAAAGACGGATTATAGCGTCTCTACAACCTGTTCTAGTGCTAGGCGTGCCTTTGGTAGGCCGTGGTTGTAGTCTTCGCCATCTTTGTGGTAACCGATAGCTAGAGCAACGTCTACAACGTGACCTTCTAGCTCTTCAGCGAATTTCTCACCGATAAGTGCTGAATCCACACCTTCCATCGGAGTTGATGCAATACCTAGACGCGCTAGTGTGTGCAGGATGTTACCTAGAGCAATGTAAACCTGAGCTTTAGTCCAGTTGCCGTTGAAGCCTTCTTCGTCGGTATTAATGTCTGCGAATGCGTAAGCACCCATGAACATGTCGTACATGTCTGCAGGAAGGTGACCAGAACTTACTTCAGCGTCTACACGCTTAGCAAATTTCTCTTTTGTGAATTTAGGGTCGTGAGCAAAAAGAATTGTGTGAGACGCTTCTTTAGCATGCGGTTGGTTAAACTGGTGCATGTTCTCGAACGTATCGTGGAAGCGTTGTTTTGCTTCGTCACTCTCAATGATGATGAATTTCCAAGGCTGAGAGTTAATAGAAGACGCAGATAGACGCAGTGCTTCTTTGATGATTTCCATATCTTCCGCAGAGATGCGTTTGTCCGCATCGTATTTTTTAGCAGTGTAGCGAGTGTTTAAATCTTTGATGATTGGATGAGTCATGTTGGCTCCTAGTATCTATATGAATAAATGTTTTAGGGTTTAATGTTCAGTAACGTCAACAATAAACGGACAACCTAACTGGTCATCGAACATGCCCCAATGATCGAGAATCTGCGGTAGCTCAAATCGATGGGTGTAAGATAAAGGAACTCTCGAGGGAGAAAAATAGCGAAGATCTCAAATGACTATGGACTATAGTGTCCATAATCATGTGAGGTATGTTGTATTATGCGTGCTACATAGGGACGAAAGCGACTTAATACGCCTTAATGCCGAATTGTCGTAAAAGAGGAGGGAGCACACTGTCGAGGTTAGGAATATCTTCTGGGTAGATTTCTATTAGATCGAAGCCGTGCTCTTTATAGACTTTCTGTGTCGTTTCTTTTTGCTTGTTGTCTATGGCGCCTTTGTCACTTCCCCAAAACTGGATATAGACCTTGCCCGAGGGTAAATAGAAATCACTGACGATTTCGGTTGCGATAGGAAGCGGACGCTCATAAGCATGGACGACACCAGCCATATAAAGCCAGTTATCGATGATAAGCTCACCCTTTGAACGAACATAGTGCCCATCCAAGGTGCGATGCTTGGCTTCAAATTTTTGTCTAAAGCTAGAGAAAGAGACATCGGTTGAATGGCTTTCAGCATCTTTACCGAGAAACTCAACCACAGACTGTTTCAAGCGTTTGTTCTTCGCCACACTATCGTGCCAAACCACAAAGGCGTTATTGGTGGCCTTGTCCTCTCTCTGTTCTCCGCCAACCTTTAGTCCGGTATTGGTAATGTGCCATCCATCGTCTTCACGGCGAATCCAGCCCAACTCATTGAGGAGTAGATTAATCTTTTTGGCACTTAACTGGAGGGACTGGCCCAGCTGCGTCGCTGTTAGGGTGGTTCCTGCTGTAGAAGCGGTATCGATCAATAGGTTTTCTGGCCAAACGATAAATTGCCCAAACTTTGTGTGATCGACATATTCGCCCCCAAACGCTTCACCACGTTCGGTCAATACCCATTTATCTCCACCACGCACAATATAACCAGCACTCTTTAATTGGCTAAAAAGAGTTTTAGGTTCTAGGTCTTTCAGCTTGGCAAGCGCTGATGTTGATAGCTTATCTGATGTCATAAAAGGCACTCTTGTGAACCGTCGGTATCTGAAGTGTTTAGCAATCCTCTTTATATCATTAATTGTAAAGAAGGAGAGTAGGAGTTCTGGTGAACTGTGGCACTAAATTTCAATTAGCGTTCAAAGCTACCTATACGTCAATTATGTAATTAAATTACATAAACGGCAGTTTAACTCACTTTGATGCATATAAAATAAACTTGGTATGCTGTGTTTTTAATCTCCAACCTATGCTTAATTGAGCTTCCTTAATTGAAATGTGATCTTGATCGCCATTTATTTTTTATTGCCCGAAGACAAAGCGTGATCTATATCTCGTGTAATTGATATTTATTCTCATTAATTTGGTGGTGTAATTTAGATTCAGCCTATTTTTGTGATCAAAGTCATCACTGGTAACTCCTTGTTGTATTTTGAGTGTGATCTGGATCGCCAAATTGGCGTCGGCGTGCGTTTTGAAAATCTTGTGTTAGATTTTACTCAACTTTTGAGCACACACTTTCGGTCATTTGACCAACCAATACACAACGGGGTTCTACCTATGTTATCACCAGAAGCTAAGATTAAGGTTCAAAACTTTGGTCGATTCTTATCCAATATGGTAATGCCAAACATCGGCGCATTCATTGCGTGGGGTTTCATTACTGCACTATTCATTCCAACTGGTTGGCTTCCTAACGAAACGTTAGCGTCTATGGTTGGCCCTATGATCACTTACTTGCTTCCGCTACTTATCGGTTATACCGGTGGTAAAATGGTTGGCGGCGACCGTGGTGCGGTTGTAGGTGCTATCACAACTATGGGTGTTATCGTAGGTACGGACATTCCAATGTTCATGGGTGCGATGATTGTTGGCCCTCTAGGTGGTATCGCAATTAAGAAATTCGATGAAGCTGTTCACGGTAAAGTGAAAAGCGGCTTCGAAATGCTAGTGAACAACTTCTCTGCCGGTATCATCGGTATGATCTGTGCGATTATCGCTTTCCTAGCAATTGGTCCTGCAGTAAAAGTTCTTTCTGGCGGTCTAGCTGCTGGTGTTAACGCAATGGTTGAAGCTGGTGCACTTCCTTTGGCATCTATCTTCGTTGAGCCTGCGAAAATCCTATTCCTAAACAACGCAATCAACCACGGTATCTTCTCTCCTCTAGGTATTCAGCAGTCTGAAGAGCTTGGTCGTTCAATCTTCTTCCTAATCGAAGCGAACCCTGGTCCAGGTCTAGGTCTACTACTAGCTTACATGGTATTTGGTAAAGGTAGCGCGAAGCAGTCTGCTGCGGGTGCATCTATCATCCACTTCCTAGGTGGTATCCACGAAATTTACTTCCCATACGTTCTAATGAACCCACGTCTAATCCTAGCGGTAATCGCAGGTGGTATGGCTGGCGTATTCACTAACGTAATGTTCAGCTCAGGCCTAATCTCTCCAGCGTCTCCGGGTTCTATCTTCGCAATCCTACTGATGACACCAAAAGGTTCTTACATCGGTGTGATTCTATCGGTTATCGCAGCAACAGCAGTATCGTTCGTAGTCGCGTCAATTCTTCTAAAAACATCAGCACAAGATGACGACGAAGATTCACTAGAGAAAGCATCAGCACAAATGAAAGACATGAAAGCGTCTTCTAAAGGTGCAACAACAGGTGCAGACATCAACCTAGCAGACGTGAAAGCAGTATACGTAGCATGTGATGCAGGTATGGGTTCAAGTGCAATGGGTGCAGGTCTACTTCGTAAGAAAGTAGATGCAGCGGGCCTAGACATTACAGTAACCAACTATGCAATTAACAACCTGCCAGCGGATTCACAAATTGTAATTACGCACAAAGATCTAACGGACCGTGCTCGCAACACCATTCCAGGTGCAATGCATATGTCTCTAAGCAACTTCTTAGACGGTGCGGTTTACGACAACTTGGTAGCAGAACTTGTTGAAGCACAAAGCGGTGACGCAAAAGCAGCACCTGCAGCAGCGCCAGCGCAGGAAGAGTCAAAAGAAGAAGGTCTAGCACTAACAAGCGATGCAGTATTCCTTGGTCTTAAAGCGACAGACAAAAACCAAGCAATCAAGTTTGCTGGTGAACAACTAGTAAAACTTGGCAACGTTGCCCCTGAATATGTTGATGGCATGTTCGCGCGTGAGGAACTGGTTTCAACTTATCTAGGTGAGTCTATCGCAGTACCGCACGGCACGATTGAAGCAAAACAGCACGTACAAAAGACCGGCATCGTATTCTGTCAGTACCCTGAAGGCATTCAGTGGGGTGAAGACGAAGACGATATCGCGAAGATGGTAATCGGTATCGCGGCTCAAGGTGATGAGCACAACATGGTACTGATGGCTATCACGAATTCACTTGATGACGAAGAAGCAGTGGAACGCTTGCAGAACACCACCAACCCAGAGGATGTTCTGAAGATTCTAAACGGACAATAAGAAGCTTTAAGTCAAGCTCCTGAGTGAACCGAGGCCAGTCCCCCCTGGCCTCATTTTCCCAGTCTAGATAGCTCACGGTTTAGAAATATGTTGTTGAACCGTCATCTATATAGATTACATAGTTAAAAGGTCTAAAAATTATGAAAGCGTTACATTTCGGTGCTGGTAATATCGGTCGTGGTTTCATTGGTAAATTGCTTGCTGACGCAGGTCTTGAAGTCACGTTTGCAGACGTTAATGAGACTGTGGTTAATGCGCTAATCGAGCGTAAAGAGTACCCAGTTAAGATTGTTGGCGAAGAGTGCGTTGTTGAAGTCGTTAAAAACGTGACAGCAGTAAACTCGGCGACAGACGCAGTGGTTGACTGCATCGCTGAATCAGACCTAATCACAACTGCCGTTGGCCCTACAGTATTAAAGATCATCTCTAAGTCGATCGCACAGGGTATTGAGAAGCGCGCAGCAGCAGGTAACACTGCACCAATGAACATCATCGCGGCAGAGAACATGGTTCGTGGTACCAGCCAACTTAAGGCTGCGGTTCTTGAGCACCTGTCTGATGAGATGCAGGTGTTCACTGAAAAGAACATCGGTTTCGTTGATTCAGCGGTAGACCGTATCGTACCGCCAGCAGAAGCAGGTGAAACAGATCCTCTAGCGGTAACTGTTGAAACGTTCAGCGAGTGGATTGTAGACGAGACTCAATTCAAAGGTGATATTCCAAGCATCCCAGGTATGGAGTGCACGGACAATCTAATGGCGTTTGTTGAGCGTAAACTATTCACGCTAAACACGGGTCACCTTGTTACGGCTTACCTTGGTGTATTGGCTGGTCTTGAGACTATCAAAGACTCTATCGAAAACGATGAAATCCGTGCGCAAGTAACAGCAACCATGGAAGAAAGTGGTGCGGTTCTAATAAAACGCTACGGTTTTGACCCAGAAGCTCATGCAGCTTATATCCAGAAGATTCTAGGTCGTTTTGCGAACCCATACCTTCGTGATGAAGTGGACCGTGTTGGCCGTCAACCAATCCGTAAACTGAGCCCACAAGATCGTCTAGTCAAACCACTGAACGGTACGCTAGAATACGGCTTACCAAATGAGAATTTGATTAAAGCGATTGCTGCGGCATTCCATTACAAGAACGAAGATGACCCTCAAGCGGTTGAACTTCAAGCAATGTTCGCAGAAAAAGGTTTTGCTGAGACATTAGCACATTATTCTGAGCTGAATATCGACTCAGAAGTTGTTAAACTAGCGGAACAAGCTTACCAAGCATTGAAATGATAAATCATCAAAGTGCCACTCCTGTGGCACTTTCTTATTACAGAGCCGTTATGCCGATACATCCTAGCCATGAAACAGAACTCTTAGAAGCACTAGCAGAGGCGACAACTGCCAATGCTTGTTTTATGGCGGCTTACGATGCTCTGGATGATACGGTCGATGCGGTTCTAAAAGGCATTTTTCAGAAAGATGACACAGCAGTGAAGTTTGTTGTCGAGCCTCTTCTTAATAGCGGAGGCCCGCTAGGCGAAATCATGGTTCGCGCTAAGTTGCTGCTGGGTTTGGGCGTGATCAGCAAAGAAGTCTATGATGATCTCGAGATTTTTGTCACTTTGAAAGAGTGGGCGAAAATTCAAGGTGATGAGGTTTCCTTCACTGACCCTAATGTTCTGTTTGAGTTGAATAAAATCCATGCCATTCAAAAGATCATGCCGATTGAATATGATGCTGAAATGGTTGAGTCGATGTCAGGACCAATGCTCGATATGTTCATGGGTCGCCATAATCAAAAAGTTCAGTCGACTATCGTTTTGGCGATTACGGATCTCATCAACACTCTTTGCCGCGATAACGCATTGATTGTTTAGTCACATTCTGCATTTCAGCTATCTATTTTCTGTGTTTTAACTAACGGTCTTCTTAGTTTCAACTACCTAATTGCACTGCTTTCCCTTTCTTTGAGTATTAGTCTTTGAGTGTAGTCAGCTCGGCTTAGATCAACCTTCCCCTATGGGTTGCCAACTTGAGTTAGGGAAAGCTCGCTTCCTTCATTACCTCTCTGTTTTAGAACTTCTTTTCCTTTTGACTACCGTATTCGACGTTCTCAAATTTGTTCCCTGCTATTGTCATTAAGCCCAGTCTTTGAGTTATCGATAGGCGTTACTTAGTGAAATAGCAGGCACAAAAAAAGCCACCGAAGTGGCTTTTTATTTCAATAAGACCTCAGATTATAGGTCTTGGATGTTCTCAGCTTCTAGCTCTTGGAAGTAGCGTAGAGTCTTAACTTTTAGCTCTTGTTGAGCTGGCTCATCAGCAACGATGATAGCTTTACGGTGCATTTGTAGCGCTGTAACAGTCCACATGTGGTTTACAGAACCTTCGATAGCAACTTGTAGTGCTTGTGCTTTGTTGTGACCCATAGTCAGGATCATTACTTCTTCAGCGTCTAGTAGAGTCGCAACACCGATAGTTAGTGCGTATTTTGGCACTTGGTTGATGTCGTTGTCGAAGAAGCGAGAGTTCGCGATGCGAGTCTCTTCAGTTAGCGTCTTGATACGAGTACGAGAAGCTAGAGAAGAACCTGGTTCGTTGAATGCGATGTGACCGTCGATGCCGATGCCGCCCATGAACAGGTTGATTTTACCGTAAGAACGGATTTTTTCTTCGTAAGCTGCACAGTGAGCGTCGATGTCTTCTGCTTGGCCGTCTAGTAGGTTGATGTTCTCTTCTTGAATATCAACGTGGTTGAAGAAGTTTGTGTACATGAAAGTACGGTAAGACTCAGGGTGGTTAGGATCGATACCTACGTACTCATCCATGTTGAAAGTAACAACGTTTTTAAAGCTAACTTCACCCGCGTTGTATAGCGCGATTAGCTCTTTGTAAGTCGTTAGTGGTGTGCCACCAGTAGGTAGACCAAGAACGAATGGACGATCAGCTGTTGGGTTGAATGCTTTGATTGCGTCAACGATGTGACGAGCTGCCCATTTACCTACTTGTGCCGCGTTGTTTAAAGGAATAAGTCTCATTTTTGTAGCCCCTAAGATAAATAATTTATAGTGTGCTGAAACATTAATTCGCATTATAAAATAAGTGATCTGTTTCTGCCATTGTTTTAGGTCAAATTTTTAGTTTTTTAATGATATCTGTGACAGTAAGTCTCAAAATTGCCCAATATGTATAGGGATATTTATCTTCGTTAAACAAGCTTCATCTGCTTGTCATAAAAGGAGTTTTTGATGGGGCTGTGAGCTGTGAATTAGTGTGTGGTTGGAGATATGAAAACGGTAAATTTTTTTGGATTGAAAATGGCGTTAATGAGCAGTGGATCTTGAAGGGAAAGCGTAAATGTGCAAAAGCCTGACAGCGAACTTACTAACGCTATCATTATGAAATTTATAAAAATATTGTAAAGGTAGCCTTATTCGCTACACTTGTAGAAGGTATGTTAGGAAGTAAGCTCAAGGCGTAAAAACACCTTGAGCTCAGAAGATTAATCTTCCAACACTAACTCGCTGTCGTACTCTTCTCTTGGCACTTCGCCACGTTTGCAGCCATTAAGAGTGTGGAAGCGACGACGCCCGCGAGCAAGCTGGATGTATTTCAACCAAACACGCTCTAACTTAGACTTCGCCTTGTGAGGGTGCGATAACACTTTCACAAAGTGTTTTTCTTCAGCATTGATCGGTGCAAGTTCACCGGATTCAAGTGCTAGCATGGTATCACCAAACAAGGTTAGGATTTCTTCTTCGACAAGAGTAAAATCACCTGACTTAGCAAACCCTCTTGGGAATTTATTGGTGTCATAAAAACGTTTTTTTCCGTGTCGGAATTCGGTCTCAGACATAACAGCCTCAGTAATGTGGTTGGATTGAAATTAGTGTTTTTGTTGCTCACGCGAAAATATTGTTAAAAGGCAAAAATGGAAAACAAAACGTTTTTGCCCTTACGATAAACAATCCTAGATCTGCTAGTTAGCAGATTTATTACAGAGATGTATTTGATGGATGTGAAAGTATTTAGAACCTTTCTAGAGGTTGCAAGGGTGCGCCATTTTGGTCGTGCCGCTGAAAACTTGTATTTAACTCAAGCGGCCGTGAGTGCCCGTATCAAGCAGCTTGAAGGCTATTTTGATACTCAGCTTTTTATACGCGATCGCAACAATATTAAGCTGACTTCCTCTGGCGAGCGTTTAATTGGTTATGCAGAAGTGATGGTCTCAACCCTTCAACAGGCTAAGTTTGAGCTCTCGTTGGAAAGTGGGAAAGCACTGCAATTAACCTTGGGTGGCACACCAAATATCTGGGATGCATACTTACAGAACTGTTTGAGTGTAGTGACAGACTCTTTCGGTGGTTACGGCTTTATGGCTGAAGTCATGGGCCGTGAGCAACTTAACCGTAATCTGCTAGAGCGCACGCTGGATATGGCTTTCGCGTTTGATCAGATTAAAGCTGAGGAGCTGAACTGCAAAAAGGTCGCGGATTTAGTTCTAGTCTTGGTGTCGACCGAGCCCGATGACCTTGAGAGCGTATTCCAAAACAAATATGTATATGTTGATTGGGGCACTCGCTTTGGTTCAGAACATGCTGAGCGTCATCCAAAAGTTCCCGCGCCTTACTTGCGTACGTCAACAGCGCGTATTGCTTTAGATTTTATCCTCGAAAAAGGTGGCAGTGCTTACCTACCAGTATCTTTGGTTGAACCGTTCATTGAATCAGGGCAGCTACACAAGGTGAAGGGTGTAGAAGATTGGTATCGTCCTATTTACCTGAGCTACCGCAAATCGAGCACCTCAGTGGATGCGATCATGCAGGTGGAAGAGTTGGTGAAAGAGATTGATCCATCGACAGCCTATACCCTGCAGCAAGCGGCAGACACTGTGCCTGAGTAACCATTGTTGATTGGTGAAAACGAGTATCAAGCTAAATACAAAGAAATAATGGCTCCCGATTGGGAGCCATTATAGTTTTAAGCCAGCGAAGGCGAGCGACACATGTGAGATGTCATAAATTCATTAAGTTCTCAATGGACTCTTCTAACGAGTGAGACATGTAAGAGTGGATTTGGTGACCGTCAGTGGCGTCGATCTCAATCATTGAGATGCCGCTCTGGGAAGTATCTTCGAGAAAGCCAAGAGATTGTTCGACAGACTGACAGGTGAGAACTTGCTTGTTCTTGAGAACAATGCGACAGGTGTGCAGATCCATAGCCAATTATTCCTTTTTATTCAGCCAGCCTCGGCATCTTAAGCGCCAAGTGACAGCTGTGACGTTGCGAGAGAAACCTTTCTTTCTTTTTAAGGGTAGTTGAACTATGTGAAAAGCAAATTAAAAAATTCAATTTAATGCAGATTCACTTCCGAAAATGGCTAGCGTTCGCTTCGCTTGTCGGTACACTTTAATGCATCACTTGACGTTATAGGTTTGAAGGTAGGCATATGGAAGGCAAGATTCATCAATACAGCGATCTCAGTAGTGCTCAGTGTCAACAAGCGCGCCTTGCTAGAGACGCTCGTTTTGATGGCCTGTTTTTTATTGCGGTGAAAACAACGGGTATATTCTGTCGTCCTATCTGCCCAGCGTCACCACCGAAAGAGCAAAACGTTGAGTATTTCTCGAACCAAGCACAGGCGTTGCAAGCGGGTTATCGCCCTTGTTTACGCTGCCGTCCAGATAGTGCCCCTTTTTCACCAGCATGGAAGGGCGTTGAGACCACTTTTCTGCGAGCGCAAAAGCTGATTGAAGAGGGCGGTTTAGCTGAGGGGAACAGCGTGGCGCTGTGTGCTCGCTTGGGCATCTCCGATCGTTATCTACGTAGCTTGTTTAGCAAATACATGGGCGTTTCACCTAAGCAGTACGCGATCTATAACCAGCTCATGTTCGCAAAGCAGCTACTTCACAACAGTCAGATGAGTATTACCGATATCGGGTTTGCTTGCGGATTTAATAGCACGCGCCGTTTCAATGATGCCTTTGTTAAGGTAATGAAGTTGTCGCCATCGCAGATCCGAAAGTCCGGATCTGACAACGCGACGACCAACACTGTGCGCTTACCAATTAAGGGTTCGATTAATTGGTCTCATATGCTGAACTTTTATCGCAAACGTATGATTGAGGGTGTTGAAGAAGTCGGTGAAGATTATTACCAACGCACAGTGACCATCAATGGAGCCACTGGCTGGTTTCGTATTCGCTGTGATAAAAATAGTAAACAAGCAGGCAGTGCTTTGGAGGTGGAGTTTGAGCTTAGCCAGATGAATCAGCTGCGCAATCTGATCCGCCAGATTCGTCGCATGTTTGATCTCGATGTCGACATCAATCGAGTGGAAGCGCACCTAGAAAATGTAGATTCTACTCTGATTAAAGAACCCGGCATTCGCATTCCAGGAGTATGGTCGCCTTGGGAAGCGGGCGTGCGTGCGATTTTAGGTCAGCAAGTATCGGTTAAAGCCGCTATCGGTCAGTTGAATTTATTGGCTAAACAGCTGTCACCGAAGGAAGGATTTCTCTACTTTCCAACCCCTGAACAAGTGTCGCAGGCAGACATCAGTTTTCTAAGAATGCCGCAGAGCCGCAAAGACACTTTGCACCGATTTGCGGCTTACATGATTGAAAACCAGCATCAACACCCAAGCAAATGGCTTGATCTGAAAGGGATTGGACCGTGGACAGTGCAATATGCATTGTTGAGAGGGTTGAGCGAACCGGACCACCTGCTCACTGGCGATTTGATCGTGAAGAAATTCATCGACCAACACGCCAATATCACAGCGAACAAAGTCTCACCATGGGGTAGCTATGCGACATTCCATTGCTGGAGCCATTTCTCAACTTCGCGGTTTAGTACTGAGGCGAGGATAAATAACAATGATTAAACGATTTACTTACTACAATAGCCCGCTGGGCATTGTGACGATTCAAGGCTGCGATGATGGGTTATTGGGTGTTTGGTTTGAAACTCATACCACTAAGCCAGAAGAGCTTGGCTTACAAGATGATGCGTTCCCGCTGTTTACAGAAACTAAACGCGAGCTCGATGACTATTTTTCTGGAAAACTGAACCATTTTTCCATACCTGTCGCGGCGGAGGGGACGCCATTTCAGCAGTCGGTTTGGCAAGCATTAATGCGTATTCCTTTCGGTGAAACATGGAGTTACCAGCAGCTTGCTGATGAGATTGGTAATCCTAAAGCGGTTAGAGCAGTGGGTTTGGCTAACGGAAAAAATCCAGTTTCCATCATAGTACCGTGTCATCGTGTGATCGGTAAAAATGGCAAACTAACAGGCTATGCTGGTGGTGTTGAGAGAAAGTCAGCGCTGCTGAAATTAGAAGGTAATCTATCAATAAGTTGAGTAAATGATCTTATTGTTTTCTGGTGTTTCTATAATTCCGTGCTTATCATTTACAAATTACGGAAGAAATATAAAAGCAGAAAACCTCTATGAACCGACAAATGATTACGGCGATTGGGTGTAGCAGCGTTTTATTGACTGGGTGTTTGAGCGAAACAACGAAACCATTTGAGGTCCCTCAATTGGTCCTTTTCAGCGGTATGTACGAAAACCCGGAGAATGAGAGTTATTTGATCTTTGAATCGGGTAAAGTGCGCTACCAAACCATGGATACCAGCGTTACACGCGACTACAGCGTAGATGACGACTTGATAAGCATCGAACTGAACTCAGCGAGCAGCAAAAGAGGACCTGGTTTGGTGATGCGTATTCATAATGATGGCAAAAAACTGACTTGTAACGGCTGTCCAGGCATGCAGCTGAGTAACGTTTGGACACGCGTGCCTGAATCAAAACAATAATCCGCCGAGTAGCCATTGAACTCGCTCGGCGATCATTTCTATTTCAAGCGCTTTATTGTGCCCTTTCCCTGCCAGTAACTGACCAAAGTGGACGTTAAAATAGGCTCGAGTTCATCGCGAGATGCACGGCAATACTCAGTGCATAACCAATTGCGATAACAGGCATCCATTTAAGATGACCAAAGAAGGTGTACTTGCCGTGTGCTGCGCCCATCAACGCCACACCTGCGGCGCTACCAATTGAAAGCAAGCTCCCTCCAACCCCTGCGGTTAATGTAATGAGAAGCCAGTTACCGATCGACATGGTCGGCTCCATAGAGAGCACCGCAAACATCACCGGAATGTTATCGACAATCGCAGACAGTACTCCCACCATAATATTGGCCCAAATTGGGTTCCATTGGCTGTACATGACGCCAGAAGCTAATTCTAAGTACCCGAGTAGGCTCAGGCCGCCAACACACATTACAACGCCATAGAAGAACAGCAGGGTGTCCCACTCGGCGTGCGAAACACGTCGGAATACATCAAAGGGGACCACTGAACCTAAACGCTTGAGTGCCGCTTCGTCGTGGTTAGCAATCGCAATTGCTTTCTTCTTGGCTAACGATTTAGGTAGGGTTTTGCGTAGGAAAAAGCCAAAGAACTGCAGGTAAGCTAATCCCATCATCATGCCGATCACTGGTGGGAAGTGAATTACAGCGTGGAAAGCCACGGCGGTTGCAATGGTCATGATGAACAGGAATACAATTCGTTTGGCACCGCGTTTAAGCTCCACGTGCTGGTGAACGGTGTCTGGCTGTGTGGTTGGAACAAAATAAGACATGATCAACGCTGGCGCGAGATAGTTGACCGCCGACGGAATGAACAGCGGCATAAACTCGGAGAAGCTCACGTAGCCTGCTTGCCAAACCATGAGTGTCGTAATGTCACCAAATGGGCTAAATGCGCCGCCCGCATTAGCTGCAATGACGATGTTAACGCAGGCGAGGTTAACAAACTTCGGATTCGAGCCTGCGACTTTGAGCACCACGGCACACATCAGCAACGCCGTGGTTAGGTTGTCGGCAATCGGAGAAATGAAGAACGACAGAATGCCCGTGAGCCAGAACAGTGAACGGTAGTTGAACCCTTTACCCACCATCCAAGCCTGCAGCGCATCAAACAGGCGACGCTCTTCCATGGCGCTGATATAAGTCATGGCCACCAATAAGAACAGTAGTAATTCGGCATATTCCAACAGGTTGTGCTCTAGTGCTTGCTGAGCCACTTCGATTTGTTGGTAATTTTGATAGGTTAAGCCAATCGCAATCCAGATAAGACCAGCCGCGAGGAGAACCGGTTTGGACTTTCTCAATTGAAGGTATTCTTCCATCATTACAAATACATAAGCGATGACGAAAATGGCAAGACACAGATAGCCGATGGAAGATTGCGTGAGGTTGAGCGAGTGAGCTGCGCCTACCTCACTGGCAAAAGATAAAGAGGGAAGAATCGCCAAGAAAAAGGCGAAAATCTTTGTGCCTGCCATAATTTACGCTCCATGCAATTAGCTGAATCAGTACGCGTAAAAGCGTAGACCCAATTATTCGAGCGTAGTGTGATAGAACTCTTAATAATTCAATTGGTTAATGTTTGAAGTCATAAAAAGAAAAAGCTCTATCAACGATGGTTGATAGAGCTTGATCTTAATCGCCACTACTAGGGCGTGTTGACCTTTCGTGGTTAAGTTTTGTTCGGATGGGGACGCCTAGTCAAAAGCGTTTTAGTCGCGGCGAGGGGGAAGTAGCCTAGTCATTCTAAGCAAATCCCCCTCAACAAAGAGTAAAACGCTTTTTGCGGGGGCGCCTAGCTCGAACCCTTCGGGCAGCGTTTGCTGGTCATTTCTACTGCGTTATCGGCTTTTCATGTAGGCCAGCTACACATCAAAACCTCTGCCTTGTAGAAATACCCAGCAACTCGCTGCAAAAATCAGCTCGAAAGATCAACACGCCCTATGCTGCGCTACATTCAAAGATAACGGCTTGCTCAACGGCACACACTTCTACTGGCCAGCCGTAAGACTGGTATTCTAGTGCAAGTTTGTCAGCAACAACGCGTGAAACGGTCGCACTGATCCACATGCCTTTACCCATTACTTGGTACTTTAATGTTCTCATTTCCATAACAACCACTGCTCTCTTTCCTTCCGATTGGCTGATCGCAGTCTATAGCAGCTATCAAGGCCGAAATTTCGCATTCAGCTCAGATCTTTTCTATTAAAGCTCAGGTTTTGTTGTGCCTAACTTACCTAGTTATTAGTATGAAATACTGTTGATTTTTGAACTAACATCACTAACTAAGTGACTGTATTTAATAACAAAGATAAATAGGGTGAAAATAAGCGTAAGAGATCTCTCACATCACTTTCAGAGATAATTAGAATGGGATGTTATATATTTTGAGGGATTGATATTTTTAGTGGGTGAATGTTGAGTTTTTGCGTTTTTACAAGGATTGGTTTTGTACTCTAAATATTAAATTATTAATGGTTCTAATGTCTATATTCAAAGCTTAATCACAGTTCTAAATGTTGCTTGTTTTGTGATTGGTAATATTATCGACTAATTGATTTTGGTCATTAATCTCTACTGCATAAGTTTGCACTATCTATACGTGTTCTGTTCCACATAAAACAAGATGTATAGAGGCGATTATGACTAATCCTGTTCAAACCGATCGCAAAGTGACGATTGGTTGTTATATAGCTCTCGCATTCGCGATAGTGTTCTTTTCCGGGCTGCTCAAATCTAACGAGTGGTATGGCGTTTTTGATTTTACTACTCTAAACGGTTCATTTGGCAAGGTCGCTTATGATGTTAGCGAGACGGCTGATGGCGTTCAAGCCGCGACAACTTCCTTGCGAGGTAAAGGCGGTAGCGGCGCGCGTGATGGCTTCATTTTTGCGTTAACTTTGATTCCTACCGTGATGTTCGCGCTAGGGATGATCAATGTTCTGGAACATTACGGCGCGTTAGATGCTGCACGTAAGCTGTTAACGCCTTTGCTGCGTCCACTGATGGGCATTCCGGGTAACTCAGGCTTGGCGCTAATCGCGTCTTTGCAAAGTACCGATGCTGGGGCGGCTATGACAAGGCAGCTCAAAGACGAAGGGCATCTGACCAAGCGTGAAACTGACGTCTTTACCATGTTCCAATTCACGGCGGGTGCTGCCATTGTGAACTTCTTCTCCTCTGGCGCCGTGCTCTTTACCCTAACCACTATAGATGGCTCACTTGCGGTCTCATCTTCTATCGGCCTTGCTGTTGCGGTGATGTTTGTCTTCAAGTTTGTCGGTGCCAACCTATTCCGTATTTACCTGAACATCACAGAAGGTAAAGAAGATAAATCGGACTCAAGTAAAAAACAGAATATGACTGAGGAGGCAGCGTAATGAGCGAAGTAAAAGCAAAGAAACCTATGGTGACGGATATTTTCGTTGAAGGCGCTAAAAAAGGCTGGGTGATCGCGACCACTTCGACGTTACCAAACGTGTTAATGGCGTTTGTGATCATCAAAGCGTTGCAAATCACTGGTGCACTCGATCTGATGGGCAGTGTGTTCGCCCCTATCATGGCTGTGTTCGGCCTGCCGGGTGAAGCCGCTGCAGTACTCATCGGAGCTTGGATGTCGATGGGTGGCGCTGTAGGCGTTGTGATTACCCTATTTGACCAAGGCATCTTAAATGGTACCCATATCGCGATCTTAGCTCCTGCGATCTACCTAATGGGCTCTCAGGTGCAGTACATGGGACGTATCATGGGGCCTATCGGTACTGAAGGGCGTTACATTCCAGTGATGATTGCTATCTCAGTTCTGAATGCGTTTGGCGCGATGTTAGTGATGAATGTGCTTTTGTAGCCAATTCATTTTTAGAGGCTGAAAGAGATTATCGACGGTTGAACACGATAAATAACGAAGTGCGACACTGGCGATGTTGCTTTGGTTTCTAAGATCCAGGTTTCTAAGATTCTGGTTTATAAGATATTGCTCTGGTCTCTAAAAAGATAAACCCCGCTTGGCTTTCACCAAACGGGGTCTGTTCTTTTTCGTAGCCGTCCTGCTACCAACGTTGTTTCTTATTTATATTTAAATAAGGTAACGTATGCTCCCTGCATCGTTCCTTGACTTGGTTAACTCCATTAACCTATCCAATTCATCGCCTTCCTAGCGGTGTCCTTGACCTTATCACCCTGATAAGCAACTCTTCCTAGAGTACAACTTCCTTGCTGATAACCTATCCTGTGTTATCAAATCTTCTTCCTGAAGATACCTAATCCGTTAGGCTTTTTCCTGTTCCTGCCAACTCCCTGTCGACAACTTAATTAAACACCCTAGTGACTTCACTCGCAATGGAGGAAATTTATAATTCAGCTCAATAAATAGAAAGAACTGTGCGCTGAACATTAGAAAACAATAAGTTGAGTTTGTTTTTTGAGTATATTCTGCGAAGCTTATTTGAGATCTCTCACAGCGGTTGTGAGAGATCTCTTACAAACTGACGAGCAAGCTTGGTACCTCTCTAAGTTGCTCATTATCTATTGTTATCGCTTAGGAAAAGGAAACACCATGGTTACAGCGTTATACGCCTCTTTACTCGCCCTTATTATGCTCTGGTTAGCCATTGAAGTGATCAAGCAGAGAAGGAAGAATCAGGTCGCCCATGCAGATGGTGGTGTTGAATCGCTGCAAATCGCTCGCTCTGCGCAGAGTAATGCGATGGACTATATCCCGATAACTGTGATTCTAATGGCATTGTTAGAGTTCAATGGTGCCAATGTGTGGTTGATTCATATTATCGGCATCGCTTTTATCGCTGGTCGTATTATTCACGGTAAAAGTATTCTGGCGCGTAGCCTGAAAGGCAGAAAGCGAGGCATGTATTTAACCTTTGGCAGCATGGTGTCTCTGGTTGTCCTAAACTTGATTTATCTTCCATTTGATAAACTCATGTAAGGATTGCCATGGCGTTACGCCTACCTCCACCATGGATGATTGTCTTAACTGGCTTGGTGCTCAATATTCTGGCCATTGTGGTGTCGAGTCTAGTGCTCGACAAAATGGTGGTTGAGCAGGCCCAATATCGTGAGCGTCAGCAGGGTAACATCTACTCTATTCAGCTGGCGTGGAACACCATAGAGACCTTGGAGCGTAAGCGCGAATCCATGCTGTTACACATGGACATCAGCACCTCATCCAACTCTGCGGTCACACCTGAGTTGGAGGAAGCAATGCGAGGTCAGCTAGGTGTGTGGGTCAGTGGGGATGTTCCTGAGATCACCGTCGAAAACCTTCCTGAGATCATGATGATGATTAATCAAGCTCAGCAATCTCAACGAACGCGCATTGACGATTTCTATCTTGATAATCTAACCCTATCTGAGCTTCTTCAGGCCCTTGAAGAGCAAATGACGTTATATAAAAACATCGCCCTGTTTCTGCAGATCTTTGGCTTGGCTTTGATTCTTGCTCGCGACTTGGCGAGGCGTAATTAAAGCAGTGGCTGGTAAGTTCTCTGACGAATGAAAAACAACACTCTATTGGCTCAAATTAGGGTGCTGTTTCCCTTGGTACTTTGGTAACTGATTTTTGAGTTTTTGAAAGGTGCTAAAGGCGTTGTTCGCCGACAAGCGATTCATTAACCAATCAGGTAGTATCCCACCTGCGTTTGCATAGGCGGTGTAGTTGATGTGTGTGAAACCGTTAGTGAGTGGCTGCAGAGTCCAGATAGCATCCACATCGCGAATACGAATATACCCAGATTCGTTTGCAAGGTAGTTCGACGCGTCTTTGATAGTCAGGGTAAATTGACCCTCTTCCACTTCGTATTTGGAGTAGGTAACCATGTCTCTATCACGGGCTGGCCAAGGGGCTTTGAATTGCGTATAGACAATGTTTTCGTTAGAAGAGATCTGCATCAGCACTTCACTGTGCGATACATTATCGATCCAGTTGGGCACATTGTCGCTGTCTTCAAGTAATAACAAAAATCCGGAGTAGCTGGTCTCGACTTGCATTTGAGCTCGTACTTCTACTAAGCCATTGCCGTGGTCGCGTTTATGGATTGTTATACCATCTTCACTTTTTACAAAAGTCCAAGGTGTGGCAAAAGCTAACGTTGAATAGGTGAAAAGGCCAACGGCAATGATCCGAAGTAGTGTCATTCTTCTTCCTGAAAAATAAAGACTTATTAAGGAAGAGTATAGGATAAACTTGGCTGGAATCGCGAGGGTTTGGTGGTAGCAGATAAAGAAAAAGGTCGTAGAGCTCCGCGCCCCACGACCCTAAATGTAGCGGTCTAGATTATTGCCCCAAACACGCTTCCCCAAGTCGAGCTGGGGCAATTTTATCAAGAACTACATTTAATTCTTTCCAATCACTGGCCATTTTGTCTGCCTGTTCTTGAGTCAGAACAGAGCCATATTGTTTCATACGATCGTGTTCCACTTTGGTGTAGTGGAAGATTGTCATGTCGACAGAAGCATCATCTTTATAGGCTTTTTCCATATTGACGATGTTCTTTTTGCTATCATCGATAAAGACAACACTGCTAAAGCTTTGGTCTGTCTTGTCTAGGATGTACTCCAGCATCGTGCCTTTGTTCATACCTGTCGTCATCATGATGCCGTTGATGTAGCTCAGAGGACGTTTTGGATTATCGATATAGATAGGTAGTTCGTCAGAGCCTTTCTCTTTCAATGCAGTACGTGTCATGTCGTATTGAGCACGAGCCATTTCACGTTCCGTTGCATAGCGGTAGTTTGGTGAGCGTGATGTCAGTGCCATCACAGTCAGACCTTTGTCTTGCCAACCTTTTACGGTTGCAGGTACGTCGTTTTCAATGATCTTCATTGGAACTAGTTCGTAAAGTAGACCGATAGAGTCTTCAAATAAACAGCCTACTTTGTCTTCCGCTGACGGTTTTACGTCTAATTTGCCGCGTTGCCATTGGTACCAAATGTCACCACCGATATCGCTTGTCGATGTAAGAAGCGTGTTGTCGATATCGATAACGATCAGCGGGCTTTCACCTTTCGCCGTCAGTTGACGGATTTTCTCTGCAACATCTTGGAATTTGTCTGTTTCTTTTACAGTAACGTCTGCATAAGCGTTACCAGCAATAGAGAGCGCACACAGAGCAGCGAGTTGTTTTAGTTTCATTATGTTTTCCTTTAACTCTAGTTCCCTTCCGAAAGGCACCACTGATAGCCTTAAATATTCGGAAGTTGTGAAATGTTATAACATAACAATCACGAATCGCTTCAGTATCAACAATTTTTGCAGTAAAAAACGTTGGTTCGATCACATTGGGATGGTTAGAAGGAAGGAAAACAGTGTTTTAAGTGCGCAAGCAATTAACCAATAGGAATGGTGAACAAGTTCCAATGTTGTTTTGGTTCAGAGAATAGAACTGATTCTTATTTTAACTGGATATTGAAGCAACAACATTCATAATGGCGGCCATAATATTACAATTATGGGCGCTTTATTTTGCAACATGCCTTACTGCCACTTTTAGTCTTCATCAGCGTACTCAGTTCGTCGGTCTTTGCTCAACAAAACCGAGACTCGCAACCGGTTAAGCCTTATCAACCTAAAGGCGCGACCTGTGTTATTCATAATGGAGAAGGTCAAGTCGTTCTGGTTCAAGATTACCTGACGCGCACGCTTTCTTTGCCAGGCGGGTATATCGATAGTGATGAGACTTTTCAAGCTGCCGCGAAACGAGAAACGTACGAAGAGACAGGAATAAACGTCGATGTGGGTGAGAAGCTTGATATAGACGACTATCGAGTTGTCTTTGCTTGTCAGCCCAAAGAGAGCATTGGTTATATAGAACCCGCTATCGAGAACCGTTTTGGTGCTGAAATCATCCCGGCTCTCAACTCCAAGCATTTTGGCAAAGAAATTCGTCAGGTTTATCTTGCTCCTTTAACGCCAGCCGTTGTCGATAAGTATCGTTATCCAACTGATATCGACGCTCTTAAATCTTGGAGCGACACGAATCACATCAGCACTTTCCATGTGCTTGATGACTTGACCGATGGAGCAAGTGAGTTACATGCCAAGCAATTGCCGCTTATGGGCTCTTTCCAAGTTTGGGTTAAGTCGATGCCTATCATTCCTAGCTTGCTCACTTTTGGTAATGGTTTAGGTGAAGGGGCATTCGCGGTTGGATTGCTGGTACTGTTGTTACTGCTGCTGCCTTTACGCTATGGTCTGACGTTTGCTTTTGCTTTGTTGGCGACGGCTTATTCGGTCAACCTCCTAAAAATGGGTTTCGCAATTCCACGTCCTTTCTATTTGCTTCCAAGTTTGCAGCAAGCCCAAGCCAGCGGATTTAGTTTTCCTAGCGGCCACACAACTCAAGCGGCGGCAGTGGTTGGGCTGTTACTTGGTTGGATAACAAAGCGAGGTGAGCAGCATGGCTATATCAGTTTAAGTACAGCGATAGTAAGTTGGTTTGCACTGTCGCTTCTTGCTGGCACTGCTAGGGTTTGGCTGGGTGTTCATTACCCAACAGACATTGTCGTTGGAATCGGCTTGGGCGGCTTGATTGCTGTGATATCGCTGAAGGTCTACCAGTTTAGATACGCTAATCAGAAGCGTTTAGTTGAATCAAAGCGTTTAGTTGAATCAAAGCGTTTGTGGCTGTTGCTATTGGTGGTCTATTTCTTTGGTACCTTGCAGTTGTTGCAACCCCTTTACGTGTTCTCATGGTTTGCTGCACTTGGGCTGTTCATTGCATTGTTGGTGCGTAGCGACCGATCGGAAACTTTGAAATTTAACCCTTGGCAACAGGTTATTGCTTCGATAGTCGGTGTTGCGGTCATTGTGGGAACGAGCCTGTCTTTAGTCTCGTCTGCAACAACCAGTATCGTGCTATTAGCCGTAAACGCACTGGCTATCTTGATTGGGATGTTCTGGATCTTGATTGGTGCACCTTATCTCACGCGACGCTTTAAGCGTGGATAAAGAGAGACGCTGATCGATATGGAGACAAAAAACGGAAGAGTCATACTCTTCCGTTTTTATTTAAGGGCAGGGAAGGGAAACGGTAGTGTTCTTTTAAAGCTTGCTAGCCTCAACGGTCTTGATAGTTGTCCAGTTGGTGTTGGCATCTTGAATAAAGACTTGAGTATCTTCCAACCAACGCTTTTGAACGGACTTATCTAAGTTCAAATAGAGCTTACCGTCTTCAATTTTCCATGCGTTAGGGTCTGTTTCGAATTTCTTACCCATTGCAACACCAAATGCACAGTAGCCGCCGTATTGTGGCGCATACGCTTGTGGATTTGCGCGGAATTGGTCGCGGTTGTCGCTGCTTGCAAACTGGTAAATGGCATTTTTATAAGTGGCCGTATATTCAGGTGAACCTTGTACTGCGCCTGCATCCGTAAAGTAGGCCACGGGATCATAACCTTTAATCGCCAAATCATTGCTATCGACGCTCATGTCGATGTCTGCTGCCATCACTGAAAAACTCGCGCCAATTAATGCTGCTGCAAGAGTGAATTTTTTACCTGCTGATTTGATAGGTGACATAGCGTATTCCTTGTCTCTGTTTGGTTAGCTTGTATGAATAAATTAGCGGGCTTGTCCGGTCTATAGAGAGACAAAAGACCTAAAAAGTAAGCGAATCGTTCGGAGATGCTATGGACCTGTTGTCACAACTGATGGAATATTTTTCGATACGCACTGGTGTGTTTTACTCCGGCCGTCTTTGCGGGGTGTCATCTTTTAATGGAGAGCAAGGCACACAGGGGCACTTGCATGTTTTGACCCGCGGGGAACTCGTGTTAGCCCGAAACGGCGGTGAGCCTAAACCGCTTTCTGAACCCTGTATTGTGTATCTACCCAACAACACCTCGCATGCAATAGAAGGCGTTGGGGAGGGAGCAGAATTGGTATGTGCTAACGTTGAGTATCGCTCCGGACAGACAAACCCACTGCTGTCTGCTCTGCCTGAGGTGATCGTGATTCCCTTTAAAAGTGCCCCGAATTTGAGCCATGTAATCGATGCGCTGTTTCGCGAGTCGACGCAGCAATCTTCGGGTCAGCAATATTTGATGGATAGGCTGAGTGATGCCTTAATGGCGCTGATTTTTCGACACCTCATAGAGGAACAGAAGATCAACAAAGGGGTCTTTTCGGCACTTGCTCACCCACGTCTAGCCTCCGTGGTTTCTGCTATACATCGGCTTCCTGCTCGTCACTATTCTGTGGCGGAGATGGCCTCTCTTGCTGCTATGTCTCGCACTCAGTTTATTGAAACATTCAAACGAGAAGTCGGGGATACTCCGGGGGATTATGTTCAGAAATGGCGAGTGTCCGTTGCTCAGTCGTTGTTGTTGCAAAATAAACCCATCAATTGGGTCGCTGATGAGGTGGGGTACACAAGCTATTCAGGGTTCTCACGCGCTTTCCAGCATGTGGCAGGTGTATCACCACGGCAATGGCTGAAAGAGAGTTTAGATTAACGATTAGTGTATTTGAAAAGGAAAACCCGCTCGTTGATTACAGTGAGCGGGTCTGTTTTTGAATAGGTTACACCAGACAATAAATCAGCGAAGCAGCACACGACGTAAAGGGCTTTTCTCAAGCGCGACGACTAAGCCGAAGCTGAGAATTATCGTCATGCTGTAAGTGAGAATATCTTTAGACAAGCCTGTAATACCGAGCATTCCGCAGATATTAAACATCACGATGATCAGCAGTAGGTGGCTCACATAAATACCAAGCATACGGCTGGAAATAGCCTGAATCCAACGCTTGTCACCAACGGTTGGGTTCGCGAGTAACCACATAAACACGCCGATGCCCCACAGCGCCGTGCCCGCTAAGAAATCATTGATATTGAATGCGACATCATATCTCATCAACCAAGTCGCTTCGCCAAAGTGGATTGCCATTCCTAAAACGGCCATCGCGATGGATTGCATCGAAGTGAGTCGCCAACTGTTTTGTCGAATCATAAAGCCAACGGCGACTAACAGTGTGCTAAAGAAAGGACCATTGCGTGTGAAAATCGGCGCTTCCAATTCAGTCAAAGGTGCGTAGCTACCCGCCAAGATACCGTAGAGGTATAACACCAGCGCCAAAGGCAAAATCGCTTTGGTTAGTTTCATTTCGATGAGTATTGCGAGAATCGCAACCGCGCAAATCAGGGCGGGGATGAACCATAAGTGCACTAAACCACCTTCAAATAGGCTATTCAGTGGTGTCGACATCAGGAAGCCCCAGTAGCCTTCTCGCTCAGCTAGGTAACCAGCTTCCATCACTTTACCGAGATTGAACGGCATCAGTAAGCTGATGACGCTCCAAGCTAACCAAACCTTGAGAAGAGGCTTGGAATAACTCGTCAATGTCTCCCATGGCGAGCGCATGAGCTTAGGTTGAATGAGGTAACCAGAAATTAGGAAGAACAGCGGAACTGCAAAACGAGCCGCTTGGTTGAGGGTATAACCTACCCATGGAACCTCATCGATTAATGCATAAGAGAGGGCCATTTGGCAGTGTAAGCCGATGATCGCCAAAATAGCCACGACACGGCCTAACTCTAGGCTGGCGATATGTGTAGTCGGTTTTGAACTAGCGGTAGACATAACAAGACTCTTAGAAAAATTTTCCAAGAAGTTAGCAGTGTTCTTGGGTTTTGCTCTAGCTTTAAATCAAAAGAAAGTGTGGTTTCTACCCAGTCAAAACCTGTTTATTTGAAGCGACTCGCAGCTATATTAATCCAGTTGCTTTTAAGGTGAATATACCCAGCGTGCAAGTGATTAGTGACATCACGGTTGTCAGTGCAATGATATTGGCAGCCAAGGTTGAATTTCCTCCCATTGCTCGCGCCATCACATAGCTAGCGGCGGCGGTTGGGGCTGCGCTCATCAGGAAGATCAGCCCGAGATCTTGCTCTTTAAAGCCAAAAAATAGCGCCGCGAGGGTAATGGTGAGTGGCGCCAGCACCAATTTATAGCTGGTGGCAAACCAAGTAGAGGCTTGGTCTTTCTTTAGAGATCCGATATCTAACGACCCACCAGTACATAGAAGTGCCAGTGGCAGCGTCATATTAGCAAAGTACTGACCAGCATCAGACACCATTTGGGGGACGGGAATCGATAACGCATAGAACACGACTCCGAGTGCGATGGCAATGATCAAAGGGTTCTTGGTCAGGGTTTTCACGATAACTTGTACCGCTTGTTGACCGGACTCTTGGCCTTTTGGCGTTAGGGCAACCACGGCTTGAATGTTGTAGAGCACAGTTAAAGAGGCGACATAAATCGCAGCCAGTGCAACGCCATCGTTACCGTAGATATTTGCCACATAGGCTAAACCTATGATGGCGGTGTTTGCTCTAAAGCCTCCTTGCACGATGACACCTTGATCTTTTGGCTCCGAAAAAGCTAAGCGAGTCGACAGCGTAGTAAATAGGAAGAATAGGAAGTTAGCGAGGACTCCGAATACCACCAACTTGCCGCTGGCAGCGAAGTCATGATCAGACTGAACGATACTTAAGAACAACATTGCAGGTAGGGTGACCTGAAAAACCACTTTTGATGCGACGTCGATAAAGTTCTCATTGATCAATCCAATGCGCTTGAGCATAACGCCGAGCACCAACATCAGGCAGATAGGCCCAGTGATCGAGGCGGAAAACGCGAATTGTTGCCAAAGAGAAGTCATGTGCAGTCCTTGCAGGAGGTGGAAAAAGAACAAATGTAGCGTTAAGCGACGATGAATTTAAACGCATTGAGTACTGTTGCATTTTTCCACAAATCGAAGTGACACAGAAATTAAATTTTGAACAGAACCAAATAATAATTGCAAAAAAGAACGAACGTGCTAAAAATAACAGGTCTCAATTTGATGTGATGAATGATGAGCAAAGGAAAAATTACTAAAGAGCATATTTTAAGTCATGCATTTGCCCTAGCGAGCGAGAATGGTTTGGAAAGTCTGACCATTGGCGAGCTGGCGAAGCAATGCGGCATGTCGAAAAGTGGTCTCTTTGCTCATTTCAATTCTAAAGAGAACATGCAGTTAGCGGTACTTGAATACTCGAATCAAGTGTTCACAGAGCGCGTGATCATGCCCGCTCGTGAGCTGGGTGATGGCGATATTGAGGCGAAACTCAAACAGTTACTCGACAACTGGCTTGGCTGGAACCACTCCTTTCAAGGCAGTTGTATGTTTATCGATGCATGGAAAGATGTAGGCAGTGACAAGTCGGTTATCCAACAAGCGTTGCAGAAAACCATCGCAGTCTGGATTGACTACCTGACGATTCAGATAACCAAAGCTATCGATAACCAGCAATTTCGAGCTGACTTAGAACCGAAACAGGCGATCTTTGAGTTGTATGGCTTGTATTTAAGCGCAAATTTGTTTTACTCGCTGCATGGTCAGGAGGCGAGCCACAGCCACTTTTGGAGTGGGGTAGAGCGCTTAATCGCGAGTTGGAAGCACGAAATCGTTACGGTAAGTCGTTAAAAAGAATACAGACAAACTGGCTCCCAATGTATGGGTGCCATTTTTTAGAATATCAAAAAGCACGGTCGTTCTTTTTCGGCTGAGCTAATAGGCCAACTCACTATAGAGTGGACAAAAGGAACGGTCATGAGTGACAAAATTTATTTCAACACCTCAACAAAATTCAGCATTAAACGTAGCTTGATTGGTGCGACAACTAACTTGCACTACATTCTTGCGCCAAGCCACGCTAAGAAAACCGCGCGTAAGCTGCTGCTAACGCCTGTGCGTTCAGAGCCGAAAAATAGTGAGCCACAAGGTTTGATTAAAGGTGAAGTTGCAACCCGCGACGGTGTGCTGAAAACCTATACACTTGGTAGTGGCCCGGTTTGGGTACTGACGCATGGTTGGTCGGGTACTGCGAGTCAGTTTTACCCTCTAATGGAACACATTGCGGCGAAAGGTTTTACCGCGCTTGCTTACGATCACCCTGCTCATGGTGGTAGTGATGGTGTTTATGGTCACATCCCTGCATTTGTGAACGGCTTGGAAGCGATTCTAGATACTCTCGAAGACGTTGCCGGTTTGGTTGGACACAGTATGGGTACCGCTTCGGCTCTGGAATGTAAACACGCGAAGCTTGAGAACAAACCACTGCTTCTGATAGCACCGGTACTGGATTACTTAGACAACTTGTTCGGCAGCGTGGCTCGTTCAGGTTACTCGATGAAGCTGTTTGAAGCGGTGGTGGGTGAAGTTGAAGAGCAGTTTAACTACCCGATCCAATCGGTTGACCCTTACGGTAAACTGGCGCTTCGCCAATCTAATACGATTATCGTGCATGATGAAAAAGATAAGTTCACCAAGTACTCAGTCTCTGAGCGCGCTGCAAACGAGATGGAGCGGGTGACTTTGGTGACCACACAAGGGCAAGGGCATGGTCGAGTGATGAAGTGTCCACAAGTCTTTGAAAGCTTCGACGCATTGATTTAATCGCGTCGCTCTAGATAAATGTTACGAAGAAGGCCAATCTGCAATGAGATTGGCCTTTGGTTTTAATTAGGCTTGGGTTTTAATTGAGCCTAGGTTTTAAATGATCATGGGTTTTCACTAATCTCAGTTAGCACAGCTTGCTGGGCCAATCTCTTTCCAAACACCCCATTGGCCAGATTGTGAAGGATCGTCTCCTTTCGTCCACCATTTCGCTTCCCAAAGTGTATTGCCTTGAGTTACTTGGTCGCCACCATTGTAGATAGTGTTTGCATCCCAAGCATTGCTACATGTGCCGCCGCCCGTTGTTTTCTTAAGAACCTTCACCGACGCTGAAGCCACAGAGGTTTCGGTTCCATCACTGACTGTAACCGAGAAGTTCAGCAGTGTGTCTTGAGTGTACTCAGCGGCAACGAAACTTACAGAGGCACCTTGAACCGTTGCGTTAAGCTCTGCGGGTACATCCCAAGTGAAGCTTAATGTATCGTTGTCCGCATCGGTTGATCCCGAAGCATCCACGACCACAACATCGCCAGCATTGACTTCAGCCGGTGCAGAGATAGCAGCGACCGGAGCTGTGTTCACTGGACCAGTATTCTTCGGTGTTACCGTCACAACCACAGTGTCTGTCGAAGTTGCGCCTTCGTTGTCCGTTACAGTAAGGCTAAAGGTGAGCGTCTCTTGTTGCGCCACTTCAGCAACATTGAAGCTTGCAACAGCGGCATTAGCGTTAGTCAGTGTTACTGCTGTACCGCTTACTTGAGACCAAGCGTAACTCGCAATGGTGCCATCGCTATCTTTTGAAGCGCTGCCATCTAGAGAAACAGAAGCTGGGCCTTCAACTGATTGGTCTGCACCCGCCGATGCGGTTGGTTTGCGGTTAACTGGGTCTGTCGTACCACCGGCTAAGCCTTCGTGCATCGCATTTAAGATATCGCCATTGTCTGCATCAATCTCCCAAGAGAAAAGACCGGCTAGGCCAAGGCTACGCACATAAGCCCCTTTCGCTTTCACAGAGCGGTCGTCATCAAAGGTGATCAGCTGACCTGAGGTACGATTCCAGACGTAAGGTGCTTCCGCTTGCTCGTCGTAGCCGTACTCAAAGCCATTAATGCCTTGATTGTTTGCCCCAAGCATATTGGCTTTAATGCCTTTGTAGTCGATAACGCCATCTTCCCAAACACCTTGTGCAGTGCTGCCCTTAAGCTTACCGTTACCCACGCCTGTCATTGGATCAGTCGGATCGCTCAGAGTTGATGGAAGTACGCCTTCCCAACCTCGACCATACATCGCTGTACCAACTACCAATTTGTTCGCAGGAACGCCTTGAGCCAGTAGTAACTGAATACCATTGTCTGTGGTGTAGGCTGGCCCTTTGTACGGTTCGCCATTTTCATCGATGCCACTGCCATCACACTGACCAGGACGCATGAAGTTGCCACAGTTGAGTGCAGTTTGATGACCTAGCACATTGTTCCAGCCGCCGTAGAAGTCGTAGGTCATTGCGAAGATGTAATCCATGTATTGAATCGCTTCGCCGTAGTTGACGTCTTCAATCTTGTCATAACCAACACCAATCGCAGATGTGAGCTCATAGGTACGGCCTGTTTCAGCTTCGAGCTCGTCTAGCATTGCGCGTAGCTCAGCCATTAAAGCAATGTAAGCAGGACCGTCGTTCACTGGGTCTCCCAAATCAGCGGCAGCACCGCCACCACCTGGGAATTCCCAGTCGATATCAACACCGTCGTAGAATTTCCATGTGTTTAAGAACTTTTTAACGGAAGCGACGAAAGTGTCTCGATTAGCTTTGGTCGTAAAATCAAAGAAAGGATCAGACAGAGTCCAGCCACCGATAGAAGGGATGATTTTCAGGTCTGGATTACGCTGTTTCAGAGCCATCATCATCGCGTAGTTGCCTTTGATAGGCGTGCTGTATTCATGGCCCGCTTGGTTAAAGCTTTTTTGGAATGCGGCCCAAGGATCGTGAATCACGACCTCATAATCATTCACGCCTTTACACGCTGTCATGAGCGCGTTGAAGCTGTTGCCACCGACGGATTTCACTGACTCGTTCGGACCACAGATTGGGATAAAGCCGTAGAGGATGTGGGTCAGATTATCAGCAGGTATGTTGTCGACAGTATAGTCTCGACCATAGATACCCCATTCAACAAAGTAAGTACCCACTACCGTATTAGGATCAGTGTTGTAAGTCTTATTGTTTGGGTCGATGTTCATAGCGAGTGGAGCAAGGTGAGAACCATCGGTATCGGCAATGGTGATTTGTGCTGGTGCACTTTTGCTACATCCTGTTGCATCACAAGCCTCAATTTCCATCTGATACAAGCCACCTTGGCCGTATTCAAATGACGCGGTGGTTTGACTGCCAGTGATCGCGCCCGCCGCCACTTTTACGCCATCAAAGTAGATGTTGTAAGTGTCGCCAGAGGTGCCACTCCATTGGTTAAACTTAACCGCGATCTTGGCTTTGTCGTGGTATTTAACCATGTCGTTGTAGCCAGAGGTTGTCTCCATCGCAAGTTCAATCTTAGAGAACTGCAGGTTATTAGAACCATACATATCAATGCTTGGTGCGGTAGGTGCGGCCAGTGCGGTGCCTGATAGCGCTAGTGCTATACCGGTCGCACACGTGTTTAAACGAATCATATTTTTCTCACTCCTTGAATGTGGTTGAAGTACACAGCGATCGTTAAATCGGTCGTTACTTCATGTCAGCCCCTAGGGTGGGGCGTCGAGTTCAGTATTCGAGAGAGTTTTAATTTCATAAGTGAAAATAAATCCGTTTTCGATGGACAACGAAAAAATCACAACTTGTTACAAAGTTGTTGCGCAGTGGGTGAGAGGTCGAGTCCATGTTTTATAAAATTATTACAGCTAGTGGAAAAGTCTCATAGGTGAGCTTTTACGACACGACGTGATGCAATATTTTGAAGTTACATGTTTTTATGTTGAAAAATGGAAGTGATGTGGTGTTTTTGAAAGCTACTTATTTCTAAGTGCTAAACGGAAAAATGGCTTATTTACTGAATTGTTCGGCCAAAGATGCGCGTCTTTGCTGCACGGCGCTGCTGTTTAGAGGGATAGCCGTGTGCTCATAGCCTTCTTTCACAAACTGTTGTGTTGGAATCTCGGGTACTAGACGTTTCAATTGCGGTGAATTGAAGGTACCACTTATCGCATACACGGTTTCGCCTGATCCGGTATTGATGGTGATGGTTTTGCCATTGAACTTGAAGTTGGTACTGATCAGGCGATGGTTCATGACCACACCTTGCTCAGATAGAGAGAGAATATCGGTGTCATAAGGGGGCGCACCTACCTCAATCCATGTGCCGTAGACATTACTCGGATCGATAAACTTCTGATGAGTTTGATAAGCGGTATAACTGGCAAAGACGGCTGCGATAAGTCCGATCAATAAAAGCAGATAAAACAGCGCCTGAGTCAATAAGTCCCTGCTTTTCGAATCCTTTTGTCCCATTTTGATGGCTGTTTCCTTCATCTACCAAAGGACGATTTTATTTATTGAATACTCAGTTTGCAATCAAAGTTGTCAAAGTTAGAAGCAGGATCGACATTGTGAAGCAAACTCACACTTCGAGTTAGCAGCCGTTTGCTTCAAGCTAAAACCAGTTTGATACCTAAGACGATACTGGTACGAGTTGATTGAACACTCAAAAGCACTAACTTATGACGATTAATTGCTTGTAGGAAACGGGTGAATTAGTTAAAACAATCAAGCACGTAAATTTGGTGATGAGGCATTTGATAAGCTCACGCCGTTCTGAATAAAGACAAGGAAGTACAATGATTAAAGAAAATACCTATTTCGATGGTGGCGTTAAGTCTCTTGGTTTTTCACAAGAAGGTGAAGACGTTAGTGTAGGTGTGATGCAAGCGGGTGAGTTTACGTTTGGTACCGCTGCCCCAGAAAGAATGACAGTAGTAAAAGGTGCGCTAACGATTAAACGTGTTGGTGAAGACGATTGGTCGACGTTTAAATCCGGTGATTCATTTGAAGTGGCGGGTGACTCTTCGTTCGACGTTAAGGTAGCAGAAGCAACAGCTTACCTTTGTGAGTACCTCTAACGCTATTGGTTACTGAGCTCTCTTAACGACCAAGAAAAAAGCCACGCTTTAAGTGAGCGTGGCGAATCAGTGAACGATATTCTTGGCAGTGGATAACGTCACGTTTTAGCTGTCTTCTAGGGCGTGTTGACCTTTCGTGGTTGAATTTTGTTCGAGATAAAAGCGTTTTAATCGCGGCGAGGGAGAAGTAGCCTAGTCATACTAAGCAAATCTCTCTCAACAAAGAGTAAAACGCTTTTAGCCGAACCCTTCGGGCAGCGTTTGCTGGTCATTTCTACTGCGTTATCGGCTTCTCATGTAGGCTAGCTACACATCAAAGCCTCTGCCTTGTATAAATACCCAGCAACTCGCTGCAAAAACAAACTCGAAAGATCAACACGCCCTAGTAAGAAGACAAAATTCTTAATAGGTTTCAAAGACGCCATTGTTAAAGTCATGGATAGTCTGTTCTATCTCTTCCATGCTATTCATCACAAACGGTCCATAGTGAACAACGGGTTCATTAATGGGCTCTCCTGAAAAAATCAGTACACCAGATTCCTCGTTCGCACTTATCGCGAGAATTTCAGCCTTACTCAATAACGCCAATTGTCCTGCAACCAAAGCTTGTGATCCTAAATCAACCGAACCTTTATAAACATAAACAAACGCGTTGTGATGGCGTTCTGTTGTGAGTGTCAAAGCTTGGCCTGATTGTGCTCGCCAGTCTGAAACATTGAGCGGTACACCGGTGGTTTGAAGAGGTCCTGCTAACGGAGCGCCTTCAATTGATGTATTTCCAGCAATCAGACGCAGCAGTCCGACCTCTTGGCTACGGAACTCAGTCACTGTGTCACTCTGAAAATCATGGTATTGAGCAGGCTTCATTTTGTCGCGAGCGGGCTGGTTAATCCAAATTTGGAACCCGTGCAGTGAACCCTCTTCCATCATCGGCATTTCGCTGTGAATCACACCGCGACCTGCCGCCATCCACTGAGCGCCGCCACTGCGAAGCTCACCAACATTGCCCATGTGGTCCTTGTGTTGGAAGTGACCTTGAAGCATGTAAGTCAGAGTCTCGATGCCGCGGTGAGGGTGCGGTGGAAAGCCACCTACATAGTCTTTACTCTCGTCAGATTTGAGTTCATCAATCATCAAGAAAGGTGAAAAGTTAGCGTTGTTAAAACCCGCTGCTCGTTGGATCTTCACACCATCGCCGTCGGACGTTGCCTGGACATTCATGATTTGGGTAATACGTCGATTTTCCATGGTTGTTGTCTCCAAACGTTTCAATACCCATAGTCTAAGCAGGAAGCCCAGCTTCAAACAGAGAGCAAAATTGAAGAGCTTGTTTGAAAAATTCGAACAAGTGAAAAGGGCCGCAACATGAAGGCCCAAAGAAACTGAAAGGGGTTTTAAACACTATAGGCTAGAGCTAGTGTGATATTCGTCCACTTGAATATCAGAAAGTTCGCGATTACTGACTATACTTACAATAAGGGATAGTCTAGCCAAGGAGGCGACGATGGCTGTGCAATCTAAACACAACGATAGAAGTGGCCGAGTTGGTTTTGAGAACGACTTCACCACTGACCAACGTCAGCGTTTTACTGAGGTGGCAAACGCGGCATTTCGACGTAGAAGAAAGAAAGAAGAGCTTGATAGACCCTTCTTTCAATCAGCGAAAAACGCGGCTTTGAAACCCGTTCTAAAACCAAAGAAAATGAGCCCGAGTAAACAGCGCCAAGTCGTTTGGATAGTGATTATCGGACTTGTTAGCTTATGGGCTATGTATATGGCGGGTTAGCTGGATTGTTGGTGTAATGCGGTGACATTACTTGGTATTGTCTCGACAGACTTGCGCGGCTCAAAACATTTCATGTCTTCAATTAAAGGCGTTGTCAGATCGTCTTGATAATAAGCGAAACGGTTTTTACCGGAGTGTTTGGCAAAGTACATTGCCTTGTCTGCACAGCGCGTCAATTCAGCAAGATCCTTAGCATCAGTCGGGTACATCGCAACACCAATACTCAAAGTGAGTTTGCCGACTTGATTATTGGTTAAGTTCTCGTTTTCAAATAGGCCGCTGATTCTCTGCAGAATACCATCCAAGTCCTGCTTGCTTCTTACATCATAAAGCATCAATACAAACTCATCACCAGCGAAACGGGCAATCGAGTAATCGTGTTTATGAGTCGATCTGTCTTTGTTACGGACATTGTTTTTCAGGCGCTGGGCGAAATGCTGCAATACACTGTCACCAACGTCATGTCCAAAGCTGTCATTGATGGTCTTGAAGTTATCAATATCTAAAAACACCAAAGCAGTGATACTGTTGTTGGGATTGACGGTGTTGAGTTTCTCAATTGCCCAACGTTCAAAACTCCAACGGTTAGCCAGCCCAGTGAGTTGATCTCGATAAGCGAGGTCTTCAATCCCTTCTTGATATAGACGCTGAATATAACCAACGGCCTTAGTGTAGTAATAAGAGGAGACATGGCATACGGCACTCATGGTTACCAAACTAAGTGAAAATCGGTGAGTGCTGTTAAACGGCAGTGCGAACTTATGAGGTATCAACGCCATCAAGCTGCTAAGAAACAGTAAGAAGGTGACGCTGAGAATCAACCCCATGCGAAATTCGTTAATAAAGATCACTGCGGCCAAAATCGGATAGAGCCAAAGCATTCGCTCTGGGATGGTTCCACTATAGAGAAACAGCACCACACCTTGAACCAGTAATACACAGCTCAACAAAATCTCACAATAGTGAGGTTCTTGGACCTTTTTTATATAGATGGCGTTAATTACGGCAATAACGGCGAACATCATTTCAAAGACTGACAGGGTGTAATAGCCATCCTGGAAATAAGCCCACGTATAGAAAATGAATAACGCTGCAGAGGTAAGCGAGAAGGAGTAAACGATTTTCTGTTTTCGAGTCGAACGAATATCGGCCATCTCTTCTAAGTGTCTTCCGACCAACTTGTTCATTTTGGGTGCCGTAGTGGAAATCAATGCCCTAATCTTAGGTTAAATCGCTCCAATAAATGATACAAATAACAGCTAATTGTGTGATTAGTCTCTAAGTTTCATATAAATAAATCAGCAATTAAGTATTAACCTGCTCAATAACAGACAGCCTGTCATTTTTCTCGCCGCAAACTAAGGTTGACTAATGAGTATGGAATGAAACAATACGCCGGTTTTATAAATCGATTGCTAAGTCAAAGGATACCCAATGAATAAGCTTTTTCGTTCTCACTGTTCAGCGGCATTGCTAAGTGCATTACCACTTAGTTTGGTTGCGGGAAGTGTGCATGCGCAACTTTCAGAAACGCCTGTGATTGGTGGTGTCTTCAGTTCAAGTGAAGTTTTGAAAAACCAGATCGTTTCTGGTTTGAGTTACTCGGCAACTCTGACTCGTGATGCGGCTCTGTTTACTATCGCTGGTGTGACGTTAGATGCTTACATATTGGCGCTTCCTTTGGATGCGAAAACTAAGGCGCGCGTGATTGCTCAGTTATCAAATCCTGCTTATTCAATTCCGTTGGGGTACTTTCTTTATAGCTATTACGACCGCTACGCGGGCATTGGTAATGAAGATGTGTTCAAAGAGTATCTGGCGACGATTTACGACGAAACTACGCTAAAGGGGTTTGAGCATAGCTTGTACCACTTTGGTTATGCACCTTCAGAGAAAGAAGTACATTCTGAGAATCACCAACATCCTGATACTTCAACAGAAGCGACGGGGCACCATGAGGGGATTCGAGTTGATGATAAGTTCATTGCCAATATGGTGGTGATCTACGATGCATTATTCGATATCGGTGTGTGGCGAGACATGGACACCCTGCCAGATAGCTATACCTATCTGACAAATAGTGAAGAAGATCTGGCGATCATCAATAAAATCCAACCAATTGTCGTGGGTTTGATTGAAAAGGCTGCGAAAGGCATGGAGCCAAGCGACATTCGTTCAGCATTGATGACCATCGTTGAAGATGGCAAGCCTGAAAATGCCGATAAGCCGAACAACAAGGCGCAAGCGCTGACAGTTACCCTGATCGATTTTGTTCGTCTCAACTTGCTTAAGGCCTATCGCCAGTTTGTCTTCAAAGATGAGAGAACCGAAGCGCTCGATGATTGGATGCAGCAAGCCTTCGACGATAATCCACAAGATTTAATTGAGTTTCTCTCTTCGCAACAAAACCGCCGCTTTGCGGTACAAGTGACCGTTGATGGTTTACAGCAAGGTTTGATTGAGGGTTTGGTTGATCCTAGTGCACCGTTTATCTCGGTCGCGAATCAGCATCATCAAAATCGTGAGCAGTATAAACCTAAGCTCGAACCGGTGATTGAACCGCCGCATGTGCAGCAGGTGAGCTTTATGGCGCAACTTGCTGAACAGGCGTATCAAGACCAATACTACCTGCCTTTCTTTAAGAAGCTGTATAGCGAACATAAAACCAATATTAGTCGAGTGGGTGTATCATCAACGCCGACCATCAGTGTTCGCAATCTACCGATCATCAAAACCGGAGCACGTGTCTCAGGTGAAGGCGGTACAGGGGTGCCAAACTTTCATTTTGTTGATCGAGACATCGACCGTGCTTACTACTTTTTCGGCAACGATGCGCTGCAGCTAGATGTGTTGATGGCAGACAATCAGGTGCAAACCATGTTTGATCGCCTTAACTACCTAAAAACACTAAATTGCAACGCTCAATACGACTGGAATGCACATACCACATACGATGGCCTAGTGAATCTCGGTTTTGGTGAATCTCTGCGTGACTACGGTGAGAAGCGTTGCTTGAAAGAGTTAGAACAGCGAGCGGATGTAGAGCTGGCTTTAACGGAAATGCGCCAAGCGTTAATCGAAGATATCCAATCATACGAAAGGATTTCAGGCTTTGATCTTTTCACCAAGCTTGCCAAAAAAGCACAGGTTGAACAGGCGATATCCCAATACGCTGAGCTAGATGGACAAGGTATGCCGGATTACACCTTGATCTATAATCCTTGGCCGGATCATTTTGCGCACTTTACGGGCCCATTCAGCGACGAAATTCTTATGCCTACCGGTGAACTTAACCGCTTGGATTACTGGCTGACGCAAGTTGAGAATACCTATAAAGCAGCAGGCGTGTATGCGCGAACTCTGTGGGGTATGGCCGGAGACCACGGTTTAACACCTGTATTCTACGCACTGAACCCAGAGAAACAGGTACTAGAAGCTTTACAACAAGAGCTTGATTACCCAATCGTGGTTGAGAAGATTTCGTCCGATGAAGGGGAAGGGCCGAAGATCACTAACGCTCTTGATTACCCAAGCCTCAAGGCGGTGGATGTAGTCGTCGCTTCTACTGCTGGTGGTAATTTTATGATGGACTTCTTCAATTCACAGCAGGGTTGGAAGGTTCAACCTGTTTATCAAGAGCTGACAGATTGGGCTCCACTAGCTGCGCCGAAAAGGACCAGTATCGATATCATCGATCAGATAGCGAAACGTCTACCTGAATCGCTAGACTATATGGTCGTGCGCGAGGACACGTGTAATGCGGATAGTTGTTCGGTACGAGTGATTGGTAATCGTGACAAACAGCGTTTGGATGAGCTGATCACCCGTGAAGAGGACAAGCTGTTCTATGAATCATTAGAATTTGGCCAGCGTCCGAAGCTTCTGAATACTCAACAACTTAACCCTTACCTTCCTCAACCTACGGATTCTGAGTTTGCGGTTTATTCTCGTCTCGTTGATAAGTGTTTGAATCGCGCCGTTAAGTCTCAACCTACGACTTGGTGTAGCGCTAACGAATGGACACAATTGACTCGCTTTACGCCAAGACCTGACTCAGTAAACCAGCTAGCTAATATCTATTTGGAAGACAGAGCCGGTACCGTGAACCTGTTCCCGAAAGAGGGAATTGGTTACAACACCAAGGTTCCAGGGAGACACGCTGGTGAAGATTATCTGGAAAAAGACGCCTTCATTGGTTTCTGGGGAGAGCCAATTGGCGAAAGTTCAACCCCACTGACTATCGAAGCGAATGGTTCACTGGCACCGACCTTGTTCGAATACCTAACCGGCGAGCAGGTGGTGGCTGGGGAAGATGGCTGGGGCTTCCCATCTCTAATCGATAAGCTTGATATTCGAAAGTAATCGGTTGAAAAGCTTCCTGAGACGGTCTGCAGAACTGTCTCTACTTGGTGACACGAAGCGCTAGGCTGACAAAGTCCGCTTCGCTGTCATCGGCTATCTGATAGCCCAACCTTTGATAGAAAGCGATCGCTTGCTGATTGCGCCTAAAACTAGAAAGGGTGATGGTTTCACGCTCTTCTTTGATGGCGAGATCTTGGATATCTCTCATTACTCGATACCTTAGCTTTTGATTTTGGTACTGCGGGAATACGATCAACAAATGCACGTGATAGGCTTGCTGGTAAGGTTTGTAGCAGACTAATCCGATTCGCTCACCTTGGTCGTGTATCCAATAAAACCAGTCTGGTTGATAGTCATTGTTTATCCGCTGCCTCTGAAATTCATCATCCCATCCAAAGACGGCTTCAACATGGGAATAAAGCGCCTCTTTTATCACCGAAAACTGCGTCTCGGCTTCTGAAGGAAGAATGGGGGAGTAGCGTAATGGAAGTGATTCGACACCTTGTATCATTGTTGAAAGAACGTCCCTGTATCTATTTATCTATGTATCTATGTATCTATGTATCTATGTAGCTATGTAGCTATGTATCTACGAACCTATGTGTCGCTTTTACTTAAATTCGATTTCTTGTTATTTGGATTCTTCAGCAAGCTGATGGTGGCGAGATAGCTGCTTGTAAAGTGTGTCTTTCAGCTCCATGCGTTCCACTTTTAGATTGTGCATGTTGTCGTCATCGATTGGGCTACCAGAAACTTCAAGTTCGCGAATGGTGTAGTCGAGTTCGTGGTATTTCTGCATGTTATTTTTGAACTTAGGGTCGTCGTGGTTAAGCTGAACGATATCGAGTTTGAATTCAGGGAAGTCTAGGATAAAAGCGTGGTTTTCATTGAGCATTCTAGTGTCCTCATTAATGTATTTGCTTACCAGTATAGAAGCATAACCATTAAAGAAATGTGTCACTGAACGCAAAGCTCGAAAGCAATAAAAAAGGGCACCAAAAGTGCCCTATCTATCTCAAAAATAACAATTATTTATTGTTCGCTCGCTGGTGAGCTTTCTTTTCAAGTTTTTGCTGTTTTCTCTGTTCGATCAGCTGTGCAGCATCGCCACCGACGTGAGTTTCACCACGAGCAGCAGAAAGCTGTACCTGCTTTTCACGCTCTCTAAAGCGTTGCTTCTGCTCTTCTGTGTGTTTGTCGATACACTTAGGGCAGCTTACGCCTTTTTCGAAATCAGCAGACTGCTTGTCTTCTTCAGTGATTGGTAAGCGACACGCGTTACACACGTCGTAGCCACTCTTTTCTAGCTGGTGGTTAACCGCAACACGGCCATCAAACACGTAGCAGTCACCTTCCCACATGCTCTCTTCTTCAGGCACTTCCTCAAGGTATTTTAGGATGCCGCCTTCAAGATGGTACACCTCTTCAAAGCCTTGCTCTTTCATGTAAGCCGTCGACTTTTCGCAACGAATACCACCGGTACAGAACATCGCTACCTTTTTGTGTTTAGCAGGATCTAGGTTGTCCTCAACGTATTGTGGGAACTCACGGAAAGTTTCTGTGTTTGGGTTCACTGCATTTTTGAAGGTGCCGATATCGACTTCGTAATCGTTACGAGTATCGACCAGTACTACATCAGGATCTGAGATCAGTTCATTCCAGTCTTTTGGTTTCACATATGTGCCCACAACATGGCGAGGATCAATGCCCTCAACGCCCATGGTCACGATCTCTTTTTTGAGCTTAACTTTAGTGCGGTTGAACGGCTGTTGCTCGTTGAACGACTCTTTATAGACAACATCTGCTAGACGTTCATCAAGCTTGAACCAAGCAAGCAGCGCATCGATTGACTCGCGCGAGCCCGCAACTGTGCCGTTAATGCCTTCTTGGGCAAGCAGCAGAGTGCCACGGATTTGGTTGTCGAGAAGCAGTTGAGTAAGTGGTTGGCGGATGTCTTGATAATCATCCAGTGCGACAAACTTGTAGAGTGCGCATACAACATATTGAGACATGATTTTTCCTTTCGCGAGCTGGAGCGTAATTCCAGAGCAATCTCACTTGTCAGTGAGGGATTTATAAATAGTTTTCGGCGTGAGTATAGCTAAGCTTGTCGAGCACAAAAACCAACCAAAGATAGGGCTATATAGCACTGCAATTCGTGTGGTTTTGATATTTCTTCAGTTTGCCGAATGAATTGTCCCTAAATAAGTCATGTCGTTTTCGTGGATAACAGAAACAAAAAACGCGCCCAATAAGTTACGTAATAACCTGTTGGGCGCGTTTTGTATTGGGTGAAAGCTGCATTAGCCTTGCTTGTTTAGTTGCTCTTTTGCTGCTTCTACTTTTGAGAAGTCTAGGCCAAGCTCTTCTACTGCTTCTTTGATAAGTGCAGGGTTTTGCATTACTTGACCCATAAGAAGTTGTAGCTTCTCTTGAGGCAAGCCAAGCTGGCTAATGGTTGCCATTGCAGCTAGCGGGTTTTCAGTCAACGTTTTGAAAATGCTGTTGATCTGCTCATCACCGATGTTGTTCTCTTTTAATAGCGCAATAATTGGGTTCATTACCTTACCTTTAAACTAGCGACTGTTAATTTGGGGGCATTTTAGCACTGGCTGCCATTAGGATGAAACAGCAATCGCCCCAATCGTCATCAACTCTTCTGGAAGCTAGCTAATCGCCGCTAAGCCTTCTGCTAAGCGAGACACTGCTTCTCGCAGTTCATCTGGATTCGCATTAGTGAAGTTAAGACGCAATGCCGCTTTGGCACCATTTGCATCTGGGTAGAACACAGGGCTTGGTACAACCGCTACGCCGTTACCAAGTAGGCTCTTAGCCAGTTCAAAAGTATCGCACTCTGGAATCTCAACCCAAATGAACATGCCACCATCAACAGGTTTCAATACACAACCTTGAGGCAGTTTCTGCTCTAGTTCAGAGAACAGCACCTCGTAGCGAGATTTGTATAGGTTGCGGATGTTCTCCATGTGCAGGCCAAAATCTTGGTGCTTAAGAAGACCAAGCAGAAGCGCTTGCATTGGAACGCTTGAATGTAGGTCAGCGCCTTGTTTAACCTTGATAAGTGGTTCAAGGTAGCTGCGTTTGCCAGTTACCGCGCCGATACGTAGACCTGGAGAAGCAATCTTAGAGAATGAACGCAGTACGATAGAGTGATCTGGGCAGAATGACGACACAAGTGGTAGCTCTGAGCCCGTAAAACGCAGTTCACGATAAGGTGCGTCTTCAATGAAAGCGACGCTGTATTGTTCACAAAGCGCAGCGACTTGTTGGCGGCTTTCTAGAGTCCAGCATACGCCAGTTGGGTTATGGAAATCCGGTACCGCGTAGAACATTTTCGGTGCGTGTTGTTTGAAGCAGGTTTCGAGCTCGTCTAGGTTTGGTCCGAACTCGGTTTGAGAAACGGTCACAATGTTCGCTTGTACTAAGCCGAATACTTGCATCGCACCTAGGTAGCTTGGCGCCTCCATTACAACCGTATCACCCGGATCAACATAAGCACGAGCGATCAAATCTAAACCTTGCTGTGAGCCTGTACAGATCATCGCAGTGTGTGATTCTGGCAATTGATAAGTATCGCTAAGGTGATCGATCAGTGGGCCATAACCTGCGGTTGAACCGTATTGAAACACTTCTGGCATGTTCGCCAAGTTTTCTAGGGTCGGCTTCATCAGCTCAATCGGAAATGTTTGTTCATCTGGCAGACCACCGGCCAAAGAGATGACGTTTTTGTCGCTCGCAGCGGCAAGAATTTCGCGAATATAGGAAGACTGGATTTGTTGTAATGATTTTGCGATTTCCATGTGTAGTTATCTCGTTGTGTCTGCTTTTTTTGTTTATCCAGTGATATTACATGGCATTGAAAAAATCGATGTGTCCATTTATGCTCTTAAATATGTCCATTTATGCTATTTAGAGAATGTCACGCCAACACATATCCAGAATCAATGATGTGCTCTTCTACATTCATCAAGACATCAGCAAGGAACTCCCTGCCAAAGAGTTAGCCGAAGTTGCCGCTTATTCAGAGCAGCATTTTCACCGAATCTTTAAGAGTGTGGTGGGAGAGTCGATTCATCAATACATCCGTCGTACCCGAATGGAGTATGCGGCGAATCAATTGATGTTTGATACCGGCTCTTCTGTTGCTGAGGTAGCCAACAAGTGTGGTTTTAGCTCGCTCTCGTCGTTCAGCCGCGCATTTAAGGCGACCTTTCATATGGCGCCGGGGGAGTGGAGAAAGCACGATCTACAAACAGCAGAAAAGCCGTATCTCAAAGATGCTGAGATTGCGGCGGGTTACCATCGTGTCGCACAAAGGGAACTGCCTGCACCTAAGATCATGGAGGTGGCACCACGTTTGGCCGCTTATGTTAGGCATACTGGATACAATCGTTCGATACGTAATGCTTGGCTTATCTTAAAAGCGTGGGCAAATGCTGAAGAGCGCGATTTTAGTCGCCAATTTGGACTGCATCACTCAAACCCTGCGTGGGTTGAAATGGACCAATGTCGTTATGTTGCCTGTATTGCGATTGATGAGCCGATTAAATATCGCAGTGTGGTCAATCAGATGGTGATACCGGGTGGCTTGCATGCGGTGTTTCGTCTTACCGGTATTTATGGTGAACTGTTGCCTCAGATCAGTCAGGTTCTAGAACAATGGTTACCAAGTTCAGGCTTCAAGCAGCGCTCGACGCCGGCGTACGTTCACTATCATCAAAACCACTTTCTCAACAGTGAAGAAGCCTTTGAGTTGGACTTCTATCTTCCTGTCAGTTTTTACTAATTTCAATTCGTTAAGGAAATGCGATGTATCTTGTTCTTTACTGTCACAACATCGGCAGCACCGACTTTTCATTTTTTGAAACAGAAGATTTTGACCCAGATGAGGGTTACGTAGTCCGTGGTAAATGGCCGAATGAGAAGGCGTTTCGTGACTACCTGAAAACGGAGTTTGGTGATATGAGTGACTACAAGGTGATTGATTTGATTGCCCAAGGTGCTCAGGCAGAAACGTTAGATGCGAAGGCGCTTGCAGAGCTAGCAGAACAACTGTGATCAAAGAAATGGCAGGTATAAAAAAGGCCACACTCCGGAGGTAGAGGTGGCCCAAATGTTTTCTTAGGCTTCCGTCTTACTTATTGTCGCTTACTTGGTCAAGTTAACCAGTGAATCGCGGGTAAGATCTTTTATTGTTTTCGCGCCTGTTAGCGTCATCGCTACACGCATTTCTTTGTCGTAAAGGTCAAGAAGGTTCTCAACACCAGCTTGGCCTTGTGCTGCTAGTGCGTACACAAATGAACGACCTAGTAGAGTACAGTCTGCACCCAGTGCCATCATACGAACTACATCAAGACCAGTACGGATACCAGAATCGACCAGAATCTTAGTGTCACCTTTTACTGCATCGGCAATCGCAGGTAGGGCTTTTGCACTTGAAAGTACGCCGTCAAGCTGACGACCACCGTGGTTTGAAACCACGATACCATCGGCACCAAAGCGAACTGCGTCTTTTGCATCTTCTTCGTCAAGGATACCTTTGATCACCATTGGGCCATCCCAGAAGTCACGAATCCATTCGAGATCCTTCCATGAGATAGATGGGTCAAAGTTATCACCTAACCAGCCGATGTAATCTTCCAGTTTGGTTGGAGTACCACGGTACGTTGAGATATTTCCAAGGTCGTGTGGTTTACCAAATACACCAACATCGAATGCCCAGCTTGGGTGACGCATTGATTGGAAAATACGACGTACAGCTGCGTTAGGGCCGCTCATGCCTGAGTGCATATCACGGTAGCGAGCGCCTGGTACTGGCATATCTACAGTGAACACAAGAGTAGTTACACCTGCCGCTTTTGCGCGCTCTAGAACGTTCTTCATGAAGCCACGATCTTTAAGTACGTAAAGCTGGAACCACATTGGACGTTCAATCTTAGGAGCCACTTCTTCGATTGGACAAACCGATACTGTCGACATCGTAAATGGGATGCCTTTGTTGTCTGCTGCTTTAGCCGCTTGAACTTCACCGCGACGAGCGTACATACCTGTTAGACCAACTGGAGCAAGTGCGATAGGCATCGCTAGTTTTTCACCGAACAGTTCGGTTTCTAAACTCAGTTCCGACATGTCATTAAGAACACGTTGCTTAAGCGCGATTTCAGCTAGGTCTGCTGTGTTGCGGTGCAGAGTGTGCTCGCCGTAAGAACCACCATCAATGTAATGGAAAAGGAATGGAGGTAGCTTAGATTTGGCAGCAGCTCGGTAGTCTGTAGATGCGGAGATAATCATAATCTTTATCCTAAGGTTAGGGTTCGCCTCTCTTCGAAGGCTTACTCTGTCGAATGTGGTGCCGGTTGGAACAGGCGTTTGGAAATAAAATGGCGTCAACGTACACAGTAATTGCTAGGTTGCTGGTTTCCAGAAGGTGCGTAGTCAACGAGTAACCAGTACAAACGTTCGCGGTGTCGGGGAATGAACGCTGACGCCAAGTTGGGTGGCGGTGATATGAACACCGCCGAATTTAAGCTTAACGCATTAGCGCGTCAGTAACGTTGAATCCGTAGATAACCACAAGACCAATGATGCCTGTCATTACTAGGTAGTAGAACGTTGGGATAACTGTCTTACGTAGTGTTGCACCTTCGCGGCCTAGTAGACCTACTGTTGCTGATGCTGCAACTACGTTGTGAATCGCAATCATGTTACCTGCTGCAGCACCTACTGCTTGTAGAGCAACAACTACCGCACTCGAGATAGTCAGCGTTTGAGCTACTTCGAACTGGAATTGGCTAAACATCATGTTCGATACTGTGTTTGAACCCGCGATGAAAGCGCCCAGAGCACCCACTGTTGCACTCAATGCAGGGAAAGCAGAGCCTACAAGGTCAGCGGCGAAGTTTGCTGTTGTTACAGGCATACTCGCTAGGTCAGCTGCATTCACTCCAGAGTTGATGAAGATACGAACCATAGGGATAGTGAACACCAGTACGAAACCTGCACCAATCAGTGTTTTACTTGATTCACCGAATGCTTTCGCTAGTGGTGCAGCGCTACGGCCTTGAATCAGAACAGCAACCAGAGCAACGAATACTAGGATACCGCCCGGTAGGTAAAGAGGCTGAATCGCAGTGCTCACGCCAGTTTCACCAAGAATGTTGCTGAACGATAGGCTAACGCTCTTCAGGAAGCCTTTGAACTCAGGGCTAACACGGCTAGCAACAAGAGTTACTGCAAGTAGTACGTATGGAGCCCAAGCGCGAGCCATGCTCATCTTCTGCGCGCCTTTGTTCTCATCAAGGTCGATTTTTAGAGAACCTAGCCATTCAGCTGGCCACTTGTCTTCACTCTCGAAGTCCCATTTTGATTTTGGTACTAGGAAGCCACGTTTTGCTGCTGTAACAACAATTGCAAGACCAACCAGACCACCAATTAGAGATGGGAACTCAGCACCTAGGAACACGCCTGTTAGTGCGTAAGGGATGGTGAACGCTGCACCTGCAAATAGTGCGAACGGTAGAATGTCTAGGCCTTCAGTCCAGCTCTTGTTCTTACCGAAGAAGCGAGTCAACATCATTGCCATTAGTACAGGAATCATTACACCTACAGTTGCGTGAATCATCGCAACGCTTGATGTGATTTGTTGTAGATAAGCGTCCCATGTTGAGCCATGAGCCACTAGGCTTTCACCGATGTTATGTGTATCTAGACCCTTGTTTACACCAACGATGATAGGCGTACCTACCGCACCGAAAGAAACTGGTGTAGATTGGATCATCATACCCATTAGTACCGCTGCAAGCGCAGGGAAACCGATAGCAACCAGTAGAGGTGCCGCGATAGCTGCTGGAGTACCAAAGCCAGATGCGCCCTCAATGAAAGAACCGAAACACCAAGCGATGATGATGGCTTGTACGCGACGGTCTGCTGAAATGTCAGTAAATCCGTTACGAATTGTTGTAATGGCTCCGGTGTGCTTCAAAGTGTTAAGTAAGAAGATAGCGCCGAACACAATCCAGAGAACCGATACAGTGATACCAAAACCTTGGAATACAGATGCCAACACACGAGTGCTCGACATGTCCCAACCAAATAGTGCGATAAGTACGGTTAGACCAAAGGCCACCGGCATCGCTTTCTTCGCTGGCCAATTTAGGCCAACCAGCAAGATAGCTGCCATAACTATTGGCGAAAATGCCAATAGAGCTAATAGAGTTTCATTCATGGGTACTTCCTCGTCCTTGCCTCAATCCTTGTCGGTTTGAAGTGACTTACACGTTATTGTTTTTTGTTATTACAACGGCAGTGGTTGTAATGGGTTTGTTAATTTGGCGTGAATTTACCCCTTTATTTTTTATAGATATAGGGAAATAATGAAAATAATTAATTCCAAAATTGGCATAATAACATGCGTGCAGACGACTTAATCCTGTTTTCACAGGTAGTAGAAATGGGCTCATTTAGTAAGGTTGCAGAGCAAAATAACCTTACAAATTCGGTAGTTAGCAAAAGAATTGCTCGTTTAGAGGAAGAGATAGGTGTTCAATTATTATATCGCACAACGCGCAAATTAACGCTGACTGAGGCGGGCAAGGCGATCTTGCATGGGGCCAAAAATGTGAAGCAGGCAACCCAAGAGGCTATGGACGCTGTTTCAGGCTTTGGTGAAAATGTCAGCGGTCACATCAAAATGTCTGTCCCGAGTATTTCTGGTGATTTGATATTGGCCGATGCTGTGGCGGAGTTTTGTAACATGCACCCGGGTCTGACTGTCGATATGTCACTCGACAATCGCTTTGTTGATCTGGTGAACGATGGCTTTGACCTCGTGATTCGTACCGGATATCTGGAAGATTCAAGCTTGATTGCGCGCCATATACTGGACTCGCAATGGGTAGTATGCGCTTCGCCTTCTTATATTGCTCGCAATGGTAAACCACTCATCCCGACCGATTTAGTCAAACACAATTGTTTGCAATATGCCTACCAGACAACCGGCGCAAGTGAGTGGCAGTTCATTCGAGAGGGGCAAGGTGATAACAAATACATAGTGCGTGTTTCAGGCTCGTTCTCCACCGATAACGCAACGGCTTTGAGAAAGGCTGCACTGGGTGGACACGGCATTGCATACGTGCCGCGCTGTTTGGTGTATCACGATATCCGCAATGGCCAGCTGGTGGACTTGTTTCCAGATATCGTTGGCAAAAAACTGGGCATCTACGCGGTTTACCCGTTTACCCGTCAACCACCGAATAAGATCAAGATGTTGATTGAGCACATTCGTGCCCGCTATTTGGCGATTTCGCACTACTTTTAATCAGTTGGTCTTTAGTTAAGGTTACGTTTTGGTGCAATTGGTTACTTGATTTAGCCGCATCAATTCGTCATCTTATTTGCGAATTATTATCATTTGAAATCTAAGGAAGAGGGAAGAATGAACAACAACGCCTACCCACATACAAAGCAGCAGAGCGTCTCTGACGACTACTTTGGTACGCAAGTAAAGGATCCTTATCGCTGGTTGGAGGATGATACCAGTGAAGAAACGGCTGCTTGGGTAGAGTCGCAAAATGCCCTGACCTTTGGTTATCTGTCTGATATCCCTTTTCGAGATGCACTGCGTGAGCGTATTGCTAAGGCACAGGACTACAAGAAGAGTTCCCAACCTTTTGTACGCGGCGAGTATACCTACTTCTATAAGAATGATGGGTTACAAAACCACAGCATTCTTTATCGCAGCAAGGATGGCAGCGAGCCAGAAGTTTTCTTAGATCCAAACACATTCTCGCAAGACGGAACTACCTCATTAGGCTCAGTGTCATTTTCCAAAGATTATAGCTTGGTGGCTTACAGCATCTCTGAAGGCGGCAGTGACTGGCGCAAGATTTTTGTAATTGATGCAGAAACCAAGCAGCAACTAGAGCCAGAAATTGTTGATGCAAAGTTCACCGGCGTATCTTGGCTTGGTAATGAAGGCTTTTATTACTCTAGCTACGACAAACCCGATGGTAGCCACCTTTCTGCGCGAACTGAGCAGCATAAGCTCTATTATCACGAGCTAGGAACGCCTCAGAGCAGCGATAAGGTGGTATTTGGTGCCAAACCAGAGCAAGCACATCGTTACGTCCATGGATACACCACAGAAGACGACAACTACCTGATCATTTTGGCTCAAGAGTCGACATCGGGTAATCGCATGTTCTACATCGATTTAAGTAGCGAGTCGCAACCAATCCACACAGTGGTCGATCACGTCGACAGTGATACCCATTTGATTGATAACCAGGGTAGTCAATTCATTCTGTACACCAACCTTGATGCGCCAAACGGTCGTGTGGTGAGCCTAGATACTGAGACTCAGCAATGGAATGATATTATCCCGGAGCGAGAGCAACCGCTGGATATCACAATCGGTGGTGGTTACTTGTTGGCACACTACATGGTGGATGTGCTGTCAAAGTATGAGCAGTTTGATTACCAAGGTAACAAGGTGCGTGATATTGAATTGCCAGCGCAAGGGGCAGCAAGTGGACTCGGCGGTGAGCGCGAGCAGACAGAGCTTTACTACACCTTTACCAACTACGTGACGCCGCCAACCATCTTCTCGTTGGATGTAGAGACGGGCGAGTCTAAAGTATTTGAAAAATCACAGGCGCCGTTTGAGAGTGAACAGTACCAGTCTGAGCAAGTGTTCTACAGCTCAAAAGATGGCACTCGAGTGCCAATGCTTATCTCTTACAAAAAGGGGACTAAGCTCGATGGCTCTGCACCAACGATTCTGTATGGCTATGGCGGCTTTAATGTCAGCCTGCCCCCTTCATTCTCTGGCAATGTCGCGAGCTGGCTAGAGTTTGGTGGTATCTATGCAGTGCCTAACCTGCGTGGTGGCGGTGAATACGGTAAAGCGTGGCACAACGCTGGCACACAGCAGCAGAAGCAGAACGTGTTTGATGACTTCATTGCTGCGGCTGAGTTCTTGATTGAGAACAACTACACGAGCTCCAGCAAATTAGCGATTCGAGGCGGCTCTAACGGTGGCTTGTTAGTAGGAGCTTGTATGACTCAGCGCCCTGAACTGTTCCAAGTGGCTCTGCCTGCCGTTGGTGTACTGGATATGCTGCGCTACCATACCTTTACCTCAGGTGAGGGCTGGGCTTATGACTACGGTACGTCTGCACAAAGCAAAGAGATGTTTGAGTACCTATTGGGCTATTCACCAGTGCACAATGTTAAAGAAGGCCAATCTTACCCGGCGACATTGGTGACAACGGCGGACCATGATGACCGCGTTGTTCCTGCGCACTCCTATAAGTTTATCTCTGAGTTGCAGCTTAAACACCAAGGTGAGCAACCCGTGATGATTCGTATTGATGTTAATGCGGGCCATGGTGCTGGTATGCCGCTCAACAAAGCAATTGACCTGTCAGCAGACACTTATGCCTTTACTCTTTGGAATATGGGGATTAAGGAGTTGAGCGTTTAGCTAACGCTCATTCTTTAGGTGTAAAAAAGAGGTACAAAAAAAGTCGCATCCGTGCGACTTTTTTCATTTTTGGCGGCCAAACCAATTTGCTATATCCACTCTGTAGCAATCCATTAATGCAAATTTTCAGAATGTATTTATATGACGTTGTTAATGTGAATTAGTTCCACTTACGCAGCATCTTTTTTGGGTTTTTCATCAAGATCGAACGACGCATCGATGAGTTTCTGCGTGTATTCATGTTGTGGATTTTGGAAAATGTCTTCCGCAGTACCTTGCTCCATCACTTCACCCTTCTGCATCACCAAAACACGATCGGATAGGGCTTTTACCACCGACAAGTCATGACTGATGAACAAGAAGCCAATGTTGTGTTTGGCTTGAATGTCTTTCAGAAGATCAATCACGGTTAGCTGTACTGAACGGTCAAGTGCCGACGTTGGCTCATCCAGCAAGATGAACGAAGGCTCAAGAATCAGTGCACGTGCAATCGCGATACGTTGACGTTGTCCGCCCGAGAATTCATGTGGGTAACGGTTGATTGAGCTCGGCTCTAAGCGAACTTCAAGTAGTGCTTTACGTGCACGTTCCAAACGCTCTTTCTTAGTCAGATGAGGCTGGTGGACGGTCAATCCTTCAGTGATGATCTCACCGACTGTCATACGTGGTGACAACGAGCCGTATGGGTCTTGGAACACCATCTGCACATCTTTCTTAAGCTTGTGGCGCTCTTTATCCGTCAACAGACTCACATCTTGACCTTTGTAAACAATGCGGCCAGTAGATGGCAGAAGACCGATTAGAGCACGGCCTAAGGTCGACTTGCCTGAACCTGACTCGCCAACAATACCTAAGGTTTCACCCTGTTTAAGCTTAAGCGAGATACCTTTCACTGCCTCAAAGTATTGGCAGCGACTCTTAATAAAGTGCGGCTTAACGAGGAACTTAACGCGAATATCGTCCGCTTCGAGTAGTTGTGGCGCTGACTCTTCAATCGGTGTTTTTGAACCTTTTGGTACTGAGTTGATTAGCATGCGAGTGTATTCGTGTCTTGGTGCTTCAAACAGCGGGACAGTCTCGCCTTCTTCGACCAATTCACCCTTACACATTACTAATACGCGATCCGCGAAGTGTTTTACCACACCTAAATCATGGGTAATGAACAGAATCGCCATACCCATCTTGGCTTGGATCTCTTTGATAAGAGACAGCACTTCAGCCTGTACCGTTACATCTAAAGCTGTTGTCGGTTCATCGGCGATAAGAATGTCTGGCTCATTAATCAGCGCCATAGCGATCATGATACGTTGCAGTTGACCGCCAGAAAATTCGTGTGGGTATTTAGTGTAGGCCTGGCTTGGATTCGGTAGGTGCACCAGATCAAATAGCTCCAAAACACGTTCTTTGGCTTGCGCTTTTGATACGTTGCGGTGACACATGATGGCTTCAGCCACTTGAATGCCGACACGTAGGTAAGGGTTTAGCGACGTCATCGGCTCTTGGAAGATCATGCCGATACGATCACCACGTACCGCTTGCATCTCACGCTCAGATTTATCGAGAATCGATTCGCCTTCAAACTCGATGTACGACTCTGGGTGGATGATGGCGTTATCAGGTAAGAGGCTCATGAGAGCATTAGAGGATACGGATTTACCAGAACCGGACTCACCCACAATTGCGAGGGTTTCGCTTGGGTTGAGCGTGAAGTTAATGCCCTTTACCGCATCAATGATTCCATCATTGGTTTTAAAACTCACGGAAAGGTTATTGACCTTAAGGATGGCTTTGTCTGACATGATACGTCCTTATTCAGTTTAAGACATTAGGTGATGGGTAGGTGTCGTGGGTCGACTTCAATTGTCCAAAGTAGTGATGCGCTCTTTGAAGTTGCTCTAGCTCTAGCATCCAGTGAGCGTTGCGTTGTGCGCTGCAAAAAGCGATCAAATGTCTGAGGAGTTCTTCGCTCTGCTGTTCTAGCAGCGAATGAGTACGCTTGATCAGGGAGTTATCTTCTAAAGAAATGAACTGCATCAAGGCGTAGGTTTGATTCAATGTGTCAAAGGCATCTTGCTGCTGACCCAGCTTATTGAGGATTTCTGCTTGAGAAATACTGGCGTCGCGCAGTCCTGTCAGTAAGCAAGCAAACTGACAAGGTTTGACATCGTTTTGGAAAGCGGCATTTTGAATATGGTGTGGAAGCGAACTCAGAACATCGCCATACAGACGTTGAGCTTCTGGCCAATGGCCCTGCTCCATGAGTTGTTCCGCTTTAAGGTAGTGCATCCAGCATCGTTCTAAATCCATCTTCTCAGCCTCTAAATTATAAGACCAAAGAATGTTAATGATATTTATTATCAAATGCAAACAAAAACCATTTGGTTTTGTTTCAAATGTTAAATCATTTTAGTGTCACTGATTTCTGTTAGTTTCATTGATTTACGGTGAAATCGTTCGTTATTTGTTCAGTTGAACCGTGATGTAGCGTAAGTCACTAAATTTAGAAGAAATTACATCTACACTTATTTGAACTATACCCATAAGAAAAGGATTAAGGAGGCGGCGATGGCGATTCAAAGACTCAACTCAGAGCAACTGTATCAGGTAGCTGAACTTGAAAAGTTGCCTTGTAAGTCGACCAAGGAACTGGCTCCCATTGATGAGATAGTCGGACAAGAACGCGCGCAGAAAGCGGTCGAGTTCGCTATGTCGATCAAGGAAAAGGGTTACAACATTTATGCGATTGGCCGTAATGGTCTTGGTAAGCGCACCATGATCTTGCGTTACCTTAATCGTCACCCACAAGAGCCTGATCAGCTGTTCGACTGGTGTTATGTCGCGAACTTCGACGATATTCGTACCCCGAAAGTACTCAAGTTACCGAGCGGTGTGGGCACGAGCTTGAAACAAGATATCGAAAAGCTGATGCGCAAGCTCTTAAAAGCGATGCCGTTGGCGTTTGATAACGAGATGTACTTTGGCCGCGCAGATACGCTAAAGAACCAGCTTGCTAGCAAACAGCAGGTGGCACTTGAGGCGATCAGTCTAGAGGCGAAAGAGAAGGGCATTAACCTGACTATCACCTCGAAAGGTGACTATCAGTTTGTGGCGATGAACGGTGAAGAGCTGCACACGGAGGAGACCTTCGACCAACTCTCTGTTGAAGAGCAAGAACAGTTCGACAAGAGTATTGATGCACTCGAAGTAGGGTTGCGCACCATCTCTAGAGAGCTCACCGAGCTAGAAGAGACCTACACAGAGAAGATCCAGAAGCTTAATGACGACACCACGCGTGATGTAATCACTCACTTTATCAAACAGTTGAAGCAGGATTACAGCAAGTATCCAGAGATCAAAAAGTACCTGACGGCACTGCGTAAAGACATCGTCGAGAATGCGGAAATCTTCCTCGAAGAGAGTAATGAGCAGGCCGAAATCGCCACAGCTTCTCTAGATAAAAAGCTGCCTCGTCGTTACAAAGTCAACGTACTGGTTAGCCAGAAAGAGCAGCAACTACCAATCGTTGTCGAAGACAATCCAAACTACCACTCGTTGTTTGGTTATGTTGAAACGGCGACGTTTAAGGGCACGGTATTTACAGACTTCTCTTTGATTCGTGCTGGTAGCTTACACCGTGCGAATGGTGGTGTGTTGCTGATGGATGCGGTGAAGGTGTTAGAGCAGCCTTATGTTTGGGATGGTCTCAAGCGTGCACTTCGTTCTCGTCAGCTTAGCCTGACTTCGCTAGAGAAAGAGGTCACCTTAACGGGGGCGGTTTCGCTTGACCCTGAGCCAATCCCGCTGGATGTGAAGATCATTCTGTTCGGTGATTACCGCACTTACCAACTGCTTCAGCATTACGATGCGGAGTTTGGGGAGCTATTCCGCGTGACCGCTGATTTTGAAGATGAGATGAAGCGCACCGCGGATTCAGAACTGCATTACGCACGCTTCATTTCGAGTATCGTTCATGACAACGGCATGCTGCATTGTGACCGCAAAGCGATTGCCCGCATCATTGAGCACAGCTCTCGTCAGGCAGGCGATCAGAGCAAGCTGTCTCTACACTCGGCTCATATCGCGAATCTGTTGCGTGAGTCTAACTATGTAGCCAAAGGCTCAAACTCCAATCTGATTCGTGCAGGTCACGTTGAGCAAGCATTGGCAAATCAGCAGTTGCGTGTGGGTCGATTGCAAGACAGCGTGATGGAGACCTTTACCAACGGCACCACTCTGATGCGGGTTGAAGGAGAAGCCGTCGGACAAGTGAATGCGTTGTCGGTGCTGAGCACGACTGATCATATGTTCGGTGCACCAAACCGCATCACAGCGACGACTGCTTACGGTGATGGTGAGGTGATCGATATTGAGCGAAATGTTGATCTTGGTGGCAGCATCCACTCAAAAGGGGTGATGATCTTGTCGGCTTACCTCTCTTCTGTGTTTGGTAAAACCGCAAAAGTGCCGCTAACCACCAACATCACCTTCGAGCAGTCGTATGGCGGGGTTGATGGAGACAGTGCGAGTATGGCGGAGTTCTGTGCCGTTGTGTCTGCTTTCTCAAAACAGCCTAACCGTCAAGACATCGCGATTACGGGCTCGATGAACCAGTTTGGTGAGTCGCAGCCTATTGGTGGTGTGAACGAGAAAATCGAAGGCTTCTTCGATGTATGTGAAATCAAAGGGCGCAGTAATACCCAAGGCGTAATTATTCCGCGCTCTAACGTTCACAATCTGATGCTACGTAGCGATATCGTGAAGGCGGTAGAGAAAGGTGAGTTTAACATCTGGGCTATTGAGCATGTGACTGAAGCGATCGAGCTGTTTACGGGTAAACCTGCAGGTGAGCCAAGTGACGAGGGCAGTTATCCGATTGATACCGTCTTTGGTATTGCTCAAGCGAAACTCAATGCGCTGAGAAAATAGCGAGATAGACATAAGCAAAAGGTTAGCCTAGCTTGTGTCATCGTCCTTAACGAAAACAGCCATCAAATACGATGGCTGTTTTTATTGGATATACGTTTGGAAGCTTGGCACTTGGTGACTTTAGCCTTGTCTTAGGCGTAATTTCGTCCCATCAAACTTCAACTTGCTCAGCAGGTTACGTGCATTAGTGCGTCCAACCTCGTCAAATTCGACGCCATATCTGGCATAGTGGGTCGATTTTTGAAGGTTACAGATCACCCCTTTTAATGGCGGTAATAAAGGGCCATTGTAGTTGTCAGGCGAGATCTCAATTGAAACGCGCTCAGCCACCTGAAGGTTTCTTGAGGTCGGTGACGTGACAAATCGACACCCACTCTTTGAAAGGTCGCGGATTTCACAATCAGTGCGTTGATCATTGATGTTGATCTTGCCAGCTAGGTTGACCTCATAACGAGTCTCTTTACGCAGTTGTGTTACCTGCATAGTACTTGGCGTTGACAAGATCAGTAGTGGGAAGGGTTCACCGATGTTGTGGTGAATCTGACTTCTAAAGTGGATCAGTGCGCCTTCACCTCGAAGAGAGTATGCGCGAACGGTCATCCAGAAGCCCTCTTGAAAGAAAAAGCCAAGATCGTCTGATGAGACTTCAGGGACTTCAATCAAGATGCAGTTTTCACTGTGGGTGCCAATGAATTTGGTGGTGGCTAAGAATTTACTGCCAACTGGGGTAGTTATGTTGAGAGTCAGTTCACTGCCGTGCTCAATCATCGCCAACGCATCCGTGCTGTTGATGGTTGATACGGTGCGATTTCGCGGATCTTGCAGTGATTGGTTCGGCTCCACAGGTCTCTTTAGTGGTGCGTTCATTGTGTTTTCTCCATGCGCCAACATGCGTTGTCTGACAATAGACGGTTCTTACGTGCTAGATTTAGGTAAGTGAGGTGATTGAATGTTGAATCTGGTGTGGCTGTGTCCATTTCAGATTTATTTGTAATTCCCACTACATCGTTTTATTTATATGCACGTGCGTTAGTCTATTAACATCAATCCAAGACTTCAATTGTTTATCGTTTAGCATGTCGAATATTTATAGGAGTTGAGAATGCAGGCAGTAAAATGGGATCAGGAAGCCCAAAAAATAACGGTAGAGCTAGCTCCCGAACAGTATGCTGTGGTGAAATACCAGCAACAAGGACAGGTGCTTCACATTACCTCAACTCGCGTTCCGGATGAGCTACAAGGGAAGGGCATGGGCAAAGTGATGATGGAAGCGGTACTTCCAGAGATCGAAAAGGCGGGCTTTAAAATAGTCCCTGTCTGCAGCTATGTTGTGCACTACATGGCAAGGCAAAAACAGTGGTCTCATCTACTTGCGGATGAGGCATAACGAGAAAAGTATGCCTTGTTCAACCACAGATTCTACAACACGATTGTACAATGCTATTGCCCACTCTGTTCATGGTTCTGAGCGCCACCAAGTCGAAGTGATTCAGCGCTTATGGGGAGGCTACGGAGAGCTAGTTCGCTTGCACTTCCCAGATGCAACGGAGGTAGCCAGTGTTATCGTCAAACATGTCGCACTGCCGGATAAAACCGAACATCCTAAGGGGTGGAATACCCAGCTTTCACACCAGAGAAAAGTAAAGTCATATCAGGTTGAAACCTCTTGGTATCAAGGGTTTACTCAAGAATATGATCCACATTGCCCTGTTCCTGTTGGCTTACAGTGCCAACAAGCGGAGGGGGAGTGGCTGATAGTCATGCAAGATCTCAAGACGCTCGGTTTCCCAAATACATCCAACTTTGATGTGTTAGCGAGTGAAGTCGAGGGTTACAGCCTTGAAGAGGTGCAGCAGCGCAATGCTTGTTTACGTTGGCTTGCGCATTTCCACGCGAAACATATCAACATAAACCCGAGTGATGTATCGAGTTTGTGGGAAACTGGCACCTATTGGCATTTAGCAACACGACCGGATGAACTGAGTGTATTGGATGATCAAACTCTCAAGACAAACGCTGAGAAGATTGATCATAAGTTGAAAGAGTGCCCTTACCCAACATTAGTGCATGGTGACGCCAAGTTAGCCAACTTCTGTTTTGATATTGAAAATAAAAATGCGGCAGCAGTCGATTTTCAATACGTAGGACTTAGCTGTGCCATGAAGGATGTGGCGCTGTTTATGAGCAGTGCGATTAGGCCAAGAGATTGTGCAGAGCGAGAGAACGAGGTGTTAAATGTCTATTTTGAGCAGCTTACTCAAGCATTGGCACTCTATCAGCCACAATTAAATGCAGTGCAAGTCGAAGCGGCTTGGCGCCCTATGTTTGCAACCGCATGGGCCGATTTTCAACGCTTTGTTAAGGGTTGGAGCCCAAATCACTGGAAGATTAACCCATATACTGAGCAGCTAACGAAAAAAGCGCTCAGTGAGATGAACGAACAGGAGTTTGTTGATGTTCGATAAAACTGCAAGTTGGAAGACGCCGCAGAACTTTTTATTGCTGATTTCGATTATTGTCCCGATCGCGTTTTCTAGCTGGATGGCGTTGTTGAACAACTTTGTTGTTGAGCGAGCTAACTTCGACGGTGCCGATATTGGGTTGCTTCAGAGTGTGCGTGAAATCCCAGGCTTTCTTGCGTTTACGGTTGTGTTTGTGTTGGCCTTTATTCGCGAGCAGCGATTCATGTTGGTCTCACTGGCAATGCTGACTGTGGGCACCGCAATCACGGGTCTGTTTCCAACATTGACAGGGCTTCTTCTTACAACGATTTTAATGTCGATTGGCTTTCACTACTTTGAAACCCTAAAACAATCTCTGTCGCTGCAATGGCTAAGTAAAGAAGAAGCGCCGGAGATGCTGGGTAAGATGATCTCTGTCGGTGCGCTGGCTTCTCTTGTTACCTACGGTTCGATTTGGGTGATGTTGGAGCAACTGAAGCTCGACTTTGCATGGGTTTACGGTATTACCGGTGGGATAGGTTTCTTGCTTGTATTGGTAATGACCTTTGGTTTTCCTGAATTTAAAACCGAGACCCAGCAGAATAAAAAGTTGGTACTGCGTAAGCGCTACTGGCTCTACTATGCACTGACCTTTATGAGCGGAGCTCGTCGACAGATCTTTACTGTATTTGCAGGCTTCTTGATGGTAGAGAAGTTTGGCTATTCTGCAGCTGATGTGACGCTACTGTTCTTGATTAACTACTTATTCAACTTCTTGTTTGCAAAACGTATTGGTAAGTTCATCGGAGTCGTTGGTGAGCGCAAAGCCCTGATGTTTGAATACGTTGGCTTGATTGGCGTGTTCGTCGGCTATGGCTTGGTGCAGAGCGCTGAGTGGGCTGCTGCTCTGTACGTGATTGATCATCTGTTCTTTGCATTGGCATTAGCGATTAAAACCTACTTCCAGAAGATCGCAGATCCAGCAGATATGGCTTCAACGGCAGGAGTTTCTTTCACCATTAACCATATAGCAGCCGTTGTTATCCCGGTGGTATTCGGTGTTATCTGGCTAGCTTCTCCAGCAACTGTATTCTTTATTGGTGCTGCGATGGCGGGTGTCTCTTTGCTACTGTCTCTGAACATTCCTAAGATTCCGGAAGATGGCAATGAGGTGCGTTACTTTAGCTGGCGATAGCAATAGAACGCTTTGATGAAGTTTGAATAAAACAAAAGCTCCAATGTCGCCATTGGAGCTTTTTTGTATCTGAATGGATTAAATTACAGCGTTGGTTTTATGAGGCCAGTTTATTACTGACTTACCTTCAACCCGCTGCGTAGTTTGAACATTTTCTTTGGCGCCTTGGTCAGTAAGATACCAAACAGCAGTGGCAACATAAGAATCAATGACTGTTCCGCAAGCATTTCACCGTTGATAACGGCTGAAATCACGAGCGCAACCACTGGGAAAATTAGGAAACAGATTGAAGCTTGGAAAGGCGTCGACACTTGTCCTAATTTGAAGTAAGCCACAATGCCACCGACACTTGCTACAAAACCTAAGTAGACAACGGCAGAGATTGAGTCCCAAGTAAATGCAGACACATCGACGTTTTCGCCAACAGCAGACACTGCGAATAAGAAAATGGCAGCGATGAAGCTTGGTACCGCGTTGTAAGTCAGTACTTCAATGTCTTTACAGTGCTTCTGAACCAGTACGTACATGACTGAGTGAATCGCAACCGCTAGACCAAGAGAGACGGTACCAATCAGGTAGTCTTCACCACCCATTTGCATCTCATTTCCTAGGATCAGACATAGGCTGATTACGGCTGTGATAAGACCAAAAATCTGGTGCTTAGCAAGGCGCAAACCTAGGAACAGACCCGACATCAACATCACGGCCACAGGCATGTTGGCAAAGATAATGGAAGCGAGACCTGAAGAGATGTACTGCTCACCATAGATCATTAGGGTAAACGGAATTGCAAAGTACATCAGAGCGACAATTAAGATCCATTGACGCTTGCCTTTTGGAAACAGCAAAGGCTGGTTGAATACTTTGGCTAGTACGGCCAACAGAGGAGCTGCTAGAAGGAAACGTAGTCCAGTAGCAAAGATTGGTGGGATAGAGTGCAAAGCAACTTCCATCGCGAACCAAGTGGTGCCCCAAATAAGACACACAGACAAAAAGAGCAAAACAGTAAAAGACTTCGAATTCATGGTGACTTCCCAATACTTATAATTTTAAATCATAGGCTTGTGCCGCCTAATTGATGTGCCACAGTATAAGGAGCTCGCAAGAGAAAAAATTTGCCTTTTTATCTCTAATTTGGAAGTTTGGTGGAATTTTTTTCTTTTTTATGTTTTATTTTTGGAAAATATTTTCACTCAAGTAAGTCGGTGTAATATCATTGTTCTTTGTGAGGTTATGTTGAGTGCTTGAATGGAAAAATCCCCTTTATCCAAGATACGAAAATAAAGGGGTGAGAGTTACCAAATGAAACGGTAAAAAGGTTCAAATCTCAACAGGGTTCTAGAACCTTAAGTTAAACCCCAGTTCTACGCTGCCATCAGAGCGAAACACATCTCCAGGACTGACTCGTTTTTGCCCAAAGGTGTATTTCACATAAGGCTCTACCCACTTAGGTTTTAAAGTGAAAGTGACGTCTTGGCTGTTGTAATAACCTTTTGCTCCCGTTAATTGGCGATCATGGCTGAAAGAGTAGGAAAAGCTCATGTGCTCGGAAGGTGAATAGCTCGTACCGATGGTGTTCTTCCATTCGCGATTAGCATCATGAAGGTCAGCAAGCGAGAATTTTCGCCACTCATGCGAGGTATTGGCAAACAACATGATTTTTTCTGATAGTGCTGTCCCACCAAAGAGTCCAACGTCATAAATATCAATAAGATCTGCGCGACCATAACTGACAAAGGCTTCGGCATAGAACTGGCCGAGTACTGCGCCATAGCCTGTTCCAAGCTCTAGGTAGCCTTCACTGTCGATCTCAGCATTAATATTGATAGCATCAGTCGCTTGAATCACACCAGATACGGTGCCGATCCATGTATCGCCAGCTTTGGCGGTTTGAAAGCTGAGGCTTGGTTCGTGATAGCTTAATTGTTGTAGCTGGTGGTCATTGGCGGAAACACTAAGCGTTACCAGCATAGCCAAAGATAGTCGTTTCATGTCACTCTCAACGCAGATTCAAACAAAAAGGAGCCACTTATAAAGCGGCTCCTTTGCTTCTGTTTACTGTTTCATTTAGCCGCGGCTTACACGGTCTTTTACAGCTTGTTTGATTTGCTGACGTTGCTCTTGAGAAAGCGATTGAACCTTTTGTTTTAGTTCTGTTTTTTGCTCGGCTGTTAGGTTTGGTTTCGCCGGAATCCAATCATTGATTGCATCTGATATCGCGGCCTTTGCTGCGCTACGAAGTTCTTCTACTGTTTTTCTTTCACCAGTCAACAAGTAGTAACCTAATGAGTTGCCTTGAAGGTCCATTTCAATGTTAGCGATTTTAAGCATGGTTAGTTTGTTGTCTTGAGACCACTCTTTAGTCATCTCTTTAGTTACGCTCCAAGCTTTAATACGCATATCTTCGTTAATTGCACCTGCGCCTTCATTTGCAACAAAAGCTAGAGCTAGGAACTTCTGTTCTTCTTTGGTTAGGTGTGTCATTGCTTCTTTGTAGGCATTAACCGTCTTTACTGAAACAGTGCTGTGACCTTTATCTCCAGAGATAATTACACCAGTAGGGGTATCAGTAATTGTTACTTCACTTGCACCCAAAGTAATAACTAGTTTGTTGTCGTCAACCATTTCGAATTCGAAACCAACACCGTAATCAGGATCCGTTAAACCCCACCCGTTATCAGTATCTCCATCAATAGATACGTTGGTGTCACCTGTTGCGCTGTCCCATGTGTAGATCATTCCGTCTTTGTAAATAGTGACAACGGTAGTTTCTGACGATACCGAGTAATTTAAAGATGTTCCGTTGTACAGTGTTACGGTGCCTTCTTCTGAGCTACCTTTGAATTCACCAACAATTTGTCCATCTTTGATAACGTAACCATCATCACTAACTGAACCGATTAGCTCATCTCCAACAAAGATCAGTGTTTTTCCATCAACAGGAATTAGCTTGATTGAGCTCGCGCCTTCCTCCCCCCATTTTGGAGGTGTTTCAATAACTACAGAATCAGCGATCAAACGCCCATCCACAACCGTTAGTGTCACCTCGACTTTTTCACCGTTGATTACGCCATTAAATACGATTTGGTCGCCTTGATTCTCAATGTGGCCTATTTCATTGTGGTCATTATCAGTCACCATGCCATCTTCGATGTGGTACAGATTGCCATTAATCAAAATCAAAGTGCTTGTCTCGCCATTTGCACTTGATACGTCACGGATAATGAGAGCGTTATAATCCCCTTCATCACCAACGACACGAGCTGCGTCCAAGTTTTCACCTTGAACGTATGTTACATCCGCAATACCGTCTTGAGCTGCTGGTGGGTTGCTACTTGAACCAGAAGAAGAACAGCCAGCTAGGAAAGAAGCGGCGATTAGGGTACTTAGTAATTTTAGTTTCATGGATCTACTCTCAAAATAGTTAAGGAACTCATGGTGCGTCTTGCAGTTTTGATGGCGTTCCTAGCCGATGAGAGAAGTATATGGAGTGGACAAAAAAGCCTCTAATCGCTTGATGGAATAGAGGCTTTAACGTTCGGTTATTAATGAGAGAGCAGAAACAGCGTGATAACTCAGGGTTATTATTGAGCCTTTTGATAATCTCCGTTCAGTAGATTCTCGAGGATCTTTTTCAGCCACAGTGTTGTTGGGCTATTGCGGTTTTTATGGTGGTAGTAGGCACACATTGTTGGCTGTACGTCTTTACTGTCGAACAACAGGTTGATGGCTCTCAGCGATGTCTTTTGTTCAATCTCGAGGAACTTAGAAGCAGGGAAAAGCATGTCGGAGTTACGCACCACGTCGATAACTGCAGACGGTAGCTCAGAGCGGAAACCAATATTGGCCTTGTGACCCTTAATCTTCAGTATTTTCTCAGCCAGTGATTGGTGCGAGTTCCAATCGACCGCAATAACAGAGGCCAGCTCGAAATTCACCCCATCTTTTACCTCGACAAAATCGCCTTGATAAGGGTGGTCTTCACGTACATAACCTTTAAACGTATCTTGTGCGATGCGCTGTTGAAGTAGCTCTTTGGGAGCGTGGTTGATCTCGTAGTTCAAGCCGATATGAACCTCATCATTGATGATGTCAGTCATGGTTGTGCCTGACCAGTTAAGAAGTTGAACCTGTATATGTGGGGCTTGCGCGCGAATCGCTTTAAAAAGTTTGCTAGAAAGGGAGCTAAGCAGATATGGCGAGAGTGCAACTTTAATGATGCCCTGCAGTTCGGCGGGGTTGAACTCGTTACTGTTGTTCAACGCGCACGACAGTTCGTCCAGTATCGGAGAGATACTTTCTGCGAGCAGGTTTGCATGTTCAGTTGCTCTTAAGCCGTGGTGTGTTTTAACAAACAGTTCATCATCGAAATGATCACGCAGGCGCTGGAGGGCTTTACTTACCGCGGGTTGGGAAACAAAAAGGCGCTCTGATGCTTTTCTCATGTTGCGCTCTTGGTGCAGTATGATGAAAGTTCTCAGAAGGTTGAGATCGAGATTCGCGAATAAGTCTTTTGCCATTTTGCCCCCTAACGTCACGTGTACCCTTTAATCATAAGACGACGATTCAGGTAGGACAAATTGAAACTTTGTATAGTGAAGAGACCAAACAAATAAAACCCGTGTGAAACGGGTTTTATTTAATTTTGAAGGGGTTATCTTGCTTTTAGCGGCTTGTTCGATGCGGGTACCGTTTTAGGTTGTCGAATCGCAAGGATGACTTGAGGGAGTAGCGACATCACGATCATACCTGTCATTAACGAGTACTGAGCGGCAGTGAATGACTCACCCATCAGCAACATACCCATTACGATACCAGCGACTGGGTTAGCAATACCACCAAAGGTAAAGTCGACCACTGACATACGCTGCAGAAGCCAAACGTACATGCCGTAACCCAGCGCCGTATTCAAACCAATCACCCATAGCAGGCCCATAAAGTTACGCGAATCGAAGTGGGTTACCGCGTTGACGTAAGGTTGTGGGTCAATGAAAGCGTGAGTCGCCGAAGCCACAGACAAGATCACACCACCAAGAATCAATTGCCAAGTCAGTACTTTCCACCAGTGCATGCGATCGCCGAGTGATTTAGTAATGCTGCTGCCCACAATGATACACATGATAGCGGCAAACATAGCACCTAAGCCGACAGGGCTGAGCGAGATCTGACTTGGATTGAACAGCATCCACGCCAGTGAAATTAGACCGACACCCGACAGAGCTTGAATCAGGTTAGGGCGTTGCTTTTTAACAACCCAATGGAAAATCATTGCGAATACAGGCACTGAGATCATACCTACGCCTGAAATGGCAGAAGGCAAGGTGAGAGCCATAACAAAAATCAGACCGAAGAAGGTCGCAATATTGATTAAACCTAGTGTGAAAATGATCTGCCACTCGCCTTTTTTAGGTAGAGTAGGTTTCACGGCAAGCAATAATAACCCTGCAGGCAAAGCACGCAGAGCACCAAGTAGTAATGGTGGCCACTCCTGTAGCGTAAACTGCGTCACTGCATAAGTTGTACCCCAGAAGAAGGCGGGGATCATTGCTAATAATATATTCATCTAAAATATCTTTACGTTAAGATAACTCTTGGTGTGAAGAGTATACCCATAACTAGTGGTTGTAAAGTATCTTTATGTTAAACTAGTTTGAAGCAACTAAGACTAATAACGGAGCGTGATTGCAAATGGATGCTATTGACCGCGTGGTAGAACAATGGGCAAAGGAAAAGCCCGACCTAGAGACAGAGCCGATGGCGATTATGGGCCGAGTAATGCGTATCGCCAAATACATGGAGACACAAGTTGCCGACCTTCATAAACAGTATGATATGAAGCTAGGCGAGTTTGATGTATTGGCGACGTTACGACGCTCTGGTAAGCCTTATCGACTCACCCCATCAGAGCTGATTGGTTCAATGATGTTGACTTCTGGTGCCATGACTAACCGATTAGATAAGCTAGAAGCCAAGGGGCTTATCAGCCGCGAGCACAGCAAAGAAGACCGTCGCAGTGTGAGTGTTAAGCTCACAAGAAATGGCCTAGCCCTGATTGATGAGATGATGACTGAACATGTTGAGATGCAGAAGAAGTTGGTGAAAACTCTCTCTGCAAGTCAGAAGAAGAATACCAATCAACTGCTGAAAACATGGCTAAGTGCATACGAATAAGTTCTTAGGCACTTCACTATTGATGGCCGTTTAACTGTTTATAGCTGTTTAACTATTGATAGTCGTTTAACAAATGCCGCCAAGTTAAAACGAAAAACCGAAGCTTAGTGCTTCGGTTTTTTTATTGATAGTAGATACCTTTTTAAAGGTAACTCGGTACTCGATTAGGCTTGCAGCATCTCATCGCTGTAAAGGTCTGCACAGCCAATTCCATTAATCGCGCAGCTTTCGTCGATATCTGAGATATCACCACTGACACCAATGGCACCGAGTACAGTTCTATCTTTATCTCTGATGAGTAGTCCCCCGGGTACAGGCACCATGTTCCCGTGTGCGAGCACGTTTACTGCGGAGATAAATGCTGGTCTGTTATCAGCATCTTGGGCGAGTTTTCTAGAAGAGCAGCCGAGTGCGAGTGCTCCCCATGCTTTAGCAATGGCGATGTCTGGTCGCATCATGCTAGAGCCATCCTGACGTTGCAGAGAGATGAGCTTGCCGCCGCTGTCTAAAACCGCAACGGTTAGAGGCTCAGTATGGATCTTTCTGCCTGCTTTAAAGGTTCCATCTATGATGGTTAACGCTTGTTGTAGAGTCAAACTTCCCATGTTATCTCCTGTTTTTCAGGGGCTTAAACCAACTTGTTCCCGAATCGTTTAAGGATTAAAGCGATACAAGTTCAAGTTGGTCAAGCGTCAGGTCAAGACGCTTGCAGTAGCCCATAGCTGGGTAAAGTTAGGAAGGCGGCGAACGCTTCTGCTGTAGACAGTTGATAGAAGAGATCGGCTGTCTCTTCGAATCGACCTACAGCATAGCGAGCTTCTCCGACTTCTTGTTTAATGGTGTCTAGCTCTTGGTATAACCAAGACTGGAAGAGTTCTTTAGTAAAGGTTTGGCTATCGTCTAACGTGACGCCGTGGTGAATCCATTGCCAGATATTGGCTCTAGAGATCTCAGCCGTAGCAGCGTCTTCCATCAGTCCATAAATTGGCACGCAACCATGGCCTTGAATCCATGCTTCGATGTAGTAGAGAGCGATACGAATGTTTTTACGCACGCCTGCTTCGTCGCGGGTTCCCTCACAAGGCTTCAGCAGAAGCTCTGCACTGATCTCATGTTGTGGGCTTTGGAAGTCGATTTGGTTGACCTTACCATCTAGATGTTTGTCGAACTCAGACATCGCAAGGTCAACCAGTGCTGGGTGCGCGACCCAAGTCCCGTCATGACCGTTTTTAGATTCTCGCTGCTTGTCTTCAATAACCTTGGCGGTAACGCGCTCCATCTCTGCAGGATCTTTCGCTGGGATAAATGCCGACATGCCGCCCATCGCCAGCGCGCCACGAGCATGACAGGTTCTCACTAGCAGTTGGCTGTAGGCATTAAGAAACTCTTGATCCATACCGATACCGTGACGATCAGGCAGAATACGGTCTTGGTGGTTCTTTAATGTTTTGATGTAGCTGAAAATGTAGTCCCAACGGCCACAATTCATTGCAACAATGTGGTCACGCATCGCATAAAGAATTTCATCCATCTGGAATACCGCTGGAAGTGTCTCTATCAATACCGTTGCTCGAATCGTGCCTTTTGGTACTTTGAAATATTGCTCGGTGAAGCTGAAGATATCGTCCCACCATTGTGCTTCTTCCATGCTTTCAAGCTTTGGAATGTAGTAGTAAACACCTAAGCCTTGATCTGCACGTGATTGATAGTTATGGAAAAAGTAGAGAGCGAAATCCATTAAGCAGCCAGCTATCGGTTGGTTGTTAAACTGGATAGACTGCTCTGGCAGGTGAATACCTCGTGGTCGCGCGATCAACAGCGCAGGGTTATTCACCAGTTGGTAGTTCTTCTGCTTCTTTTCATCGTAGTAGCTGATGGTGCCAAGGTTGGCATCTCTAAGGTTGATTTGACCGTCGACCATGTTCTCCCAAGTCGGAGATGAAGCGTCTTCAAAGCAACACATGAAAACTTTAGCGCCGGAGTTAAGGGCATTGATGACCATCTTACGTTCAATCGGACCGGTGATCTCAACGCGGCGATCTAGTAGTTCTGGTGGCGGTGTCGCGACCTTCCACGTTTTGTCGTCACGAATCGATGCCGTATCGTCTCTGAAATCAGGCAATGCACCCGCATCGAATTGGGCTTGTTTAGCTTCGCGGTCAGTTAGCAGGTTTTGACGGCGCTCTCCAAACTTTTTCACCAGTGCTTCTAAGAAGATCAAAGCATCTTTAGACAGGATCTTTTTGTACTCAGCATTGTCCATATTGCCAAGTACCTGCATACACAAAGCCTCTTCTCTCTCTTTTACGTCATTCATCATTGTCTGTCTCCTTTGAACAATACGATGTCATTTTGTATACAAAATTCTATTTTTAAGTTTATTTATATGGCAAAAACTGTAAACAATCAAAGCCTATTTAACATTTAATTATCATTCGAGATATTTGCAATTTATTTTTATGTAAAGATATTTTATGTAAAGCAATGAATTGTAAGCTTTTCGGGGTTAGTGCTCACTTAAAACGCGCGTTTGATGTAACAAAAATGTTTCAGATTGGACTTGATAAATGCTGAGAATGGCTCATAGTACACAAAAGTTTGTTTAATTGTATACAATCTGAACTGGAGGTTCGAATGGCAATTATGAAAGCGATTGAAGCAGCGGTTGAAGTGCTTAAACGTGAAGGAGTAGACATCGCATTTGGTGTACCGGGCGCAGCGATTAACCCTATGTATGCGGCGATGAAAAAGCTTGGTGGTATTGATCACGTTCTAGCTCGTCATGTAGAAGGCGCTTCGCATATGGCAGAAGGATACACACGCACCAATCAGGATAATATTGGTGTCTGTATCGGTACATCTGGCCCTGCGGGAACGGATATGATTACCGGTCTATATTCAGCCTCGGCTGACTCTATTCCTATCTTATGTATTACAGGTCAGGCTCCGCGAGCTAGGCTACACAAAGAGGACTTTCAAGCGGTAGATATTGAATCGATCGCTCAGCCTGTCACTAAGTGGGCGACGACGGTACTCGAACCTGCACAAGTGCCTCGCGCGTTTCAAAAAGCCTTTCATTTGATGCGCTCCGGCCGACCAGGTCCAGTTCTTATTGATTTGCCGTTAGATGTTCAGTTGGCGGAAATTGAGTTCGATATTGATTCTTATGAACCGCTAGAGCCTTACAAGCCAACGGCAACCAGACAACAAGTCGAGAAAGCACTCGCCATGATGGCGGAAGCGGAGAAGCCATTGATTGTTTCTGGTGGCGGCGTGATCAACGCGGGCGCCTCTGAACTTCTTCAGCAGTTTGCTGAGATCACTGGTGTTCCTGTTATACCCACGCTAATGGGTTGGGGGTCGATCCCAGACGACCATGAATTGATGGCCGGCATGGTAGGGCTACAAACCTCCCACCGATACGGTAATGAAACCATGCTTAACTCGGATTTTGTATTCGGTGTTGGTAACCGCTGGGCAAACCGTCATACCGGCTCTGTGGATGTGTACACCGAAGGTCGAAAATTTGTGCATGTTGATATTGAACCGACTCAAATAGGACGAGTGTTCTGCCCTGATCTAGGCATTGTTTCTGATGCTAAATCTGCACTAGAGCTGATGGTGGAAGTCGCTCGAGAGTGGCGCGACGCAGGCAAGTTGCCAAATCGAAGCGATTGGGCGGGGGAATGTCAGCAGCGTAAGGCTACCATGCTACGCAAAACCAATTTCGAAGAAGCACCAATGAAGCCAATGCGTGTTTATGAAGAGATGAACAAAGCCTTTGGCCGCGACACCTGTTACGTAAGCACGATAGGTCTGTCGCAGATTGCTGCGGCTCAGTTCCTTCATGTGTACAAACCGCGCCACTGGATCAACTGTGGTCAGGCTGGCCCGTTAGGTTGGACAACCCCTGCTGCGTTAGGTGTTCGAGCTGCTGATCCAAATCGTGACATCGTGGCTATCTCTGGTGACTACGATTTCCAATTCATGATTGAAGAGTTGGCCGTAGGTGCACAGTTTAATCTGCCTTATATCCATGTACTGGTGAACAACTCTTACCTAGGCCTGATTCGTCAAGCTCAACGTCAGTTTGATATCGATTACTGTGTACAGCTGGCATTTGATAACCAGAATGCACCAGAGCTTGAAGGCTACGGCGTAGACCATGTTGCCGTCGTAGAAGGCTTGGGCTGTAAGGCAATTCGAGTTCGCGAACCAGAGCAAATCGCGCCGGCATTTGAACAAGCTAAAGCGCTTATGAACAAGCATAAAGTGCCAGTAGTTGTTGAATTGATTCTTGAGCGAGTGACCAACATTTCGATGGGTGTTGAGATCAATGCCATCAACGAGTTTGAGCCGCTAGCGGAGACTCGCGAAGACGCACCGACCGCGCTTGCGCACAAATAATGTGTTTCCGTTAAGCCGATAGTCGCTTAACGGAACGTCAATGGGCACAGGCTTAGTGCCCAAAGAATACAGATAAGAAGGACAGAGTCATGGCGAAATTTGCGGCTAATTTGTCAATGTTATTCACTGAAGTGGATTTTATGGATCGTTTTGAAGCGGCTGCCGACGCAGGGTTTCAAGGCGTCGAATATCTATTCCCATATGCTTTTGACGCGCAAGCGATCAAACAGAAGTTGGTTGAGAACAACCTAGAACAGGTGCTGTTTAATTTGCCGGCTGGTGATTGGGAGGCGGGTGACCGAGGTATTGCGGTTGACCCTGCAAGAGTAGAAGAATTCCAAGCGGGCGTGCCGAAAGCAATCGAGTACGCCAAAGCGCTAGGTTGCAAACAGGTGAACTGCTTAGCGGGAATTGTGCCGCAAGGGGTAACTCCGCAAGATGCGCACTCTGCGTTCGTGATTAACCTTCACTACGCGGCAAACGCACTGGCGGCTGAAGGAATAAGTTTAGTGATTGAAGCGATCAACACGCGCGACATTCCGGGCTTCTTCCTCAACACCACGGAACAGGCGAAAGCGATCATTAAAGAAGTCGGGAGCGATAACCTCTCGATTCAATACGACATCTACCACATGCAGATTATGGAAGGCGATCTAACGCCAACTATGCAGCAGAACATTGGTCAGATAGCTCACGTCCAATTGGCTGACAATCCAGGTCGTCATGAACCGGGAACGGGGGAGATCAACTACCCATTTGTGCTCAACTACCTAGATGAGCTGGGCTACCAAGGTTGGGTTGGCTGTGAGTACAAACCGAAAACGACCACTACAGAAGGCCTTGGTTGGCTGCACCAGTACCGTTAATTGTGTCTGGTTATCTTAAAACGTTAAGGAGAACAACATGTCTAAAATTGCATTTATTGGTACAGGTATCATGGGCAAACCAATGGCGAGCAACCTTCAAAAAGCTGGCCACGAAATCCTTCTTTCAGACCATTTCAACCCAGCACCTGCCGATCTTGTCGCTGCTGGTGCAACGGTTTATCACTCGCCTGCGGAAGTGGCAGAGCAGGCCGATGTGATCATTCTAATGGTGCCAAACACACCTCAAGTTGAAGATGTTCTGTTTGGTGACAACGGCGTAGAGCAAGGTCTTACTGCAGGAGGTGCGGCTGGAAAGCTGGTGATTGATATGAGCTCGATCTCGCCTATCGCCACTAAAGCGATTGCAGCTCGCATTAACGAGGGTGGTGCGGCCTATCTTGATGCTCCGGTATCAGGGGGCGAAGTGGGTGCTATCAATGCGACGCTGACTATCATGGTTGGTGGTGAGCAGGCTGCTTTTGATAAGGCGCGACCTCTATTTGAAGTGATGGGCAAGAACATTACCTTGGTGGGTGATAATGGCGCAGGCCAAACGTGTAAAGTCGCTAACCAGATTATCGTAGCGCTAAACATTGAAGCGGTCTCTGAGGCATTGGTGTTTGCCTCTAAAGCGGGGGCCGATCCTGCTCGCGTGCGTCAGGCGCTATTGGGTGGTTTTGCTAACTCTAAGATTTTGGAAGTGCATGGTGAGCGCATGGTGGAAGGAACCTTTGACCCAGGATTTAGAATCTCGCTGCATCAGAAAGACCTTAACCTTGCGCTGACTGGTGCCGAAGAATTAGGTGTATCACTACCGAATACGGCGACGGCTCAACAACTGTTTGGTGAGTGTGCTGATATTGGCGGTGAAGGTTGGGATCACTCAGCACTAATTCAAGCCATTGAAAAACGTTCGGATCACTCAATCCGATAGTACCCAATTGAGGGTAAATCTATTCGTTACTCTGGCATTGAATGCATGGTTCATGAAACCAGAGTAACGAACTTAGGCTGCCACTTCTCCAGGGTGGGTAGCCGACCCCACAGGCTCAAGCAGTTTGTTTATAAATCGCGTAGTTTCGTCTCCTTTTATGCGCGTTCCTAATATAAGGCAGAGGTTGAAGTTGTTCCTTTCCAACTTATTTCTTAGCAGGCACCTGTGTCCTTGTATTAGGGTTCTTTTTTTATTCCGTCGACTAAGGAGTGGCTGATGGACATCGATGCTAAACAGTTTTTACATACCCTTTTCTCTAGCGCAGTTAATGAAGCGCTACCTCGAAACCACATCGAAACTTTTCTTTCTGAATCTATTTTTTATCGCTCCTCCAATCAGGCTGGACGTACGGTGGTGATCGGTGCGGGTAAAGCGGCTGCGTCGATGGCAGCAGAGTTAGAAGCTGTATGGCGCGATAAGAAAAAGTACGACCTCGCACTTCGAGAACTCGAAGGTCTAGTGGTTACTCGTTACGAACATACCGCACCCTGCGAGCACATTGAAGTCATCGAAGCGGCGCACCCAGTGCCCGATGAAATGGGGCTAGAAGTGAGCCAGCGAATGCTGAAATTGGTGAAGAACTTAAGTGCAGATGACACAGTGATCTGCTTATTGTCAGGCGGAGGTTCGGCATTACTGAGTCTACCCGGCGGTAATATCACTCTTGCTGAGAAGCAACAGATCAACAAAGCTCTGCTTAAGTCTGGTGCAGCAATTGATGAGATGAATTGTGTGCGCAAACACCTATCGCTAATCAAAGGCGGGCGTCTTGCCAAAGCGGCCTATCCTGCAAGAGTAGTTTCATTGGCTATCTCAGATGTACCCGGTGATGATATCAGTGTGATTGCATCGGGCCCAACCGTTCCAGATACTACGACTCGTTTTGATGCACTGGCCATCTTAGAGCGTTATCGAATTGATATGCCAACATCAGTATTTGAGTGGCTCAACAATCCAGAATCAGAGACCATCAAACCTGATGACTCATGTTGGAAGAGCGCTGAACACCATATTATCGCGACCCCGATGTCAGCGTTAGAGTCTGCCGCTGCGGAAGCTGAAGGGTTAGGAGTTCCTACGTATATTTTGAGTGATTGCATTGAGGGTGAAGCGAGGGAGGTCGCTAAGGTGCATGCTGCGCTGGCGAAACAAGTTGCTAGTCGACAGCACCCTTTTAAGACGCCTTGCGTATTACTTTCAGGTGGAGAAACGACGGTAACTGTTAAGGGCAATGGTAGAGGCGGGCGTAACTGTGAGTTTTTGCTGAGTCTATTTAATGAACTCAAAGGGCATAGCAACATCTACGCACTGGCGGCGGACACCGACGGTATTGATGGGGTTGAAGATAACGCAGGGGCTTGGATAACGCCAAATACGTGGCAACAAAGTGAAGCGCTGTCGCTGAAAGCGGAAACGTATTTAGATGCGAATAACAGTTATGACTTCTTTGACAAGGTTGATGTGTTACTAACAACGGGGCCGACACTGACCAATGTAAACGACTTTCGAGCGATTTTGATACTTTAAAGTTAACCTCCCTCTCATTTATTAAAATATATGAACCAATCGATTGGCCGTCTCATGCACAATAAAGGGACGGTCAAAGTTATTTGTATCGTAGGACACTAAAGCTAAATCAATCGGTTGTAGGGATATGATATGTCTAAGATCAGGCAGAAGAACCAAGACTTAATCATTCAAGTGGCGTGTGAGCAGTTCGCGATGCACGGTTATGCCGCGACCAAAATGGTTGATATTGCCAAAGCTGCTGATATTCCAAAGCCTAACGTATTCTATTACTTCAGTTCAAAAGACAAGCTCTACAACGCGGTATTGGAGTCGGTGACGCAACCCTTGTTGGAAGCCTCTCGTCCAATTGAAGAGCTCGATGATCCTGTCGAAGCTCTGTCTCAATATATCCAAACTAAGTTAATCATCTCTCGTGATCACCCGCACGCCTCCAAGGTTTTTGCCAATGAAGTGATGTCGGGCGCTAAAGTATTACCAAAAGATATTGGTGATGAGCTTTATAAACAGTCTCAGATGATCATCGACAAGTTTGCTACTTGGTCTGCACAAGGGCTGATGGACGACGTGCCTGCACATCACCTAATGTTCACTATCTGGGCCGCGACTCAAACCTATGCGGATTTCGGCTGGCAGATTTGCAGTGTGATGAAAAAAGACCAACTTGATGACCAAGATTATGAAGACGCCGCCAAGTTCATCACACAGTTGGTGATAAAAGGGTGCGGCGTAAAAAGCTAAGCTGTTTCAGTTTCATACAAGGCCTGCAATTGCAGGTCTTTTTCATATCGGCCCCAATATATTCAATTGCAGTGATTGCGCCTCGTATTTCCATAATTGTGACTTTGTGTGCAATAACGGATTTCAGTATCGGCTCGACTCGATTTAGTATGTCGTTTTATTTAATGGCAAGGTTGTCTTTGTCATCAAAAGTGAAAGTAGCAAAATCTCACGGGCAAGCTACTTTGACTTTATTAAGGAAGCATCTGCTCCCGATAAATGAACGCACAACTCAAAGGTACACGCATGACTCTCAAAAGCTTGGCTTACACAATTAGCGCCGTTCTTTTAACTGGCTGTGGTTCGACTATAGCGACGAACGATTACAACGCAGACTTAATGATTACCAATGGCCAAGTCTTGACGATTAACGCGACTAAGGACGTGATTGACGATGGAGTTGTCGTGGTGAAAGACGACCAGATCATCGCGGTTGGTAGTGAGGAGCTATTGACCCAGTATCGTGCGGAGAAAGTAATCGATGCTCAAGATGGTATCGTCATGCCTGGTATGGTCAATGCTCACAACCACCTTCCTATGATTGCATTTCGCGGATTGGGAGAAGAGGGGATCTCGAATCGCTTATTTGCCTACTTCTTTCCTCTTGAAGCGGAAAAACTAAGTCGTGATCTCATCTACAATGCCACTAAACTCGGCAGCATCGAATTAGCGCAAAGTGGTGTTACAACCTATGCCGACATGTATTACCACATGGATGAAATGGCAAAGGCAACCAAAGAGGTAGGTCTACGAGCTGTTTTGGGTGAAACAGTGATTAAATTCCCGGTGGTTGATGCGAAAGAACCTTATGGAGGCATTGACTACGCAAAAGGATTCATCGAAGAGTACAAGAACGATGATTTGATCACACCTGCCTACGCGCCCCATGCCGTCTACACAGTGAGCAAAGATAAACTGCAAGAAATCAATAGATTATCGGCTCAATACGATGTGCCAGTGTTGATTCACGTTGCGGAATTTCCCAATGAAGAAAAGCGCATTAAAGATGAAACCACAGCCAATTCACCGGTGGAGTATATGGATGAAATCGGCGTACTCGATGAGCGTGTCGTGATTGCTCACGGTATTCATTTGTCTGAGAACGATCAGAGGCTATTAAAACTGGCTGACGCTGGTATCTCTTACAATCCGATGGCGAACGCTAAAGGAGCGACGGGAATTGCGCCTGCATGGGATATGTACCGTGCTGACATGCGCATAGGCTTGGGTACCGACGGCCCAATGAGTTCTAACCAAGTGGATATCATGCGCACTCTGAGTTATGCAGCAAACATGCAGCGTTTGAAGCACTCAGACCGCACAATCATGATTCCTGAACAGGTGATTGAGATGGCAACTTTGGGCGGTGCAAAAGCTCTGCATATGGAAGACCAAATTGGTTCACTAGAGGTGGGGAAAAAAGCCGATATCGTGATTGTAGAGACACAATCGGCGAACATGATGCCGAGCTATGACCCATACGCGACCTTGGTTTACCAAGCGAACCCAAGCAACATCGACACCACGATCGTTAATGGCCAAATCGTGATGGAAAACCGCGTGATGCAGACAGTACAACTGGATGAAATCCGTCAAAGCGTTGATGAATTCGAAGCCGATATTGCTGAGTTTGCAAAGGAGCTAGCGAAGAAGGCGATCAAGTCAAAGAGCTTGATGGATTAGGGCATAACCCTGAACCTTACATTGAACAAAACAAGGCCGACATTATGTCGGCCTTTTTATTAGGTTGTCACACGAGCACCTAAGATTTTCTGGTTACAGATGCGCTGTGGTTAGTGAGAGCAACTGTTGCCATTGGGGATACCACTACCTAGGAATTCGACACGAATCTGTTCGACATCTTTTAGGTACTGGTTATTGGTTTGATCCGTTTTATCAAAGTTGTTGAGTGTGATATTCCAAGACGAGAATGGCGTTGGTTGGAAATACGCATACTCGAACTTATTCGCCACAGAGCCATCGGTGATGATGCTTACGTCATTGGTCGTTGGGTCATCAAGGCGATAGTAGAATGCGCGCGATACTGGGTTAGAGCTGAATTGATAGTCCTGATTTTCGTATCGGTCAGCATAGCTACCTGAGCTGGAGACTCGTAAGTTGAGTTGTTTGCCGTAAGGTAAGTTCTCCCCTTCAAGGAACACACGCACCGTTGAAAGCCTAACTCGATCAAATGAACAGAGCTGAACTTGCTCTAGTGGAATCGTGAAGTTCAACTCACCCGTATTAGCAAAGCTCTCCAGCTGCTCTGGACTGGAAATGGTGTAGTTATCGATGGTGAAGTCTTGTGGTGCTGGCTGGAATGAAGACAGGGCATTCACATATTCACTTTCGATAGAGGCCAAGTCGAACTGGTAGTCTAGATAGCTCTTGTTGAGAGAAGGGGTGATCTCACTTGGCTTCAATGCCCAGTATTCGTATGCCTGAACATAGTTCGACAGAGCAACGTACATCGGACGTTTGAAGTGCATTAAGACTCGAGAAAGTTCACGTTCAACAGAATCAAAGCTATCACTGTCTAACTGATAACCCTCAATGGCAGTGTTCAATCTTTGTTGCTGATTGGTAGTGACATTATTCGTTAAAAGCAGGTCGACCAACTTAGCTTGCTCGTGAGCAAAATTGAGCTGTGTGATGTTAATGGCTTTACCAAGTAAGACCTGTTTTTCAAGCTCTAGCAGGTATTGTCTTGCGCCTTTGATACCCAAACTGTCGGCATATCTGAGATTGCTGCGAATCTCGGTGATCATCAAATCCCATGCAAGATTGCTCTCGTTGAGTGTTGGGATATTAAAGTTAAATCCATCCATCGCTTCCGATACTTTTTGGAATTTGATGGCGGATTTAACGTCGTTGGTCAGCTGCGAAATACCAGAAATCGTTTTGGTCACGCTATCAATAATGCCAGTGACGGACTTAATGTTGGTAACGAGGTTTTTTGCTTTTTCGAGTGCTTCAGGTGTTTTTGCCAGCTGCTCGGTTAAGTCATTTACCCCTGAGAGGTTACCAGTGAACACGCCACTGACCGCACTTCCGATTTCCGCTATCGCCTTGAATATCGCTAAAGCGGCATTGAGTTGCTGCTGGGTTTTCCAGTTTTCTACACCAACCAAATAAGTGGTTCGGGCATCAAGAGTAACGAGTTCTTGAGCTTTGTACTGAGCATCAATTTCAGTCAGGCTATCGCCAATCTTATCAATGTTGGATTGAGTTTGAGTGATGATCGAACCTTGAGCTCTAAGAACATCTTCAATGTTAGCGAGTGCTAACTTAGAAGCTTCAATCTTGTCCTCAATAACGGTGTTTCTGTCTTGGATAATGTCCCATTGAGCTTGATAGGCGATCATGGCATTCAGATACGCTTCATACTTGTCTTGGTATAAGACTTTGTCGAGATACGGGACGTAGTTGCTCTCTTTGGTACTAAAGCTAATAAACTGTTTGAAAGCGACGGTTTGTAGGTAAAGGTCTGAAAGAATTGGGTCATCTTCAACCACTGAACCGGCGTGACGTAAGCTCTGTTCAATCCAGTTAATAAGGTCGAGGCTAAGCTCGGGATTCGTATCGAATAGCGTGGCAGCCATATCGAAAGAGCGGTTAACAATATCGGTGAAAGGGTCGGTTGCCAGTTTCATTTGCCCAGTGGTGTTGGAGTCGATGGTGGTTCTTCGATAGTGCGAACCGGCCAGTACCACAGACGTGCCATTGCCTTCTTCACCAGAAACCGCATCTCGAGTGATACTGCCATCACTTTGGAAAGCCAATACGTTAATTGGCGTTTCTATCTCTCCTGCGATGACGGAAACGGATGCCGCAGATCCTTGTTGTCCAAGTACAAAGGTTGGGGTGCCCTGACCAACAACCTTACGAGCAAAAATGAGGATGTTTTGGTTGTTGACGACTAAGTTGAAGTTCTCTGGAACCTCAATAGTATCTGCGAAGATGACGATTTTTGAAGGTTTGGTAACGTAAAGGTTCTGCTGTGCGATCCAATCACTAAGGTTAATATGTAAATCTGATGTAGAGCGAGATAAGACGCCCACCTCGGAATAGGCTGATTGAACCCATGTTGGATATTCAGTGGAGTTTGGCAAGTTATTTAGCTCAAGCCAATCACTCGCAAAGGCTTGTTGAGAAAATGAAAGAGAAATAATAATAGGTAGAAGTCTCATAGAAAAATCCTGTCGAAAATGAGTATTACCAAATTTGGGGTAAAAGAAGCCGCACCTTATTGCTATAAGGTGTGGCTCTATTATTTGGTTTTATTTATTAGGTCTTTGTTTTATCGAACTGGAAGCAGACTATTCCATCTTCTGAATATAGGCGTTGTTTGCAAATGCTTTGGCTTTCTCACTGATATTATTCCAGTTCATTTCAGCAACCGATGTATTGGCTAGAGCCCCGATTGCACCAAGCATTGCATCATCTTTCATTATGTCGGCATTATTCTGAGCTTCATCTAACGCAGCAAGTAGCGATGTGAAATCTGAATTCATTTTCTGCCAGTTAAGTTTCAATTCATTAATATGTGGAATGGCATTTTCAATCTGCTGAGAGATTATATCGATGCTTTCTGATGAACGGTGGTAAGAGTTATATATTTTCTGGGTATACGTTAGTTGATCTTGTAGATCATCCACTTCTTTTTGTAGTTCATTGCGAAGCTTACGTGCCTTCTCTGCTTTATCACCGTAAACACCCATGATAGGTACCGCCACCATAGGGAACCAGGCGTAAGTTACCGCGGTAGAGGCGACAGTAACGTAGTGAGTGTAGTCTTTATTAAGCTGGGCAATACGCGCATTTATATCATTGACTCGCTGTTGCAGCGCGCTGCCATCATCACTGAGGTAACCATTGTGTGTGCCTTCCAATACATCCAATTGCAGCTTTTGAGTGTCTAGCGTGGCCGAGAACTCCAATAGGTTGTCGCCAACATCAGACACTTCTTGTTGGTATCTCATAGAAAAGTTTTGCAGGCTCTTTAGATAAGCTATCGCCATTTTTCTGTTGCGCTCAACGGCTTCAATATCTTCCGGTAGCGGTGAGAAGGCTTTAGCTAACATCTCGTTGAGCGCGTTGCTTAATGGGTTAAGCATGTAGTCTTTGATTTGTGCGTAGTTAGACAAGCTCAATGAGAGGTTAACAATGCTTGGATATAGGTCTTTTTTCCAATAGAAAGCAGTGTCGTGAATGTTAGAGTACTGCTCAACGAGTGCTTGGAAATTGGAGAAGGGAATATCATTGGGAATACCTAGCGTCGATTTCATGCTCGCTTCTGTCACGGGTAGCGCTAACGCGCCTTCGACATAAGCTTGGATCTGATACCACTCTTGCTGTTTTAAAATAAAGTTATCGGTATCCAAATCGATAAAGACGCCATTCTCGCCAATGATCGTATCGTAAGTCACCTGCGGTAGGTTTTGTTCTGCTGACGCTTGATTTGTTTGAATTGGAGCTGCTTGAGAAGTGAGAGCAAAAGAGGAAAGTAGCCCAATTGAGATCGAAGATAATACAAGTGTCTTAGTGATTTTTTTCATTTTTTAACCCTGCTTAATCTGTTATTAGATTTATTCAAAGACAATAATACCCCTACCATATCGATGGCATTTTTAAATACTTATAAGGTGTTATTGAATAATTTTCTGTTGTTATTACTTGTAGTAATTATGTGGTTTTTTAATCTCGCTCCTTAATGTGAATATTGTTTTTATAAGAAGCGCTCAATCTATAGCAGATTTATAATGAAAAGTTCTATTTAGATCACATATTTGAATTCATATTGATCGTTTGTTGATCTATTGAATTAAATGATATTTAAGTCATTTGTTCTGCTGTTACCTCTCAGGCTAGGTATATTAAGGATTTGATAGGATTTTATTCTATGCATTTATGCTTTAAGTGATAAATCTATAATTATTTGTATTTTTGTAATTATTACTAAATCTGTTGGTAAATTTTATAAATTTATAATTAGAACGATCGTTTTAAACTTGATCTGTGCCAAATAATGAGTGTGTTATATATTAACAAAACGTTTAATTAGCATCTGTTAAATTAGGTAGGGTTTAATTAGATTATTATTTTATTTCCATTATTAAGACGATAACCATTCAAAAAGATATAAAAGGAGAACGACTGAACACGAGGATATAGCTAGAAAAGAATGAGAAATTAAAGACAGCAGCTGATGATGTTGAAGTAAGGTGTATATGTCCACTGCCCATCACAGCCATGCATTTCGACTGTGATGGACGAAGAGTGACGTTAGTGGTTGTTCATCGCCAGCTTACCAAGCCTCATTGCGGCGGCGTGGTGGCGGTGCATGAGATGTTCCATATCGACACCTATCACTGCGCCATCGTTGACGCGCCATTGTCCGGCTATCATCACTTTGTCTGCTTGTTGGGCACCACACAAAAGCAGTGCGGCTAGTGGATCGTGACTGCCAGAGAAACGAATATCATCAAGCTTGAACATAGCGATATCGGCTTGTTTGCCAACCTCAAGAGTACCGATATCGGTACGGCCCATTGCGCGTGCAGACCCCGATGTTGCCCAGCGAAGTGCATCAAAGTGCGAGACATTGGCAGAACCATACTGCAGCCTTTGCAGATACATCGCCATTCGCACTTCGGCAATCATATTCGAACCATCATTCGAGGCCGAACCATCAACACCGAGACCGACTTTCACCCCAGCGGCTTCAAGGTCGTTGTTCTTACATATGCCTGAAGCAAGCATCATGTTCGATGTTGGGCAATGGCTGATACCAACGCCAGCCGCCCCTAGCCGTTTTATCTCTTCTGGGTTGAAGTGGATACCGTGAGCTAACCAAGTTCGGTCATTGAGCCAGCCCACATCTTCGAGATAATCGACCGGGCGTAAGCCAAACTTCTCAATACAGAAATCTTCTTCATCTAGGGTCTCGCATAGGTGAGTGTGCATCATCACACCTTCACGTTCACTAATTCTAGCAGTCTCCCTCATCAAATCTGTGGTGACCGAGAATGGTGAGCATGGTGCAAGGGCAATTTGAACCATCGCGCCTTCATTCCGCTGGTGGTAGTCACGGATCAAGCGTTGGCTATCGTCGATGATGGTTTGTTCAGTCTGGATGGTGTGCCTTGGAGGTAGTCCTCCTTCATCTTCTCCTAAACTCATTGAACCGCGGGTAAAGATAGCTCGAACACCGAGCTTTTCGGCGGCTTCGACTTGCAGATCAATCGCGTGTTCAAGCCCGTTAGGAAGCAGGTAATGGTGATCGGAAGCCGTGGTGCAGCCAGACATCATCAGCTCGACCAAAGCCAGCTCAGTGGCAAGGCTCATCATTTCAGCATCAAGGTTTGCCCAAACTGGGTACAAACTTTTCAGCCAATGAAAAAGCTCTTTGTTGAGTGCGCCTGGGTAGGCACGAGTAAGGGTTTGATAGAAATGATGGTGGGCGTTAATTAGCCCTGGAGTGACAACATGACGCGAGGCATCAACACTATAGTCGACAGGGATAGTTGGTTCTTGGTGCTTACCTACTAACTCGACAATGGTATTGCCTCTGACGACGAGTCCGCCTTGTGCATCGGTATTTGAACCTGTGTAGATTGCGAGTGGATTCTTAATCCAGATGGTTTCCATTCATAATAGTCCTTAGCCATCTCAGCCTTTTCAGGGAAGAGGGTCTTTGGTTTTGTATTGTTTACGATAAGGGTTTATAAAGCAGCGCGTTTCTTCAACCCACTGCTGTATGCTTCTATAACTGATGTAAGTGTACGTACTTCCCATTAAGTCAGTTAAGCCTGAAATCACTAGCGAATGTAAGGCGTTTAGTTTGCCTTAACTTCTGTTGTTTCAGTTTGTTCTTTTTGCTGTAGTTCTGCGTGCTCTTCCTGATCTAGCATTTCAGTTTGTTCTTGCATCTCTAGCTCTACTTGAGCTTGGCTTTCGGCGAGTGCTTCTTGCTCTTCAGCTCGTGAAGATTTAGGTAGAATCAGATTCAGCAAAACCGTCATGATTGTCCCAGTCGTAATGCCAGAGTGTAGGAAGTTCGCTAAATCATGAGGTAAGTGCTGTAGCAGTCGTGGTTCGAACGTTACCGCAAGTCCAGAAGCCAGACCAACACAGATCACTAATGCGTTTCGTTTGGTGTCTGCAGCTTTTATCAACATACGAATACCCGCGTAAGCAATCATGCCGAACATAACAAAACCCACGCCCCCTAATACTGGTTTAGGGATAGTGACGGCAATGGCAGCGAGTTTCGGAAACAGACCACCGAGGATCAGCAAACCCCCCGTTGCCGCAACCACATAGCGACTGGCAACCCCAGTGATGCCGACGATGCCTACATTCTGGCTGAATGAAGCGAGCGGCATAGCAGTGAGAATCGATGAAAGCGTACTACCAAGCCCATCGCCTAAAAGACCGCGTTTAAGATCTTTGCCGCTGACTTGGGTTTGACAGTTGTTGCCGAGCGCCATGAAGTCACCCGTTGCTTCAGCAATAACCACGATGTACACCAAGCTCATGCTAATGATGGCGCTCATTGAGAATGTGAAGCCGTATTTGAAAGGTTCAGGACCGCCAATCCAAGCAGCAGAGCTAATTTGATCTAGGTTTACCATGCCAAGTGATAGTGCCACGATGTAACCGCCCGCAAGGCCGATAACGATCGCTGAAGCAGCCACTGCGCCTTGACAGTAAACGGAAACGCAAACCACAATGCCCAAAGAGACCAGCGCTAAAAAGAGCTTCGGCAGTGTGGCGAATTGTTCACTGTTGGCGGGCGAGTCTCCGACCCAATTCATGGCAACCGGTAAAATGGTTAGTCCGATAAGAGTAACCACTACACCACTTACCACGGTAGGGAACAGCTTCCTTACCTTATCCATGTAAAAGCTGGCGGCAATGACTACAAAGGAGCCGATTAAGGCTGAGCCCATAATTGCACTTACGCCACCTTCATTACCAATAGATATCGCGACACCGAGAAAGGCGAAGCTGGAGCCCATCACCACAGGTAAGCGAATACCTATTGGGCCAAAACCAAGGCACTGGGCGACCGTGACGATCCCCGATGCCAGTAAGGCCGCGTTAATGAGTGAGACAATTTCTGTGTTGGGCAAACCAATGGATGCGCCAACAATCAGTGGTACTGCAACGATGCCGCCAATAGAGGCTAGCATATGTTGCAGAGCAAGTAGGAGGGTGAGTCCGTGAGGGGGTCTTTCATTTAGGGTATACAGAAGTTTCATTTGATATTCCTCTGCTTGTGTTTAGGTTCACAAGCGAATGACAGTCAAACAATGACTTCTACAAACTGCGTAGGGTCATAAAAAAGGTGCACGGAGGGAGCGTGTCTAAACACGCCGTGGATTCCGCACAGTTAGCTTTCTTAAAAATTGATAGGAACGCTTGGCTTGATTAATAACCAAGCGTTCAAGGTGTATGACTCAATGGTGGTTAATTAATGAACCGAAAATTAGCCAATGAACACCAATTTAGCGATGAAGATAGCCGCTAAGAAGTACATCGAGATAGAGACATCTTTGGTTTTGCCTGTTGCTAGCTTTAATACCGTGTAAGTAATAAAGCCAAGCGCAATACCATTCGCGATTGAGAATGTGAGTGGCATCATTAACGCCGTGATTGCAGCTGGTGCACCGTTGGTGAAATCTTTCCAATCAACGTGTTGCATGCTGCTCATCATTACAAAGGCTACGTATATCAGTGCGCCTGACGTCGCGTAAGCCGGGATCATGCCGGCAAGTGGTGATAGGAAGATCGCAGCTAAGAACAGCGCACCAACCACAATAGCAGAAAGGCCAGTACGAGCACCTGCTGCAACACCAGCAGCACTCTCGACGTAACTGGTTACTGGTGGACAACCCACACAAGCACCGGCAACACTCGAAATACTGTCGGCTTTTAGCGCCTTGCTCAAACCTTCAATTTTTCCCGTTTCAGGGTTGGTTAGATGTGCACGCTCCGCAACACCCATTAATGTACCCGCGGTGTCGAACATGTTTACAAAGAGGAAGGCTAAGATAACGCTGATCATAGAGACATTCAGTGCACCTGCGATGTCCATTGCCATAAAGGTTGGCGCTAAGCTCGGTGGCGCAGCGAAGAAGCCGTTGTATTGCACTAGACCCAGCATCATACCGATAAGCGTTACGCTCAAAATACCAATCAGTACTGCACCAAAGACTTTACGCTCACTCAGTACCGCGATAATAAGGAATGCGATAGCAGCAAGTAGTGCTTCTGGCTTGGTGAAATCACCTAATGAAACCAAAGTTGCTGGGTTTTCGACGACAATACCAGCTGTTTTAAGACCAATTAGACCCAAGAATAGACCAACACCAGCGGTCATGGAGTAGCGTAAACTCTCTGGAATGCTCTCTATGATCCATTGACGAACCTTGTAGAAGCTCATCCCGACAAATAGCACACCAGAGATAAATACCGCCCCAAGCGCTACCTCCCAGCTGTAACCCATTTCACTCACTACGGTGAACGAGAAGAAGGCGTTGAGGCCCATACCCGGTGCAAGGCCCACTGGCCAGTTCGCAAACAGTCCCATTAACAGACAGCCAATCGCTGCACCAATACAGGTTGCGACGAAGACCGCGCCAGAATCCATGCCAGATGCTGCCATGATCTGTGGGTTAACGAAGATAATGTAAGCCATGGTTGCGAAAGTGGTCACGCCACCAACCAATTCATTTTTTACACTGCTTCCGTGGGCCTTAATTTTAAAAAACTTCTCTAAAATTCCGTTATTCGCATCTTGGTTGAGTATTTCAGTTTTACTCTCACTCATGTCAGCAAGTCCTTTTATGTTGTGATCCATGTATTGAATACAGCAAGATTTCAATATTAAGGTTTCATGTGTTTAAGGTGATTTCTCTTTTTTGGGCACGAACAAACCTGACCAAGCTCGCTGACAGAAGTTGTCAGCGAAGGCCTAGCAAAAATTAAGTGCGGCTAAATTTCCTTTATTTGTTATTTCTTGAGGTTAACTTCCGCGATATGTCGAGAAGCTGTAAGGGGATACTAAAAGAGGGACGTGGTAATGCGCATCCGGATCATCGAGTCCGAAGCGAATCACGACATCGTCTAAGAAAGGCACGCCATCAAGTTCGACGCCTTTGCTTTTGTAGTAATCTGCTACATAGAACACCAACTGATACTTGCCTGGGAGGAAGTTGTTACCAGCAAGAATCGGTGCATCGGTTCTACCGTCGGAGTTGGTCAAAACCGTCGCCAATTTTTCAGTTGAGTCTTCATTTACCTTGTAAAGCTCTACCTTGATCTCTGCTCCAGGTAGGCCGTGGGTGGTATCTAAAACGTGTGTTGTTAATCTTCCCATAATCCTTCACGGCGCGTTGACGCGTCCTGTCCTTATTCTGTTTTTCATCTGCGATGTTTATCTGACAAAACGTTTGCTTGCTCACTTTGTCAGCACTAACTATGAACGAACTGTATACAATTAGTAAAGTCAATTGTAGAAAAAATGTTAACTTTAAGTCGGTTTTTTGATGCACCAAGTCTGTGCGTTATCATTAAAAACTTGCACCATGATTATTTAAGTTATTGTTATTAAAAGATTGTGGTTGCTAAATTTAACTTTAATAACGAAATCTTTACATTAAGATAAATTATTGTATACAATGAATGTATGGGGTGAGGTTGCTCGTTGTTTCTAACTCATAGAGGAAAGCTGTGGGTGAGCGACTAAACCAAACACTAATGTTAGGAGTACTTGGATGAATAAGGATTATTCAAGAGATTTGATCGGGTATGGAGCTACCCCTCCAAATCCTCAATGGCCGGGTAATGCGCGTGTCGCGGTCTCCTTTGTATTGAACTACGAAGAAGGCGGTGAACGTTGTCTATTGCACGGTGATGATGAGTCAGAAGCATTTCTCTCAGAGATCCCATCAGCACAACCGATCAAGGGTGAACGTCACATCAGTATGGAATCGATCTACGAGTATGGTAGTCGAGCTGGGGTGTGGCGCGTACTTCGCCTATTTGATGAATATGAAATCCCTTTAACTGTTTTTGCTGTCGCTATGGCGATCGAACGTCATCCAGATGTCGCCAAAGCGATGATGGAAGCGGGCCATGAGATTTGTAGCCACGGCTACCGTTGGATTGACTATCAATACATTGATGAGTCTGAAGAGCGCGACCATATGGTGAAAGCGATAGAGATCATCCAGCAAGTGACAGGCCAGCGTCCACTCGGCTGGTACACAGGCCGAACAGGTCCAAATACGCGTCGACTTGTCGCGGAAGAGGGTGGTTTTTTGTACGACTCTGATGCCTACGATGACGATCTACCATACTGGCATGCCGAGACTGGTCGCCCTCAACTAGTGATCCCTTACACCCTAGATGTGAACGATATGCGCTTTTCGACAGCGCAGGGCTTCAACTCTGGTGAACAGTTTTTCCAATACCTAAAAGACACCTTTGATGCTCTTTATATGGAAGGTGAAACCGCACCGAAAATGATGTCGGTTGGGCTTCACTGCCGATTGGTCGGGCGTCCGGGTCGAATCATGGCACTGAGACGTTTTCTAGATTACGTAAAACAACACGACAGCGTGTGGCTATGTCGTCGTATCGATATTGCCAATCACTGGCATGAACACCATCCGTATAAAGCGGGATAGTGGACTAGGAAAAGCAGTAACAACTCACAACGATAAAAACAACACAAGCAAAGAGAGCAATAGCAAGGAGGCTAACAGTGACAGTATTTCGATCATGCCAACCCACAAAAATGGCTCGCGATGAATTTGTCGCCCATTTTGCCGATGTGTACGAGCACAGCCCTTGGGTGGCAGAAGCCGTGTATGACCAAGGCTTAAATGCAGAAGATGATCATATCGAGAATCTTCATTTGAAGATGGCATCCACGCTTTTGCAAGCCGACCACGGCAAGCAGTTGGCTTTGATCAATGCTCACCCAGACTTAGCCGGTCGAGCAGCAGTAAATGGCGAACTCACAGAGTCGTCTACTAAGGAACAAGCGGGGGCGGGCATCGATAAATGCAGCGCCGAAGAATTTGAAAAATTCACTTCTTACAACAACAGCTACAAAAGTCGCTTCAACTTCCCTTTTATCATGGCTGTAAAGGGAGCCAATCGTTACCAAATTCTTGAGTCGTTCGAGATGCGATTAGGAAATGATAGTGAAACTGAGTTTGCTACGGCGATACAAGAGATCAACAAGATCGCAATGTTTCGTCTCTGGGATATGTAGGTTAACGGAGTTAGCAGCTATTTCAGAACTCGCTTAATGCGTCGGGCGCTGAGCAGTCAGCCACTGAACCTTTAAGTTCTCATTTTATTATTACTTGATTAATTTCATAGGATTACACGGACATGACCCATAAATTTGAACAGTACATAAACCTAGCAGACGAAAAACTCGGTGCGGAAGCGATCTTCGCCACGGACGATTTCTTTGCCGACAAAAGCCGCCTACTCAGCCACGCAGCACCAGTATGGAAAGATGACCTATACGATGACAACGGTAAATGGATGGACGGTTGGGAAAGCCGCCGTAAACGTGGCGAAGGTTATGACTACTGTGTGATTCGCCTTGGTCTAGCAGGCACGATTGCGGGTGTTGATATCGATACTTCATTCTTTACAGGTAACTTCCCGCCTTCTGCATCGATTGATGCATGCTATTCACCACAAGGCGAGCCAACAGACTCTACTGAGTGGCAAGAAATCCTCCCTTCTATTGGTCTGCAAGGCGATCACCATCACCTTGAAGAGATTGAAAGTGACCAAGTATTTACGCACCTGCGTCTAAACATTTATCCAGACGGCGGTGTTGCACGCCTGCGCGTTTACGGTCGCCCGAGCGTTGATTGGGATGCGATTGATGCACAACAGCAAATTGACCTTGCAGCGGTTGAACATGGCGGACGCGCACTGGCATGTAGTGATGAGCACTACGGTAATAAAGCGAACATTCTTGGCCCTGGCCGCGGTGAAAACATGGGTGATGGTTGGGAAACAGCACGTCGTCGTACACCGGGTAACGATTGGGTGATTGTTGCGTTAGGCCACCCGGGCAACATTGAACGTATCGTTGTTGATACTGCGCACTTTAAAGGTAACTTCCCAGACAGTTGTTCAATTCAAGCGGCGTATGTAAAAGGTGGTACCGACGACCAAGTAGAGACGCAAAGTCTATTCTGGCGTGAGCTTCTACCGGCGCAAAAACTGTCTGCCCACAATATTCATGAATTCATTTCCGAGGTGAACGATCTTGGTGCGGTAACACACGTACGTGCCAACATCTTCCCAGATGGCGGTATCAGCCGTTTACGTCTATTTGGTACCAAAGCGAAATAGGTAAGGAAAAGAGTATGAGTAATGGAATACGTCGTTTAGTGATCGAACCGTTAACCAAACAAGCGTTTGCTGAGTTTGGTGATGTTATCGAATCTGATAACAGTGATTTTTTCATGATCAACAATGGGTCAACTCGTCGCTACCACAAGCTTGCGGCAACGGATGTGCAAGACCAAGGTGGAGAAGCCATCATCAGCATCTTCCAAGCCACTCCGCTGAAGTACCCATTGACTATCGAGATGCTAGAGCGTCATCCACTTGGCTCTCAGGCATTCGTTCCATTACTTGGTCAACCCTATTTAATTGTTGTCGCGCCAAAGGGCGAAAATCCGACATTAGCCAGCTGCCGCGCGTTTCTCAGCAACGGCCGCCAAGGAGTGAACTATCACAAAGGTGTGTGGCACCACCCCGTTCTCGCGCTTACCGATCAAGACCAGTTCTTGATCGTGGACAGAGGCGGTGAAGGCCATAACTGTGATGAAGTTTATTTTGATAGCGACCTCGTGGCACTGCACTTGGAAGACCTGCCTACGGACAACAATAAGGAAGAGCAGCGCGTTGAAAATGCGCTGTGATACAGGAGTTTATTATGGATCCGCATATTACAGAATGGTTGAATTTGGCGATTCGCTGGATTCACATGATCGTTGGTGTCGCATGGATCGGCGCATCATTTTACTTTGTTTGGCTTGAAAACAACCTTAATCGAGTCAACCCCAAAACAGGCCTATCTGGTGACTTATGGGCAATTCACGGTGGTGGTATCTATCACCTTGAAAAGTACAAGCTTGCGCCACCAGAGATGCCTGAACACCTTCACTGGTTTAAATGGGAAGCTTACTTCACTTGGATCACAGGTGTGTGTCTACTTGGGGTTGTCTACTACCTTAACGCCGAAATTTACCTGATTGCACCGGGCTCAGGCCTTGATTCGACTACCGCAATCGCGATTGGTATTGGTTCTTTTGTCGCTGGTTGGTTTATTTACGACCTGTTGTGTGACTCTCCATTAGGTAAGACGCCAGTACTGCTTGGTATTGTGTTGTTCGTGCTGTTGGTGGCCGCGACTTACGGCTTGACTCAAGTGTTTAGTGGCCGTGGTGCTTACATCCATGTGGGCGCGATTATCGGTACCATCATGGTGGGTAACGTATTCCGCGTTATCATGCCGGCACAGCGCAACCTAGTGAAAGCGATTGAAGAGAAGCGCGAACCTGATCCAGCACTTCCAGCGAAAGGCTTACTGCGTTCTCGTCACAATAACTACATGACGCTACCAGTGTTGTTCATCATGATCAGTAACCACTTCCCGAGCACGTATGGTTCGGAGTACAACTGGTTGATTCTAGCTGGTTTGGCGGTATTCAGTATATTGGTTCGCCACTACTTTAATACCCGACATGGCAGTCAGAAGTTTGCTTGGACAGTGCCAGTGGCCGCACTCGGTATGATCACGCTTGCGTTCGTGACCTCACCGTACGCGAAAAAGCAGATGACACCGACACCAGTCGCGAAAGCGCCCGTGGTTGAGCAGGTGCAAAACAGTGCAGAAGCTACACCAGTCGTGGAAGAAATTGCGGCAGGAGTTGTGGAATCTGACAATGGCGCTCATGTTCAGCAAACAGCAGCCACCAGTGCGCCAGCATCTTCGGACGCAGGCATTCGCTTTGAGACCATCAACCAAGTCATTCAAGAGCGCTGTTCGGTGTGTCATTCAGCTTCGCCGACTCATGCTGCCTTCGCCGCCGCACCAGCCGGGGTCATCTTGGATACACCTGAAGAGATCAAAGCCAACGTGCCGAGAATCATTGCTCAAACCGTAACAACGAAAGTCATGCCACTTGGAAACCTCACCCAAATGACAGATGACGAACGTACTCTTATCGGTGATTGGGCCGCACAAGGAGCCAAACTTCAATAGCAGCATCCTTTACCTAAGAGCGTGAGTCTTAGGTGAGGCTTGGGGAGAGTTTGGTTATACGGGCACGCGCCAAACTCGTCCCACCCTGTTTCCCCGGTTCCTATACCGGGGCTTTTTGTATGCTTTCCCAAGCGTTGGTTCTTTTTTGAAGGTATTTCCCTTTTTTGACGCGCTGCTTACATTCTTCAAGCAATTGATATTTACTATCGAAACTCTCTTATTCATATAGGCAAGTGTCTAATTATGAAGCATTTCTTTGAAAGTGAGCTGATGCTCTCTAGCTCACTCAACTTTGTTCTATTGTCCGTTGGGCTGACTCTTCTGCTGCATATCCCAATTTGGTGTGGGTTTAATTTGAGCCGACGCAAATGGAAACTGATGGACTATTTATGGCCGTTTCTAGCGGGGATAGGCATGCTTGGCGCTGTCTCAGAGATTCGGGCTAAGGTTGCCGGTGATTGGGTGGAAACCGAACAGACAAGAGCTGTGGTTATTCTGGAGTCTATTCAGCAGTTCTCTCTTGACCGATTGCGTGGTGATGTTTGTTCGGGTCAGCCGTCGGCCAATGATCAAGCCGAATACCATCAAGCCTGTATGTGGTACCTCACAACCGCGAAGACCTTTAAAGATGTTGATTTCTCTCTGCTGCCAAGCGCTTCTACATTAATGGTTCCAGCTCCTGATATTGCGTTACTAGAGAGCGACTCTGTATGGGTGAGTGGGATGCTGAATCAATACGAGAAGCAGAAAAATCAATACATCAAAACAAGGGAGGCGCAGCTTAAACAGCCGATAGAAAGCCTTTTCTGGTATGTGAGTCCTTACTTAGTCTGTTTTGCGATTGCGTTGCGCCTGACTAAAGTGACGGCAGAATTGAAACTCGATAAATCATCACAATAACTTTGCGGTTACAGCCTATTTTGGGCGAAGTGTCACTTGATTAACTTACCCTTCCGATTAGCTCTAGATGAAGTATTACTGCCAATAGCAAAGGTGGCCTCACTCAAACGACAGCGCAAACGTCAGCAATATTGGTAGGGTCACGACACTTAAGAAGTTGCCAAACAGCACCATAGAGGCAACCTTAGGTGGCTCAACGTTGAAGCGTTCAGCAAACAAGTAGTTCATTACCGCTGGTGGCAGCATGGTGAACAGAACCATCATTTGAAGCTGTAGGGTTGGTAGTGGAATAAAGAAGTAGATAATGCCGAAGGCGATGGCTCCGGTGAACAAAGATTGCGCCGTGCATAGCAAACCCACCTTGAGGCCGCTGAGCCTTAGGTTGACCATTTGTGAGCCAAGAGATAGCAGCATGATAGGCACGGCTGCTTGCCCAAGTAGCGATGTCGCTTCGTAAAGCGGATTCCAAACCGCGACGCCAGATAAATTGAGCGTCATTGCTACGGCAGCAGCGAGGAAAATCGGCATCTTGAAGATCTGTTTTAGCGGGTTCCCTTCACTTAACAGCGCCAAACCCAAACTGATATGGATGCAGGCTGAAACCACAAACAGCAGTACTGCTGGCGCCAACGCTGTATCACCAAAGGTATAGGTGAATAGTGGGATCGCAAGGTTACCGCTATTGCGAAACATGTGCGGAGGTGCCCAAGCTTTGAAGTTGAGCTTAAAGATCTTACAGATTGGAATCATTAACACTGCAGGTACTAATACAGCAACTAATGAGGCAGTAATCAGTGGTACTTGTTCAGTATCGAGCGGCATGGTTGCGAGGGATGCAAACACCAGCGCAGGGATACACACGTCCATATTGATGCGGTTGATAGGCTTAAAGTCCGGCTTGAGCCAACGGCCCACGGCAAAGCCAGCAGCAGCGAGCGCAAAAACGGGAAACAGAATGCCAACAACCTGCTCGAACATAGAATTCCTTTTCTAAGTGACGGGTAAATTTAAGGGGGTGCTCAACATGGATTAGGAAGGCTGAGCGACTTGTATAATCGTCTTAAGTTACCAACATAAATCGCTTACGTCGCGGTCATTTAGCACACAGTAGAGATTTAATTATTGTTATTTGATGAGGATGCAAAAAAGACCAGAGGCTGGGGGGCGACTGGTCTTAGAAGGCTAGGCGAATCTGGACGGATTATTAACAACGATTGTCGTTATTGCCTAGCAGGTGTTACTCGCTTTTAAGCCTAACTGACGAGTTTTTTATATTCTTTGAAATTAGCGTCGTACGCCTTTTCACCGTAGATGTATGTCTCGCTGACGGTTCTGTCATCTCCAAGACTCATCAATACAAACAGCTTCTCTTCAAGCTTGGTTGCTTGCTCCATTCTAAAGCGCATTAGCTGAGTCGCGTGCATATCTAGAACCACGAAATCTGCCTCTTTGCCCACTTCTAGGTTACCGATTTTGTCTTCTAGGTGAAGAGAGCGTGCACCACCTAATGTGGCTAAAAATAGTGATTTAGCTGGGTGCAATTTCTTATGTTGAAGCTGCATGATCTTGTACGCTTCACTCATGGTTTGCAGAATAGAGAAGCTAGTACCTGCGCCCACATCGGTACCCATACCAACACGGATTCCGTGCTCTTCCATTTCAGGCAGTCTGAACAGACCTGAACCCAAGAATAGGTTTGAGGTTGGGCAGAAAGCGATAGCAGATTCAGTATCGGCTAAACGCTTACACTCGCAATCAGACAAGTGAATGCCGTGTGCAAAAACTGAGCGTTTGTGCAGCAAGCCATAGTGGTCGTATACATCAAGGTAGCTGTCACGTTCAGGGAATAGAGCCTTCACCCACTCAATCTCTTTCTCGTTCTCTGAAAGGTGAGTGTGCATGTACACATCTGGGTACTCTTCTAACAGTTTGCCTACGGTTGCCAGTTGCTCCGGGGTGCTCGTTGGCGCAAAGCGCGGTGTCACTGCATACAGCAAGCGGCCACGGTTGTGCCATTTGTCGATCAGCTCTTTTGAATCGACATAGCCGGATTCTGGTGTATCGGTTAGGTAATCTGGCGCGTTGCGATCCATCAGCACCTTACCCGCGATCATACGTAGGTTACGTCTCTCAGCTTCTTCAAAGAACACGTTGACCGACTCTTTATGAACGGTGCCGAATACCAACGCTGTTGTGGTACCGTTGCTCGCCAGCTCGTCTAGGAATAGCTTCGCTACTTTGTGTGCGTAAACTGGGTTTTTAAAGCGTTTCTCTTCTGGGAAGGTGTAGTTTTCAAGCCAGTCGAGCAGCTGTTCGCCATAGGATGCAATCATACCGGTTTGCGGATAGTGGATATGAGTATCGATAAATCCTGAGGTGATCAGCTTATCTTTGTACTCTTTGACATCGAGGGTTTTCGGCTGACGAGCAAGCACATCATCGGCATTACCCAAATCAACCACATGGCCATTCTCAACCACTAAAATACCGTCTTCAAAATACTCATATGATTCTTCTAAACCGACATCCTTTGGGTCGGCCACGCTATGAAGAATACTGGCGCGATAAGCTTTGCGTTGCGTTGTCATGTTTACTTCCTTTTAATGCCCTCCAGTCACGTTATGGCGACTGGAGTCTGCGATTTGTGTTAGGCGATTTTCTCTTCCAGAGGGTGTTCGTCTACATCGCTTGTTTGCTTGGGATCGTTACGATCCTCAGTTTGATAATGTTGGGTCGGGCGCTTCTGTTCAAGCGCTTGTCCCTGATAGTGTGCGATTAGTTCACCGGCAACCGATACCGCGATTTCTGCTGGATGTTTTCCATTCACAGAGCTAATACCAATAGGACAAATCATGGTGTTGATCTGCTCTTGGCTATAGCCGCGTTGTTCCAAGCGGAAGTCAAACTTCTTGCGTTTTGTTAGTGAGCCAATCATGCCGAAGTAACGACTGTCTTCGCGGTCAATGATGGCTTTAGCAAGGTCGAAATCGAGCTGGTGGTTGTGGGTCATCACTAGGTAGTAGCTATTTGGTGGCATCTGTTTCACTTCACCGACGGGGTCATCAGTGACGAGCTTTTTAACGCCTTGAGGTAAGGTTTCAGGGAACACTTCTTCGCGTTCATCAATCCACGTTACGCGGAAAGGCAGAGTGGCGACAATGTGCAATAGCGCCTTAGCCACATGGCCTGCACCAAATAGCACCAAATGGTTCTGTTGAGTACCAATCGGCTCGAAGCTCAGAGTAGCCATTCCGCCGCAACATTGGCCAAGACGAGCACCAAGGTTGAAGCGTTCGACTTTGAGGGACTTTTCGCTGGCGATCAGCATCTCGCGCGCCATTTTAGTCGCAACATGTTCAAGGTGGCCGCCGCCAATGGTCGCAATGATGCGATCGCGAGTGACCAGCATTTTTGTTCCGGCATCACGAGGCACAGAACCTCGATCTTCAAGAACCGTCACCATGACACACGGCTCGTAGTTCTCTTCCAGTTTTGCCAGTTCGTGAATCCAATTATCCTTAAACATACTTCCTCCAAAAGCTCCAGCTTGATGCTTCTTACGCCAGTCTAAAGAGCTCCCTGCTCAATACTGCGGACTGGCGAGTGTCCTTGTTACCTGTTTGTCACAGCTTGATGATGTTAATCACTACGCCGTCTCTTGCTCACTGTCGACCGATGCCTTCGCGGGCTCTGAAACAGCTTGAACGGCCATCAGAATGCGCTCTGGTGTCGCGGGTGTATTTAGCTTCGGAATTGCCCCATCGACGGCGACTGAGTTAATGGCATCTTTGAGTGCACTCCACACAGACATCCCCAACATAAACGGTGGTTCACCAACCGCTTTCGAGTTGAAGACGGTGTCTTCTGGGTTACTGCGGTTCTCCAATAGATGCGTTCTAAAATCGATCGGCATATCGGCAATCGCTGGGATCTTGTAACTTGCAGGGCCATTGGTCATTAGGCGGCCTTGCTCATTCCATACCAACTCTTCGGTGGTGAGCCAGCCAGCGCCCTGAACGAAGCCCCCTTCTACTTGACCGATATCGATAGCAGGGTTCAATGAAGCCCCTACATCGTGCAAGATATCGACGCGCAGAATTTTGTTCTCACCTGTCAGCGTATCGATGATCACTTCAGAACACGACGCGCCGTAGGCGTAGTAGTAGAACGGACGACCGCGCGCTTTCTCGTGATCGTAATAGATCTTCGGAGTGCGGTAGAAGCCAGTGCTGGAGAGCGAGATTTGGTTAAACCAAGCCAGTTCGACAAACGCGTTGAAGGTCATGATCTCATCGCGGATCTGTACCATACCGTTCTTGAACACCACTTCTTCTTGCGAGACTTTGAAGTGCGAGGCTGCAAAGTCAATCAGTCGTTGCTTAATCGTTATTGCGGCGTTCTGCGCGGCCTTACCATTGAGGTCGGCGCCCGATGAGGCCGCGGTTGGTGATGTGTTCGGAACTTTGTCTGTGTTTGTAGCGGTGATCTGGATACGTTCGACATCGACTTGGAACTCCTCTGCAACTATTTGCGCCACTTTGATGTTCAAGCCTTGCCCCATTTCCGTACCGCCGTGATTCAAATGAATACTGCCATCGGTGTAGATATGGATAAGCGCACCAGCTTGGTTCAAGAAAGTTGCGGTAAACGAGATGCCGAATTTCACCGGAGTGATTGCCAAGCCTTTTTTCAAGATAGGGCTCTGCTTGTTGAACTCATCAATTTCTTTACGGCGAGCGTGATAGTCACTGCTGCGTTCAAGCTGTTCGGTTATCTCAGGAAGAAAGTTGTCTTCAACGGTTTGGTAGTAATGGGTCACGTTACGGCCTTCTTCGCCGTAATAGTTCGCCTTACGTACTTCCAATGGATCTTTTTTCAGGTAACGAGCGATCTCATCCATGATGTGTTCAATTGTCATCATGCCTTGAGGGCCGCCGAAACCACGGTAAGCGGTGTTAGATGCTGTGTTGGTTTTGCAGCGGTGTCCTACCACGGTTGCATCGCCAAGGTAGTAGGCGTTGTCTGAGTGGAACATCGCGCGGTCAACGATCGAGCTTGAAAGGTCAGGTGAGTAGCCACAGTTACCTGCTACGGTAATATCGGCACCTTGAATCACGCCTTTGTCATCAAAACCGACCGTGTATTGGTTGTAGAATGGATGGCGTTTGCCCGTCTGCTGCATATCTTCGTTACGCAGTAGGCGCATTTTAGTTGGCCGACCTGTTAGGCTGGCGACGACCGCAGCGATACACGCAGGAGATGCCGCTTGAGTCTCTTTACCACCAAAGCCACCACCCATACGGCGCATATCAATCACTACTTTGTGCATTGGCACACCAAGCACTTCTGCAACCAATTTTTGTACTTCGGTCGGGTTTTGTGTTGAGGTGTAAACAATCATCCCGCCGTCTTCAGTCGGCATTACGCTGCTGACTTGAGTCTCAAGATAAAAGTGCTCCTGACCGCCGATCTCGAGATCACCAGATATCACATGTTTGGCTTTAGCAAGCGCCGCCTTTGAATCACCACGTTGTTGTGTGTGGCTCTCTGTCACGAAGTGCTCTTTAGCCAGTGCTTCTTTCACATCGAGAATCGCTGGCAGTTCTTCGTATTCAATGATGGCGGCGTGCGCTGCTTTGCGTGCCGTTTCTAAATCGTTGGCCGCCACAGCAATCACTGGCTGACCGTAGAATTCGACTTTGCCGTCTGCGAGCAGAGGGTCACCAGGAAGGATGGCACCGATGTCCAGTTCACCCGGTACATCTTTAGCTTGAATCGCGATGGCTACGCCTTCAAATTCGTAACATGGCGACACGTCGATCTTGGTGATTTTTGCATGCGCTTGAGTACTAAGGCGCGCGTAGACGTGCAGTTGGTTTGGAAACTCTAAACGGTCATCGATGTAGACCGCTTCGCCCGTTACTTGCTTTGGTGCACTGTCGTGTTTAACGCTTTTACCCACGCCAGTTTTAAGATCTTGTTTTGCGATAGTCACCATCTCTTCGTGGGTCATCGCCTGTTTGTTTTTGTTAGACATAAGACGTTACCCTTGTTTCGATTTGATTGTGCTTGTTCTGCTGTTCAATGAAGTAACGGCGCAACATATTGGCTGCCGACAATGAGCGGTACTCTTGGCTCGCTCGAAAATCAGAGAGTGGCTCGAAGTCTTGATACAGTTCCTGCATCGCTTCTTTAATTGTAGCGTCTGTCCAAGGGCTGCCTAATAACGTATTTTCACAACGAGCGGCGCGCTTAGGCGTTGCAGCCATACCACCAAAGGCGATGCGAGCATGCGTTATCTTGCCTTCTTCCACCTGAATGTCGAAGGCGCCACACACGGCTGAGATGTCATCATCTAGACGTTTTGAGAGTTTGTAAGCGCGGAAGTTATCGCTGCTTGGTTTAGGTATGATGATCTGCTCGATAAACTCACTCTCTTTCTGAGCGGTGACTTTATAGCTGATAAAGTAGTCCTCGATCGGCATGGTGCGCGACTCATCACCACAACGCAGTTTGATCTTGGCATCTAACGCAATCAGTAGCGGAGGCGTATCACCGATAGGGGAAGCATTGGCTACGTTGCCGCCAATAGTGCCTTGGTTACGTACTTGCAGTGAAGCAAAGCGATGAAGCAGTTCGCCAAAGTCTGGGTAGTGCTTTTTCAATAGTGAATAAGCGTCGCTGATTGGAAGGTTGGCACCGATGATAAGGTCGGTGTCGGTCTCTTCACACAGCTTCATGTCTTCGACAAGGTTGACGCTGATAAGGGTTTCAATCTCACGGTGGAACTGCGTAACTTCCAGTGCTAGGTCGGTGCCGCCTGCAACCAGCTTAGCTTTCGGATGAGCGATATACAGTTTCGCAAGCTCATCAATACTTTTTGGAGAGAATGCGGTGAGATGACCTAAACGAAGGTTTGCTTCAGTGCCTTGAATGCTTTCCAACTTTTCAATGGTTTTGCGTTCAAGTTCAGCGAATTGGTCGATAAGAGGTTGGTCTGTAGACAAAGACATCGCAGCATCAACAATCGGTCGGTAACCCGTACAGCGACATAAATTGCCTGCTAGAGACTCCATCACATCTTCTTTGCTAGCGTTAGGCTTGTTCTTGCCAAGCGCGAACATCGACATAATGAATCCCGGTGTACAGTAGCCACACTGTGAGCCATGAAAATCCACAACCGCTTGTTGTACAGGGTGTAAAGAGCGATCTCGGTTCTGTAGATCTTCGACGGTAATCAGTTGCTTGCCGTGTAGAGCTGAAACGAACGTTAAGCATGAGTTTACCGAGCGATACTGTAATTGCCCGTCTACCACTTCACCTAACACCACAGTACACGCACCGCAATCGCCTGAACCGCACCCCTCTTTGGTACCTGTCTTCTTGACGTTAGTACGCAGGTAATTAAGTACGGTCATATTCGGCGACAGATTGTCTTCGTGTCTTATTTCCTGATTGAGCAAAAAAGTAATCAAGAGACCTCCTTGTATATCGACATATTCCATGTGTAATTTTTTTGACTTCTTGGTCAATAATTATCCATCCTGACCCTGTGGTCAACTATTTATTTACAAAAATGCAACAAATAGGTTTTGGGTAAGATTGTATACAATAATTTTTTGATTTTAATTTGTTGTTTTTAATTGAGTAAATTTGGAAATTGAGGATTTAATGAGGTGAATAAATTTACTTCTATGTATACAAATAATGTTTGGATAATTGGAGGGTTTTGGTGAGTATTCGATCGTGGCTGTGGGGCAAAATTCGATAGGAAAGCGAACAAAAAGCACAGAAAATGAGTTGTGAGAGAGCGTGACCTTTGGTTTCAGGCATGAAAAAAGCGAGTGTAGAACTCGCTTTTAAAGAGGATTTTAACTTGTTCAGCAAGCGTTCGAACTAGGACTTACTCTTGAGAAGATCAGAGAAAACCACATGAAGATCGCTAGAGGCGGTGCTGCTGTCTAGGTTGAGCTTAGAGCGAATATGGCTCAAGTGTTCGCGCATTAAATCAACCGCTTGCTCTTCATCACCGGATTCGATGGCATCAAGTAACTGCTCGTGTTCGTCTTGAGAACAGTTTGAATGAGTACCTGTTTCGTACTGGGCGATCAACAGGGAGGTTTGTGAAACTAAGCTACGTTGGAAAGCCAGTAGCGGTGCGTTTTCTGCCATTTCAGCAAGTTTGATATGGAACTCACCAGACAGTCGCAGGCCAGAACCGTAATCACCCTGTTCAAAGGCGCAGTTCTCTTTCGCGACCAATTTTCTGCATTCGTCGATCTGAGCTTTGGTGGCATTCTTAACCGCAAGTTCAGTGATAGCCAATTCCATCACTTCACGTGCTTTGAAAATCTGTTTTGCTTCATCAACCGTTGGTGCAGCAATCACAGCGCCTCGGTTTGGACGAATAACCACCACTTGTTCTAAAGATAGACGCAGTAAGGCACGGCGGATGATGGTGCGGCTTACACCAAAGATTTCTGCTAATGCTTCTTCGCTCAGTTTGGTGGCTGGTGGCAGCCTTTGTTCTAATATCGCGTCGAAGATATGGCAGTAAACAACGTCATCTTGGGTTTGACCCGTTACTTTCGTTTTTACACCTTTTGAGACAGAGTTTTTGAGAGCTGTCATAGAGATAAAGGCCCTTGTTTAGTCGAGTAGGGATTGTTGAGCATATTGCACTGGTATTAATCTATATTGTATACACTTATCCATACAATGCTACCGCCTGAGGCCAATAGGTTAGAGAGTTTGCGCATATCTGATAACAATTGAGACACAGTTTTCATCTTGCTTGAAAAACTGTGCCATCGAGTATGAAATCTTATCAATATGATTTGTCGAAGTAGAGGTTAGCCGTGCTGTTAAACGCGGTTATCTCCGCCACTGTAGGCAACAATCTGGCTTATCTCACTCAAGCTTCTTCCTGATTGTTGTTGCCACTCGTTAAACGCGTTGCTTGCGGCTTGTTGAGCGCGTTTGGTGTTGCGTCCGCTGTCGATAACGCCAGTTGTGCGCAGGTGTGCTTCAACATCTGTCGATAGAATGAACGTATCTTTGCCCATTTGACGTAGGGTGTAGGCACCAGTGTTACCACCGAGTCGTTTACCGTGCTTTTTCAGGTGATCCCAAAGTTCGGTAATGCGCTCTGATGGCCACTCTGCAACCATTTGAGCGAAGCTGCCGTATTCAAGCTGAGCGTTGCGGATCATCATCGCATTCGCAGGGATCGTCATGACTTTGGTAAGGTGGCGAATAATGCGTGGGTCTTGTGCTTTTTGCTCCCACATCTCATTGGGTAGCATCAGTATCTTCTCAACATCGAACTCAAAGAATACCTCTTCGAATTGAGGCCACTTCTTCCTCACCACACTCCAAGAAATACCACACTGAAACACTTTTTCTGTAAAGGCCGCGAGCCAGCGATCATCACCGATCTGCATCAGTTCATCGTGGGTCAGTGGTTTGCGAACGATCTTCTCAAGTTCAGCTTCGCCACCCTTACGGTGAGCCGCTCTTTGATAAATGGTTTCAAACTTTTCTTGGGTCATGACGGATTCCAAATTACTTCGAGTTTTTAATGATATGGGGACGAATCTACAGATGAAAAGGGGTGCTACACCTCACTCGCCAATTGATCGAGGAATCCTCGCATATAGTTGGTGCGACGTTCAGCTTCTTGTTTGGCCGATTCGGTATTCATGGTCTGTGCGAGCTTGAACAGCTTCACATAGAAGTGGTCAACGCTGAAGTGTTTATCATCTAAGTCACGCTCTTCAGCGAATGGATCTTCATGGTTATAGAGCTCAGCATCAAAGCTCTGACCGACAAACAAGCAGCGAGCAATACCAATCGCGCCGAGGGAATCTAGACGGTCGGCATCTTGAACGATCTGCGCTTCAACGGTTTCTGGCGTGATATTCGCGCTATAACTATGGGTAACAATTGCATGGTGAATCGCATCTAAATGATGAGCGGGGTAGTCAATTGACTTGAGAAATGCGATCGCTTTGTCGGCCGCGACTTTTGAACTTGTCGCTCGCTCGGGGTGATTCTTAGGAAAGGTGAAACAGTCATGCAGGTAGGCTGCAGGTAATACAACTTCAAGCTCTGCTTGTTCTTGCGCACACAAGGATTTTGCGGTTTTGACGACACGCTTGATGTGGCTGATGTCATGAGCTGCATCTTGGGTCATCTCTTGCTTTGCAAAGTTAAGCATCTGATCTTCAAACTGTTCGAGCACGTTCGGTTCTTTTTCTGATTGGTATTGAGTTGTCATGCTAATCATTTCTGACTCTGTTTTACAGGCAATCTTATGGGCTTTGTACTGAAGCTCTAGTTTCTGGGGCTTGAATTTATCGAGATCGGCTTCTGAAACACCAGATACAACAAAGCCGACTCAAAGGTCGGCTTCAAAGTATGTTTGGTTGAAGGCTTCTAGGCTGCTTGTTCTTGCAGTTGAGTCAGCACATCATGTAGTGATGGACTAATGGTGTGGCCGAGTGCTTTTACTTCTTCACACGGTTCGACCAAATCCGGGATCTGGAAGCTGATCATATTTGCTGCCATAGAAGCGCGGATGCCGTTGTTGGAATCTTCAAATGCCAGACATGATTCCGGAGCAACGCCAAGACGTTCTGCCGCTAATAGGTAGATCTCTGGGTGAGGCTTGCCATTCGTTACCTCACAGCCAGTGCTTAGAGAAGTGAAGTAAGAATCTAACCCTGCTAACTCAAGTTTCTTTTTGGCGATATCCAGTTGAGTCGAAGTCGCAACTGCAGCTGGAATGTTGTTTGACTTTAACCACTCTAAGAGTTCAATCACGCCCTCTTTCACTGGAATCGCCTGGTTTTTCACGATCGCGCTGTAGCGAGTGCGCCACTCATTGTTGAGGGCTGGGTAGTCGAGGTCTTCACCGTAACCGTTACGAAAGATTTGCTCGATGGTTTTAGCATTGCAGCCGATGATGCCGAGGTAAACATCTTTTAGAAAAGGGACCCCTTGTGCTTGGCAGGCTTCTTCGAATATCTGCATACACAGGCGCTCGGTATCGAGAAGTAGGCCATCCATATCAAAAATTGCTGCTTGGAATTTCATAGTTGCGGTTCTTGTACCATCGTCTTTGCTGAGGGCGGCTATTTTGACATACCCCAATAACTTAGGCGAGTTAAAGCTCTGTGAATAAACGTTCCAAACTATGACAACTCGGGCTTAAATGTACCCTTAATTACCCAGAAAGCTCATATGCATATCATTGCTTTAATAACGATTGGATCTGATGGGTGAATTTTATAGATTCCCGGGTTCTAAAAGAAACAATCAACATCAGCGTGCATAACAAATCGACCTTGTGATGAAGAGAAATGATCACAATCTAGATACTTATAGTCCTGTTATCGTGACCATAATCTGATAAAAAACAATCCGTTAGAATGGTCAATCAGAGTGTGACCTAGTAATAAGTAAATCATTGAACATACAGAGAAAATATCCCTATTCCATGTTTTAGGTAGGGTAGCTTATGTTGTATTTTGAGTTTCTATTTTTGCTAGTTGTCCTCTATATCGGTTCTCGATATGGCGGTATTGGTTTAGGTGTTGTTTCTGGTATTGGCTTGGTGATTGAAGTCTTCATTTTTAAGATGCCGCCAACCTCTCCACCAGTCACTGTAATGCTGATTATTCTTGCGGTTGTGACCTGTGCTTCCATCTTAGAAGCCGCTGGTGGTTTGAAATACATGCTGCAAGTGGCAGAGAGAGTGCTAAGAAAGAATCCGAAACGCGTGACTTTGATAGCGCCGTTTGTGACTTACTCGATGACATTTCTATTGGGTACTGGCCACGCGGTTTATTCAATTATGCCTATCATCGGTGATGTGGCGCTTAAAAATGGCATCCGTCCAGAACGTCCAATGGCAGCAGCGTCTGTAGCTTCACAATTGGCGATTACCGCATCTCCAATCTCAGCGGCCGTGGTTTACTACTTAGCGCAGCTGTCTGATATTCAACACTCGATTACCTTATTGTCTATCTTGCTTGTAACTGTACCTGCCACGCTGTTTGGTACGCTGTTGTTGTCTCTCTATAGCTTGAAACGTGGTAAAGAGCTAAATGATGACCCTGATTACCAAGCACGTCTAAAAGATCCAGAGTGGAAAAAGCGCATTGAAAGCACCACTGCGACTTCTTTAGATGAGGTGCTACCAACGTCGGCTCGCAACGCGGTATTGATCTTCCTGCTTTCTATTGTGGTGATCGTTATTGTGGCGATGGTGCCTGAGATCAGAACCATTGTAGACGGTGAAAAGCCAATCAAGATGTCGGTGATCATCCAAATGATGATGCTCTGCTTCGGCGGTGTCATCTTGCTGGCGACCAAAACTGACCCACGTGACGTGCCAAATGGTGTGGTATTCAAATCAGGCATGGTTGCGGCGATCGCTATCTTTGGTATCGCTTGGATGTCAGATACTTACTTCCAATACGCCATGCCTCAGTTCAAGTCGGGCATCGTTGAAATGGTAACTAACTACCCATGGACGTTTGCACTGGCGCTATTCATCGTATCGGTTGTGGTGAACTCGCAAGCAGCTACTGCCCGTATGATGCTCCCTGTTGGCCTTGGCCTAGGGTTAGACCCAGCACTACTTATCGGCTTGATGCCTGCGGTTTACGGTTACTTCTTCATCCCGAACTACCCATCTGACATCGCAACGGTGAACTTCGATGTTTCTGGTACCACCAAGATTGGTAAGTGGTACTTCAACCACTCATTCATGTCGGTTGGTTTGATTGGCGTAGTCGGTGCGTGTTGCTTAGGCTACGTGTTAGCTAAGGTGTTCATCGGCTGATATAAATATCAATGAGTTAACAAGAAAAACAGCGCTGATTAAGGCGCTGTTTTTGTATCTGTTTGATGGTTGAATTTATAAGATGTTGTTGTTAGATTGAATGAATGCAAACGAATCCTACACCTTCATCATTCATTATCTGGTGGCGCTCTAATTAGAGCGGCGCGGGATTCTTACATTCTTAAGCTGCTGGTAGGTAGCTAAGAATGTCATCTCTTTTTGTATCTCCAGTAGCTGTTTATTTTTACTAGGAGATACTATTATGAAAACCAATCAAAACACTGATACAAAAGAAATTATCCTTACCGGCGACAGAGCCACAGGCCCTCTGCACTTAGGCCACTATGTGGGTTCACTCAAGCAGCGTGTGGCTTTGCAATCACAGCATGAGCAGGCGATTCTGGTCGCGGACATGCAAGGCTTAACGGATAACGCGCATAACCCAAGTAAAGTCTCTTCCAACATTCTAAACGTGGTGGCTGATTATCTAGCTGTTGGCATTAACCCTTCGCAAACTACCATCTGTCTTCAATCACAAGTTCCTGCGCTTGCAGAGCTGACCATGTACTACAGCAATCTTGTCTCTATCAGTCGATTAGAACGCAATCCTACAGTGAAAAGTGAGATTCAAAACAAGGGCTTTGAGCGATCTATTCCGGCAGGTTTCTTAACTTACCCCATCTCTCAAGCGGCCGACATTACAGGTTTCAACGCCACATTAGTCCCTGTAGGAGACGACCAACTGCCGATGTTAGAACAAACCAATGAGATCGTGAGAAAGGTAAACGGTTTAGCAGGGCGTACCATTTTGAATGAATGTCGACCTCTGCTGAGTAATGCTCCGCGTCTCCCCAGTACTGACGGTAAAAACAAGATGTCGAAGTCGATGGGCAATGCCATCAATTTAGGCGCAAGTGAGAAAGAGATCTCTACAGCAGTGAAATCAATGTACACCGACCCTAATCACCTAAGAGTGGAAGATCCAGGTACCGTAGAAGGAAATGTGGTGTTCACGTATCTTGACGCGTTCCACCCAGATAAGAATGACGTAGAGCAGCTTAAAGAGCATTATCGACGTGGCGGGCTAGGTGATGGCACGACCAAGAAAGTCTTGGAAGAGTGTCTACAAGAGATGCTTCGCCCAATCAGAGCACGTAGGTCTGAATACCTTAATGACAAGGCTCAGTTGTTGGAAATCTTATCTATCGGCAGTCAGCGCTCGAGGGAGAAAACAGCCAAAGTTCTGTTCGATGTGAAGGATGTATTCGGGCTCAATATCTTCTGAAAGTCTCAAAGGTATCCAGATACAACATTGAAAACCTGCTGCGCTGGCGAGTTACGACCAAAACCAATGAGGCTCATACCGAGCCTCATTAAATTCTATTTTTTCAAGCTCTAAACTGGCTCTCCTGCTTCATCCTCTTCGACAATATCTGTCTCTAAACTTGCTTCTTCTAGCCATCTAACAATGGCAGGGCTATTAAGTACACGCTCTTGGTAGCGAGTCGCAGCTTCTGAAAGTTCAATACCATAAGTTCTGAACCTTAGAGCTAGAGGCGCGTACATGGCATCCGCAATAGACCACTCGCCGAACAGCCAACCATCAGGGAACTTTTCACCTTGCTCGGACCACAGGGTATCCACTCTCTCAATATCTTTCTTCGCTGCCTCGCTTAACCCCACTTTTCTACGCGCTCGGCAGTTCATCGGTAGCTCTTCTCTTAGAGCAAAAAAGCCAGAGTGCATCTCTGCGGATATAGCTCGGGCATGGGCACGTTCTGATGCAGACTCCGGCCATGCTGCACCATCGAGATGCGCTTCGTTGATGTATTCTAAGATGGCAAACGAATCCCACACTGTAATGTTGTCATCGACCAGTGTAGGTACTTTTGCAGTTGGAGTGACCTCTGATAGTGTCTTGTAGAATTCTGGCGTGAATAGTGTCAGTTTGGTGATCTCGGCGTCGAGGTTGTGCTGAGCCAAAATCAACCAAGCACGAAGTGACCAGCTAGAGTAGTTTTGATTAGCGATGAAGAGTTTCATAAAGGCTTCCTTGCGTTAAATTTATCGTCTAATGGAATAGGTTTTAGCTTAAGAGATTGTATTGCGCGCCACTAACGGATAATTTTGATGTAATACATTAATAAAAACGATGGGTACCAAATCGATATGGATATTGATGCGCTAAGGGGCTTTCTCGCCTTTGTCGAAACCAGCAGTTTCACCCGAGCTGCCAAACAGATAAACCGCACCCAGTCTGCATTTAGCGCTCAGATGCGCAAGTTAGAAGAAGAGCTTAACGTCACCTTGTTCCAAAAAGAGGGGCGCAACCTTGTGCTAACCGAAGCTGGTTTAGCACTGCGTTCTCATGCGGAACAACTCGTGGCGTTACATAATACGGCGCTGAAACAGGTCAAATGTTACGAGAACAAGCAGCCGCTGCGATTGGGTTGCCCTGAAGACTACAACGACACCTTGCTGCCTAAGTTTATTGAGGTGTTGATGGAAGCTGAACCCACCTGTTCGATTCAGGTATTCAGCCAACCAAGCATAACGCTACGTGAGTGGCTCGATGATGGACGACTCGACGCAGCGATTGTTACGCGTGCACCTGATAGCGAAGAGGGCTATTGGCTCGCCAATGATGTTGGGGTGTGGATAGCGAGGCAAGACTTTGATTTCGATGCTCATGAATCGCTGCCGTTGGCGCTGTTTCAAACCGATTGTAAGTACCACGCAGCCGCAGTGAATGGATTGACAAAACAAGGCACCGCCTATCGATTGCTAGCTTGCAGCAATACAGCATCGGCTCAGAGCGCCATCGTGAGAGCTGGCTTAGCTGTTGGGGCGATGGGTAAATTGAGCGTGCCACCGGAGCTTAAGATCCTTGAAAATATGCCCTCACTGCCTGCTGTAGAGATAGCGCTAATATTGGGATCGCAACATCACCCTCTGTTAGACAAAGATCTTTTAAATCGACTGGGCGATCTCAACCTTTCTCATTAAGGCTATCAGAGCTTTCAATCCTACATAAGCGACTATTGCAAAATGCCCAGTCGCTTAAGCTTGCGATAAATGGTGTTACGACTAATACCAAGCACCCTCGACGTTTTACTGATGTTGCCTTGGTTCGCTTGATAGGTTTGAACTAAGGTTTCTTCCACTGTGCTTTGCAGATCGTTATTAGATGGCGCTTGAGTGCAAGTGATAGGGCTTTGATTCGCCAGTTGCTCGGCGAGCTGTAAAGGAACATGCTCTAGTTTTAGTTGCGGCTCACCGCTCGACATTAAAGCGGATACCTTGAGCAGATTATCCAGTTCACGAATGTTGCCTGGCCACGGGTAGGAGCAAAACAGAGACATCAGGTGCGAACAGATAGTTTGTTCTGACTCTGCGTATTTGCGATAGATGGCTTCAATCAACTCGCGTTTATCTTGTCTTTGACTGAGGCTTGGTAGGGTGAATATCAAACCATTGAGACGATAGTAAAGATCTTGTCTGAATTGACCTGTTTCGACGAGTTGGGTCAAGTCTTTGTGGGTCGCTGCAATGATCTGACAATCGACTTGATAGCTTTGGTTAGAACCGACAGGCACTACCGATTTATCTTGCAAGACATGAAGTAAACGACACTGAGCTTCTAGCGGCATATCGGCTATTTCATCCAAAAACAAGATCCCTTTGTCCGCTTGACGGATCTTGCCTTGAAAACCTTGTTTGTTTGCGCCAGTAAAAGCCCCCGGCGCATAACCAAACAGCTCAGACTCAATCAAATCTTTAGGCAGCGCACCGCAATTTACTGCCACCAAAGGACTGTTGCTGCGTTGACTTTGCTTATGCAGTGCTTTGACAAACTCGCCTTTACCAACACCTGTTTCCCCCAATATCAGAAGGCTGATGCCTTTATCTATGACTTTGCTGGCTTGTTGCCACGCTTGTTCTATCTGTTGATCGCCATGGTGTAACTCGCACGAGGCAGTGATTGCGCGGCTGCATTTTGGTGAGGGTGTGTTGAGGCTCTTTTTCTCAAACACAAAAGATGATTCAGAGCGATTGAAGAGCTGATCAATGCTTTCACCAAGTATCGAGCCTTGCTCTAAAAGTTGTGAGGCGACTTGGTTGTGTGCCAATACTTCGCCGGCCTCATTGGCGATAACAATGCCCTGCCAACCGCTATGCAGCAGTGACTTTTCACATGCAAGGTCAATGCGAGTGGAGCCTTGGGGAATGTGATTGAGTAGTTGGTTCTCTACCAGTTGCACCATATTCTGCACCAAGAATTGTACTGAGGTGTCATGTTGTTGCTGCTCACTGGTGATATCTAATATTCCGACCATCTGCCCTTGATGATCAAAAATAGGATTCGCTGAACAGCTGATAAAGCGGTGCTGATGAATGAAGTGTTGTTCGCCAATAATCGTCACGGGTTTGGCTTCAATTAATGCAGTGCCAATGGCATTGGTGCCCTTGAGTTGTTCCTTCCAGCAGGCACCAGAGCTCAATGCAATACTGGTGAGCTTCTCTTCAAAGCGCTTCTGCCCCCAACTCGCCAGTATCACCCCATCGGTATCAGTTAATATGAGCCGACTGTCACTACGGGCAAAAGTCTGGTTAAACAGTGGTAGGGCCATGCGCTGCACGGTTTCGATGAGCTGTGATGAGTGAAAACGACGCTCTTTGAGCATCGCATTTGGCAGTCGAATGTCGTCGGGTAGCTTTCTAGGTTTTAATCCCGCCTCGCTGCTGCGGTGCCAAGATGAAGTAAGCCACTCTGAAGGATTTATGTGTTGAATCTGCATAACTGTTCCATGTTGTCACAGTAAAGGTGTACCAATTTGGAACAGTTGAACACTGGAGCAATCTCCGTACGACGATTCAATTCCAACTCACCACTGGTTGTAAACGTTTGGTAATCATAGTTTTACAAATTATTAACAACAAGATTTTCGATGTTGGCGTGTGACTTGCGTTGTTAGGTATGTGAACAAAACACGAAACGACAGTGTTTTAAACAGAAACCATGAACATGACATGGCGAATATTCAAATACTTAGACAATCACAGAAGGATCTCACTATGATTTACGCACAGCCTGGCAGTGACAATGCAGTCGTCAATTTTAAGGCTCAGTACGACAACTTTATTGGAGGGGAGTGGGTAAAGCCTACATCTGGCGAATACTTTGACAATAGCTCTCCGGTCAATGGACAAGTTTACTGCCAAGTAGCGCGCTCGACAGAAGCGGACATCTCGTTAGCACTAGACGCAGCACATGCAGCGCGTGCAAGTTGGGTGGCGACCAGTGTTGCTGAACGCTCGAACATCCTACTTAAAATTGCAGACCGAATTGAAGCGAACCTAGAAGAGTTGGCCGTTGCAGAGACTTGGGAAAACGGTAAGCCAGTGCGAGAAACGTTGGCTGCGGATCTTCCTTTAGTTGTCGATCACTTCCGTTACTTTGCGGGCTGTATTCGAGCGCAAGAAGGCAGTGCGGCCGAGCTTGATTCAAACACCGCTAGCTATCATTTCCCAGAGCCAATTGGCGTAGTCGGTCAGATCATTCCTTGGAACTTCCCAATCTTAATGGCGGCTTGGAAACTGGCTCCAGCACTCGCTGCAGGTTGTTGTGTGGTGATGAAACCTGCAGAGCAAACGCCGACTTCAATCTTAGTATTGATGGAAAAGATTGCAGATCTTCTACCTGCGGGCGTGGTTAACATTGTTAATGGCTTCGGTAGTGAAGCGGGGCAGGCCCTAGCGACGAGCGATCGCATTGCTAAGTTAGCATTTACAGGCTCAACTGAGGTTGGTCATCATATTCTAAAATGTGCGGCTGAAAGCTTGATCCCATCAACGGTAGAGCTGGGCGGTAAATCTCCAAACATCTACTTCCCGGACATCTTTGATCATGAAGATGAATACCTAGATAAGTGTGTTGAAGGTATGCTGCTGGCGTTCTTTAACCAAGGTGAAGTGTGTACTTGTCCTTCTCGTGTGCTGATTCATGAATCGGTATACGACAAGTTCATTGCGAAAGTGGTCGAGCGTGCTCAAACCATCAAGCAAGGCAACCCGCTAGATACAGACACTCAGGTTGGCGCACAAGCCTCTCAAGAGCAGTTTGATAAGATTCTTAGCTATCTAGAGATTGGCCGCCAAGAGGGTGCGAAAGTGCTAACCGGTGGTGAAATCGCGCAGCAGCCAGACGATCTTGGTAGCGGCTATTACATCCAGCCAACGATGCTGGCGGGTAACAACAAGATGCGTGTCTTCCAAGAAGAAATTTTCGGTCCTGTTATCGCAGTCACTACCTTTAAGGATGAAGCCGAGGCACTGGCGATCGCTAATGACACAGAATATGGCTTGGGTGCAGGTGTATGGACGCGTGATGCCAACCTTGCTTACCGCATGGGTCGTAATATCGAAGCGGGCCGTATTTGGGTGAACTGCTACCACGCTTATCCAGCACACGCGGCGTTTGGTGGTTACAAGAAATCAGGCATTGGTCGTGAGACACATAAGATGATGCTCGATCATTACCAAAACACCAAGAACCTGCTGATCAGCTACGATACTAATCCGCTAGGCTTCTTCTAAAATAGATATTCTCTAGAACGCTCTATCAAGTGTTCACTAGCAACGAGTTGGTTAAAACTACCTAAGTAAAGTGAAAAGCAAAACGCCAAGTTTTTATGAGCTTGGCGTCTTTTAGTGTCTGCGAGATGTGCTCGATAAGTTGAATGGGCTCGGGCTTATTCTTCGGCGATAAAGCTGTTAGCGATTTGCGCTTCTTGCTTAATCATTAGCTGGTGTGCAGTTAGCATATGTTGCTGCATGATCTGTTTTGCTTTGATAGCGTCACTTTTACTCAGCGCTTGCACAAGGTCGCGCTGGCTTTGTACACCGGTACGCCACAGTTTGTGGTTCCCTGGTTCATAAAGCTTGTGGTAAATCGTCAACTCAGTGAGCATTTGTGCAGTGAAACGTACCACAAACTTTAATAGCTCATTATCTGAATAGCTTGCCAGTAAGCTATGGAACTCTAGCGATGCGATGTGGTGTTCGCGCTCTTGATAAATATCTTCTGGTGGCGTTTGATACTTGTCGATTTGGTCGCTCAGCGCTTGCACCTGCGACTCGTTTAGTCTCCCCGCTAGGGAGGCTGCAATCTCCGGCTCAAGCGACAAACGCATTTGGTATAAATCTGATATCGAAGTGTTCTTAAAAAACAGGTAGTTACTTAAGAGTGATTGCGCTTTGTTTTCGCTCATCTCACTCACGAACACACCGCCATTCGGGCCGGTTTTGGTCGACAAAATGCCTTGCGCTTCCAAGATTCGCATACTTTCACGAACCGTTCCTTTTGAAGCGTCAAACTTCTCCATAACCTCAAGCTCGTTAGGTAAACGATCCCCAGGCTGAAGTGCTTGCTCGACGATCCAGTTCTTGATCGATTCTGCTAATTCTTGTGTTCTACGTCTCTTCGCACTTTTTGCCACATTATCCTCGCTGGGGTGTTATCCGTACCTATTGAATTCTGACGGAATTCCTCTGAATGTCACCTGTTTTCTTGCCCTAAAAACCCCGGAAAAGTCGGAGTGTTGAGTTATGAAACACTCCGATTATTGATCGAATCTTAGTCACAAAATATTTATTTATCATGATAAATAGCTTTTATTTGATATTTATCATGATAAATTGCCTGGGTGTACATGATCAGAATGGAATGATTTTAGATGGGTAAATTCGAAGAAACCGCCAGCTTAACGTGGGAATGGCTAGAGTCTATTGCTCAATGCAGCCAAACTTCCGATCCCGATAAAGAAGGGGTTACGCGTTTATGTGCGTCTAAAGAGCATGAAGAGGCAAACCGAAAGCTGCATGACTGGATGACAATGTCTGGTATGGAAGTTCGAATGGACAACGCGGCGAACTTAATTGGTCGTTACCCAAGTACTAACCCAGACGCTAAGACACTGATCTTTGGCTCACACCAAGATACGGTGCCTAATGGGGGTAAATATGATGGGATCCTTGGCGTAATACTGCCAATCGCACTGGTTAATTACTTTCACAACAACCAGTTAGAGTTCCCGTTTCATATCGATGTGATTGCTTTTAGTGACGAAGAGGGCACGCGCTTTCAATCGACGCTTTTAGGATCAAAAGCGATTTCAGGCATCTTCGATCCTGCGATGTTGACAGCAGAAGATGCAAACGGCGTAAGCATGCGAGATGCTTTGGTGTCTTTTGGTTGTAATCCAGACCTCATCAGTGAAGACGCTTATGAGAAAGACAATGTGCTTGGTTTTGTCGAACTGCACATTGAGCAAGGTCCTCAGTTAGAGCAAGCCAACCTGCCTGTTGGGGTGGTGACGGCAATGACTGGGATTGAGCGTCATACCTTGTCGATCATTGGCAAAGCGAGTCATGCGGGCACAGTACCGATGAACCTACGCCAAGATGCCTTGGTAGGTGCGGCTCAAGTGATCCACATGTTTGATCAGCTTTGTAAGCGAGAAGAAGACCTAGTCGGTGTTGTAGGCAAAATTGCTAACTATCCGAATGGGGTCAACGTTATCCCTCAACAAACAGACATTACCATTGAGCTTCGTTCACCAAATGACGCTTCTCGTGTTAAAGCGCGAGAAGAGATGTTGGCAGATATCGATAGCCTGATGAATCAATACAACTTGGCTTACCGTCATGAACAGACTTATGAGCAATCAGCCGTGACTTGTGCTGATTCCTTATCGTCAGTTTTAAGTAACGCGGTAAATTTGTCGGGTATCACACCGAAACACCTATACAGCGGTGCAGGCCATGACGGCTTGGCAGTGAGTAAGCTCACCGATATTGCCATGCTGTTTATGCGTTGTACTGATGGCATTAGCCACCACCCAGACGAAGCCATTCTTCAACAAGATTTGGTTGCTGCAGTCGAAGTGTTAAACCACTTCTGTCTATTGATGAAAGCAGAGCAAAAATAAACGATTCGAGATTTTGGTAGCAGTCTTTAACGGTATCTGAACAAAGTTCGGGTTATCGCCTGCTACAAATACCACAGAGCGCAGCTCTCAGGCGCTCCCTATACTAAGGAGAGATTTGGCTATGGATATGACAGAGAAAATGAAAACAGCAGAGAAGAGGGCGTGGTATAAAAACGTACCAGACCCGATGGTTCTTATCTTTTTTATACTGGTAGCCACTTACCTTCTTACTTTTATCGTGCCGGCTGGTGAGTTTGAGCGCGTTGTTGTTGATGGCAGAACAACGGTTGTTGCTGATTCATTTACTTATATTGAAGGTGTTCCATCGGTACATTTCTTCGATATCTTCGTCTCTATTCCTAAAGGGTTAATTAGCGCAGCACCTTACTTGTTTATTGTGTTTATCGCGGGCGGTCTATTCCATATTTTGCAACGCACAGGCGCATTAGAAAATGCTATTGGTGTGGCTGTAAACAAAGCTGGAATTAAAAACCGTAACCTAATCATTACGATAGGCACGTTCATCTATGGTTTCTTTGGTGTAGCGGTTGGCTTTGAAAACAATATCGCCTTAGTGCCAGTTGCGGTCCTGATTTCTGCGGCAGTTGGATACTCGAGCTTAGTTGGCACAGTGATGGCAGTAGGTGGTATCGGCGTGGGTTTTGCTCTGTCACCGATTAACCCGTACACGGTTGGTGTTGCACAAGGTATCGCGGAGCTTCCAATCTTCTCTGGTGCTTGGTTACGTACTGTTATGGTGCTTTCTTCTTTGGCATTACTGTCTTACTACATTTGTTCTCGTGTTACTAAAATGGAGTTCAAAGAGCCTGAAACAGCTGGTGGCCTGAGCAAAGACATCTCTGAGTACCAACTCAATAAGAAAGACAAAATGACCTTGGGCGTTTTTCTTATTGGCTTAGGTATCATGCTTTACGGAGTGTTCGCTAACGGTTGGTATATCAACGAGATCGCGGGTCTTTTCTTATTGATGGCGATTGCGATTGGTATCGTGAACGGCTTGGGTGCAAACGCTATTGTGAAGCAGATGATGGAAGGCGCGTCGGGAGTTACCTCTGGTGCCTTGGTAATCGGTGTTGCTGCCTCTATTCAAGTGATCCTTAACCAAGCGTCAATTATCGATACCATCGTTAATGCACTGAGTTCATTGATTCAAGATATGCCAATCGCGTTAGCTGCCATTGTGGCGAGTGTGGTTCAAGGCATCATCAACTTGTTCATTCCTGGTGGTTCTGGTCAGGCGATGGTGACCATGCCGATTATGATCCCGGTTGCTGACCTTGCAGGCATGAGTCGCCAGCTGATGGTTACGGCATTCCAAGTGGGTGATGGTCTAACAAACCTTATTGTACCAACCTCTGGCGGCACGCTAGCGATGCTTGCGCTAGGTCGAGTCTCTTACGAGCAGTGGTTGAAAGCGATTGTGCCATTTATGTTGGTGGTTTATGCCCTATGTTGGGTGGCGCTGTTCATTGGACAAATGATTGGTTACTAGTTTTTTGGGTGTTGGACATCTATGACAATTTCACTTATTCACGTTAATCCCAATACTGGTTTATCGGCTTCTATCTCTGCGACAGGTGGTGTGTCAGTCGGAGGCTATGTGAACCATAGCTGGCGAGGTGTCGGGGCGTGTGCAACTCAAGGGTTATTTACTAACCCTTGGTATGCAGACAAAGCGCGTGAGTTATTTATTCTCGGTAAGACGGCTGCTCAGGTGGTCGAGTCTTTAAAAGCGGGCGATGCCGAATATTCAAAACGCCAATGCATGGTGATGGATAAAAATGGCGACAGCGCTTTTATTCATGGTGATGACAACATCCCTTATGTCGGCTCGATTGCTTATCCTACGATTGCCGTTGCTGGGAACATGCTAGAGAGTGACAAGGTTTTGCAGGCCTTTTCAGACAGCTTTATCACTCAAGCGACACAGAATCCAAGCTCAATCTTAGAAGATGGTGTGCCTGTTTATAGAGATAACTATGAAGCAGAGCTACCAGAAATATTAATAACGGCATTGGAAGCTGCTTTGCAAGCGGGAGGAGACAAGCGAGGAACCTTTTCCGCATCACTCCGAGTCGAAAGCCTGACTAAAGCGCCGATAGATATTCGTGTTGATTGGGCTGATAGATGCTTAATTAGTGAATTGCGAAAAGTGCTGGGGCGTGTTCGAGAGGCAGGCTTTCAAGATTTTCTAAACAATCTACCAAACCGGTAGTAATGAAGCTTTAATTGAAAATAAAAGCCGAGTGAGTTTCAAATCACTTGGCTTTTTTGTTTTCAATCATTGGGCGACTATGCGTCAGTGCTTCGAAAAGAAGATCTCAGGCTTGTACGTAGGCCCTTGGTTGCCTTCTAGCTGAGTCAGCTCCAAACCTTGTTTGCCCACCAAAGATTCAACCATATGTCGGTTGAACGGGAAGTTGCTCATATCGTTGATAAACTCTTGGATATCGACCCATTTGGCTTCTGCGATTTCATCCGTGTCTTGAATCTCAATCTCTTGAGTCTGAGCAACAAGGTGGCAAACAAAGTAGAGGTTCGATTTGCCAAACTGATATGGGTGGCGCGTTGCCATGCCAACCACTGAAACGAACGTGGCTTCTATGCCTGTCTCTTCAAAGGTTTCTCTAACCACAGACTCTTCAATACCCTCGCCAAGTTCAATGTGGCCGCCAGGTAATTTATAGCCTGTCATGCCATGTTCTTTGATCATCAGTACTTGGTTATGCTCATTGGTGATCAACGCACCAGCACCCAAAGTATGGGTTGGGATGAAAGGTACAAACTCAACGATTTCGGATTTGTGGATCAGCGTTATCTCGTCTTCTAAACAGTTGTGGAACACAAAGCCTAGCTCAGTTGCTACTGGGATAAGATGCGATAGCGAAATAGGCAGACTAATCCAAATAATGCCTTTGTTATTTTGCTTTGAAAATTCAGTGATCTGATTCAGTTCGGCATTGAATGCAGCAGCATCGTGAGGCGCAGTTGCTGGGTCGATGATGATGCCGTTAAATTTGTCGAGCGTAAATTCCACGGGTGATCCTCTATTGTTTTGATTTATTGAGAGTCTTTATAGAGGGAGCTTATAACAGATATAGAGCTTATGACAGATGTAGAGCTTATGACACCCGAAAAGATGTGATACAGAGATAGCTTGGGAAAGCGGTAGTTAAGAAACAAAAACTGCGCTTGGAAACCAGAGCGCAGTCTTACAGCCGGAGTTACTTGAGTTCGTATCTAACGAACGTAGTTCGCATCAACGCTGACATACCAATGCTGAAACTTACCGTCAGATTTTTCAATCCACAGATCGTTGGTGTAGCTCTCTATCTTACCGTTTACCGTTAACTTGAATGTGTTCTCGTCGAAGTCGCCAAGCTTAACAAATTGATCGGTTGTGACTAGGAACGGGTCCATATCCTCGACGTTGCTGATGTCTGAAACCACATAGTAGTGATAGGTAAATGGCTTGGTCGCGTCATTTGGGTTGCTGCGATAGGCGACCAACTTGAACGGTTCTGTCAGTGGAAGGTCGAGCGTTTGCTTATCAATGGTGGCTGGAATTGGAATAAATAGCCAAGCGGTAAACAGGCCACTGAGCAGCACCATCAAAAAGAAAAGGGTTTTAATTGCTTTCATAGCAACCTTCAAAAATAGGGTGGGTATAAGTGGGCTATGGTAGCCCGCAGTGCTGAAGATGCAAGTCCTCAAGCAGTGTATCGACCCGTTGCTTAACCTAGCTCAAACGTGAGCGACTCAATCGCCTCTTCGATGGTAACAAAATGTATTTTGGTCAAGCACACTTGAACTTTGTGAAACTCATGAGCACGAATCAGTTGGGTGACATCTTCTAAAGAGTATATACCTTGTTGGCGTTCTAGAAGTTCAGTCGTGGTGTAGGTGAGCAGGGAATAAGCATGCCCTTTGGCATCGATAATATAATCTTGTTCACCGACGATGAGGTCATGACTTTCTGATTGCAGTTGTTCGAGCGACGCGATGTAAAACAGTTCGTGATCGCCTTCTAATTTGATAAACGCAGGCCAAGTTATCATAAATCACTCTTGTATAGTCACGGGATATTTGCATCGTAAGCCAAGTAGCGGGATTCAGCAATCCATTCTAATGTAATGTTATTTTACTGCTGTGGGCTTAGTTGTTGCATCACTGATTGAGAGTAAAAAGGAGTCGAAGCATGAATGCTAAAGAGGTGGTCTTTTCATTCTGGAAAGCAATGAAATCGAACGATTTTGCTAAAGCCAGTGAGTTTCTGAGTGAAGATTTTGAGGGCTACTGGCCGCAATCTGGTGAGCTAACCTTAGGTCGAGATAACTTTGTTGCCATCAACAGCTGCTATCCCGCTCATGGAGAGTGGCAGTTTGAGGTTCATTCGATTGTTGTAGAGCAAAATACTGTGGTTACAGATGTTTCAATTACGGACGGAGTACAAAAGGCGCGCGCTGTTACTTTCCATACGGTAGAGAGCGGGCTTATTACTCATCAGAAAGAGTTTTGGCCAGATCCGATGGAAGCTCAAGGTTGGCGATCGCAGTGGGTTAAGATAGTCAGTGACGAAAAATAGAAGCTATCAATTATCTTGTGGGTGTTCCCTCGCTTAGACGGAATATCAAAGCGAGGGACAAAGACTACATAGCTAAAGATTAATGACTAGGTTTGGCAAAACACAGTGCATACATAGCAGGAATCACCAGAAGGACGACCGGCAGTGAGAACAGCAAGCCATAGCCTAGCGTGAGTGACATTGGCCCCATGAACACATCAGTGCCGCCTAGACCATAAGCGAGAGGTAACAACCCTGCGACTGTCGTCAATGATGTCATCACAATTGGTCGCAAACGGCTGGTAGCTGCTTGTACTACAGCATCGATAGCCGCCAGACCTTGGTCTCTTAGCTCGTTGATACGGTTAATCAGAACCAGTGAGTTGTTGACCACAACCCCAGTCATTCCCAATACCCCAATCAATCCAAACAGCGACATTGGCTGCATGTGGACCACTAGCGCCATCAACGAAGCCATGATCGCAAATGGAATCACTACCATGATCAACAGTGGTTGCAACAGCGAGTTGAACATCACTGCAAGCACACAATAAATCGCCAACATAGCGGCGGGGAACACTACCATAAACCCACTCATGGTTTCGTTGGTACTTTCAGCCTCACCGCCAACATCGATGGTGACACTCGCCGGGTACTGCCCTGCCAATTCAGTAAGAAGCTCTGAAGAGAGAGCGACTGGGCTGATATTCTCATCGGATAGCGCCGCCGATACCGTCACTTCACGTTCACCGTTATAGTGCTTAATCAAGCGCGGGATCTGAATCTGCTCGACCTTGGCTAAGCGACTTAGTGGGACTTGGTCACCGTCCGATGTGTAGATCTTGGTTGTCTTGAGCTTTTCGATATCTCGGAACTTTTCGTCAAGTACCACGCGGATATCCACCTCTTGATCACCAAGCCACGTCGATGTTACTCGGTTGCCATCAAAGCCTACGCGTAGTGCATTAGACAGATCAGTCACTGTTAGATTGTATTTCGCCAACCAGTGGTATTGCGGCACGATGTTCAACTGTGGATCTTTCAGTGATTCACTGTGATTGATGCTGTTGACGCCTTGATAGTTCTTAAGCCAATTCATCACTAATTCAACGGCTTGATTACGCTCATCGTCTGTCCCACCTAATACTCGCACTTCGACAGGCTCACCCGGAGGTGGACCACCGGCATCGATTGAGAATTTAATGAACATCTCATCAGATAAGGCGCTGAGTTGCTCAGTCAGTGACGCAATGATCTGTTCGGCAGAGCGATCGCGTTGGTCAAAATTGGTTAGGTTAATGACACCTTGAGACACTGGCGAAGAATAAGTCATCTCGTAGCTGACCAGTTCACTCTCTGGTAAAGCCTCAATGGCCTGTTCGATTTTCTGATGTGCACTTCGAACTTGATCCAGCGGTGTGCCTGCTTGGATTTCGGTGTACACATCAATGTATTTACCCGCTTCAGTAGGGAAGATGTCTACCTTCAATGTCGAAACCAAAACAGCAGAGCCCGCGCAGGTCGCAAACGCAGCGACAATCACCGTTTTTTTGTATCTGAGTACGATGTTGAGTAAGGCTTGATATTGATTCGTCACCCACTCCAAGCGGTCTTTCTGTTCGGTCTCTTTTTTGTCTGCTTGCGCGGTTGAAAGGTGAGCGGGCAAAGTTAGGGTACATTCAATGAATGAAAACAGCAGCGCAGCAATCACCGTCATTGGAATCACAGCCACTGCTTTTCCCATGGTGCCGGGAATGAACATCATTGGGATGAACACCAGCGCGGTAGTGATCAAACTCGCCATTAAAGGTTTGATGACTTTGATGGTGCCCGATACGGCAGCATCGACACCTTGCTTACCTGCTTCTTTTTCTTGGAAGATGCTTTCAGCAATGATCACCGAGTCATCCACGATGATACCGATAACCAGTAAGAGGGCCGCTAAGGTAATGCTGTCTAGGTTGAGTCCTAGCATCGGCAGTACGATCATCACGCCGAGTACGCAGAAAGGAATTGAAACCGATACCCAGAACGCCACGCGACGTTGCAGGATCAGGCTCAATATCAATAGTACAAGCACTAACCCGATCGCGCCGTTGGTTGCAACGATGGAGAACTTCTCATTCATATCCTTGCCAAGGTCGAGCCCGGTTTGGAAAATGAATTGCTCACCAATGCGCTCGCGCTCTTTTTCTAAAACCGCTTCAATGTTCGCGATGGTTGAGATAACGTCGGCGCTGCCGCTGTTGGTGATTGAGAAAATCACCGCTGCTTTACCGTTCATTACCGGGTCTTCAGTCGCACGTGCAAAGGTATCAAACACAGTCGCGACATCGGATACTCGGATCACTTGTCCTGAATCGAGCGCTTTGATGACGATGTTTTCCACGTCGCCCGTTGACTCAACCTTAGTCATGGTGACGATCTTCTGCTCTTGGCTCCAAGATTCAACAAAGCCGCCTGATTGAGACAGGTTATGTTGCTCAATCGCGTTGCTGACTTGGTCGAAACTCAGTTTGTAGCGACGCGCCTTCTCTGGATCAACCTCGACCCAAAACTCGCGGTCATTGAAGCCTGACATCGTAATCGAGCCAACACCGCTTAGGTTGTTGATCTTCTTTTCCAGTTGATACGCGTAGTGCTGGAGTGAAGCCTCATCAAGATTGCTCTCTGATAGACTGACACCAAAATGATACACATCGAGCGAAGAGGTTTTTTGCTGAGTCACAACAGGTGGCGCATCGATGTCTTTAGGCAGATTACCAACGCGGTCAACGGCTTGCTGGATATCACGCAAAATGACAGCCGCGTCTTCACCGGGTTGATACTCTACTTCGATGTAAGAGCGCCCCTCAGACGATTCTGATATGAAATAGGCGATATCATCAACAGAGCGCAGTTCTTTCTCTATTGGATTGGTGATGTTGAGCTCGACATCTTGCGCTGTGGCACCAGGATAGAAAGTCTCTATCTCGGCGGTATCCATAGCGACATCAGGATACTCTTGCAGGTTAAGCTGAGTGAGAGACACCGCCCCCGTAAATAGCACCATCACTGTGATGATGCGCGCTAAGAACTGGCGATTAGCAAAATACGCTAAGAAGTTCATGGTTACATGCCTTTGCTTAAACTAGGGTTAACGAAAGCGGTGTTCTGTTCGCTCAAAGAGAGGTCGGTCGATGCATACACAGACATGCCTGGCTTGAAGCTGTGAGCTTGGTTATCCACTTCAACAAACACTGGATAGGTGAGATTGTTCATCTCGACACCGATACGCTTCACCTGGGCTTCAGTTTTTTGCTGTGGATTGGTTTCTGACCATACGAGGATGGTTTGGCCTACTGAAAAGTCTTTTAGGTCGTATTCACTCGCCATAAACGACAAGGTCACGGTGTCGATGTTCACCACTTCATACAACAGCTCTCCTTCATTGACCCATGCTCCAGACTGTGCCGCTTTGTTAGAGATATAGCCCGGCAGCTGGGCATTGATTTGGGTACTCTCCAAGTCGATTTTTGATTGTTGATAATCGATTTGAGCAACCGAAACAGAAGCTGATGCACTCAAGAATTCAGCGCGTGCAGTATCCAGTTCTCCAATCGATAAGCTGTTCTTTTTTATCAAGGTTTGGTAGCGCTGATAGGTCGCTTCTCTTAACGCAAGGTCGGCTTTAGCAAGGGCAAGGTTTGCTTTGGCTTTGTTGACGATAAATTGAAAATCATCCGCTTTGATGTGAGCAAGTTGCTGGTTTTGAGCCACAATGTCACCGACTTCTAGTTTAGACATTTCAACTACGCCGGGTACTTCTGCAACCACGCTCTGTTTGTTTAAACCCTGAACATGGCCGATCAGTTCTGTTGCTTGGGTTGTTGATGCATTCAACAGTGCCAATAGAGTCAATAATTCAGTTTTCATGCTTCTACTCCACATTTTGATAACATCATTGTGAGGAGCGAACTGTCGAATTTAAGTCGAAGTCACAATCAAAAAAGAGGGAAAGTTTGGTTGATATCCCGAGGCTGATTATCGAATGTTTTGTTATTTAATTCGGGCAATTAGACATAAATTCGACTTATTTTGGATTAAGCTTTAGCTTTGAATAGGAGTTAACAGATGCTAGAGCGAAGCCGTATTCTTGTTGTAGAAGACAATATTGAACTGCAAGGCATTATTGCTGATTTTCTTGAAGTAAAAGAAGCGGTTGCTGACTTTGCTTCCGATGGCGAGCAGGGCTTTGAATTGGCTCTGCATCACGACTTCGATGCCATCATTTTGGATGTGATGCTGCCTAAACTCGACGGTATGCAGGTTGCTTCTAAGCTTCGTCAAAGCGGTGTTAGTACGCCTATCCTGATGTTGACGGCCCTCAATGGACAACAAGATTTGTTAAGCAGCTTTGACTCTGGTGCTGATGACTTCGTAACTAAGCCTTTTCAGTTCCCCGAGTTGGAAGCGAGGCTCAGTGCATTGATTAAACGTAATAGAGGGTTAGTCGCACAAAAGACCTTGAGCTTTGGTGATGTGACGATTGATGAGAAGGCACATACCGCATCACGACAAGGACAGCTGCTCTCGTTAACGCCAATTATGTTTCAGATCCTGAGAGAGTTAGTGAAAGCTCAAGGGGATGTAGTAACACGAGAAGCGTTGATTCATCTGCTATGGGGAGACGATATTCCCGATAAAGATGTGCTGCGCAGCCACATTTACCTTCTGCGCAATGCGTTAGATAAACCGTTTGAAACTCCAATACTCAAGACAATCCCAAAGCATGGCTTTCAACTTGTTCTAGCCAAATCTTAAGATATTGAGCGAACGGTGTAATGAAGATTAGAACCAAACTTGGAAACTCAATTGAAGATGTAAGAATCCGCGCGATGCGGACCTTTGCGCTTATTGCTTTTGTCTCTTCTTTCGCTGTGTTTTTAGTGTTCTCGCTCCGATTAGTGTGGCAAGAAGAGGCGCAAATTGAGCGTCATCTGAGGTCATTTAAAGGTGTGGCAGAGCAGTTTTATGCAGCATCACCCACCTCTACTTTAAAGCTGTCGGAGTATGTGACTGTCTATTATGGTGAAGAGGAGCTAACAGACCAGTTGAAGCAACTCACTCCCATGAAGTTAGATACTGTCGATAGACACCGTTTTGAGATCCACCTTTCCGAAGAGCGAGTGATAGTGCCGGGCGTGATTGTCTACTATTTCGCTTTTGAGCATCAGGGGAGCACTATCCCGACCTATATTGCGATCAGTTCATTCGAGATGGATCTTTGGGATGATAGTTGGGGCGTTCTGATGGTGATCGCGACACTATTGATGCTGTTTCTGATTATCGTGTTGCGGATCACTCTAAAGCGCGTGTTTGATCAGCTAGCGATGCCGATCACTAATCTCAGTCAACAGCTATTGAGTCATGACCAAGGGTTCTCTGTATCCAAGAATTCAGTCGATGAATTACAGCAGCTCACCAAGCACCTTAATAGCTACTCTGAAATGAAAGACCGCTTAGCCAAGCAGGAGCTGATGTTTGCCAAGTATGCCAGCCATGAGCTTAAAACGCCCATCGCGATCGTACTAGGTGCTGCAGAACTGCAGGCGATGAAGCCTAATGACATCGAATTTCAAGGCAAACAGCGTGAACGCATATTAAGTGCTGCCAATGGTATGAGTGCAACCGTTGAGGTACTGTTGAATATTGTGAAGCAGGAAAATGCCTCAATGGATTCGACACTGACTCCAGTCACTCAAGCGAGTATCGACTTGTCAAAGTATCAAGCAATGTTGCCAGAAAGAGTAACATTGAACCTTGATGTTGCACCGAATACTCAGCTCAACATGCCGTTGCCAATTATCAATATGGTGCTCAAGAACTACATTGAAAATGCGATTCGATTTACTCAGCAGGGCAGTATTGATGTGACAATCAGTGCGAATGAAATTTCTGTGTCGGATACAGGCATAGGTTTGCAGGACAACGCCAAAGTAGAGCACGGATTGGGGTTGGTGATCGTCAATCGAATTGGTGAAAGTTATGGCTGGACGTCAAGCCTAGTCAACAATCGTGACATGTCTGAATCAGCACAATCAGTCGGTTGCAAAGCCACTTTTACAAAGAACATCAAACAGCCTGAATAAAAAATGCCAGTCGGGATATGACTGGCATTTAGATAGTTTACAGCGCTGGATTGGAAGTTTGCGCTTACTGGCTCTTAGAACAGGAAGCTGATGTTTAAACCAAAGCCGCCGCTGTCGATTGTTTGGTTATTCTCTTTCACAGTGTAGTCAATGTGAGTATAACGAGCACCTAGCGCAATTCTGTTGTCTTTGCCAACAGGAATTTGATATTCATATTGAGCAATGAAGCCCAAGCTATCTTCAAAGGGAATCGTAAAATCACAAATATTTGTTACATCACATGTGTACTCAACACTAGTATGATATGTAACACCTGCTCCGAAGTTGTGATTGTTGATATTGTAAAGAGCTAATAGCTCAAGCGGAATGCGATCAAATGTCACATCTCCATTAGAGGCACTGGTTGAGGTGCCTTTATAACCAACCGTTGCTCGTGCGCGCCAAGCTTCGGCGACAGGTACATCTACACCGCCGTAGAAAAGTAGTCCGTCATTTGATTCGACTTTATCAGAGTCGCCATTGCTATATTGCCATGTACTCATTGTTTCGCCGCCAAAGTCGTATCCTGCGCCAATAACAAAGTCAAAAGTTGTTGCGTTAGCCTGCGATGCTAAAGCCATTAAGATTAAGCCAGAAGAAACACGAAGTGTGTGTTTTAAGGTATTAGCCATTCCGTTACCACTTGATTTATAAATATATAATTATGATTTCAATTGTTATGAAACTATTCCAAATCCGAATAGGTGGCGGAAGATAGCATTTTGGGTGTTATTTATAAAATACAAGGGTGTAAATAGATTTGATAATGCAACATAGCGCACAAAACAAACATCAAGTAGCAAGATGTTTGTATCAAAATCTATATTTATTGATATCTAACTCATTAATAAATAAGGCTATTGTTGTTTTTAGCTAATTCGTTTTAGACGCTTCAGTTAGCGTCATCTAAGAGAGTTGGAGTCAGGCGGGAACGTTCAGGTACAAAAAAGCCCAAACCTCTATGAACGAGATTTGGGCGATAGGATATTTGACTACTGTTTCAGATAAGCGGCATGGAACTCAATATGCTCATCAATGAAGCTTGAGATGAAGTAGTAGCTGTGGTCGTAACCAGGCTGCATGCGCAGATCTAAATCCGAGTTTGTTGCTTTTGCTGCTTCAATTAGTTGCTCTGGTTTTAGCTGCTCAACCAAGAAGTTATCGGCCTCACCTTGGTCAACTAGCATAGGTAAAACTGTGCCCTTAGTTTTTAGGAGCTCAGACGCATCGTATTGTCGCCACTCTTCAATATCTAAACCTAAGTACTGGCTAAATGCTTTTTGTCCCCAAGGACATTGCATTGGGTTGCTAATCGGGCTAAATGCAGAGATAGAGCGGTAGTTCTCTTGGTTTTTAATGCCAATAGTTAAGGCTCCATGACCACCCATGCTGTGACCCGAGATAGACTTAACGGTCGTCACAGGGAAGAAAGACTCGATAAGCGCTGGAAGCTCAGTCACCACATAATCGTACATGTGGTAGTGTGCGTCCCACGGTGCATTAGTTGCATTCAGGTAAAAACCCGCACCTTGACCCATGTCGTATGCTTCGTCATCAGCAACGCCTTCGCCGCGAGGGCTAGTATCAGGAGCTACAATCGCAATTCCTTGTTCTGCTGCCGCTTTAAATGCCCCCGCTTTCTGCATGAAGTTTTCATCAGTGCAAGTTAGGCCTGATAGCCAGTATAGAACAGGCACTGGGCTCTCTTTACTTGCGTTTGGCGGTAGGAAAATAGCGAAACGCATATTGCAGTTTAGCGTCGCCGAGAAGTGTGTGTATTGCTTGTGCCAACCACCAGCAACCTTGGCTTGGCTAATATTTTCGATAGTCATTAAATTGTGCTCCGTTCGGTTGTTGGTCTGGAGAATCATTAAGATAAAGCTAAAATTTTGCTCTTTGTTAAAGGACGTCTTAATTCGCGAATTAAGCTCATAAATCGACTCTTAACAAAGGTAATTCACCACTTCCCGGGCGAAAAGTGGTGAAGGCAATGTGTTGGCCCTCAAGCGAGAGCCAATCTAGGTATTATCTATCCATGTGTAGAACAGTACGGATAGACTCACCTTTGTGCATTAGGTCGAATGCGTCGTTTACTTCGTCAAGGCTCATTGTGTGAGTGATGAATTCTTGAAGACCAAACTCACCCGCCATGTAACGGTTTACGATTTCTGGAAGCTCAGAGCGGCCTTTAACGCCACCGAAAGCAGAACCACGCCATACACGACCTGTTACTAGTTGGAATGGACGAGTAGAGATCTCTTGGCCTGCACCAGCAACACCGATGATTACAGATTCGCCCCAACCTTTGTGACAACACTCAAGTGCTTGACGCATCACGTTTACGTTACCGATACACTCGAATGAGTACTCAACACCACCGTCTGTCATCTCAACGATAACGTCTTGAATTGGCTTGTCAAAGTTCATTGGGTTGATGCAGTCAGTCGCGCCAAGCTGTTTTGCTAGTTCGAATTTGCTCTCGTTGATATCAACACCGATGATGCGGTTAGCACCAGCCATGCGAGCACCAATGATTGCAGAAAGACCGATACCACCTAGGCCGAATACAGCCACGTTGTCGCCTTTTTCAACTTTCGCAGTGTTCAGTACCGCACCCATACCTGTTGTTACACCACAACCTAGAAGACAAACTTCTTCAAGTGGCGCTTCTTTGTTTACTTTCGCTAGTGAGATTTCAGGAAGAACCGTGTACTCAGAGAAAGTAGAACAACCCATGTAGTGGTAGATAGTCTCACCGTTGATAGAGAAACGGCTTGTACCATCTGGCATTAGGCCTTTACCTTGAGTTTCACGAACTGCTTGGCAAAGGTTAGTTTTACCAGACTTACAGAACTTACACTCGCCACATTCTGCTGTGTAAAGTGGGATAACGTGGTCACCAACTTCAACGCTTGTTACGCCTTCGCCAACCATTTCAACGATACCGCCACCTTCGTGACCAAGGATAGAAGGGAAGATACCTTCTGGATCGTCACCTGATAATGTGAATGCGTCAGTGTGACAAACACCAGTAGCAACGATACGAACAAGAACTTCGCCTGCCTTTGGCAGTTCAACATCAACAGTTTCGCGCTTTAGAGGCTCACCTGCTTTCCAAGCGACCATAGCTTTAGATTGAATATGAGTTTGACCAGGTTTGATTTCGATAGTCATTGGATGCTTCCTATTTATGTCATTACAGCGGACTTTTTGATTCTCAATATGCTCAACGTATTAAGCGTAGTTGAGCATGTTTGTTTCCGCTCTCTCGTTTTGTTGAGCCTAGTATAGGTGTGGCCCCTTGTTTTGATAATCCCTCTAAATTGAAAATGATTATTACAAATAAGTAATAATAATGGTTTTTAACAGAACCATCTTGTGGAAAATTAACATCTTACGGAAAGGGACTTCTGAGTCTCTTTGAGGCGAAACAGTTGTCGTCATCTATTGTCATGGCTGAATAGATAGAAGGATAGAGCCGAAGCTGGTGGTAGCTATCTATGCGCAAATGGTTAAGTGAAAAAATGAGGGAAAATAGATTATTTAAGGATTAGTAGGCTCTATGCCGTTTTTACTTGAGGTAAGGACTTAAGATTTTTTAAGGGACGCCATAATAATTGCTTACTGAAAATCACATGAATCGGAAATAAAACTACAATATTCTGAGCGCCGTATTTTATGTTGTAGGTTTAATCATGCTGCTATCTCTTCCTCCCGCCATTATGCTTTCACTAGCCATTGTCCTTGAAGTCATCGCTACCTCGCTGCTTCCGAAAACCAATCAATTCACCTCAATACCCACTTCAATCGCTGTGCTAGTTGGTTACGGCTGCGCTTTCTATCTTCTATCACTCACAGTACAAACCATGTCACTTGGTGTCGCATACGCAATTTGGTGTGGCGCAGGCATCGTACTCGTCGCAGCCTTGTCGTGGCTTGTCTACGGTCAAAAGCTCGATATCTACGCAGTCATCGGTATCGCCTTAATTCTGGCTGGCGTGGTGATCATCAACCTGTTTTCTAGCTCGGTGAGTCATTAGTTGATGTTTGATCCTTTGATTGACGATTACGTGTATTTGGTACCGCAGTGTTAAATCTATTTAATCAAAAACCGACACAAATGAGTTCACACTCTGCTGAATGTTTTCTGCGAACAGTTTAGCTAACTCAGACATCGGTTTGTGTGCTGGCGTGAGAATAGCATGATCGAATGTCACGACAGGGGAGAAAGGACGAAAGACAACTTTCCCTTGATCACCTTTATAGAGCTTATAACTAGCGGCACTTATTGGATCACAGATACAAGCACATAACTGTTGTTCAACAAACTCAAAGCCAGAAATGTAGTTTTGCAGCTCGAACCTAGGGCGATAGGCGGCATTATGCTCTTCAAACAATGCGCGTAAATGCTCACTTGCAGCGTGACGAGTAAAAAGAGTCGCAAGTGGGAAATCATCGAGGTCGTTCGGAGTAATCGTCTGTTTCTTAGCAAGAGGATGATCAACGTGTAAGGCACACACTCCTTGTAGATGAATCGGTTCTACATGGAATGAGTCTCTATCCTTGGGTAACTCTGAGTAGCCGATATCGTATTGTTGGGAAGCAATCCAATCTTGAACCATGGTTGAGCTACGCATCATCATAGATACCTCAACCTCAGGCCTGTCTTTTACAAACTCCGCAATAACGTGAGGCATAAAGAATAATGCGGCGGCTGGCATGCAGGCGATCCTCAATTTACCTCGCGTTAGGTTTTTCACTTCGGCCATTAACTGAGTCGCGCGTGAAAGTCGTTCTAGAATCGCATCGCTCTCTTCAAGTAAAAAATACGCCTCTGGATTCGGCACTAGTCGACCTTTATGTCGTTCGAATAATGCAAAGCCAAGTTCTTTCTCTAATCCGACCAGCATTGCGCTGATCGCCGGCTGTGTTCGGCACAACGTTTTGGCAGCTAAGGTCACGGATCCAGAGCGCATCACGGTGCGAAAGGTTTCTAGCTGTTTTATAGAAAGGTTATTCATACGAGCCTATAAGAAAAAGTTATCAGATTAGAGAAATTTTAAATTTGTTTTTATTGCTTGTCATCATTAAATTAACGAGGTGTTTACAAATAAAACAATAAGGAAATAACAACGTGGAGCAAAAGTTTAGATATCTACTCACTTTCCTGATTGCATCTGTGGCATTGATGCAGTTTGTTCAGGTAGTGACACGATATGTCTTTGAAGTCCCAATTATGGGGCTTGAAGAGTCGATGGTTATTCCGACCTTATGGCTCTACATGCTTGGTGCGGTGAATGCGTCTAGGGAAGATACGCAAATCCGTGCAAATGTACTGGAAATATTTATCAAGACAGAGCGAGGTCATCAAATATTAGCCCTTATCAGTGAAACGATCAGCTTGGTGATTTCGAGTTGGTTGACCTACTGGGCTTGGGACTACGTCAAGTATGCGTGGCGGGTTTGGAAAGAGAGCCCAACGCTTTATATCCCAACTTTTTATCACGAGTGCTCGGTCTTTATCGGCTTACTCCTGATAACCCTCTTTATTGCAATGCATGTGGTCAAGTTGATTCGTCAACTGATGTCTCCTTCCTATCAAGTAAATAAGGTCTAATTATGGTTGAAGTAGCTCTGTTGGCAGTAGCCGTTTTGGTCATATTGCTGACCTTTGGTGTGCCGTTACCGTTCTGTTTTGGTGGTGCGTTAATGGTGATGGTTTTTATCGGCGATATGTCGATGAAAGGCAATATGATGTGGGGAGCGGGCCAGCTGATGAACCCTGTTCTGCTAGCTATTCCGCTATTTGTTCTAGCAGGAACTATCATGAGCAGGAGCGGCATTGCCGCCAGTTTACTCGGATTTGTGAACGTGTTCGTAGGTCATATTCGCGGCGGTCTAGGGATTGTTGCATCCTTCAGTTGTGCAATCATTGGCGCCATTTCTGGTAGTGGGTTAACCGGTGTCGCGGCTATTGGTCCTTTGTTAATTCCTGAGATGGAAAAGCGCGGGTATCCAAGAGCGTATGCGACCGCACTGATTGCAAACTCGTCCATTTTGGGACTGTTGATTCCGCCAAGCGTAACCATGATTGTCTACGGTTGGGTAACGGATACGTCTATCCTCGCCTGTTTCCTAGCAACGCTTGGCCCTGGCTTATTAGTGACCTTTAACTTCGCATTGATCAATATGTATAAAGCGCGCAAGTTCCCATTGATTTTGGATGATAAGCCGTCGATGTCAGAGTTGATTAAGCAAACCTCAAGCAAGACGTTTAATGCTGTACCTGCTTTATTAATGCCGGTAATCATCTTAGGTGGAATCTATGGTGGCGTGATGACGCCAACTGAGGCCGCAGCTGTAGCTGTTATCTATGCTGTTCCAGTGGGTTTTCTTATCTACAAAGGTTTGAGCTGGAAAACACTGCTTATCTCGGGGAAAGAATCAGCAACTGCGGTCGGGTCAATCATGTTCATGATTCTGTTCAGCTTGATTCTTAGTCAGATGTTCGTGGTTGAGGATATTCCTCAGCAACTGGTCGAAGCGATTTTCGGTATCACTGAAAACAAAGTCCTGCTGCTTATTTTTATCAACATTTTGTTGTTCTTAGTGGGAATGGTGGTCAATGACCTGACTGCAATCATTCTTATCGCTCCGCTATTACTACCTCTGATGACCGCTATTGGCATCAGCCCGATTCAGTTTGCAGCAATCATGGGTGTGAATACAGCAATGGGTGGTGTTACTCCACCATACGCGTCGATTCTATACCTAGGTGCACGTATCGGTAACGTTAAATTCTCCGAAGTAGTTGGCCCTGCAATGTCGCTGATACTACTCGGTTATCTACCTGTAGTGATTCTTACCTCTTTCTGGTCAGAACTATCACTCTTCCTCCCTACTGTGTTTGGTTACTAAAAGGAAATTACCAATGACAAAAACAAGTAAGTTTGCTCCTACTAAAGCACTGAAAAAATATACGTTGCTTGCTTCTCTTATCGCAGCTGCAGCGACGGTTATCCCTGCACAAGCGACGACGCTGAAAATCAGCCATGTTCGCCCTCAAGGTACTGTAGTTGATAACGATATCAAACAACTCAGCGATGAACTGAAAGCGGCAACGGATGGCGATCTTAAGCTTCGAGTTTATGCAGCAAACGCTTTAGGTGACTACACCTTAGTTCAGGAACGTATCTCTGTTGGTGCGATTGACATGGCACTACAGCCTGCATCGACTTCAACGGATCGTAAAATGCAGATTGGCTTGCTACCTTTCCTTGCTAATAACTGGGAAGAAGCACAAAACATCTACGGTAGCGGAGCACCAGTCAGAACCGCAATGGAAGAGTTATTTGCTAAACAAGACATCACGCTACTTGCTGCTTACCCAGTTTATTTTGGTGGTATTTCATTGAATCGTAATGCGGTTGAAGCGGGTAACCCTGATGTGAGCAAAGGCATCAAGCTTCGCGTTCCGCCAATCAAGAGCTTCCAGCTACTTGCTGACAATGTAGGTTACATCGGCTCTCCACTACCGTTTTCAGAAGCCTTTACTGCAGTACAAACTGGGGTGGTCGATGGAGTAATTGGTTCTGGAGCTGAAGGTTATTATGCCTCGTTCCGTGACGTAACTAAAACGTATATTCCACTCAATACTCACTTTGAGATCTGGTATCTGATGATTAACTCAGAGCGTTTGGATGACCTTGATGAAAACGAGAAAAACGCCTTGGTATCGGCGGCGGCTGAGTTTGAATCTCGACGCTGGGGAGCGGCGCAAATAGACCAGAAAGCTAACGAGCAAAAACTAGTTGATGCCGGCGCGACAATCGTCGAAATGACTCCGGTACAGCTGAAATTGACGGCGGATAAGGTCCGTACAACCGTATGGCCTCAAATCATTAATGATATTGGTTCTGACTGGAGCCAACCAATTCTAGATAAAGCGCTTAATTAAACTCAGCGCACCTCCAAGTAGGGGCGTTGTTGCGCCCCTTATTACAAAAGTCTGAAGAGAACGATATGAAACCGGATTACATAATTGTCGGTGGAGGCGTCGTGGGCTGCGCAGTGGCTTACGGACTGCTCAAAGCTGGCCACAAGGTAACAGTACTCGATGGTGGAGATGAGGCGCATCGTGCATCACGAGGGAATTTTGGCTTGGTGTGGCTATCGAGTAAAGGTTTAGGTGCCCCTCATTATGCCGCGTGGACACGTCGCTCAGTGGGGCTATGGCGCAAGCTGGCTGATGAGCTTGAAGAGACGACGGGTGAAGAACTCAATCTTGTTCAAAACGGGGGGTACGACTTTCATTTTTGCCAGCAAGAAATGGATGAGAAAGCCAAGCAATATGAGGTGCTTCGACAACAACTGGGTACGGATCATCCCTACGAAGTCTGGGATAGAGATCGTCTCATTGCTGAGGAACCTGACATTGGTGAAGAAGTCGTTGGTGCTATTTATGGCCCGGAAGATGGGCATGTGAATCCGTTAAATCTGCTTCGTGCTTACACTAAAGCAATCAATGAGTTAGGGGCAAATGTTGTCACTGGCGTTACTGTGTCAGAGATAAGTAAAAATGACTCACAGCGATTCGACGTCGTACTGCAAGATGGAACGCGTTACAACAGCGCTAAAGTGGTTTTGTCGGCAGGTTTAGGATCGGCGGAACTGGGACCTAAGCTTGGCTTTGTTGCACCAATTAGCGCACAAAAAGGTCAAGTTCTGATTACCGAAAAGCTTCCCCCAAGACTGAAGCGTGCTTCAGGGATCATCAGACAGGTCAATGAAGGTGGTATTCAGATCGGAGACTCTAAGGAGAACGCTGGTTTTGATGATAGCGATACCCTAGACGTGACGGCGGCGATAGCTGAACGCGCGATTGCGGTTTATCCGTTTTTAGCCCAGACAAAGTTAGTTCGTAGCTGGGGAGCTATTCGCATCATATCTCCCGATGGCTTACCGATATATCAACAGTCGAAAACCAATTCAGGCGCTTATCTCATTAGTTGTCATAGTGGTATTACATTAGCCGCAGCGCACAGTTTTTTGCTCCCAGCTTGGCTAGAAGAAGCAGCGGATGCACCAACTTTGGAGTTATTCAGTGAAGACAGGTTCTAAGTTTCAACGAATGGTTGCGACAGAAAGGTCGCAACAGACGGTGGAGTTTTTTTGGGAAGGCAAGCCATACACAGCCCATGTTGGTGACACCATTGCGGCTGCATTGTTGGCTGCAGGTGTTGACCATACTCGAGAGTCTCCACAGTCGGGAGCCCCCCGCGCCCCGTTTTGCATGATGGGTAGTTGCTTTGAGTGTCGTGTTCAAGTCAATGGTGAGCACAATGTTCAAGCATGTATGAATGTAATAGAAGATGGCATGACGATTTGCCGTCAGACAAATTAGTGGTGAGTTCATGCAAGACGAAATAAAAAAACAAGTCGATGTATGTGTCATCGGTGCTGGCCCAGCTGGAATGAGCGCGGCAGTGAGGTGCGCAGAAGCAGGTGCCAGTGTGGTTGTGATTGACGAACAGCCGATCCCGGGAGGTCAGATATATCGAGCGCAGAAAGAACAAGGGCATCCTAACGGCTCTATCTTTGGGCCCGACTATCAACATGGTGCAAGCATAATCAAAGCCTTTAATCGAGCGCCGCTGACCCATATTACCAGAGCGACACTGTGGCGAGTCGACAGTGAAAACTGCGTCTACTGGAGCCAAAATGGTGTAGCCAATAAAACCGTAGCGAAACAAATCATCATTGCGACTGGGGCAACGGAAAGGTCATTTCCATTTGTCGGTTGGACTTTACCGGGAGCGATGACCGCGGGTGCGTGTCAGATTATGATGAAAACCTCGGGCTTAGTTCCAACCAATGCTGTGCTTGTCGGTACTGGGCCACTCATCTACTTGCTCGCGGCGCAGATGATCGATGCTGGCTCGCCTCCTAAAGCGATTGTTGATACCCAACAATCTAGCAGTTACGTCGAAGCGACTCGCTATGCGGGCGGAGCTTTAAAAGGTCGCAAGATACTTTTCAAAGGCCTTAAGCTATTGGCCAAAATCCGCCGTGCTGGAGTCAAACGCTATACCGGTGCCACCGACATTGCCGCTTATGGAGATCAAGCTGTCGAGCGACTCACTTTCACTGCTCAAGGACAGCCACACGCCTTAAATACCGATACTTTGCTCTCTCATATTGGCGTTGTTCCTAATGTTCAGCTCACGAGAGCAATGGGATTGGAGCACGAATGGGATCCGCTACAGATCTGTTGGCGACCAAGGGTTGAACAATACCACCAAAGCTCTCGCCAAGGTGTTTTTGTTGCTGGTGATGGCAGCGGCATTGGTGGAGCAATGGCTGCGCAATACCAAGGTCAGCTTGCAGCAGTTAGTGCTTTAATGTCGCTTGAAAGTGATGGAGAAATGTCACTGACTGGAGAACGAGACAAGCTTAGAGCATTGATTCATAAAGAGATTGGAGTGCGACCGTTTTTGGACGCACTGTACACGCCACCTAAGCAGGCACTGTCACCAAGCGATCAGACTATTGTTTGTCGTTGTGAGGAAGTCACAGCAGGACAAATTCGTCGTCAGGTAGAGAGAGGCGCGCACGGGATCAATCAAATCAAAACCTATACGCGTTGCGGTATGGGGCCTTGCCAGGGACGCTATTGCGGTACCACGGTGGCTCATATTATCCAAGAGGAAGCAGGGATTCCGATGGAGAAGGTGGGCTATTACCGCCTGAGAAATCCGATAAAACCACTCAAACTGGGTGAGTTGGCTAGCTTGACCCCAATCGGCGAATCATTCATGTACAAATATAGAAATAAAGGAACACAAAATGACTCACATCCAGCGTAATCACACCAATCAAAGAATGAGCAAAATCGTTATTCATAATGATACTGTCTATCTTTGTGGTCAGGTCGGTGTGAAAGGCACCAGCGTTGCTGAACAAACCGCAGAGGCGTTATCCCGAGTTGAAAGCCTGCTAATTGAAGCGGGTAGTGATAAAGATCATGTGTTACAAACCACGGTTTGGTTGGCAGACATGCAGGACTTTGCGGAAATGAACCATGTCTGGGACGAGTGGTTTAAACCTGGGTTTGCTCCTGCGAGAGCGTGTGGTGAGGCCAAGTTGGCAAGTCCTGAACTAAAAGTAGAGCTATTAGTTACAGCTGCCGTAAAACAGACTAACTAAAGATACCTAAGTAATAGTACATCGCTCTAAAGGATTGTCTCTTAGGGCGATGTTTTGTCCTTTAACATTCATATAGATTCCACCCCTAACACCGCCAAAACGCATCCAAGTACTCTTCAATCGCTGTGCTGGTTGGTTATGGCTGCGCTTTCTACCTTCTATCACTCACGGTTCAAACCATGTCACTTGGTGTCGCATACGCAATCTGGTGTGGCGCAGGCATCGTGCTCGTCGCAGCCCTGTCTTGGCTGGTTTACGGACAAAAACTCGATATCTACGCAGTCATCGGCATCGCCTTGATTTTGGCTGGCGTGGTGATCATTAATCTATTTTCTAGTTCGGTGAGTTATTAGTTTATTTAATAAATAGGTGGCCTAATTTAGAGTATAAGCTCATTAATGAATGTGGATTTACGTTCATATTTTTTAATTTTTTATAAAGTACTTTTATCTTGTTTTTACTAATGGTTGGTTTTTACTGTATTGTGATGTTGATTCAGTTTATTTATGCGGTGATTGTATTTTGTATAACATATGCTTTATTTTTATGGGCTCTACTTCTTTTATCTTGAAGTGGTTGTCGCCATACGTACTATTTTTAAATTGATAGTGTTAATTATCTTCTATAACTATGATTATGGGAGAGGTGTTCTTCTATCTTTTTACCCTATTTATATTTAAGTATGGCAGTTATATTTAATCTACTAATTAAATTTAAGGGTGCTGATGATTAATTTAAAAAATTCATCCAAGGCAGTTTCTATAGCAGTAATTATCTTTTCTTCCCATCAATTAATAGCTGAAAACTTAAGAGAAAATAGCATTTTAGAAGTAGAAACAAGCGTTATTGTGAACAAAGACGATGGATATGTGTATTATTATCTATCAAATGATATTGAATCGAATAGCTTTGGTTACTTTTCTGGTATTGTACGATTTTCACAAACACACACGTTAACACCAACAGGAAATAGTGAGGAGGAGCGGCCACGACTAACGGCAAAAAGAAATGCTCTTTTGCTGTTTACGCCTACAGACGTAACGCATGATATAAAAAGCTTAACAGCAACTGTTACGGATGGTAACGGTAATGAACTAGGTGAAATACATCTAGCACACCCTAATGCTCTCCCAAATGGTGATAAACCCAAGAAATCGCATCTAGTGTCTGGCAAACCAGAGGTGAAATATGTGGAGAATACTTGGTCAGGAAATATTCCGTGGAATTGGGTAGAACCTGGAATGAGAATTATATTTACAGATGACCAAGGAAAAAATAGTTATCTCGATGAGGTCGATGTAGGTGCAGAGAATGAAGTAGTTTTGCAAAACATCCGAATTGGTATGCTAACAAAACCAACAGATATTCATCGCTTAGAACAAACACCAATGCTTGCAGCTGATTATTTTCAGAAGATACCTGTCTCAAAACTTATTGTTGGCAATTACTCACCAATTCAATTGGATGAAATTATGCTTCCCGATGGGACATTTTATACGGATAGAAGTGAGACAACAGGTGGAGTCTACTCCGGTGATATGCGAGAGCGCATAGGTAAATCATTAATATCTATGGGGATAAATAATGCGAATTTTGGAATAAATGATTCACCAGGTACTAAGCAATGGCAGCCGGGATTGTTTAACCAGTACGTTATTCACAAAGCTAGAGGGTTTTATAAAAATGGAGTTGTAGAGCACGGTCTGAGTGGCGGTAATGGCATGGCGACTCTAAAAAGGACTATTGGGAATGAGTTTAGTCATGAGCTAGGGCACGCATATGGCTTAGGGCATTACCCTGGCGGTGGTTATTACTCAAATCATGGTGAACACTCTACTTGGGGGTGGGACGATCTCTCTCAGCAGTTTATCTCAAACTTTATTTGGGAAGAGTCAGGGAGTACAGTAGGTAAAGGGCACACTACTCCTTCGTATCTAGGTGTCTATAAATTTAATCGTGATGCAATGGGAGGTGGTTCTGCTAAATCTTATTTGTCTGAATATACGCACTATACTGATTATACTGCGAAGCGAATCCAATCTAGGTTTGAAAATACTGGTAGATTGAAAAAAGATGGTTATTATATTTGGGATGAGAACACCAAAGGTATGATTCCAAAATCGGGCAGTGTACCAAAAAATTATGGTGTTGAGGTTACAACTCTAGTAGGGTTTTATGATCCTAAAAATGAAATTGACTCCTATATATATCCAGAATTATATGGTAGTTATGGTCATGTGTATTCTCAAGGAACGGCCTCACCACTGCAGTGTCGAGCAGAAGTATCGTATGACCTCTCTGAGAAAGATATATATCCCCTGACTTCAGAGAGGAGAAAGTCTGATGAAATGAACAAGTTTCACTTTAATGTTAGTGCCGAAAAAAAACCTAATCTTATAGAGATATTTTGTCCTACAGCGAATTATGATGAACTGTTTTCTAATTGGTTAATGGATGAGCTTGAAGTAAAAGAGTTTAATTCCTGGGGAGAAAATAATAGGAAAGGAGAAGTGGGTCAGGTATTCTACTACTCTAAGTATGATTATTATTTTAGACTAAAAACAACATCTTATTGGTATTTTCCTTCCAAACCTAAATCAAACAGATACTGGGAGTTCTTAGGAACAGGTGAAGACTTTAAACGGGAGTTTAGTAAACAAGTCGATAATGGTGAGTTAGGAGAGTTTAGTAGCCAGCTATTAGTATCAAAGGATTTATCTCAACCAAAGATCAAACCTCGACCAGCGGTAATTGTCGGAGAAGAATATCAGTATGAGGTGGCAAAGCGACTGAGCTCGAAAGACGTTAAAACGTTTTTGGAATTGGATGCCCTTCTACAACAACAGGATTTCGGAAATTTCGAGGAGTTTAGTAAGTATATAAAGAACTACTACAATGTATCGGAAGTAAAATCTTGGTCTGATAGTCGTCAAGGCGAGGTTGGTGATATCTATTCTTACTCTAACCCTTATTCTGGAACTCAGGACTATTTTATACTTATCGAAAGTGACTATGGATATTTCCCTACACATCAATATTCAAATAAATATTGGAGATACTTAGGTTCTAGTGATGAGTATATTAACTTTAACTTAAACCCATTTTATGACCTTAACTCCAAAACTTTGAATGAAGAAGAGTTACTGTTAACTCAGTTTGGGAAAAAAGATATTTATTCTTGGTCACAAAGAAAGTCTACTAAAGAAGTCGGGGAAGTTTTTGTTTATAATAATCCTTACAACAAAAATAAAGATTATTTCTTACAAAAAAGACCGGGAAGCGGTTGGTACTATCCAAAAAATTCCGAATCAAATAATGATTGGATTTATATTGGAAGTTTGAATGAGATTAAGGAATACCTCCTATACAAAAATTCTTCTTCAATAAACTTTGAAAATTCAATTTTGGACTGGTATAAGCAAGATGAAATTAATAGGTGGGAAAGAAATAGAAATGGTATAGTCGGTGACATTTATGTATATGAGTATAGAGGGAGAAATTATTATTATCGATTGAAATCCTCAAGGTATGGATATTTCCCGAAGCCAAATCGAGATGGGGTTGCTATTGATAGTAATAACTGGGAGTTTTTGGGGGAAGGTCCTAAATAGAAAGACCACAAAGAGATATTATTTATAATGGTATCTCTTTGTGAATGAATTTTTGTTATTTAACAGTCTGGATTGATATTTGGTGGCCAAATTCTTTCTTTCTCATTATTTATCCAATTCAAAACCCAACCTTCCGGTTTGGGGTTTATTGGTGCTTCCCCTAATGCTTCTAGAACTTTATTTGTGCTAATTATTCCGTGCTTAGAAGTTACAGCTGTCCTAATCACAATTGAGCAGCATGGGACACTCTTAACCCACATAGATTGCTCTAAGTAAATCCATTTATCATCTATGTTGATAACTCTTGTGTACATTGTTACTCTATCAAAACTCCTAATTCTTTTCCTGTACATGATGGAACTGCCAGCAACAACGAGTCCCCACTTTTTCTTTATTAATATTTTAAGTAATCCACATTTTGAAACAAGAGAGACCCTTCCTAGATCAAATAGAGTGATGGCCCTACCATTGTTCATTTCAAATAATATATCTATATCCCACGGTCGGCAGTAGAAGTTAATAGAGTCTTGAGATAAGCAATTAATAGTTTTGTTTCTTGATTTTACAATTGTTGTTAACAGTCTAAATAGTGGGTACATATTTCATCTTTAATTAGGTAAATAATCAATTGTCATTAAAATATTGATGTGTAGCTAGCCCTTTTAGGGAATAATAGCATGTTATTTGTTCTATTTGATAAATTATGTTTTTAATTCAATTATTAATCATGGTCAAGCATTTATTTTATTCTCTTTGCTGTTTTTTTATTTTTTATGATAAATCCAACACTTTCATAATTATAATATGAAAAAGTTACCCATATTTTTACTAATTGAAAATATGGCGCATTTTATTATTTAGGAGAGAGCCTCGCCCCAAATAGCTCCTTCAGCTTCTAAGAATTTAGTAAGCAGCCTATATCTAAGACAAAACATGCCTAACTCCCAACACCGCCAAAAACGCATCTAAATACTCTTCTATCGCGAAGTCCGCCGAAACAGGCGGTAGTTCCACAGTTATGCACGGTAGGTTTCTTTCTTCGCACCATGTGCCGAATGAGCCTGGGGTTTCGTAGTCGACATCTTCGACAACTGGTAGCTTGAACTGCTTGCCTAGCCAAGTGGCAAGTTCCGATTGGACTGGGTCGTCAATGAGTGCGAGTGGTTCGTGGAAAGAGATCACGAACTTAGGCTTACGCTCTTCGATGAGTTTTATCAGCGATTGTACTTCTGGTTCAAGTTGGTCTGGCTGCCCGGTGCTCACTTTTACATCTCTAACTGGAGTGTTTGAACTCCAGCGATATACAGTACCATCTTCTTTCCAGTTTTTAGTTGGGAAGGCGCGGTTTAAGTCTACTTGATTGGCGTTAGCGCGAGTGCCCAGTTGATTGCCGTCTGGGTTCATCGACAAGATCACGTCGTGCCTTAGGTTAGCAGCTGGCAAACTTCTTAACGCGCAAGATAAGCCTGCGATAGACGCGGTTTCATCGCCGTGGGTGCCCGCTAAAATTAGCCCGCGAGTGTCGCTTTCGATTTGGGCAGGAAAATAGAGCAAAGGAGCCCCTAATACAGAACTTCCATACGTCAGCGGCTTTATTGAAAACGCAGCTCTTTCCGTTCTTGGAATTAAACTCACCTTAATCTCCTGATTGATCAAGTACTATCAAGTACTAACTAATAGATAAATACAACCGTCAAAACTCGTCAACTGTCGCATTGTTAATTTTATTACTCTGCTTCAAAGATAGGCTAGGAGAGCAAAAACATATGGATTTTAAGAAACAGTCAACGGCTTTACTCATCTCATCTTTATTGACCCCTTTTATCGCTGTAACAGCCGCAGCAGATACTTTACCTGCAGGAACCACTCTGGCTAAGGAACAACATTTAGTCCGTGCTAATGATGCCGAAGCAGCGACGCTCGATCCTGCCAAAGCTGAAGGTTTACCGGAAATGCACATCTTACGAGATTTGTTTGAAGGTCTAGTGATTCAAGACCGCGATGGCAATATTACTCCTGGCGTTGCTGAGTCTTGGGAAACCGAGGACAACAAAACCTTTGTGTTCCATCTGCGTAAAGATGCCAAGTGGTCGAACGGCGACCCAGTAACGGCAGACGATTTTGTGTATGCGATAAGACGTGCTGTCGATCCTAAAACGGCATCACCAAATGTGTGGTACTTAAAGCTCACCAAAATCAACAATATTGCTGATGTAGCCGAAGGCAAAAAGCCGCTAGATGCATTGGGTGTGATCGCTGTTGATAAGCACACGCTTCGCTTCGAACTTGATAGTAAAGTCCCTTATTTTGTGGCGATGACAGGCCACACTTCGATGATGCCTATTCACAAGGCCAATCTAGAAAGCAGTGATAAACCTTGGAGTGATCCGAAGCAGTTTGTGGGTAATGGTGCTTTCCTTTTGGATGAATGGGTAGTTAATGAGCGTGTGGAATTGAAGAAGAACCCAAACTATTGGGATAGCGATGATACGCACCTAAATCAGGTGACATACATTCCATTTGAAAACCAGAATGCATCGATTAATCGCTATGCGGTAGGTGAGGTCGACATTACCTCCGATGTGCCAACGCATATGGCACAGAAACTACAGAAAGAGTATCAGCAAGCTTATACCGCAGTTCCTCTGCTGTGTACTTATTACTATGCGTTTAATACCACGCGTGCACCGTTTGATGACGTGCGAGTTCGTCAGGCTGTCTCCTATTCGATCATGCGTGATGTTGTCACAAATGGTGTTACACAAGTGGGCAACTTACCTGCCTATACCTTTGCTCACGAGTACACCGCAGGCTTTGATGCCACTCAGCCGGAATACAGTCAGTGGACGCAAAAACAGCGTGATGAGAAAGCACAACAACTGCTGAAAGACGCGGGATACGATGCGTCTAACCCATTGGATTTTAAGCTACTCTACAACACCAGTGAGTCTAACAAGTCGATTGCAGTGGCGATTGCATCGATGTTGAAAAACAACTTGGGTGCTAAAGTTGAGTTAGAAAACCAAGAGTGGAAATCTTACTTGGTGTCTCGCAGGCAGGGTGACTTTGATGTGATGCGCGCCTCTTGGTGTGGTGACTATAACGAAGCCTCTACGTTCCTTAGCCTGCTGCGTTCTGGTTCATCGGGCAACTTTGCGCGTTACAGCAGTGAAGCTTATGACCAAGCGATGGAAAGTGCGCTGTCGGCTACCACCGAACAAGAGCGTCAAACCTTCTATGACCAAGCAGAGCAGTCGCTCGCAGTCGATATGCCAATCGCTCCAATCTACTACTACATGCAAGCGCGTTTGGTTCGACCAACCGTGGGTGGCTTTGCCAAGAATAATGTAGAAGGACGCATTTACTCGAAAGATCTCTACATTAAGCAGTAAGTTCGTGCTCGTTTGAATAACACACAAACGCACTGTTATTAGAAAAGGGACGGTGATCATAAATCTTTGATCAACGTCCCTTCGTCATTATTCTGTAACGCTAACCGCAAAAAACTGAAACCTGATTGAAGTACTTTTCACTTTTATTTCAGTTAGGTGAAGCCATGTTACCTCCTCTACGCGCCCTTGTGGCATTCGAAGCGGTTGCCCGCCTTGGCTCAATAGGTGCGGCGGCGCGCGAGCTGTGTGTTACCCAAGCGGCGGTAAGCCAACAGCTCAAAAGCTTAGAGACCTTTTTCGATACCACACTGTTTGAACGCAGCTCAAAGGGCGTACGTTTGACTTCGGCTGCGCAGCAGTATCAACCAATTGTTTCGGGATCACTTGCTCACCTAAAGCTGCAAACGCAAATCCTATTTGGTGAGAAAGAGACGGACGTATTGAGCCTGCGCGTTAATCACACTTTTTGTCATAACTGGCTACTGCCACGGCTTGCCTCTTTCTATCAAAAATACCCCTTTATTCGTTTGGATATTCAGCTGGTGGACTGGCCATCGACCACGCCTTGTCAAAATGTAGATATCGAACTGACCAACGGCAAAGTCGAGAGTGAAGACACCCATTTTGAACGACTTTTTCAAGAGCATTGGCAACTGGTTTGCAGCTCAGAGTTTAAAGAGCGCTACCAAGAGCAGCTCGATGCTCGCGACTTTGCTTCACTGCCAACGGTGCAAGTGAAAGGTTATCGAGAGAACTGGTTGCAGTGGCTTAGTCATAACCAGTTTGAGATGTCACTGCCGCAAGTTCAATTAGAAATTAGTAACTCACTGCATGCGTTAGAGGCGGTTAAGCAAGGCGTTGGTGTACTGCTGGTGAGGTCGTTAGCGGTTACCGAACTGCTTAAGAAAGGGGAGGTGGTGCTCGCAAGTGACGCCTTTATGCCTGCTGAATCTGCCCACTACTTGATAACCAAACATAGCCGAAGTGCCAAGGTGAGTTTCTTCTGTGACTGGCTCTATCATCAAATTGAAAGTGCAGAGCCTGAGTAAAGGTTTTCTTATGAGTGGCCATAAAAAAAATGAGGGGCGCTCTTACTAACCTGTCACATAAAACGCTTAGCTTAAGCACATACAAACAAGGATGAGGTCACCATGAGTGCTTTCTCACAACACATGACAAATCGACTGAAAGTGCTGCTGTTTACCGCGCCACTTTTAGTTCCACTGTTTACTTTTTGGTTAGTGCCGTTTGGCTACTCCATTTATATCAGCTTCACCGATTGGGATTACATTTCTCCAGATTACGACTTTGTCGGTCTCGAAAATTACCAATACATGGTGGAAGATTTTGAATTTCTGCAAGCGGCGATGAACACCTTCTGGTTCTCACTTGGTGTTGTCGTACCAACCATTCTATTGGGTCTTGTGTTTGCCATACTGCTGCACAAAAACTTCAAAGGCAGCCAGTTTTACCGAGCGGTGATCTTTTCCCCTTGGATCACGCCAACGGTCGCGGTGTCGATAGTTTGGTCTTGGGTATTTGAGACTAAATCAGGTCTAGCAAACCATCTATTACAGTCGATGGGCTTTAACGCGATCCCATGGTTAGAGAGCGGAAATACTGCGCTAGTTGCAGTGATTATTGTAACAGTGTGGCAGGCGATTGGCTGGACGATGCTGTTCTACATTAGCGCGCTCAACAAGATTCCAGAGTCACTATATGAGGCGTCTTTGATTGATGGTTGTAGCAGCCTGACGCGATTTTTAAAAATCACCTTACCGCTTATCTCGCCAACCACGTTCTTCTTGGTGGTGGTCAACATTATCACGGCGATGCAGGCGTTCGATCAGTTCCAGATCCTAACTCAAGGCGGGCCGGGCGGCGAGACTCGCACCTTGCTGTACCTTTTCTATCAGCAAGCGTTTGAGCGCTACGAGATGGGACCTGCTGCTGCAACGTCACTGGTGATTTTCTTAATCACAGGCTTACTTGCACTGCTGAACACCTACATCGGCAAACGCTGGGTGTATTACTAAACCGGATTTGAAAAGGACAACATCATGACCACGCAAACATTAGATGCGAATCCGGTGATTCGCACAACCAGACCACTAAAAAGCAGCAGTGCTAGAGCGCAGCGCTCTTCAGTGGCGGTGAAAATAGAAAAACAACAGTCGAGCACAGCATCTGCAACTCGAGTTAATGCGCAGTCTCTGGCTGCATTGAGTAAGCATCTGTTCTTGATGGTGTGCGGCACCATCATGGTATTCCCATTCTTGTGGATGCTATCAGGCTCGCTGAAAAGCAATGATGAGATCTTCGCGAACCCATTAGATCTTATCCCTTCGCAGTTCCGTTGGGAGACATTCATTGAGACGTTCCAGAGTGCCCCTTTTGGTTTGTACATCTTCAATAGCTTCAGTGTGGCTCTGTTCACCACGCTATTGGTGATCATCAATTCGGCGATGTTTGCTTACGCACTGACTCAATTGAAGTTTCGCTCGAAAACCTTGCTCTATTTTGTGGTGATGGGGTGTTACATGTTACCGGGAGCTGTGACCAACATTCCTTCTTACATCACGTTGGCAAAGCTAGGGCTTTTGGATTCTCACATGGGTTTGATCGCGTCTAACGCAGCCTCGGTATTTGGTGTGTTCTACCTGCGCCAAGTGTTTATCAAGGTACATCCATCCTTGGTTGAAGCGGCGCGTATTGATGGCGCTGGCGAGCTCAAAATTCTTTGGGCGATAGTGCTACCCCAGTGCCGAGCGGCAGTGGCAACACTATTCCTTATTACCTTTATCACCAACTACAACAGTTACATGTGGCCGAGTCTGGTTATCACTACTCAGGAATTGAACCTGATTGCGACTGGTATTCGTCACTACTTTATCGCTGAAGGTAACTACGGTTTGAACTGGTCGCAGATCATGGCGGCGAGCACGATTGCTGTAATGCCTTTATTGATTCTATTCGTCATCTGTCAAAAGACGATTCTTTCAGGTATCGCCGATAACGGCGTAAAAGAGTAAACGGAAATGAAACTAAAAACTCTCGCACTAGTGTGTGCTGGCGCAGCAAGCGCTTCTATGTTCTCTAGCAGTGTTCTTGCAGCAACAGAGGTTAACTTCTGGTATTCCGGTGGTACTAAGCCTCAACAAATGATGACTAAGCTTATTGAAGAGTTCAATGCGAGCCAAGATGAGTACGTTGTTAAGCCAGCTCTACAGGGTAACTACACGGAAACCTATCAAAAGCTGCAAGCAGGTTTGGCGTCTCGAACGGCTCCTGAACTGGTTCTTCTTGATTCTGGTCGTGCAGAAGCGATGCACGGACGTGGATTGAGCCGTGACCTAACGCCATTTATGGATGAAGAGTTTAACTTCTCTGACTTCATCGGTGCGTTCAAAGATCAAGTGACAGCAGACGATGGCACTGTGATTGGTTTGCCAGCTTACGGCACCACTCAAGTGTTCTACTACAACAAGCAAGTGCTGGCTGAGCATGGCTTTACTGAGCAAGACCTAGCAACTTGGCAAGGTGTAGCAAAAGTTGCTGAGAAAGTGACGCAGCGTGATGACAAAGGCAACACCACTTTCTATGGTTGGGAGCCGATGTGGGGCCAAGACAACATGATCGATGCGGCATTCTCTAATGGCGCCAAGATCATCAGTGATGACGGTAAGAAAGTGCTGATCGACTCTCCAGAGTGGGTTGAGGTATGGGACAGCTTCCGTCAATGGATTCACGATGATCAGATCATGCGTATTCACTACGGCGGTCAGGGTTGGGAATATTGGTACAAGACTATCGATGACGTGATGAAAGACAATGCGCTTGGCTACACTGGCTCTTCTGGTGACCAAGGTGACTTGGACTTCACTAAGCTTGCAGCGACCACTCAACCGGGTTGGGGCAACCACCCATCAGCGCCACAAGCGGGTGCGCTGGTTTACGTGATGCCAAAGGGTACAGACGACAAAGCAGCGAAGGGTGCATTTGAATTTGTAGAGTTCTACACTAATGCCAAGAACACAGCAGCTTGGTCAATGTTCACAGGTTACATCCCAGTACGTAACAGCGTATCTGAGGTGCCAGAGTACCAAGCATTCACTCAAGACAACCCGCAAGCTCTGATTCCTTTGAAGCAGGCGAATACGGCAACTAAAGACTTCCTTGACCCAACCAACGGCAAGATCATGGATGCTCTGAAAGTAGCGGCGGATCAAATCCAAATTCAGAACGTGCCAGCAGAAAAAGCACTAAAACAAGCGGCGAAAAAGGCGCAACGTGCTTTGGATAGAGCGAATCGTTCATAAATCGGGGTTAAGACCTCTGTATCTAAAACAGTAGCCCATCAATGTGGTGGGCTATCATCTCATCGCTCTTTGTGATGTTTAATATAGAGCAACTTGGTGAAAGCAATGAACCAATTTCAAGGCGAACTCTCTTTTGGCAGAGTGCGAATTCCCTTTCATGTCCCTGCGGACGTTGATGCCGTCAAGATTACCGGAACGACGGTAACCAAAGGCTTCTTGTACGCTGCCGCTTACGACGCAAATCAAAACTTTCGTGGCAAGGTCCTGTTTGAAAAAGACTATAAGTCTCTGATGATTCAACGACAGGCATCAGGTTTAGGTGCGATTGACGGCCCACTAGAGTCCGGTGAGTGGTTTGTCGAGCTGTACAACCTTGAAGGTGAGTTCCGTCGTGAGCGAGCGATGCAATATCAAGTCGATATCGCCTTTCCTGAATCATTGAACGGTGAAGAACTCGATCTTCAATCGGTGGTGACTCCGTCACACCAGATCGAATTTGATTACAGCCAGATGCTGAGTGCAGAGTCGCGTTGGTATCGTGGCGACCTTCATGCCCACACTCAGCTTTCCGATGGACACAACACGCTAAGTGCCGCAAAAGAGATTGTTGAGTCGCAAGGCTTAGATTTTTTCTTTATTACCGAACACAACATATGCCAGCCGAAACTGCCACTTTCAAAACAGTGCCTGTTTCTGCCTGCATTAGAAGTTACAACCGATCTTGGGCATTTCAATGTTCATGGTCCAAGCCATTCCTTGGATCTAACAAAAGTTGAACATACGACTCGAGCCACTATGGAGGCCGGGTTGAAGCTTGCTAAAAGTGGACACAGTTCCCTTGGCATTAATCACCCGATGATGAAACCATGGCATTGGCACTACGATGAAGTATTGCTGAGCCAAGTCTCGACCTTTGAAGTGTGTTGTGACCCAACTTGGTCAACGTCGCCGAAAGCGACTGAAGATGCCTTAATGGTACTCAATGAGATGTGGAACTGCGGCCAGCGTATTACCGCGATTGGTGGCAGTGACTCACACCTAGAACCTCAAGAGCGCAATCCAAAAGCGACCGAGCCTTCCATTTACGGTGACCCTTCAACTTTCGTGTATAGCCACGGCTTGAGTGGAGAAGGGATCTTGGCCGGTTTGCGTAATGGACAAGTGTACCTAGAGCGCCGTTGCGGTCTGAAATTCGATATTAATCTCGGCGATCTGCTTCCTGGTGAAGACAGTAAAGGCCAAGCGCTGACCTATCGATTATCTGTTCGCGACACGGAACATGACTACTACGCAGAGTGCGTGGTCGATGGACAAGTGATCGAAAAAATCGACCTCACGGATGAAAAGCAAAGCCTTTTCGTTGAAGCGGGTTACCACTGGTGTCGTATCGATATTCGACGCGGCTCATCGTCTCAATACGGCTCAACATCTCAGTATGGCTCAGCTTCGCAACAAAACGGTGAGTTTGAAGGCTGTATCAACGCTGTCTTTGATGGCACCCAACCACAATTTAACCAACCTCTTGTCGACACTTGGGGTGAACTTATGGAGCGAGTAAATAGTGATGAAGTTTAAAGCACTATTGTTTGATAAAGACGGCACCCTATTGGAATTCCACAAGATGTGGCTCAACGTTTCTCGTGGTGCAAGTGAGCAAGTTAAAGCCTTCAGTGACAGCCACCAAGGTAATCAAACTGTCACGGTTACTGAGTTACTCTTGGCTATCGGAGTTGAGGGTGATGTGGTTGATAACTATGGACTATTAGCTTCTAACCCAGTTGAAGATACCGCGATTGCATGGTTCAAAATGTTAGAACCTTCGGTATCTCTGACTGAGTTCACCCAAGTCACCAAAGCGGCTTTCAACAATCAGGTGGAAGAGAATCCAGAGTGGGTTGAAGCACTGCCGGGTGTAACGGAAAAACTGACGTCGCTTAAGCAGCAAGGCATGTATTTAGGCGTGGCAACGGCTGACACTAAAGACTCGACTGTTTATACATTAGAGCAATCTGGCCTGAGCGAACTGTTTGATTACGTTGGCTATTCTGATGGTGATATTGAGCCTAAGCCAGCGCCCGCATTGTTGAATGCGTTCTGCGAGCAGTGTGGTATCGAGCCACATGAAGTGATCATGTTTGGTGACACGGTGTCGGATATGGAATTTGGTCGAAATGCTGGTGCTAAGAACGTGGGTGTACTCACTGGCACGGCCAATCACGCCGAACTAGAGCCAATAGCTGACTTGGTGATTCATTCGGTTGCCAACTTCGATCCTCAAGAATTTAACGAATTGATTTAAGGACTGGTTATGGCTGAAGTAACCTTGAGAGGCGTTGAGAAGACCTACCCAAACGGCTTTAAAGCGGTACATGGTGTCGACCTCAATATTCAAGAAGGCGAGTTTATGGTGTTTGTTGGGCCGTCTGGCTGCGCCAAGTCCACCACACTGCGCATGATCGCTGGGCTAGAAGATATCTCAGAGGGCGATGTTTACATCGGGGATAAGCGCGTTAATGATCTGCCTCCTAAAGATCGTGGTATCTCGATGGTGTTCCAAAACTACGCGCTTTACCCGCACATGTCGGTCTACGACAACATGGCCTTTGGATTAAAGCAGCAAAAACTGCCAAAGCACGAGATCGACGAGCGTATTTCAGAGGCGGCGAAAACGTTGGATATCGAGCATCTATTGAATAACAAACCGGGTGAGATGTCGGGTGGTCAGCGTCAACGTGTGGCGCTGGGTCGTGCCATGGTGCGCAAACCAGACGTGTTCTTGTTCGATGAACCACTCTCTAACTTGGATGCTAAGCTGCGAGTTTCGACGCGAGTGAGCATTGCTCAGCTGCACGACAACCTAAAGCAGGAAGGGCAAAACGCCACCATGATCTACGTGACACACGATCAAGTGGAAGCGATGACTTTGGGCGACCGCATCTGTGTGTTGAATCAAGGTGAGATCATGCAGGTTGATACGCCAATGAATCTTTATCATCACCCTGCAAACAAGTTTGTGGCTGGTTTCATTGGTTCACCAGCGATGAACATCATTAAAGCGCGTATTGATGAGATAGACGGCGTGATGAATGTATTGTCGGAGAGCGGTGTTCGTTGGGAGCTACCACAAGATAAACAAGCCGTTGCTCGTGCAAAACAGGGCGAGTGGGTTTGGTTCGGCGTTCGTCCTGAACACATCAGCCTTACGAATCACGACGCGCCACTGTCTGAGGTGAATACTCAAAACCATCGTCTAGGTGTGGTCGAGTCGATGGGCAATGAGTTGTATCTCTATTTCCAACTCGGTCATGACAAAATGGTGGCAAGGGTGCCTTTTGATGCTGACCGCACAGCGGAAAGCGGACAAGAGACATTGCTTCATTTCAATACCTCACAGTGTCACCTGTTTGACCTAGAGACAGAAGAAGCATTGACTGAATAAGTTGATGTGTCGAGTATTCGAAATAAAGAAATCCCCGCTCAGATGAGTGGGGATTTTTTTAGGGGGAGTATCAACAGGAGCTTGGGTCTGTGCTCGAGGCTTTTTTATTGGAGGTAGCTAAATGCTCTTAAGGGTTAGAACTCTTTAATGGCTCGGAATCGCAATCCTTTTTTCTAGCCAACGAACCGCTTGCGATACGACCAAAATAAGAACAAGGTATTCCAAAACCAGAAACGTATAGATCTCTAAAGGTAAATATTCGTTCACCACCAGCTCATTTGCTCGCCTTGTTAAATCACTCAAACCAATCACACTCACTAGCGAACTCATCTTGAGGATATAAACAAACTGATTGCCCAAGGGCGGCAGTATCTGACGGAATGCCTGCGGTAGGATAACCAATCGCATTTTTTGCCAATAGGTCAATCCCAAGGATTCGGCCGCTTCATGTTGGCCACGATTAATCGCTTGAATCCCCCCACGGAACACTTCTGCCATAAAGGCGCTCTCGGCAATGGTTAGTGCGATTACCCCTGCCCAGAAGTGGTTCAAAGAGACATCGAGTAATGTCGGCATTCCGTAATACACCCACAATAGTAATACCAATACAGGGATAGAACGCATCACCTCTACGTAAAGTCGATTAATCCCCCTGAGTATTGGAGAACTGGAAAGCGCTGGAAAGGCGACCAATAGACCTAGAGCCATAGCAAAAAACATGCTTAGCAACGAAACCTGAATAGTCTCGTTAAAACCAGCTACCAAAAACTGAATGTTAGTTCGCCCTTGCTCCGTTGACGGGTCGAGTACATACCATCCCCATTGGTAGTCTGAACATCCTGTCAGAAACAGCAGAGAAACTAGCGATAAGTGACGATAGTTCACATTTACTCCCAAAAACTCCATTTGTTATTGCCATGTTAACAACCAAATCAGTTTAATGGTTAATAATTAAGAAGAATATCTCATCACTTAGAAATCAGCATTCTTTGAAGGAATAAAAAATGAAGAAAAGCTTAATTGCATTAGGAATGTGCTTACTTGCTTTTACACAAATTGCACATGCACAAAGTCGTTTACAGGAGATACTGGATGCCGGAGTTCTTCGCGTTGGTACAACGGGTGATTGGAACCCAATGACAATGAAGGATCCAGCAACCAACAGCTACCGTGGCTTTGATATCGATGTCACGACTGAGTTGGCTAAAGACCTAGGCGTTAAAGTGGAATACGTTGCGACAGACTGGAAAACCTTGGTGAATGGCATCACAGCCAACAAATACGACGTGACTGGCAGCGCATCGCTCAACATGTCTCGAGCAAAAGTCGCTGGGTACAGCCAACCCTATTTCTATCTGGCTTTCGTCCCTGTCGTGCAAAAGAAAGACCTAGGGAAGTTCTCCGACTGGAGTGACTTTGACAAAGCAGAAATCAAAGTTGCCGCCACGCTCGGCACAGTACAAGAAAAAATGGTGAAGGACTTTTTCCCATCGGCGCAACACATCGTGATTGAAGCGCCGGCACGGGACTTCCAAGAGCTTTTAGCTCGCCGCGCTGATGTCTCCGTGACTTCAAACGTAGAGGCTGCAACCTTAGTAGAGAAGTTTAAACAACTCGCGATAGTTCCGGTGAAAGAGCCACGTAAACCAACTCCAATTGCGATGCTACTACCACAAGATGATCAGGTTTGGATTAACTACATTAACCACTGGGTTGAATTGAAAAAGACGCAAGGTTTCTTTCAGCAAACCGCTGAGAAGTGGGGACTGAAGAGCATGTAACGAGCTCATAGAGAAGAGAAAAATAGAGCCCTTAGGGGGTAGGGCTCTAGAGTTAGGAGCTAACTTGACGTTGGATTATGCGACGACCAGTGTTGCGGCTTTCTTCATCGCTTCCTTAGTAGAACACTCAATCACGTTCGCCTTGGCAAAGCGGTGAGCGTCTTTCACTTGAATATCGTGAGCCAAGATAACCAGTTTCGCATTTGCGACATCTAGGTCGGTGATGCGGTTTTGAATGCCATTTTGACCTTGTGTTTCTACCTTGATTTTTAAGCCAGCTGCCGCACCGGCTTTTTCTAGTGCTTTGGCTGCCATGAAGGTGTGTGCAACACCAGAAGGGCAACATGTTACTGCTACGATGTCGTACTCGCCTTCGCCTGCTACAGGTGCTGTTTGAGCTTGAACTGGCGCAGCTTCAACTGTGTCCTCTTCTGTTTCAACGACTACTGGTTTCCAGAAGCCAACGATAACCGCTGTGGTTAGTGAGCCTAGTGCAATACCAACTACGTACATTGGGATGTTGCTTGATACAGGCGCTGTGATTAGGCCGCCCCAAGGTGCGTGAAGTAGGATGTCAGTCATGAAGCCGAACACACAGCCAACGATACCACCGGCAACGATTGAAGGAAGCACACGCATTGGGTCGTTTGCCGCGAATGGGATTGCACCTTCAGAGATACCGATAGAGCCCATGATTGCCGCCGCTTTACCTGCTTCTTGTTCTTGTTTAGAGAACTTGTTCTTGAATAGGAAGGTTGCCAGTGCCATACCTAGAGGTGGTGTACAAATCGCGATGCCTACGCCGCCCATCAACCATGGTTGTGTGTCTACTTGAGTTTGAGCGAATAGGGTTGCCACTTTGTTGATTGGACCGCCCATATCAAACGCCGTCATACCACCAAGGATTGTGCCCAGAACCATCTTAGATGCACCGGCCATTGACGCTAGGAACTCGTTCATTGAAGCCATGAACAGTTTGATTGGCTCACCGATGCCCCATAATACGATACCTGCAGAGATTAGCGTACCAACAAGCGGGTAGATGAAGTAAGCTCCTAGTGCTGTCATGTTGGTAGAAAGTGGGATCTTCTTAAGTTGAAGCACCACGCCACCTGCGATGAAGCCAGCAACTATACAGCCAAGGAAGCCGCCGCCCATGTCTGCCATGATGCCAGAAGAGATCATTGCTGGTGCTAGTGCTGGCTTATCAGCAATTGAGTAACCAATAAAGCCGCCAAGAATGATTGGGAAAAGAACAAGGCCCTTGATACCGATGTTGGAGATGTCTGCCAGCAAGCCGTCTGCTGGAACGGCACCTTTACCCGATGCCATTACCGCCAACGCCAACAGAACACCACCGGCTACAATGAAAGGTAGCATATGTGATGTACCGAAAAGCAGGTGGCCTTTCATGGTACTAAGGAGTTTTTTATAGTCGCTACTGCTATTTCTGTTATTAAAATTGCTACTGGTATTCGTAGCTTGATTTGCTAGGGTACTCATAATTGTTTACGCCTTATGAATTAATTAAAATATTAAGGATTTGATGTTCATCTTTTGCGTTATGGATATTTTGGATAAATTCATCACTGAATTTTCCAAATAGTTCTTGTAGTACATAAATATGATGGTCAGCACCGTTGTCTGGTGAAGCAATCATAAAAAATACGGTTGGATTAATGCCGTCTTCATCGCCATACTCAATGCCTTCGCGCTTAACACCGACCGCAATTGCAGGCTCTGTTACTGCCTTGCTTTTCGAGTGTGGGTAAGCGATGCCGTCCATTGAGGTGATACTTTGAGATTCACGAATTTCAATGTCTGCCAAAAAGGCTTCTTTACTGCTGATTCGGTTATTCTCAAATAACATGCCTGCCAATTCTTCAAACAGTTCTTTTTTATTATTCGCTTGAAGATTGTTATTAATTAAGTTGATGTTAGTTAGCTGTATGATCATTTATTAACTCATTCACTATTGAAGTTCTTGAATTAAAATTAATGGATTAACCTGATTCACGAAATAGCAAATAAAAGCCCTTCACTGTACATTTGTATCCAGCAAAATTAAGTGTGATTTGCATCATTCATCCAGTGTGAGATGGGTCATATTTGATGGTGTATTCCGGTGTTGAAATAATTTTCTGTAGGAATAAAAGAGCTTTAAGAATAAAAGAGCTGTAGGGACAAAAAAGATCTAGGAACACAAAAGCAGTAGAAACAAAAATGCCCCGCAAAGCAGGGCATGAAGAGTGTGTTGTGAGTTATTAGGGCGTGTTGACCTTTCGTGGTTGAATTTTGTTCGAGATAAAAGCGTTTTAATCGCGGCGAGGGAGAAGTAGCCTAGTCATACTAAGCAAATCTTCCTCCGCAAAGAGTAAAACGCTTTTAGCCGAACCCTTCGGGCAGCGTTTGCTGGTCATTTCTACTGCGTTATCGGCTTCTCATGTAGGCTAGCTACACATCAAAACCTCTGCCTTGTATAAAACCCAGCAACTCGCTGCAAAAACCAGCTCGAAAGCTCAACACGCCCTAAAGAGCTAGCTGTAAGCGCGCGCTACTCGGCCAACGCAGTCCAGTTTGTAACTCTCAGCATAAGCAGGAATGAACACCGATTGGCCTTTCTCTATCACGCAGGTTTCGCCGCATTGATGAGTGAGCACCATGGGTTCGTCGAGTGGCAGTAGGATCTCGGCGCCTTCGGTAGTGATCTTGCGTTGATGTGAATTTTGCATGATAGAGAACTTAAAATCCTCGACGGGAATGTCGTATTCCATCACGTCACCTTGCTCAATCGGGTTGAGTAACAACCTATCTGCTGGCTTTTCATTGAATCGAGTACAAGAAACCAGTTCATTCACGTCCATGTACTTAGGCGTTAACCCGGCACGCAGCACATTATCTGAGTTCGCCATGATCTCTAGACCTGTGCCCTTGATGTAAGCGTGGGGCGTTTCGGCATCAAGGTACATGGCTTGCCCTGGTTTTAGGGTAATCACATTCAATAGCAGCGGAGCGAACAAGCCGACATCACCAGGGTATTGAGCTTCAAGCTCTGAAATCAATTGGAATACACGTTTATCAGAAAGCTTAGCCTTCATCAGTAGCATGGTTAACGCCATGCCTTTTTGCTCACCTTCCAGAGACAACAAGCTTGCAAAGAAACAGGCTAATCCATTGGGAGTTTGGTCGCCCTCGAGATCGTTTACCATCGAATGCAACTCAGGAATATCGAGGTAATGAAAGTGCTCAAGGATTTCGTTGATTGATCTAAAGCCATTCATCGCCGTGTAGTCGGTTAGGGCATACACCAACTCTGGCTTGTGATTGGGATCCTTGTAGTTACGATTGCCTGCGCTCATCGGAATGCCTTGTTGCTCTTCTAGTGCATAGCCAGATTCCGCCTGTTGCTTGTTTGGGTGAACTTGAACAGAGAGTGCTTTCTCTGCTGCCAACACTTTGAAAAGATATGGGAGTTCACCAAATCGACTCGCCACTTTCTCGCTTAAAAACAGGTTTAGGTTCTTAGAGATCAAGCTCGATAATGTGGTCTGTTGCCCGTTGTCGTCCACAATTGAACAACCATTTGGATGAGCGCCCATCCAGATCTCTGCTTGTGGCTCACCAGACTGGTTATCAATGCCAAACAGTTGGTTGAACGAAGAAGGGCTACCCCATGCGTAGTTCTGAATCACGTTGGTCATAGGGTAGAAAAAGCGTTGTACGAACGAATCGTTCGCTAAAGAAAAATCAGACATCGAAATCACCATGAAAGGAAACATGGCTTGAGCTCTACTCGGCCTAATGAAATGTGAGAGTAGAGTGGGCTCAAGCCATTGGAGTTGAAATGGCTTAAGCCGCTGCTGCTGTTAGCTTGGCTTTGCGTAGATTTTTAAGCGCGATACAAGTAACCGCAGTTACGCCCGCACCAGACGCCATGCACACGAGTGCTAGCAGTGGGTAGTTCATTGCGCCAAGTAGAGCTACGACTGGACCACCGTGAGCAACGCTGTTGGTGATGCCAAATGAGAACGCCATAACCGCAGCTGTCATTGAGCCAAGCACGTTGGCAGGGATAACTGACATTGGGTCTTGAGCGGCGAAAGGAATCGCCCCTTCAGAGATACCCACTAAGCCCATCGCGCCTGCAGCTTTGCCTGCTTCAATTTCAGAAGATTCGAACAGGTCGAACTTACGGCCGATTCTGGTTGCGATAGCCATACCAAGGGGAGCGACAGGAATTGCACACGCCATTGCACCCATGAATTGAGTTTGACCGCTGGCAATCATGCCAACCGAGAATAGGAACGCGACTTTGTTGAACGGGCCACCCATATCGAAGCCAGCCATACCACCCAGTACGATGCCAAGCAGAACCACGTTGCCTGTGCTCATGCTGGTTAGCAGTGCAGTAAGCGCATCCATCAATCCAGCAATTGGAGCACCGATTACGAAGATGAACAGACCTGCGATGAATAGAGAGCCAGTGATCGGAGCGATCATGATAGGCACAAGCGGCTGAACGAATTTGTGGTAGTTAAACGAGGTAATCCATTTAACGAAGTAACCGACTAATAGACCTGCGATGATTGCACCAATGAAGCCTGTACCTGCTTCAGCGCCATAGAAAGAGCCGTTGTTGGCAATCCAGCCACCAATCAAGCCAGGGGTTAGAGCAGGGCGGTCTGCAATCGCGTAAGCAATGTAGCCGGCCAAGATTGGGATCATCAATGTGAAGGCAACCACACCGACTTCTAAGATTTGGTTCCACATGCTGCCAGCAGGAATCGCCATTCCAGATTCACTTGGCTCGCCACCAATCGCTAAGGCTAGGGCAATCAAAAGGCCACCTGTCACTACGAATGGGATCATGTGTGATACGCCATTCATCAAGTAACGATAAAGGTCTGAACGCGCTTGTGATGCTTTTTCGGCAACGGATTGGTTGGTTGGCGCTTGTTCTGCTTGGTAGCTTGGCGCATTGAGTGCTTGTTTGATCAAGCCTTGCGCGTCTTTGATTGGTGCTTTTACGTTGGTGCAGATAACACGTTTGCCAGCAAAACGAGCCATGTCGACCTGTTTATCACAAGCCACGACAATCGCGTCGGCGCGTTCAATCTCCTCTTGAGTAGGGCTGTTTTTAACGCCGATAGAGCCGTTAGTTTCAACCTTAACATCGTAGCCAAGCGCCGCGGCGCCTTTCTCTAGTGCTTCCGCTGCCAAGTAAGTGTGCGCCACGCCTGCTGGGCAACCTGTCACACCAATGATGAAGCCTTTTTTTTCTGTCGTTTCTTCGGTTTGAACTGGTTCTGGTTTCGTCAGAAGTAGTTCCAACGCGGTTTGCTCGGAATCGGCATTCATGAAGTTTTCGATGAAACCTTTTTCAATCAGTTTTGAAGAGAGCTCTGCCAATACTTCGATGTGGTGATTGTCGCCTCCATCGGGAGAGGCAATCATAAAGAACAGTTTTGAAGGTTGACCGTCATCGGCGCCGTAGTCGATGCCTTGTTTGTGCACGCCGATAACAACCGCAGGTTTGATTACCGCGCTACTTTTCGCGTGTGGTAGGGCGATGCCTTCTTCAAAGCCGGTATTACCTTGTTCTTCTCGCGCTTTAATGTCGGCAAGAAACTGAGCTTTGTCTGAAATTCGGCCTTGTGCGTACAGCACGTCTATCAGCTCTTTAAATACGTCTTCTTTGGAATTAGCGCTAAGTGAAAGCTTAATCAAATCTTGATTGATCAATGTTGTGATCATAATGAACCCCTACTCTGTTTTTATTTTGTTAGGGATATTCTGAAATTGATTACTTGCCTTCTGTAGTGAAGAAAAAACGCATTTACTGGATGATTGTTGCCTTCTAAATGGAGTGTGATTTTGATCGTTTAGGAGCACCGTTTTGGGTGCGTATTGACAGCCTTTATGAGTCGTTAAGGCTTTTATTGATATGGGGTTAGGGTGATTTTCTTATTGTGATAACGGTGTTCAAAATCTGGATGCAGACTGGATATTTATTTCCACTACTGGATTTTTGTAACATAGATCTCAGATTGTGATTTTGCTCAATAGCGCTATGTTTCAGTAAGGAGTATATCTATTCCCGTAGCGTTATTGCTGCTTTTAAGAGTTCGAATAAATGATATTTCATGACCTAATCTCGTCGGTATTAAATGAGCGAGAACCATTTCATAACATCTGGTTTGCGGGGGATTTTCACACGCCTTCAGCATTCAGTTATCAGGTGAACTTTCCGCGTTTAGAGCTGGTGCTCGACGGTGAGTATATTAATGAAATGGAGAGTCATGACCGTAAGATCACTAACGTTGTTGCGAAAGCAGGAGATGCGATTTTCATCCCACCTAACTGCTGGAATAAACCTAACTGGGATACTGACTGTTCGGTGCTGAGTATGTTGTTTGGTCGTCGCCAACTTGGTTTAAGCTTGGTGAGTAAGCGCAAAGGCGAAGAGAGCTTTTATGATATTCAAAAGCATAGTATTCAGACTCGCTCTGGCTTTGCCATTGACAATATTCTTGAGGCGCTCAGTTCATTAGCACGCGAAAGTAATAAGCAACCGATGGATGAGTTATTGCTGCAAGCGCTGCTGCAATACAGCAAGACGATGTTAGATGCGCCTGTCGAGAAATCTCACAGCCGAGTGCAGGATGTGTATCAGGGTATTTGTATCTACATTCAAGAGAACTTCCATCGTCAGATCACCCGAGATAGCATCGCCTCACGCTTTAGTATTTCATCCAACCATTTGTCGCGAATGTTCCGCCAACAAGGCCATATGACGCTGGCCGAGTACATCACGCGCGTGCGAGTCGACCGAGCCAAGTTCATGCTTAAAAAGTACAACTTCAAGCTCAATGAAGTGTCGGTTCGTTGCGGTTTTAAAGATGTGAACTATTTCTGCCGAGTATTTAAAAATCGTACTGGAAGAACGCCGAGCGAATATCGTAGCTCTATCTAATCTGGGGATTGAGTACTTACAGTAAACGAGAAGTGAGGTACATCAGCAAAGCTTGCAGGTCTATGCTGCTTTTGGTTTTTTGCAAACGTTCGGTGATCTGATCATTGAGTAGGTTGCGTGTCAGATTGGTCGCTGCAATGATTTGCTCTCTCTGTGGTTTGGTCGGCATTACCAGTGCTATCGCGACATACACTTGTCCAATCTTGGACGCCCAATCAATCTGATCTTCGCTAACAATCACAGCTATCGACATTCTCTGGCAGTGCTCAAACATGACATGAGGCAGTGCAATTCCCGGTGCTACACAGGTCGAAGAACGTTCTTCTCGTCGAATGAATGACAGAATCAGTTCATCCGGATTCTCCGGGTAGATAAGATGCGCTAGGCCTTTCAAACACTCGAACTTGGTGAGCTGAGTTTGCGCTTTGGCGTGATGCCAATCAACCTCACACGGTGGGCTTATCTGAGGGAAGCGCTGCATCAAATCCGTAGAGAACTCATGATTAACCTGAGATCCAACCAAGACATAGTGCTCGGCAATCACATCTTTGAGAACAAAGCACGCTAACTCCGCATCAAGTCCGACTGCAGTAATCTGAACCAGATCGCCTTTAAGCAGCCCAACTTGCAGCAAAGCCACGGATTTAGACAGGTCCGCAGCACGACCCTGAGTGATGTTAATGATACGAATAGAGCTTTTGAACTTGCGAGCAAGACGGCAAAGCGGTTGGGCCGCGTGCGCACTGGCAGAGGCGTTGTCGACAAAAAACGTCAGTTGATATTCTGGGATCATGAACAGCTGCGACAGTGTTTGATGAAGACCTTCTCTACGCTGAGCAACACGTCTTCCATCGCAATGCGCACGGTTTTATTGGCATCGAAGCGATTCGGTTGTTCTATTTCGATATCAGAGACGATCAGCACACGGTCTGCTTGGGCAATATCATGCGCGCTGAGTTGGTTTTCAACGCCCATTGCTCCTTGTGTCTCGACCTTGATCGAAACATTAAATTTAGGCGCTGTTTTAGTTAGTGCATCTGCAGCCATGTAAGTATGGGCAATGCCTGTAGGGCACGCAGTTACCGCTACAATTCTCATGATGGTTCTCTGTGTAGATGAAGAAAGCCCTTAAATATTAGAGGGAGTTGTTTGGAATTCAAAAGTCTCACTTCACACTCTGATTTCTTAGTTACAAAAATCCAGTTAATGCATGTTTAGTGCTATATGATTGGGTGGTTTTGACCGCTAACCTAACCTTATATATTCAGTAATATCGAGCCGCTATGGACATCACACATTTCATTGAATCTGATACGATCTGCTTGGATCTCAAAGCAACGACCAAACAGCAAGTGTTTGAAGAGCTAGTGGAGATGCTCGATAGCGCCGGTAAGCTTTCGAATAAACAACTCTTCCTTGAAGAACTGTGGGCGCGAGAATCAATAGGCAATACAGGGTTTGATGATGGTATCGCGATTCCTCATGCCAAGAGCAGCTCCGTATCTAAGCCTGCGATAGCGATTGGTATCAGCCGCCAAGGTATCGACTACGGGGCTGAAACAGGGGAGTGTTCAGATGTCTTCTTCATGCTCGCTTCACCAGACAATAACGATGAACATCACATCGAGGTTCTGGCGCAAGTCTCAACCAAGTTTATCGAAGATGGCTTTGTTACAAAATTGAAGGCGGCAGAGTCAGCTGATGATGTCATCATGCTGTTTTCAGATATCGAGACGAACTCATCTTGTTCAAATACTGCGTATCAATCTATCGACGATCAGCTACTCGTCAGCAGTCCTTATACTCAAGCTCTCAATCGCGTTAAAGAGCACCTGCTCTATGGCACTTCGCATATGATTCCGTTTGTGGTTGCTGGTGGGGTGTTGCTGTCGCTGTCAGTCATGATGACTGGACAAGCTGCGTTACCTCAGTCTGGCTTCCTGGCCGATGTCGCGCAAATGGGTGTTGCAGGTTTGACTCTGTTTACCGTGGTGCTCGGCGGATACATCGCCTATTCGATGGCTGATAAACCGGGCTTGGCTCCAGGCATGATCGGATCCTGGGTGGCGGTAGAGCAATATCAAACCGGCTTTCTAGGCGCGATTATCGTGGGCTTTGTCGCGGGGTATACCGTTCAATTGCTAAAACGGATAAAGTTGCCTGAAAGTATGACTGCATTGAGTGCAATCTTTATCTATCCGCTCGTCGGAACCTTTGTGACCTGCGGTGTGGTGATGTGGGGCATCGGTTCGCATATCGCCTCGTTTATGACGGAGATGAACCTGATGCTGACCGAAATGGCAGGGTCAGGCAAAGTTGTATTAGGCGCAGTACTCGGCGGAATGACAGCCTTCGATATGGGAGGGCCGATCAATAAGGTCGCCACTCTGTTTGCCCAAACACAAGTCAATACTCAGCCTTGGCTAATGGGCGGTGTTGGTATCGCAATTTGTACGCCTCCGCTTGGCATGGCATTGGCAACCTTCCTTTCGCCGAAAAAATTCAAACGTGATGAGCGTGAAGCAGGAAAAGCGGCGGGCATCATGGGTATGATTGGTATTAGTGAAGGGGCGATACCATTCGCTGCCGCCGATCCAGCGCGTGTGCTTCCAGCAGTTATTGCGGGGGGCATTGTGGGGAATGTGATTGGCTTTATGTTCCATGTAGTCAACCATGCGCCTTGGGGCGGCTGGATTGTTCTGCCTGTTGTGGATGGAAAAATTGCGTATATTGTTGGCACACTAGCCGGTTCTCTTACAACGGCTCTGGTGGTGATCTTATTGAAGAAAACTGTCGATGAAGACGAGCAAGGTTATACTCATCAGGAGCTTGGTGGTTCTGTTACGGAAGAGGGCGTAGCCGATGTGTTGGCTGTCACGTCTTGCCCATCTGGTGTTGCTCATACTTTCCTTGCTGCTAAGTCTTTAGAGAAAGCCGCTCAACAACTAGGCGTTCGAATTAAAGTGGAGACACAAGGTGCAAATGGGATTGGCAACCGAATTACGCAAAAGGACATCGACCGCGCGCGATTAGTGATTTTCGCTCATGATGTGGCGATTAAAGAGGTGGAACGATTCCGAGGTAAGAAGATTGTCGATGTTGGCACCAAGGATGCGATGCTCAACGGACAAGGGCTAATTCTTCGTAAGGTGTGATTGACTGGCAGATTGGCTCTTTGGTATTAGAGCCAATCCCACGACGTTATCAAATCACTCTATTTGAAAGGGTGGTACTTAAAGATATCTTCAACCATGGTATTGAGCAGATCTAAGTCATCACAAGTTTTTGCGTAAGTACGCAAGCCTGCGATTTGTACCTGTACATGGCGAGCAAGCTGCTTGGCATCACGGCTCTGCTCTACTTCACCAAGTTGCTGTGCTTCAACAACCAGTTTGGCAAACTCACCTTCCATAACCACTAGGCACTTCTTCGCTTCATCCAGTAGCTCTTGGTGCTCGTTGGTCAGCTCAGCAACCGTTTTGGAAAGCATACACATCCCATTGGGCGCGCTCTGTTTTGACTCAACGACTGCGCGTCGAACAAAACTCTCTAGTGCCTTAAGTGGAGAGCTGTTTTCTTCACGAGCACGCTTTAGGTTTGTTTTACCCAATTCGGTATAGCGAGCCAATGTCTCTTTAAACAGACCCTCTTTACTACCGAAGGTGGCGTAGATGCTACCTGGTCGCATGTCGATCACGTCTTGCAGGTTACGCATTGACGTGGCGTGAAAGCCTTTTTCCCAATAGAGATTGGTGGCTTTGTCGATCACTTCTTGTCTATCGAATTTCGCTGTATTTGCCATTGGGTAACCTTAAAGACTTTGAACACGTGTTCAACATTTTAAGCATGGTCGGCGTGAGAGTAAAGGATCTCACGATTTAGAGCAGTGGTATTAGCTATTAGCTATCCACTACTTCGACGGTTTTGTGTTCTGCACCGTAGTAGGTGCCTTCATCGATGGTGTACATCAAGGTTTCGCTGCACTCTGGGCATTCGAACTCTTCGTTGGGCTCAATAGCTTCATCTTCAACCCAGTCCCAACCAACATGCTCTTCACAAGAAGGACACTTCATACGTTTGCCTCGTTTATAGTTCATCAATTTTGTCAGCGGCGCATTATACCCATTCGGATCTCCACCGCAACACGCACCAATATAATGCAACTTGTTGTTTATTTGGGCATATACTTATTGTGTTGTATGTCACTTATAGACTTATTAGGTAGTGCCGAGCCTCTAGAAACCAGATAAAGCCCTATGTTTTATGAGCTTAGCTGTTATTTTGACCGGGTGATATCTCAGGATGGCACATTTATTGATTAATTTGATAATTAAATGATCTCGGTAAAGGTGTACCAAGTAAGAAGTGTGCCACAGTCGGGATATAAAGATTCGTCAGCTGCTAGGAAAGGTTTATGAAACTAACGGACATGTCGTTCAAGCAAAAAATATTTGCCCTACTTATTCTACCCATACTTGGGTTTCTGTGGCTCAGTGCTTCAGCTATATCGCAAAGCGTCAACACATCGCAAGAGATGCAGACCCTTAATCAACTAACTCGCCTTTCTGTGGTGTACAGTGAACTGGTACACGAGCTTCAGAAAGAGCGCGGTATGACGGCTGGTTTCTTGGGGGCTAAAGGCACCAAGTTTGGCAAAGAGCTTAGCGATCAACGCAATCTAACCAACCAAAAGCGTTCTGCTCGTAATGACTTTTGGCAATCACAAAATGTGGAATTGCCAGAGATCACACAACTTAATCAAACAATTTCTCAAGGCCTCAACCAAATAACAGACATTCGTCGTCAGGTTGATGCACAAACTATCCCGTTGGGGCAGGCGCTTGCTTATTACACCCAGCTTAACGCTAAGCTATTGAGTGTTTCGTCTTTGATTGCTGATTTAAGCAGTGATTCGGTGATCACACGTGAGACCATCGCTTACTACAACTTCCTACAAGGTAAAGAGAGAGCGGGTATCGAGCGTGCCGTTTTGAGCAATACCTTCTCTAAAGATGAGTTTGGTGATGGCATGTTGGTGAAATTCATCTCACTGGTGACGCAGCAAGATACTTATTTCTCTAACTTTAGAGAGCTGAGCACACCACAAAATGTGGCGTTCTTTGAGCAGCAACTTAATGATAAAGCGGTTGATGAAGTAAAACGCTTAAGAGAAGTCGCTAAATCGACCATGAGTGGGTTTGATACTGACCCAGTGTACTGGTTTGCTCAATCAACAGGACGCATCGTTAAACTGAAACAGACAGAAAATCATCTTGCAGATTCATTGATTAACCTCACCGAACATAAAGCTCAGCAGGCGCAAACACAGATGTTGTTCAGTATTGCGCTGTTCGCGGTTGTGTCCTTGGTTGCTCTGTTCGTGGGTATCAAAGTAGTGAGAGACCTAACAACGCGAGTCAGTAATTTAACGTCGGTGATGGCAAGTGTTCGCGATAGCAATGATCTAACAGTGCGTGCTAAATACGAAGGGAGCAGCGAGCTTGGTCAAATTGCAGCGTCTTTGAATTCGACTTTAGAGAAGTTTAAAGACGTGATGGATCAGTTGTCTCACTCAAGTATGTCGCTGGCTTCTGCGGCAGAAGAGACGTCGCAGACTTGTGACTACAATTCTCATGCATTAGTCGAGCAACAAGATCAAATTGGTTTAATCGCAACTGCAACGGAGGAGCTATCAGCGACGGTTAACGAGGTAGCAGATAAGACTCAGCAAACGGCGGCTTCAGCGCAAACGGCTGATCAGCAATCTAAGGTTGGATTAGAAACGGTTCAAAATTCTTACCACTCAATCGAGCATCTGGCTAATGAGATTAATGGTTTAGCAGATAAGATCGCACACCTTAATGAGAGTAGCAGCAACATCAACAGTGTTATTGATGTGATTAAATCGGTCGCCGAGCAAACTAACCTATTAGCATTGAATGCAGCGATTGAGGCGGCTCGTGCTGGCGAGCAAGGTCGCGGTTTTGCGGTTGTTGCGGATGAAGTAAGAACATTGGCGCAGCGCACTCAAGAGTCGACGGCTGAGATCGAAGGCTTTGTAACAGCCCTGCAAACCGATGTTCAAAGCGCATTTGATGTAATTGATAACAGCCAAAAAATGTCGCAAAAAGCGGTGGAAGATTCGCGTGATGTAGAGCAAAGCCTGCAAAGCATTTCAGATTCGGTCGGCGAGATATTCAGTATGGCAGAGCAGATTGCAACGGCTACTGAAGAGCAAGCGGTTGTGACGCAAGATATCGCCAAGAATGTTATCTCTGTGGAACAGAAATCGACAGAATCAACCACAGGTGCCACTCAGATTGCCGTTACGGCTCGTGATCAGGCTGAGCTTGCGTCATCACTGAAAACGTTGTCTAACGTGTTTAAGCGATAGAGATTACTTGATACATAGAGCATCAAGATAAAGAAAAGGCCCGTGATTCGTTAAGTCTCACGGGCCTTTTTTTATTTTGGATTAGGTTAGTCTTCGCTCACAAATACGTACATGTCACCACGACAATGGTTGATGCTGTACTCGATCGGCACGCCCTGTTTGTCGTATGCGGTCTGCTCGATGAGGAGTACTGGGACGTTATTGTCGATCGCCAACTTTTCCAGCGACTCTTGAGTTGGCATTTGCGCCGATACGCGACTCTGAGTTTTCGTTGGAGAGATGTCTTGGCTACGGAAATAGTCGTATAGCGAAAGCTGAATCTCATCTGGGTTCTTAATCAAGTGAGCAGGGACGTAAGACTCTTCAATCGAGACGGCTTGCTCGTCAATGTAACGAACGCGCTTAAGTAAAAAGACCTGTTCATTCTCTTTAATGGAAAGCTTGCTCGCAATCTCTGACGAACACTCAATGACATCTTTCTTGATCCACAAAGTGTCTGGTTTTTTGCCTTTTAAAACAGCCTGCTGCGAGAAGCCCGTCGCTTCTTTACCTGAGTATTCAACGGTTTCACTGATCATGGTGCCTAAGCCGCGCGAACGAACTATCACGCCCTCTTTGTCCAATACATCGAGTGCTTTTCTTACCGTAATACGAGATACGCCCAATCTGTCGCTGAACTCACGCTCGGTTGGAATAAAGTCTCCGCCTTTCAGAAGTTTTTGCTCAGTCGCCAGTTTGACTGATTCCGCAATCTTTAGGTAAAGCGGTGATTTATCTTTTTGCTCGATTCGGTTTTGAATGAGAGTTAGCAAAGGCTGGTAGGTGCTCATAAAGGTCTGTTTTCGCTTTTATATTTGATAGAAGTATACCTGATTTGCGAAGCGCAGAAAAAGAAATGAACAATCTAAGGTGAAACCTGGATTCACCCTAGATTGTGAGTGCGAGCGAGATGTTCTCGTTGCCGATTACACTGTTGCATTCAGAGCTTTGGGTGTAAGGCTGTTAGCGAGTATCGGCTTAACCTGAAAAGTGAGAACTACAGCAACAGAGACGAGCACCGCGCAAATGCCAAACGCTAAAGTGTAGCTGCCATACCAGTCAACAGAGATAGCCGCGAGCATTGGGCCGATAAAGCCGCCAATCCCCCATGCTGTGTAAAGCACGCCATAGTTTGCACCGAAGTTCTTTAAGCCATAGAGATCCGCCATGATCGATGGGAATACCGCTAACAAAGTGCCGTAACCGATGCCTGCTAAAGCAGCGCCGAACATCAGTGTCTGGCTTGAAACGAATTGGCTGAAAGCGAGCATATTGATGCTTTGCAGAGCCAAGGCAATCGCGAGCGTTTTGAGACCACCAATTCTGTCACTGAGTACACCAGAGACAAACCTGCCCGCCGAATTGAAGATAGAAAGAGTCACCACCAAATACGCTCCCTGCATGATGTTTGCTTGCTGCGCCGCAATAGAGGTGATGTGAGCGATGATCATTAAACCCGCTGCTGCTCCAAACGCATAGGTCAGCCACAGTAAGTAAAACTGCTTGGTAGCGAGCATTTCACGCCAAGCGTAATTGTTTTGACTAACCGCTTGGTTCTTTTGAACCGTTTTTCCTTGCGCTTGATAGTCGGCTGGTGGATTGGTAATCGAGCAAGCCAACGGGAAGGCAATTATAATCAGCCCCATACCGAGATATCTAAGGCTGAGTTCCAAGCCATAAATGTCTATTAAATAACTGGTGAGTGGTGCCAAATAGATAGCTGCCAATCCGAAAGCGGTGGCGAGCAGGCCATTGACCATCCCTTTCTGAGACGAGTGGAACCATTTCATTGCCGTTGGGTTTAGGCAGGCGTATGCGAAACCGATACCACCGCCTGTGATCACACCAAAGCTCAAATTAAGATTGATGGGAGTTAACGAAAGGCTGGCCAATACCATGCCAAGGCCAGCAAATAAGGTACCCGTCATTAACACTCGCTTGGGGCCTATTTTGTCCTGAATACGTCCGGCGATGAGTAAGGCAATCGACAACGTAATGATGGTGATAGTGTAGGGCATTGAGGCTTGGGTGTTGTTCCAGCCTTGTTCAACCAACGCATTCTTGAACACGCTCCATGTATAGAGCACACCAATACAGAGATTGATCCCGCAGCTAGCGAGTAAGATCTTTTTTGCTTTATTGTTCATGTTAATGACCAGAAGGGTATAAAAAAGGCTCAGCGAAACTGAGCCTTGTGAGTTGGATTTAGGCTTAATACTGCTCGAGGTATTGGGTGATTTGATTGACGTTAGGGGCACAGTCACCACCAACATGGCTCACCACATATGAAGCGACCGCGTTGCCGAGTAGAATGGCATCGGCCAGTTCCCAACCAGAGGCTAGCCCTGCAAGTACACCACCTGCGTGAGTGTCACCTGCACCGATTGTGTCGACGACTGTCGCTCTAAATGGCGCTACGTTGCCATAACCTTCGGCTGTCGCGAACAGCGCACCATCACTATCGATACGTAAAATCAGTGGGCAGGCGTAGTTGCGGTACCACTCCTCTACAAAGGCATTAACCTCTTGCATACCGAGTATTTCGGCTTCTTGGCGATTTAATGACACAATCGGTTTGAGTGCGATGAGTCGTTTAAACAGTGTTGGAGGCACGTCGCCAAGACGCGGACCGAAATCGATGAATAGGTCGATAGTGCTTGGTAGCGTTTCAAGCCATGAGATGAGCTGTTCGCCACATGCTGAAGATAACTGATACCCAGAGAGATAGATAATGGCATCATCTTCAAGGGATAGTTGATTGAGTGTTTCAGCACTCCAGTTATTCTCTACGCCACTTACCGACAAGAAGGTTCTCTCACCATCAGGCTCGACAAGAGCCAGACACCAACCATTGTCTCCAGAGCTGTCTTTTAGGCTACTGTGAATGCCCTTTTCAGCCATGGATGCTGTGATGATGTCTGCCCATTGGCCCTGACCGATCGGTAGCGCATTGGTTGATTCAACATCGAGTTGTTTAAGGGCGATTGCGATATTCAATGCACAGCCGCCAACGTGGATGCCTTTTTCGGTCAGTTCTATGTCTGTTCCACGCTCTGGCAGGGCGGGTGTTTCGGTTACGATGTCGACCACTGCCGCGCCAATCAAACACAGTTGACGCTTGTTTTTAAGTGTTGGAATAAGCGAAATAAGTGCGTTATGAGGCATACTCTTTCTCCTTAATTTCTCTTAGTCGCAAGAAGGTTGCAGCGTAGCCAGCAAAATCGAGCTGGTTTTCGTCATCAAGTTGTTGCTTGAGTTCGGTATCAATCGCTTGAATACCATTCAACGCACCACAGATCGCTGTTGCCATTGCTCCGATAGTATCGGTATCACCACCTAGGTTGGCACACAAGATAGCACAGCGGTTAGGATCAGTTTGCGCAAGTTCAACCATTGCAATAGCTGCAGGAACGGACTCAATCGTGCTCACGCCAGCGCCGACTAAGTTGTAAATCTTCTCCATGCGCTCTTCAATACCACTATTCTCAGAAGCCACCATAAGTGCGAGTTCAATTCGAGCACCCATGGAAGCACTGAATGTGGTGACGTTCTTAGTTTGAGCAGCATTGGCAATCGTAGGTAACTGGTCTTTAATCGCATTCCAGCTATGGCCTTCAATTGCTTTCGATACTGCCCAAGCGATAGCAACCGCACCAGCAATCGCAACATCCGATTTGTGTGTTGGGCTTGAGGCCAGTGCTACTTGATCAATGAAAGTGTCCAAGCTGGTGGTTGGGACTAAACAGCCCATTGGTGATACACGCATGGCTGCGCCATTGGTCACGCCATTGTTCTCTAGCTCGTTAATGGATGTGCCCTCTTTGATAGCGCGCATCGCTGCTTTTGAGCTTGGACCAAAGATGTTCTTATTGAAAGCATCAAACCCTTCTGCCCAGTTTAGAACGTTACGGGCAATAATATCTGGGTTGATCTCACCATCACACTCAATGATCGCATCTGCTAGGGCAAGCGCCATTGAAGTGTCATCGGTAAATTGGCAAGCATCAAAATAACAAGCGGCGTTGTTTTCTGCTGGCCCCGGTAAGAAGCGGTCAATCCAACCGAAGTGTGCTTTCACTCGGCTACGTGGCCATAGCTCAGAAGGCATTCCCATCGAGTCGCCCAGTGCCTGACCATAAAAAGTACCCAGAATTCTGTCTTGTTTTGAAATGTTCATCTTACTTTACCAAAAATAGGTTATCTAAAAGCTACTCAGCCTCTAGCGATAATGAAGGCTAGGATAGAGGCTGAGCAGGTATAAAATTATGCTTGAGCTTTTTCCGCTTGAGTCTGATCAGATGGGTTATTACCCGCTTGATTGTCTATCTCGATCTCTTTGATCTCGCCGTTTGGTTCACGGAAGAAGTACATGAAGATGACCAAGATGATGGCGATCATGATGGCACCGAAGCCCCACATACCTGCCCAGTCAAACGTGAGTCCATTTTGTGGTTCGTCGTAGGCAAACATTTTCTCCATCAACACACCACCTAAGCGATAACCCAATAGGCTACCGATGCCTTGGCAACCCAAAGTGATAAGACCTTGTGCCGCTGTACGCATGTGAGCGGGTGCTTTTTTGTCTACGTAAATGTAAGCAGTCACGAAGTAGAAGTCGTAGCTCACACCGTGTAGCAAAATGCCGGCAAATAGCAGTGAGTACAGGTACCACGTTTCTGCACTACCGTAGACGAAGAAGCCGTAACGGACTGCTGCAGTGAAGAGACCAAGAAGTAATACCTTCTTAATACCATAACGTTTAGTAAAGAAGGGTAGAGCCAGCATGAAGAAGATTTCAGAGAACTGGCCTAGGGTCATCCAACCCGTTGCGTTGCTCATACCGACTTCAGTTAGGTAGCCGTTTGCAAAGATGTAGTAGAACGCCAATGGCATGCTGAACATGAAAGAACAAACAAAGAAAGCTAAGAAGTTTTTGTCTTTCAACAACACGATAGCATCAAGGCCAAGCATCACTTTAAGGCTAAGCTTGCCAGTGCTCTTTGGTGGTGTATCAGGCAGCGTGAGTGCGAAGATACCAAGAGCCGCAGAAGCTAGCGCCGTCAGAATCAGTGGGATGTTGCTCGATGAGATATCGCCGTAGCCCAACCATCCAGGAAGGAAACCGATCGCAATACCAGAAGCAATCCAACCAATGGTGCCCATTACACGGATACGCGGGAAGTCACGCTCTACATCTTCTACATTCGAGAACGCGATACTGTTGGTGAGCGCAATCGTTGGCATGTAAGTCAGCGAGTACAGCAACAGAAGTGGGAAGAAGGTAGCGAACTCAGTTTGTTGTGCGGCCAAGTACATGAGCGCTGCACCCGCAATCAACATAACAGAAAGTACTTTCTGCGCAGCGAAGAAGCGGTCAGTGATAGATCCAACAAGGATCGGTGACAGGATCGCGGCAATCGCAGTACAAGCATAAGACCATGCGATCTCTGTTGGGGTAAATCCATTGGTATTGAGTATTTGCCATAGGGGAACAAACCATGCGCCCCAGATAAACCATTCAATGAACATCATTGAAGAGAGTTTGATGTTTGTGATTTTCATTATTTTGTCCTTTGGTACTGTAGGGTACGCATTGATGGTATTTTAAATGATAATACCAATACAATACCAGGTGGGTTGTTTTGTGATCTATTTATCGCAATCCTTGACGATCTTTGGTCTCTTTGATCTTAGGTTAAGTCGCGCTGGGTGGTCATTTATTCGCTAACTGTCGGTTTTTAAACGGACTTTTTTAAGCATGTTTGACCCGGAAGCAACATTAAGGGGAACAAGCGTAATTCTTAGCTATTTGCCCCACCTTCAGGGAGGCTCCTGTAACAACGCTTCGGTAACAATAAACGGTGTTGCCTGACTACTTCTCTTATGTGTGCAAGTAAGCGGCACTTAAATTAACAGAGTGCTATACGGGTTTGTCGATAGGGAGGTGCGGATAATCGGAAAAGGAACTTACATTGTAATTATGCAATGAAGTCCACATAAAAAATGTATAAAGTGGGATTGATAAATAGATTGAAGATACAATTTGGTTTGCTTTTATAACATATGTATTTGTTTTTTATGTAATAAAAGCGGCTTTCTTAAGTGCGTGTTTAATAAGACACGAGTCATGCTTTGGTTTGAACGTCAAAAGGCAACAAATAATGAATTGGAATACTAATGAGTTACAAGTGCTCTTAAGTGAGCATCAGGGTTGGAGTGTTGAGTCAACTGAGCAGTCTATCGTGATACAAAACGAAGATGGAATTAATGCTTTTTTAGCCGTTTCAGGGGAACAGATATTGGTTGAAGTTTTGTTGTTCTCTCAATCTGACGTCAAGGATAAGCATGCGCTTAATGAAACAATCCTGCGTACGCACAAGATGTTCCCTCTATCAACTATCGGGATTAATGACGTGAATGGTGAGAGCTATTACACAGCGTTTGGTTCATTGTCGTCTCAATCTAAAAAAGAGAGCGTAGTCATTGAGGTTGCTACTCTATTTAGAAACGTTGAGGCATTCATCGACCTTTACCAAGAATACTTATAAGGAGAGAGCAGATGAGTGTTTGGAAAAAACTAGTAACGGCCATCAAAGGTGGCGCAAATGAAGCGGCAGAAGCGGTAGCGGACAACCAAGCTCTAAGGATTCTTGATCAAGAAATCCGAGAAGCAAAAGAGGAGTTGCGCCGTTCAGATGAAGCTTTAGTTAAAATCATTGCAAAAAGAAAGCTGTCAGAACAGAAAGTCGCGAGCTTCGATAGTGGAATAGCTGAATACGAAGGGCATGCCCGTTCAGCGATGGAAAAAGGCCAACAGGATCTAGCGTTGGAGTGTGCGACAAAGGTCGCGACGCTGCGTAGCGAACAACAAGCGGAGCAGGCTTATTTTCAGCAGTTTACTCAGTCTGAACAATCTATGCGTACGAATATCGCACAAGCGAAAGACAAATTACGCCAATTAGAACAGCAAGTTGACGTTGTTAAAGCCAATGAAGCCGTCCAAAAAGCGCAGGCCGCTGTCTCTGCAACAAATGTTGGTGCTAATGCAAAAATGCATACTGCGGTTGAGTCTTTAGATCGTATAAAGCGCCGGCAGGATGAAAGGCAAGCACAATTTGAAGCTGCACAAGAACTCCATGAACAGCAATCTGGCAGCAGTTTAGATAAGAAGTTGGCGGATGCTGGCATTGTGTCTGGGGGAAGTACGTCAGCTGAAGACGAACTAGCTCGAATTCTCGGGAAGTAGCTTCTAAGTTGCGTGTATATGGAGCGTAGCGCTTGGCCGTTACGCTCTTTCGTTTGTTAAACAAGGAGTGCTTTATGTTTGGCTGGTTTAAAAAACAAAAAGACGAGAAACCTCAGGCACCCCAAGCGCCGGAAGTGATTGGATTGAGGTTAGGCGGTGCATTTGAACTTGATGATCTCAAACTGAAGATTATTGAACCTAGTCTAGTTATTGAAGGTGCAGCTCGAACTCAAATCATTAAAGCAGTTGGCGAGGTCAAACTTGATAATCAGACTCGCCTTTTGCGGTATTACACTGACGACGAAGGGTATTTACAGATCCTTCAACATGGGAATCAAGAAGCTGATATTGAAGAAGTGAAGCTTTGGTATTTCTATGAGTCTAAGCCGATTGATACCGACGCTCAGTGGCAATCATTGTTAGACAACGATGTGGTTCAATCGTACAAGGAGCTTGAAGGGCACCGCTTTTCCAAGGTTTGGGACAATATTCGTCCGGTTCCTATGACGGAGACCACTTGGGATCAGTCGGGAAATATTACAACCACCGATCAATTTGTCATGGTTTATGAACGTGAGGCTGAAACGGATTTATTCGAGTCACTATTGGTGAGCGCCGAAGAGTCGATCGTCAATAATCAGCACGTTCGCAGTGTAGTAACAAGCACTGGTATTAACCTTACTCCAACTGACTTCACGTTAATTAGCTAACAACTCTCTATCTCCGTTAAGGAAACATTATGTCTCAATTTGTAAATTCTCTGGCAGGGCTTGGTGCGTTTGCGCTTTACTTCGCATTGTCAATTTTCTTCTTACTGCTTTTTAAGTTTGTTTATATTCGTTGCACTCCTTACGACGAGTGGAAGTTGGTTAAGGATGAACAAAATATTGCAGCCGGTATTACGCTATCTGGTGCTTTCCTAGGTTATAGCTTGGCGATTGCTGGTGCAGCAAAGAACTCAGTAAATCTGGTCGATTTCGCTATCTGGGGCATGATCGCTTTGGTCGCACAACTACTCGCTTTTGCGATAGTTCGTTATGGTTTTATGCCAAAATTGGTCGAGCGTATTAAGGCTAACGAAATTCCTGCAGGTATCGTAATGGCATCTATGTCTATCGCTATTGGCCTGCTTAATGCCGCTTGTATGACCTACTAGGAGGCGGAATGAAACGTAGTCAAAATGTAGTTTTGCCTGAAATGCGTAAGAACTGGCGTCAGTTCAGTTTGGCCCCGATTTCTGTAGCGGTGACAACAGCAATGATTTCTGGCTGCAGTGATGATTCTGTTCGAACCAATATTTATGGCACGATCGATGAGTGTATTTATGATCACCCATCTTATGCGGCAGAGTGCAAAAGTGCTTATCAGGATGCTCTAGAAGAAGCGAGTCGCACGGCACCGAAGTATAAGAGCATCGATGATTGTGCGCATGAGTTTGGCTTTAGCGGATGTGTTGCTGCTCCTCAAAACAATTGGTTTATGCCTGCGATGGCTGGGTTTATGTTCTCACGCATGGTAGATGATCGCCGTTACTATTCTCAGCCTATGTTTACATCGACGTACTCTCGTAGCATTTTCTATGATGATTGGATCACTGCGGATGGTCGAACTTATGGGAAATCATATCAACGTGGCACGGTATCTGTGAGTCGTGACGAGTTTAAGCCCAAGCCGACGGTGAAACGAACTATCTCTCGTGGTGGTTTTGGCTCCACGGTATCAGCGAAATCAAGTTGGAGTAGTTCTAAGAGCTCAAGTAAAGGTTGGGGCGGCTAATGCTTCGTCTGAATTCGGAACCTCGAAAAAACTGGAAGCAGCTAGCGGCAGAGTATGGTTTTGGTTTCCATACCATGTACGATGAACCGTATTGGGATGAAACGGCATACTACCAGTTCACTCTGAAGCAAATCGAAGAAGATCTTGAAGAGCCAACTCGAGAAATTCATGAAATGTGTCTCGAGATCGTGGATGTGGTCGTGCGCGATGAATACTGGCTTAAGCGCTTTCAAATCCCTCAATCCATGTGGCAAGGTGTTTTGGATTCGTGGAAGCGTAGGGAGCCTTCTCTCTATTCTCGTATCGATCTTGCTTATGATGGACGTGGTCCGGCCAAGTTTTATGAAAACAACGCCGATACACCTACATCGCTGTTTGAAACAGGATTCTGGCAATGGTTTTGGCTTGAAGATTTGGTGAACTCAGGAAAGCTAAGGCGGGATTCTGATCAATTCAATTTGCTTCAAGAGTTAATGATGGCGAGATTCCAAGAGCTAGCTCGCTTACAACCCGGTCAGACATTGCACTTTTCATGCTGTAAAGATACTGAAGAAGATCGTGGTACGGTTCAGTATATGCAGGACTGTGCGATTGAAGCAGGGTTGAAAACGAAGTTTGTTCATATTGAAGACATCGGCGTAACGCGAGATGGAGAGTTTACCGACACTCAAGATAACCTGATTCGATGGATGTTCAAGCTTTACCCTTGGGAATTCATGTTCCAAGAGGATTACGCCAAGCACTTGGATACGGCCAAAGTGAATTGGCTAGAGCCTATGTGGAAGTCAGTGCTATCTAACAAGGCAATACTTCCTTTGTTATGGGAAAAATTTCCTAACCATCCGAACTTACTAGCTGCGTATTTTTCAGATGATCCTAAACTAAAACAACTGAAAAATTCCGAGCTCAAAGATCATGTAATTAAGCCTCTATTTTCACGGGAAGGTGCAAATATTCAAGTTGTAAGAGATCAAGAGCTTGTTCTCGATACCGACGGCCCTTACGGTGAAGAAGGACATATCATTCAAGCTTTTCATCCATTACCAAAGTTTGGTGATAACTATACCTTGGTTGGTAGCTGGTTGATTAATGATGAGCCTGCGGGAATCTCAATCCGAGAAGACAGCTCCCTGGTGACTCAAGATATGTCTCGTTACCTTCCTCACATCATTCTCGACTAGATGGTCATTTAGGTTGATAGGCACTGTGTTTGCTTGTTTATCAACCTACCTTTCCAATTATTGATGCTGTGTACCCAAAGTTGTCATAGCTCTGACAATTAGCTTGCTTGAGGCTTTAGAGTTTCTCGCGCTTTAAGTTGTTGCATAAGCTATTGGCTCTGTTGGTCTCTTTTTACTTTTCATTTTATTTCCCTTCAGAAACCGCTATTGCAATTAGTAATTGAACGATGTTTTATATTTTGGAGGAAGAATGAAGTACTTTGTGGTCCTTGCTGTGATGTTGTCAGGATTCGCGGTGAGTGCAGCGTTTGCGGTGAATGATGACGTTGAACACTTTGTGAGTTTAGGTGTACTCGATGGTTACACCGCGTTGAATGAGTCGGAGTTTACGCCTGCGGTCGGCTATCATGCCTTGATCGACGATAGGCATCGTTGGGGGTTAGGAGTGGCGCACAGTATGAAGTCAGACTACACGACTACGACTGGCTCTTATGATTATGTCTATAACTTCGACTCAAAATGGGCAATTTTCGGCGGCGTATCGACGGGTTATAGTTTCGCCAAAAGTGATGATGGCGTGTTGGCTGGAGGTCAGTTTGGCTCAACTTTTGAACCGGTAGAGAACATGAAAATGGAACTCGGCTACCGAATTCACGACACGTTGGATAACTGGAAAGACAGAGATATGTCGCGAATTGAAGGGATCTACTTCGGATTTAGCATGAAAGTGTAATTACTGGCGACAAACTGGGTCGCCAGCAGCAGGGGCCTTTAAGGAACGTCGATACAGGAAAAGTTTACCGTAGTGGTTTGCATCTGCTCTTCAATGCGGTTGCTGATTCGCATTACCTGTGTTTCTTTACCCTGTGTCTGGCACAAGCTAGTCGCAGTGAGCATTACATCACCCTGAGAGAGGGATGACTTTTCAACATTATAGGTTTCACTGACGGCGATCTCATATTGAGTAGGGCTGTTGCCGTTACTGAAGGCTGTTGAAGAGGCGAAAAACCACCATGAAAGTAATGCGAGCCGGAACATAATAATCCTCTTTACGACGTTATTGACCGGCAAATTTTAATGGTGGCTTCACTCACTAGGGAGTAAGGCAGTTTAATGCTTATACATGGATAACGCTTAAACTGGCTTACGCAAAGATCAACTTATGTTCGTTCTATCAATCCAATTGCTTGGCAATCAATCTCGCCATTATCTCAACTCCTTCTCGCCACTCTTTGGTCTCTTCTAGGTTGGCAACACTGAATCGAACACAATGTTTGTATTGATCATTTGTACCGAAAACCGTTCCCGGCAGAATACCCAATTTGTGCTCTAAGCAGTCTAAATAGAGCTCATAACTGTCGAACGAATCGGGCAAGGTTAACCAAATCAGAAACGCGCCTTCCGTGCGGGATAGGTGATAGCGCCCCTTGACTTGCGGGTATTGGTTTAGTGACTCCGTGAGCGCTGTATGAAACTGTTTATAGTTGGTTTGATAGAGGCGTTTCATCTTAGCGATATGACTACGATATCGACCTGAAGTTAAGAATTGCCCAACGGCAGACTGCATTAGATTCGAGCTGCCCATGTTGTCGCATAGAAGAAACTTTTCAATCTGTGGTTGATATTGTCCTGAGAGTAGCCAACCGATGCGTAATCTAGAGTCGAGCGTTTTTGATAGTGAACTCACATAGATCACGCGACCATCTTTATCGAGCTCTTTTAGGCTTGGCAGCGGTGCATCGTAGGCTAGGCTGCCAAATACATCATCTTCAATAATGGGCAGTTGTTTTGTGATTTCTAATAGCGCCTTTCTGTTGTTCAAAGGCATGCGAGAACCGGTTGGATTAGCAAAGTTGGGCGTCACTAGCACCGTTTTTACCGGCCATTTCTCAATTGCGTCTTGTAGGGCGCTAATATCAATCCCGGAATGAACACTAGTCGGGATCTCCAGTGCTTTAAGTCCCAATGACTCCAGCAGCAGTAAGTTACCAAAGTAACATGGTGACTCGACTGCCACGACATCGCCCGGTTCGGTTAGTGCTCTCAGCGCGAGGCTAATCGCTTGTTGAGCGCCATGCGTGATAGCAATCTCATTGGCGCTGGCTGGCACTCCAATGTCTTGGGTTACCTTAAGGAGCTGTTTTACCAACTGGTCATCGCCGGGAGGCAACTGGTAGTAACCGGGTAACTGAGTTTGAAGACGGCTATGTCGACCTATTTCGGCATAAAGGCTGCGTATTGCTGGATTGTTGACATTAGGGTGTGCGGAGCCAGTGAGGAGTTTGAGCTTGCCATCAGGGCGTGACAGGACGGAACGAGTGACTGATAACAGATCCACCTTCTGTGGGCGGCTGTTTTTTTTGAGAGTAACGAGTTCGAGTTCCTGCACTCGATAACCAGATTTAGGTACAGAATAGATGAGTCCTGTCGCTTCCAGCTCTTGGTAGGCTCTAATGACCGTGTTTTTGCTCATGTTAAGTTGTGTGCTCAGCTGGCGAATGGAAGGGAGACGATCATGAACGTGTAAAATCCCATCCTCTATCTGATTCTTAATGTGTTGCTCTACTGCCAAGTACTTATTGATACCCACCTAATTCTCCCTAACCGCAAAAATCTGTAACCATCTAAAACATTCAAACTGTATCTTTAATCTGTATCTGTACCCAACTAAGGTAACAGTATTGTTGAATCGTTGACCAGAGTTTTGTCGTGTTGATTAAATTTATCCCCTTTGTTTTCGTTATTTTATGGTCGTCCGGCTTTGTCGGTGCGCGGTTTGGTTTGCAGTATGCGGAGCCTGCGACCTTGCTGTCTCTGCGTATGATCGCCAATGTCTTGTTGTTTGTGCTTTTGCTTGCAATGCTCAAACGAAAAATGCCCCGTGGCAGCGCGTTCTTCCACAGTTGCGTGGTTGGCATACTGATTCATGGCTTCTATCTTGGTGGGACTTATCTAGCGATTGATATGGGCATGCCTGCTGGATTAAGCGCGCTTCTGGTTGGCCTGCAGCCAATACTAACTGCCATCATGATTGTGACGTTTACTGTCGAACGCTTTAATTGGGCTCAATGGTTGGGTTTGGTGCTCGGCTTCTCTGGCATTAGCTTGGTACTGATGGGCAACATCGAGTGGCAGTCGGATGCTCATAAAACAGAAGCGGTGTTGTTGTGTGTTCTTGCCTTGGTGGGCATTACGTTCGGTACGCTTTATCAGAAACGTTTCTGCCAAGGTGTGGATATGGTAGGCAGTGCGATGGTGCAGTACTTTGCATCAGCCATTTTGTTTGTGCCTTATGCGATGAGTTTTGAGACTATGCAGGTCAACTGGACCGTGGAATTTTCATTAACCATGGTTTGGCTAGTCGTCGTGTTGTCTTGTGTGGCGATTCTGCTGCTGCTCTACATGGTGGAACACGGTGCAGCATCGAGTGTTGCTTCTGTGTTTTACCTTGTTCCTCCAACAACGGCTATTCAAGCTTGGTTGATGTTCGGTGAGTCTTTTGACTTTTACGGTGCTTTAGGCTTTGCGCTGGCTGCGATTGCGGTTTACTTAGTGGTTAAAAAGCCAAACTTATCATTGGGGTTGAAAAGAAAGGTTCAAGCAAGACTGTAGACAAAGCTACCAAAGAAGAGTGGATAGTATGCACCAACAAAAAGAGCCCGTCGTGGGCTCTTTTAGTTTCTAAGGTCGACCTCAGGGTAAACCTTTATGAGGTTAGCGTTACGCTTTTCTCATTAAGCAAGCGTAAGCTGTTGTGAATGGCGCTTCTTGGTACTGCTTTAGGCCAGTCTCTTTGAACTTCATCATCAGTGGGTTGTGCTTTAGGCTCTCTTTGATTGCTGCTGGTGCTACAACTTCCACATCTAGGCCATCGATCAGTTGGATCGCTGCTTCTAGTTTGAAGCCGTGACCACCACCTGCGAATTTGCCTTTGGTTTGACGTTGGCGAATTACAACCTTCTCAACTTGGTAATCTTCCATCAGTTTTGCGAAAGAAAACTGGAAGTCTTTCATTTTTTGCGTGTCATTTGCATCGCTGATTGCGACTTTAGAAACGCGGCAATCAGGGATGTTGAACACACCATCTGAAAGAGAAAGTAGACAAATGATCGCATCATTACCTTTGATTTCAACGCCACAAATTTTCATGTTTTTACCTATCGATTTAACAGCCGTACATTATGGGTTGAATTACCTCATATCGCCAGTGAAATGGGGGAATTAGGTGTTGTTATTTGGTTTGCGTGTTTACATCTGGATGAGTTGTAAGCGAACGAATTTGCGACAACGTTTGCTATGAGACGAACTTCACAAATTCGTGGCGCGAATTAATCCGTATACGATATATTATATGAATACCATTAAATATCGTACGGTTTAAGAGGACCAATGAGCATCAATAATCTTTCCATCCGCAGCAAGATCGCAATTCCGCTGCTGGTGATCGTCGCCGTTTTTTCTGCAGTCACCATTCTAAATGTGATTGAGTCGAACCAACAGGCCGCGATCAATCACGAACTTAACAATGTCGTGCAACCTGTATTAGAGAATCTAGAAGACGGCTATCGCGATATCTACCAAGTTATCTCTGCGGCACAAGGACTTTTGTTAGCGAAAGATCAGGCGTCGATCGATTACCAGACGTTTGAGTTCAAAGACAATGCTTATAAAGCCGTTCCACGCTTTGAGAGTGTACAGAAGCTGTATGATGCAGGCGTCCTCGATCGCTCGTCTCGAAATGAGTTGACCAAGTTGGTCTCTTCAATGAGCCGTTGGGTTGATCTTCATGAGCCTATGTTTGCAGATCCAGCAAATGCCCACGCTTATAATCGCGAATTTACGCCTGTTCTTGATGCCGAGTTTGAAACTATCCGTAACCAGCTTTGGTCTGTTCGCTCGTTAATCGAGAAGAAACAGGCTGAGCTGCGCCAACAAGCGAATGATTCGATTGAATCCAGCAAGATTGTTATCGAATTTGGTATGGCGGTCGCGATTCTGGCCGCATGTTTTGCACTGTGGTTATCAAACCGTTTTATCGTTAAACCGATTCAAGATGTTGAGAAAGCGATGAGCGAAATCGCGTCGGGTGATGGTGACTTGTCTCAGCGTATGAAGGTTGAAGGCAGTGATGAAATAGCTCGTCTGAGTGCTGCATTCAATGAATTTGTTGGCAAAATCCATGTGACGGTTGAGCAAGTTATCTTCGCTTCTAACGCAGTTCGTTCAGAGATGGAAAACATTAAGTCTTTGACTCAGAGCGTAGCGGAGTTCTCGGCTAACCAGCAGCAAGAGAGTGAAGTGGTTGCAGCGGCGGTACATGAAATGCAAGCAACCAGTGCCGCGGTAAGTGGCAACGCTCTGGATGCTGCAACCGCAAGTAATACTGCGACGCGCGAAGTGGAATCAACGAATAGCACTCTAGCGTTAACTGTCGGTTCGATTGAACGCTTGGCAAGTGATATTGAAAACGCGAGCGGCGTGGTACACAACCTTGACACTGATGTGAAGAGCATCGCTTCAATTCTGGGTGTTATCAAAGGTATTGCCGAGCAAACCAACCTATTGGCTCTTAATGCGGCGATTGAAGCGGCGCGTGCAGGTGAGCAAGGGCGTGGTTTTGCTGTGGTTGCAGACGAAGTTCGTGCACTAGCAAGCAAAACGCAAGACAGCACGGGTGAAATTGAATCCATGATTGAACGCCTTGAACAAGGTGCGAAGCAAGCTGTGAGTGTAATGAATGAAAGCAAGGAAAGCGGTGAGAAAACCATCACTCAAGCAGAAACTGCAGCAACGTCACTGGCTGAAATTAGCAGTTCAATTGGAATGATGAACGAGATGAACACTCAGATTGCTACGGCAGCTTCTCAGCAATCTCATGTGTCTGAAGAGGTGAACCAAAACGTTCAACGCATCGCTGAAAGTACCGCTCAGATGGTTGAAATGGCAAGCAGTGCAGAGAATGCATGTATGGCTCTGGCAGAGCAGTGTGAATCACTCGATCGATTAGTGTCTCAGTTTGAAGTGTAGTTGTTGAAGAGACTTAACTGATAACAGATTAAGCGACCTGTTATGAAGGTCTAAACGAAAAAAGCCCGCACTTACTTTTTAGTAAATGCGGGCTTTCCTATTTGGTCTCAACAAACTTAGCTACTGCGACCGTCTTTGTAGGTGTAGCGATAATCGACAGTGATCGCCGCTTGATAATGCACATCACCACTCATATTGGTGATTTTCTTCACTTCCATATTGGCATCATCAATCTTAAACGAATCATATTTGGTCGTGTTTCTAAACTGAGGCAGTTCTCTTGAAAGTTCAAAAGAACTCTTTGTGCTTAACTCTTCCATAAGGTTAGCTCCTGCATCGTATGCTTCCGCTTCGGTAACAAATGTATCTGACTTGAGCGTTGTTTCTAGAATTGCTGTTTTAGTTGCTGCAAACGCTGTTGTGCTTAGAACAAGTGTTGATGCAAGTACGATTAATTTCTTCATAGGAATACCTTACTTTTTGTGAACACCAATGTTTCGGTGCAAAACCAAGATACCAACGAAGTGGTAGGACAAGTGTCAGGGGAGATGCTGTATTTGTAAGACAAAAGTAAGAATTGTCGATGAATGTCAGAGAAGCGTCCGAGTAATAAATGGGCGATTGAAAAGCGGGTTATCGATAGTGTCGATGCGTGAATCAAGATGACTTAAATGGGTTAATTCAATAGACTTAGCAGTAGATAACATCAATAACAGGTAATCGTATGGCGAATTGGGAAGGGGTAAGTGAGTTTGTAGCAGTGGCTGAGCGAGAAAGCTTTACCGGTGCTGCTAATAAGCTGTCGACCTCTGTTGCACAAATAAGCCGTCGTGTCGCGAGCTTGGAAGAGCGACTAGCCGTTAAATTACTCAATCGAACGACACGTAAAGTGTCTCTCACCGAAGCGGGTCAGCTTTACTATCAACAATGTAAACAGTTGGTGGAAGGGCTGGAGTTAGCAGAGCTTGCAGTAACTCAGATGCAATCGACACCCAAAGGTCTTTTGAAAGTCACAGCGCCTGTCACTTATGGTGAACGTCAGCTTGCGCCTTTGCTGCATCAGTTTTTGACTCAGTACCCTCAAGTAGAGCTTGAGTTGATGCTAACCAATCAAAAGTTAGATCTCATTGATTCAGGGGTCGACGTTGCTATTCGTTTAGGACGACTGGAAGATTCTAGTCTGGTTGCCAAACGCCTATCTCAGAGGCAGCTCTATGTCTGTGCAAGCCCTGAGTACATTGAGCATTATGGTGAACCACATACTTTGTCAGAGCTTGCTAATCATCAGTGTTTGGTTGGTGGCTTTGAGCATTGGCGATTTAAAGAAAATGGCCAGCCACGATCGGTACGTGTTAATGGCCGAATTAAATGTAACAGCGGTTTAGCACTTCTCGATGCCGCGAAGCAGAGCATTGGTTTAGTGCAGTTACCTGAATACTATGTCAGCGATGATCTGGAGTCGGGAGAGCTGGTGGAAGTGCTGTCGGATTTCCGAGATGACAAAGAGGGGATCTGGGCGCTCTATCCTCAAAATCGTAATCTATCTTCTAAAGTTCGCCTGCTGGTGGACTTTCTCGCTGAGAATCTAGATTGATGAAAACTCGCCAAGTCACGGAACAAGACTCGAGATTAATTCGAGACGTGTTTCGTGGTCTTGAAGAGCACTATGGTTGGTTTGACTGGTGGCCGACCAGCGATCCTTATCAGATCATGATGGGGGCGATTCTGGTTCAAAATACGAATTGGAAGAATGCCGAAAAGGCGCTCGATAACTTAGGTAAAACGATCACGCCACAACAGGTTGCCGCAATGGAACTTGATACGCTGGCACAAGCCATTCGTTCCAGTGGTTACTACAACCAAAAGGCTCTAAAACTGAAGGCAATGACGCAGTGGTTTGCTCAATACGACTACGATATACAAACTGTACGGGCTCAAGAAACGGACGTTTTGAGACAGCAACTGCTTGCGGTGAAAGGCATTGGTGGGGAAACCGCAGACGCAATTTTGGTTTATGCCATTAAAAAGGCATCATTCGTGATTGATGCGTACGCGAGAAGAATCTTTGAGCGAAACGGTTTGGATGTTCCTAAGTCATATGAGAGGTTTCATGATTTGATGGAAGCTGTGATTCCACCTGATACTAAGACCTACGGCTATTACCATGGCTTACTGGTCGAGCATGGTCAGCAGTTTTGCCACCCCAAGCCTAAATGCGAAGAATGCCCCTTAGCTATTCGCTGCAAAGGGGCACTTCTTTAGATAGTAGACTAAACAGTGAATCGATCGACTAAGTGGTACAACTCATTCGCACGATCATTCAGGTTCTGACTGCCAGCACGGTTTTCATTGGCTAGCGTTGCTGATTGAGAGCTTGAGTCCGAGATAACCACCACGCGTTGTGAAATCTCTTGGCCAACAATGTTCTGCTCTTCGGTCGCAGTGGCGATGAGAGAGTTCATGTCCATGATGGTATCAATCGACTCCTGAATTCGCGCTAGCGCCTCAGCAGCAGCGTTCGCTTCTTCTACCGTTTGAGCACTGCGGTTTTGGCTAGAATCCATCGCTTTAACTGCGGCATCCGAGGCTGCTTTCAATTGTTCGATCATGGTGTGGATTTCACCGGTACTCTCTTGAGTGCGGCTTGCAAGCTTACGTACTTCATCAGCAACCACGGCAAAGCCGCGACCTTGTTCCCCTGCACGCGCCGCTTCGATAGCCGCGTTCAATGCCAGTAGGTTAGTTTGTTCGGCAATGTCTTGGATAACCGCGAGAGAAGACGAGATGTTTTGCACATCACCTTCAAGCTGAGATACGACAGTGTTCGCTTCGGATACCTCTGAGGCTAAGCCAGCCACAGATTCCGCCGCCGCGTTTACAATCTCTTGTGCTTCACGGGCATTGTTTTCTGCCTGTTTCGCGGAATTTGCCGCTTGGCTTGCGTTGCTTGAGATCTCTTGAGCCGTGGTTGTCATTTCTGTCATCGCGGTAGCGACTTGTTCTGTCTCTTCGCGTTGACCGTTTGCCAGTTCATCTACTTGAGCCGCACGAGCTGACATACTATTCGTTTCGTTTACCACTTGCTGGCCAACATCACTCACGCTGCGAATAATGGTTTGAAGGCTTGCAACAAACGCGTTGAAGTTGTCACTTAGGCGAGCAAATTCAGGAGCACGGAATGGCTCCATACGAGCAGTCAAATCGGCCTCACCACTTGCAAACGAGCTGATAGAGCGATCCAGCTGTTCGATGGGCTTCATAATGGTTCGGTTAATACCTACAGCGAAGACAGCCACGATCGCGGCGATCAGGCCACAGAATAAGCTGATCGCTGTGATCGTGCTCTGTAGTGCTTGGTTAGAACTCGCTTCCATTTCAGCGATGACGGCATCAATGTCATCGGTGTAAAAACCCGTCCCAAGCATTAAGTCCCATTGAGGAATAAAGACGGAGTAGCTCAGCTTTGGTAGCGCTTCGGTCTCGCCTAATTTAGGGAAGTAGTAAGTGGTAAATTGTCCGCTCTTCGAGTTTCGGATCAGGTCTTGAATCAGGTAGTTGCCCTTTTTATCCTGCAGATTGAAGTAGTTTTTCCCAATACCATCGGTGCTTTGGCCAACCACAACACGCACACCTTTGGAGTCGTAACCAAAGATGTAACCTGACTCGCCATACTCGAGCTGACGTAGAGTCGGTAGGGCTTCTTCTAGTGTCGCTCCTCGTTGTAAGAATGGGGCGATCGATGATTCAGCCATTTGCAGATAAGACTTCAACTCTTTCTGCTTCATTTCCATCATATTGGTGCGAGTAGAGTTGACCTGCTCAGCGGTGAGTTCGGTTGTCTTTAGGTAGCTTACATAGATCATCCCTAGTGTCATAAAGAGTAGAGGGATAAAAGACAAAATATAGAGGCGGTTTTTGATGGTTAGACTCATAAAGACTTCCTACTGCAGAGATATTGTTTTTTATTAGGTCACAAGACCGATTGAACAGATGAGCTTTGCGACACACTGCTCAAAAAATGGTACATATCGTTTTACAGTATTTGTCTGTTTAAAAAATGTAAATGCGCCATTGGTCTAAACGTTACGTTTGCATAGTTTTGTTCAATAAATTTGACAGCGGTTAACTTTTTGCTGAATGTGTGAGCAACATGTCACAAGAAATTGCGGGAAGTAAGGGAAAAAATGAAGAACGATTGGTCGAGCTTTTGTGAATAGATAAGCATATTTACGTGCATATGCTCATAGCATGAGAGTTGATATAGATGCAGTGTGGACTGTTTATTTGAGTGAATTAAATGACCTTTTTCACTGTAGTTAAAATGATAGATAAACAAAATAAGAGCCAATAACTGTTATTGACTCTTAATTAAGCCAGCTGACGTTGTCGTCTAATTATAGTAAGCCAGTTTTAGTTTCAGTGCTTTGTTCGCTATATGTGTAATCTGAAACTTTGCCTTTCTTATCCAGAGTGATGTAAAGCACCTGAGTTTCTGAATCAACACCAGAGAATAGGAACCCAACAAATGGGATGAAAGATGCTGGATTGCTAGATGCACTTGAATAGGTATAAGTCAGCTGTTTAGAGCCATCTGAAGAGAAACCTGTCGATGTTGGTTCGCCTAGTATGTCGATTAGTTGCTGTTCAGTCGTTTGGCCTTTCTCAACCTTGCTGATGGTCTCGTTGTCCATCTTAGTACCTTGTGAAGCACACGCTGTTAACATAACAGCTAGTAAAAGTGCAGAAGCTTTTTTAAACATAAATACCTCTCTGTGAATGTTTCGGGTACTTTCTTAAAAAATATAAAGTGCTTCAAGATACGAGAAATACAGAATAATCCATAAAATAATTTGAATATATTACTTGTAGTGTTGTATTGCCTTTTCATTTTATTTGTGAGCTTTTGTATTTATAACTTGAATGATCAACAGTTGAGCACTTCTCGTTTAATAAGTGTTCTTTATTAATCCGTTTGTTATTTATTGCATGGGTATGGAAAATGATTATTACAATGGAATAGTTAAGATAAATAATTGGATTCATGTAATTAAATTTAATCAGTAAACTGTTTGTTGTTTATTTGACCATTTACCATCAATACGGCAAGGCTAAGAATGGCTTTTGATAGAGGGTGCGCTTTGCTAGAATGCGGCGCTCTGTGACAATCCAGTCACGTCGTTATTGATTTAAGTGAGTACATTCATGAAGAAAAGCCAGGTGACGATTGGTTTAACGAATCCTAAAAGTCCAACCAATGTTGGCGCTGTGATGCGAGCTGCAGGCTGTTATCAAGTGGATGAAGTTAAATACACTGGTCAGCGTTATGAAAAAGCAGCCAAATTTCATACTGATACCAAGAGTGCAACTCGCAATATTCCACTGGTCGGGGTTGATTCATTTCTCGATGACCTTGATCCAGAGACAAAGATTGTGTGTGTTGAACTAGCAGAAGGCGCGACGCCGCTACCAAGGTTCCAACACCCAGAGAACGCTATCTACATCTTTGGTCCAGAAGACGGTTCGATTTCTCAAGACGTTGCAGATCGCGCTGATCATGTTGTGTATGTACCGACGGTTGGTTGTATGAACTTAGCGGCAACGGTGAATGTACTTCTTTACGATAGGTTGGCTAAGTCTGATGATATGGACGAAAGCAACGAACTTATTAAAAAGAGCCGAGATAACCGCAATCACCTTCTAGTGAAAGAAAAATAGCAACAACTCGAGCTGTTGTTGATTCATGTGTTATCTAAGTGATTTCTTAGCGGGTATGATGTGGTCACACTCTTCTCCGATGAAAGGCTAGATAACACATGGAAGATGAAAAACTTCTTACGGCTTTAAAAAAACAACCTGTCCTTGACCTCTATTCGCTCTATCAATCCCTCGAGCACAGAGGGACCTTATACTCATTGCTCGAAAAACTTGCTTCACTCAAAGACCAGCACGTACTCGATACTCAGTTAAGCCCTTTGAAACCGCATATTGAAAAGGTTTTGGCGCAGTTTGACGACCAAACACCGGATGCAGTGATCTTGGAAGCAGTGATCAGACAATCTGAAATTCAACAGCGAGGACACAGCATGAGCCGTTATGTATTGACGTCGGATAACCACCGTCATTTTGCACCCCAAGCGGATTTGGTGGTATTTGGCGACTCGATTACTGAGTGGGCACCTTGGGCTGATATCTTCCGAGACATATCTATGGTGAATCGAGGTTTAGCCGGAGATACAACCGCTGGCATGCTAAGACGAATAGACACGACCTTGAACGTGAATCCCAAGCTGATCTGCTTTATGGCGGGTATCAACGACCTTGCTCAAGGCTACTCTGTCGATCAAGCTTTCACAAACTATGTCGAGATCGTAGACACATGGCTCAAGCAAGGGATTAAGATCGTTGTTCAATCAACGCTTTTTGTTGGAGAAAGCCTTCAAGGTTTGAATACTCAAGTTGAAGAACTGAACAGCCTGCTGAAAAGCTATTGTCATGAGAATGGGGTTCAGTTCTTAGATGTAAATGAAGTTTTGGCGCCCAATGGCGTGCTATTGGATGATTTCAGCTGCGATGATCTGCACCTGAATGCCAGAGCTTATCAACAATGGTCGAGTCTACTTGTACCGGTTGTGCATCAATCATTGTCCAGCGATTAAACAGAAACCTTAATAGTTAGCACATAAAAAAATCGGCTAACTCATAATGGCGGGGAACCATATTTGAGTTAGCCGATTCGTTTAATCAGCGTTGCTAGCCAGTGATTAGCCAGCTAAATAGGCGCTAATACGCGTCGTCGAAGCTTGTTGTTGAGACTAGGGACACTTTGAAGCCATAACTTGCAGTGGCTTACCTGCATCGTCAAACTTCAAGCTCCAAACATACTTACCACCGTCACGGATGGTAACAGCGGTATCTTTACCATAACCGCCTTTGGTTAGTGCCGCCTCTTGACCAAGTTTGATATTCAGACCATCAGCTGTGTACTGCGGAGACCAAGATTTAGACGCATATTGCATGCGGTAGCTGCCCGGTTTCTCTTTAGTCACAACTTGATAGGTATTGTCACCGCGGTAGGTAAAGGCTCTGCCTTCTTTGTGTTTCCAGCCAGAGTCTGCGAAGTTACCTACGACGTATAGCTTACTGTTCACTGGGCCAGCTTCAGATACGACAGGGTTATCACACTGAGCCATAAAGCCTTGGCCAGAGACTGGAGCGCTCGCCATCGCCGCAGCGACAGGTCCCGCAGCACTTGGTTTATCTACGCTCAAGAATCGACCTTCAAATGGTGCTAGCTCAATTTGGTAGCTGTCACCGGATGCGGCGATTTTGTCTTGAGTGAGCAGGTCGCTCAGTCCAGCGTCAGAGCCAGATTGTTTCTTAGTGAGCTCTAGTGTGTATGCCTTGTCAGTGACGTTAATGGCATAGATGATCGCTTCGTTTTCGTCACCTTTGTGGTCGACGTAAACGGATTCGTTAGCAAGTAGATGAGTTCGCTTACCTTGAGACAGTGCCGGGTGCTCCTGGCGAAGTGTCATCAGAGTTGTCACATACTGCTTCAGATCTTGTTCGCGGGCATTAAGGTCAGCTGTTATACCTTCCACTTTACCGCTGGTACGCGCCACGTGGTCATCACACAGTCCTGGAATAGCACAATCTTCCCATACTTTGTCAGCAAACCCATCTAGCTGATCACCAATCTCGTCACCGTAGTAAGTGGTGATTGGACCTGTGTAAGCTGCTTGGAATGAGAAAGCTGCTTTGTATCGTTGCCAGTATTCATCGTCTTCTGGTGAAGCGATATCGCCACGTTGCAGCAAGTCACCAAAGCGCACTACGTCGTGGTTACCAATCATAAGGTTTGGTTTTGCGTGGTCTGGGTAAAGTGAGTGTAATGACATGCCTTCTGCTAGCCACTCACCGCCTTTGCCACCGACACCGGCTTCGTTTACAGCAAGCGTCTCTGTTAAGCGGTAACGCACAGGGAAGTCAAACGCAGAGCAGAGTGCCGGAGAGCTGTTAGTACCATAGCCTGTTTCGATAATGCGGTTTTCTCCCGCCCAAATCTCAGCAACCATGTAACCCAGTGGATTAACGGTTTCACCCTCTGAGTTTACGTATTCAACTTCTGCAGAGGCGACATCGACACTCTCACGAATTTCTGCCCATGCGTCTTTTGGTACTTGATACGCTTGGTCAAGACGCCAGCCATCAATCTTAAGTTCTTTGATCCAGTAAGTCGCGACCTCTTTGTAGAACTCTAAACTCTCTGGGTAAGCGACAGGGTTGTTCTCGCCTTGTGGTAGTTTACCAGTAGGTGAAGGCGCAACATTACCTTTATGGTGACCGAATACGCCATCAAAGAATACGTATAAGCCGCGAGCGTGCGCCTCTTCTACTAGCTGTTTAGCTTGCTCTAACGTACCGAATCGTGGGTCGATACTGAAATAGTCAGTGGCAAAGTAGCCCGTTGCATCAAGTCTATCTGCCCAGTGATCTTGTCCTGCAACAGGCTCAGAATTGAAGATAGGTGTTAGCCAAATACCGTTCATACCCAGCGATTGAATGTAATCGAGTGAGTCGATGATGCCCTGAATATCGCCTTTATGGTGGCTAGTGCCGTAGCCGGTACCGTGCCCGATAGAGTCATCGCCATTCACAAAGCTTTCGACCATTACTTGGTAGATACGCAGGTCGTTGATTTCAGCGCTGTGTGTGGTTTGACATTGGTAGGCATTGAGGTCGACCTGCTCAGAGGTCTCGGTTGTAGACTGGCATCCAGCTAAGAGTGCGAAAGAAACCGCTAAAGCCGTCGTAGTTAGGGTGCGTTTCACGTTCAAGTCCTTATTATTGTGTTTTGCTTCATTATTGACCAAGTGAAACAGAGGCAAATCATCCATAAATCAAAGGGCTGAGGATGAGAAAAAGGGCTGAGAGATCTCAGTCACAATAAATTTACATTTCACCACCCGGAATATGATTTGGTGCAAAATTATTCACCTATAAAAGGTATGCAGTTGAGTAAAAATAGTTTGTTGGAACGCTTTTCCAATAGCCCTCGGCCTAACACAATTTTGGTTCTGTCTACGAGGTCACTTTCTGTTATCGCAAAATGCACAGTCAGCACTTTATAAAAGAATTGTTATGGTGTTTTATGTGAAATGTTAATGATTGTGGGCGATTTCATTGTTTCTCTAAAACAATACGCTTGGTTGGCGTGGCTTATTTAACATCCTAACTCTTTGAATCATTGACGCTTACTGTGAATTTTTCGATAGAAAGAGTAAAGAGTGTGTGTAGTGATTCTTCCCAACTTGTAGACGATGAATTTCGCTTTGAAGCCACGTTGCGGGCGAAGTTTTCACGTCGAAGGTGGTTCAATTGGAAAGGCATTGAACTGCGTTTGGTGTTGGCTTTAGCGATGCTGTCGATGACGACGATCTTTCTTTCGGTCTTTTCTAGCTTCACTTTTGATATTCTCAATCAACGTCTTGTCGAGCTGAAGGAGCAAGAGATCCCTGCTCTCGACAATGCGGCTCGTCTGAATGACAGAGTCAGAGAAGTCATCACAACCTCTTCCCAACTCAGTGGTGCTGAATCCAACCTAGAGCGCCAACAAGCGATGCTGCGAATTGAACAAGCCATTTCGGAGATGAAAGGCATCATGGTTCAATTTCCCGACTACCACTCTTACTTTAAAGATCTGATCTCACAAGTTCACAATAGCTTGAGCTTGCTGTATCAAAGTGAAATAGAGTCGCAGCAGCTTAACAAAGAGTTACGTAACCTGTTAGAAGGTTTCTATCCATTGCTCCAACAAGCCAGTGACGCACTCGATGAGCTCCCTCAATCGAGTAAGCAGCAGATTGATTTCGCCCAATTAAAGGCACTGCTTTACTATCAACTGGGTTTGGTCGAGAAGCTTTACAACGATTCAAGTTTTAATGAGCTGGACTACACTGGATACCGTCTAGAGCAGGTCGGTGAAGAGTGGTGGGGCATTTGGGCGAGTGGCGATCTAAGGAGTGAATTTCCTGAGCTGGATGAACAGTTAATGGTGATCTATAGCTTGGCATCTAGTACAAGCACTCTGTACGAGTTAAAAAATAAGGCGCTCGATCACCGTTATCAAGAGATGTACTTTCTACAAAATAGCCGAGAGCACCTTAACCAGCTCACGGTTCAGATTGAAAGCCACACCAGCAAGGTGAATGGCAATATCGATCAATCCATTCAACAAGCTCAACAGTCTCTGCTTTCAAATCAGCGACTGTCTCTGTTTCTCTCCCTGTTTAGCGTATTAGCCGCAGCGGCGATATCCTGGTTCTATGTTCGAAAGAGTGTTTTAGAGCGCCTCTTGCAACTAAAAGACAACATGTTCGCTATCTCTACTGGGCATCTAGATACCGAAGTCGCGATTCGCGGTCGCGATGAAGTGACGCAAATGGCTAAGTATTTAAGAGTGTTCCAAACCACCGCTAAGGTTGTGAAACAGACCAATCGTAAGCTCGAAGCTGAGGTTATCGAGCGCACTATTGCTGAAGAGAAATTGCGCGTGACCCAAGATGAGCTGATTCAAGCAGGTAAGCTTGCGGCTTTGGGGCAGTTGAGTGTCGGCATTACACATGAAATCAATCAACCTCTGACGGCAGTAAATAGCCATGTTCGCAGTGCACAGTTGTGGCTGGAAAAAGAGCGCCCAGATAAGGCGGCGAACAACCTGCAGAAGATCGAGACATTACTAGAGAAAGTCGCAGCGATTACCCGTCACCTGAAAGCATTTTCGCGTAAGAGCGATGGCAAGCTAACCAGTGTTGTACTGAACGATGTGATTAGCGATGCGATTGACTTGTTTGAGACTCGCCAAAGCGGAGTCAACATTGAGTATTCACCGCATCGGTCTTTGTTGGTTCGAGCCAATAGTATCCGTTTAGAACAAGTCTTGGTGAATCTAATTAGCAATGCGTTAGATGCTATCGAGCACAAAGAACATCCTAAGTTGACCATTTCTACCTCTGAACACCCAGAGACCATCGAAGTATCAGTCAAAGACAACGGTTTAGGTATTCCTCAAGAGGATCTCCCGTACTTGTTTGACCCATTTTATTCACGCAAAAGTTCTGGAAAAGGGCTCGGACTTGGTTTGTCCATTGCTTACAACATCATAAAAGACTTTGGTGGCTCGATTCACGTTGAATCTCAAGAACACCAAGGCACAACTTTCATCGTCACTTTACCAAAAGGCACACACTCATGACCCAAGACAACCACATTATTTTGATTGATGACGAACTGGACGTTGTCGAAGCGGTGAGTGAAATGCTTGAGCTCGAGGGCTTCAACGTCACCAGTTACACCGACCCTAATTTGGCACTCAAGTCGCTGAAAGGAAGCAGCCAATCTGTGGTGTTGAGTGATGTTCGAATGCCGAAAATCGATGGGTTGAGTTTAGTCAGTGCGATTCAACATCGAGCACCGAACGTACAAGTGTTATTGATGAGTGGTCACGGTGACATACCTATGGCGATTGAAGCGATGAAGCTGGGTGCGTTTGATTTCTTAGAAAAACCATTAGATACCAGTGAGTTGGTAGAGAAGCTCAATCTCGCGCTCACACAATGTCAGAGCTACAGCCCTCAAACCTTTGGTGAGAGTGAAGAGAGCGATTTACCAATTGAGTCTGTCGTTATCGGTCAATCAAAGGGCATGGAGAGTATTCGTAAACAGGTTCTCGCCCTAGCACACACAGGTGTGGATACCATAATTAATGGTGAGACGGGGACAGGGAAAGAGGTGATAGCAAGAGCGCTTCATCAATTTAGCCGACGAAAAACCAAACCGTTTGTGGCGATTAACTGTGGCGGTATGACAGAGAGCATCATTGAGAGTGAGTTGTTTGGCCACGAGGCAGGGTCGTTCACCAGCGCCAATAAAAAACGCATTGGCAAAATAGAGCAGGCGAGTGGTGGAACCCTATTCCTTGATGAAATCGAAAGTATGCCTATCGCGGTGCAAATCAAATTGCTGCGAGTGATTCAGGAGCGAACCATTGAGCGTGTTGGCGGCAATGAACTGATCCCTGTTGATATTGTTGTGGTTGCGGCAAGCAAAGCCGATCTCGCTAGCCTGAGTGAATCGGGTGAGTTTAGAGCCGATCTTTTCTATCGCTTGAATATCGCCAGTCTGAATCTGCCGGCTCTACGCCATCGTAAAGAGGACATTCAACTGCTGTTTCGACACTTTGTTGTTCAAGCTAGCCACAAATACAAGACTCGTCCATCGACAATTTATCCTGAGCAGATCCAGCAGTTGTGTCGACATGAGTGGCCGGGCAACGTGCGTGAGCTCCGTAATGTCGCAGACCGTTTTGTACTCGGTATTGTGGGGGATGGTTTTGATCTGCAATCGCCAAGCTGTGAATCGACCAGTGGTGAATTTGCATTTGAGAAACAGATGGAGCAGTACGAGCGTAACGTGTTAACAGAAGCTTTGATAGAGAGCGCTGGCAACATCAATGATGTGTCGAACAAGCTTAACTTGCCGCGTAAAACCTTGTATCGAAAGATGAAAAAGCATCAGCTTGATAAAGAGAGTTTCAAAATATAGTTCGTTCCAAACATAGTTCGTTCCAAATATAGTCAGTGTGAAATGGGATAAAACTGATAAGACAGTAATGACCCATTTAATTAATCAATAAATTAATATCTACTTCAAGTGTTTGTAATATAAGGTTTTTAACATTTGGCACAATGCCTGCAATTACCCATTGCGGCTTATAGCTATTGCGGCTTAAAGCCATTGCGGCTCATAACTAATGTAGCTTAAAGCCGCAGGCAGGCTATCAGTCTCCGTATTGCATGCGTATCTTTTATTGATGAGCGGAAGCGTTAAAGGCGGAGACTGAATGGCCAAATTAAGGAAAGTAAAAAATAATTGCTTGTTGCAAGGAGATACAAACATGAAGCAAATTCTGAAAGGTTCAATTGCTTTAATACTCGGCGTGAGTTCGATGACAGCATGGGCAGCACAAGAGTCTGCCAACCTTGGACCTCGTCCCCTCTTTTTAATCAACAATATGGACGAAGGACCGCTGAAAACTAAGCTATTGAGTTGTAGTGAAGGGCCTTTCCAGCGCAGTGACTTCTCTATTGGTCACCGTGGTGCACCAATGCAGTTCCCTGAACATACTAAAGAGTCTTATCTCGCTGCGATTCAAATGGGTGCTGGCATCTTGGAATGTGATGTGACCTTTACCAAAGACAAAGAACTTGTCTGCCGTCACTCACAAAACGATTTGCACACCACAACGGACGTGTTGGCTCACCCTGAGCTTGCCAAGAAATGTACGGTTCCATTTAAACCAGCTAATCCTGCCTCGGGTGAAGACGCTCAGGTGGAGTGTCGCACGACGGACTTTACCTTAGCGGAGTTTAAGACTCTTAAAGGGAAAATGGACGGCGCGAACCCTAAAGCAACCACGGTTGAAGAGTACATGAATGGCACGCCTGGCTGGAGAACTGATCTTTATAGCCAAAGTGGTACCTTGATGACTCATGCTGAGAGTGCAGCGCTGTTCAAGCAACATGGCGTGAAGGTGACACCGGAGCTGAAATCAGCAGCTGTCGAGATGCCATTCAATGGCTTTAGCCAAGAGATGTATGCTCAAAAGCTGGTGGATGAAGTCAAGGCCGCTGGTTTTGATGCGTCTGAAGCTTACCTACAGTCATTCAACCTGGATGACGTTAAGTACTGGATCAAAGAGAACCCTAAGTTTGGTGAACAAGCGGTGTATCTAGACGATCGAGTGTATGAGCAAGCGGACTTTGTTGCTTCGATTGAGAACATGAAAGAGCTACAAAAAGCGGGTGTAAACATCATCGCACCGCCATTGTTTGCTCTGGTTGAGCTTGATAAAGATAACCAAATCGTTGCGTCTGACTACGCTAAACTGGCGAAGCAAGCTGACTTAGACATCATTGCTTGGACACTCGAGCGTTCAGGTCCACTGGCACAAGGTGGTGGTTGGTATTACCAAAGCGTCAAGCAAGGCATCAACAACGATGGCGATATGATGAAGATGCTAGACGTACTAGCGCAAGACGTTGAAGTGTTGGGTGTATTCAGTGACTGGCCTGCTACAACGACGTACTACGCTAACTGCATGGCACCAAAAGCCTAAGTGAGCCGATGAGATGGGCGGTATGAAGTGAGCTGCCTGTCTCTATGATTGGACATTCTCAATCTGTTTATTAAGAGCCTTCGGGCTCTTTTTTTGGCTTGATAAACGTGGGACAAAAGTGACCCAAATTCATATTAATTGCTTGGACACAAATGACTCAAATCTAATCGCTCAAGATGGGTTTTGTTTTAAGTTATTGAAAATAAATAAAATAATAGTTGGCACAAAGGGTGCAATAAGAGGTTCGACCCTCAACAAAAAGTAAAAGTAAGGTTTGAATATGAAAATCAGTGTTAAAGGACTGTTAATCGCTAGCTCCCTACTACTTCCTTCAATGGCTATGGCAAACGACTGCTCTAGCCGTGGTGTGTTAGACGATCGATACTGTGATGAAAACCAAGATTTAGTGGCAGACTCGCCTAAAAATCCAGATGAGTGGAATGACCCGAGTACGCTCGTGTTTACCTACACTCCTGTAGAAGACCCAGCCTTGTATAAAGATGCATTTGCTGATTTCCAAGCGCACCTAAGTAAGATCACAGGCAAGCGCGTGATTTACTACACTGTGCACTCAAACTCTGCACAAGTGGAAGCGATGCGCTCTGGTCGTCTGCACGTTGCAGGTTTCTCGACAGGTCCAACGGGCTACGCGGTTAACCTAGCGGGTTATGTACCAATCGCCGTGAAAGGTGATGAGTCAGGCTTCCAAGGTTACAACCTAATCACTATCGTGCGTAAAGACAGCGGCATCAAGACGATGGCTGATCTGAAAGGTAAAAAGGTTGCGCATACTTCTGCGTCATCAAACTCTGGCAACCTTGCGCCACGTGCACTTTTCCCTGCCAAAGGCTTAGTACCAGACCAAGACTACAAGGTGCTTTACTCGGGTAAGCATGACCAATCTATTTTGGGTGTATACAACGGAGACTACGATGCAGCACCTGTCGCCTCTGATGTTTACGACCGCATGGTTGCAGCAGGACGCGTAGATGCGTCTGAGCTTAAAATCATCTACCGTAGCCCACGTTTCCCAACGTCAGCATTTGGCTACGCTTACAACCTCAAACCTGAGCTTGTTGACAAGATCAACGAAGCCTTCTTTAGCTACCGCTTTACACCAGAAATGAGCGCAGCATTCAAAGGCGCTGACCGTTTCTCTCCTATCTCTTACAAAGAAGAGTGGGGCGTGATTCGTGACATTGCTCATGCAACCGGTACTGCTTACACCAAAGCGGGTCTGAAAAAGCTTGCGGAAAAAGATGCGGCGAAACGCGCGAAGAAAAAAGCAGCTGAGCTCGCGAAACAAGCAAACAGTCAGTAACTCCTCTCTAATACCCTTTTCACTTATTCACTGAATAAGTTGTTTTAAGTCGATGCCCTCACGGGTAGGGCATCGCTCATTTTAAATTTGCACAAGGAAACGCAGTATGGCCGTAGCTAGCTATGACGGAATTAAGATCAACGACCTGTATCACGAATACGTAGCAGGAAAGCCGATCCTTAAAGGAATTAACATTGATATCGATGAACCAGGGATCATCGCCATCATTGGCCCATCAGGTACGGGTAAAAGTACACTGCTTCGTTGTATCAACCGTCTAAATGATCCAAGTAAGGGTGAGATTATCTTTGATGGTTCTGACCTGACAAAACTGCAGGGACAAGCGCTGCGTAAACAGCGTCGTCACATTGGTATGGTTTTTCAAGAGTACAACCTAGTAGAACGATTGACTGTTATTGAGAACGTGCTGAGTGGCCGCTTAGGCTACATGACGGCTTGGAATGCGTGGCGTCGTAACTACTCTTCACAAGACCTTGCAAAAGCCTTCGAACTACTAGAATTTGTTGGCCTTCAAGACTTCGCTAATCAGCGTGCAGACAGCTTATCTGGTGGTCAAAGACAGCGTGTGGGTATCGCTCGTGCTGTTATGCAAGACCCATACATCTTATTGGCTGATGAACCAACGTCATCTCTTGACCCTAAAACAGCGGTAGAAATCATGGAGTTGATGGAAACCTTCGCTGAACAGAAAAACATCCCGGTACTAGTCAACATTCACGATGTGAGCCTAGCAAAGCGCTACGCAAAACGCATCATAGGTATGTGTAATGGTAAGGTGCATTACGATGGCAGCCCTGAAGGTATCTCAGAAGATGACCTTAAGATCATCTACGGAGGTGAGTCATGGCTGGATTAACCACAAACTCATCGACATCGCAGACTCAATATCAGAATCCGTTTAAGGCATCGTGGACAAACCGTGCGATTGTGGTAGCGATCGTCGCTTACCTTTTCTATAGTTTTTCGACCTTGGGGTTGACCATTGACCGACTAATTATCGGTTTTGGCGAGAGTGAGCGTTTACTATCGCGCATGTTTCCGCCCGATTTTTCACGCACTAACTTACTGTTAAGTGGGCTGGCAGAGAGCTTGCAGATAGCGATTATTTCGAGCTTCTTCGGCATCGTTATCTCTCTATTCTTGGGCTTATTAGCCGCAAGAAACATGATGCCATCGATTGTGTCGACCCCAGTTCGTGGCTTTATCGCTCTGTGTCGTTCTTTTCACCCAGTAATCATTGCGATTCTATTTGTAAAAGCGGTGGGTTTCGGTGCACTAGCAGGGATCTTGACTCTCGTGTTCGCTTCCATTGGCTTTATCGCTAAGTTATTTGCAGAAGCAATTGAAGAGATCTCTTTCAAACCAGTAGAAGCCATTAAAGCGACTGGGGCGAGCTTTGTGAGCGTGATTCTGTACGCGGTAATGCCGCAAGTGTTCACTCGCTTTATCGGCTTTGCTAGCTACCAGCTCGACTCGAACTTACGTAACTCGACCATGGTTGGTATCGTTGGTGCGGGTGGCCTGGGTGGCACACTGTTCTCGGCATTCCAGCGCTTCGATTACGATTTTGTCGCGGCTATTTTGATCACCATTATCGCTTTGATTCTTGTAGGTGAGTTTCTTTCCAATATCGTTAGGAGAATTTTCTGATGACAACAGCATCTATTGATAGAGAGTGGCAGCGATTTACTCCTAATGAGCGCATCGCTCGATTTGCCATTTATCTGAGTTTGGTGAGCGCGATTGTGTGGTCTTGGCAAACAGTGGAAGTGATTCCTGAGTTTTTGTATGACGCGCCTGCGCAGTTTGCGGATATGTTTCAACGCATGCTGCCGATGGATTATGGGTTTTATCCAACCACCATTCATGACGCGATGATCGAGACGCTGCACATCGCAACGCTCGGCACGCTGTTTACTCTTATTTTTGCGATACCTTTAGCGCTGTTGAATGCGCCAAATATTACGCCAAACAAAAGCTTGAATTGGATTGCTCAGTTCTTTCTAGTGTCGTCACGCTCAGTGAACTCATTAGTTTGGGCTCTGCTATTCATCGCCCTGTTTGGCCCCGGTGTTCTTGCAGGCATTATGGCAATTGCCGTCCGCAGTGTAGGCTTTGTAGGGAAGCTGTTAGCGGAAGCCATTGCCGAAGTGAACATGGGGCCAATTGAAGCCTTACGTGCAACTGGCGCGTCTTGGATGAGTGTTCTATTAAAAGGCTATTGGCCACAAGTCATGCCCGCTTTCTACTCGATTGTTCTGTTCCGTTGGGATATTAATGTTCGTGAATCTGCCGTGCTTGGCTTGGTAGGTGCGGGTGGTATCGGTGTGGTACTGAATGATGCTCAAAACTTGTTTGAGTGGCAGAAGGTATCAATGGTACTGGTGAGTATTTTTGCGGTCGTGATTATCGCGGAAGCAGTCGTGATTCATATTCGTAACAAACTGATCTAATGACGTATTCCCTAACGTAAAACTGTGTGATTGAGAGCTTTTGTCTAGCATTATTAAGCTCAAACGACCCTAGGAGTCTCGGTCTTCCTAGGGTCGTTTTTTTAGATTCATTTTCAGCGTTTTGTCCGTTCTGCTAGCTTTGTTCGAGTGCGATAAGCTTTGGTTTAGTAAGATAAGCTTTAATGCAATCAGCTATCCTGATGACTGGGATTAGAATACGCAGTGCTTAGCAAAGTCTCCGGCTTCGTTTGCAGTCCAGTCGCCTTTTGGATTCTCTTTCATATCGGTACACCAAGCTTCACTGCCGACCTCTGTACAGGCCATCAGTTGGCTTGCTAAGAAAAGTACCAGTGCGATCTTTTTCATAATAAACATCCTTTTATTGCATTGTTCCATAACGATAGTGGATTCCATACTACTTGCAATTTGTGATATCACCAACACTTTGTATGGTTTAAATTTTTGAGGCTATTTTCTTTCTCGATCAAAAAAGCCAGCACGTTGGCTGGCTCTTAATATTCTGTTTTCCTTATCCATTCACCTTATAAGATGAAAGAGTGCCGAGTTAAACTAGCTTCATCTCTTGAATGATGTCAGACGCGATTTCTGGCTTAGTGCTGGTCGGTTTAGCGTGAAGATCGGCTTTCAATTGCCCTTTTCTGTTACTCAGACCTGCTTCAAGTTTCTTGATTGCTGCGGCTACGGCAGGATACATAATATCGTCTGTCGCTTTGGCTGTTACACGCACACCTTCGTAATTTGTGAATACCTCAACTTGATGTTGGTTGTGCTCTTTAGTGATGATGATGTCGCAGCTGATCAGTGATGGAAAGTGGTTAGCAATCTTATCGAACTTGCCTTCGATGTCTTTGCGTGAGTCGTCGTTAATTGATACGTGATGTGTTTGAACGTTTACTTTCATAAATCATACCTTTCCAATGACTGTGTCATTTAAACGTAGCAAACATCCGTTAGATTAACCAACAGCGGAAATACACATGTGTGATTGAGTTCAGTGTTATCAAATAATCTGTTGTTTGGCTCTTGAAACTCACCAAAACCGTGCGCATATTATGTCTCGTGATTTTGATACATGTTTAATTTTGCATCATGCCTGACGAATTACTCTAATTTGGTTCTCTGCCGCAGTAATTTATCCCTTCAAGCTAATTACTCTCAATATTAGTCACTTTTTATACAACTGCTTACTTTGCTCTTATTTCGAGCTCGAAAACCTTCAATCAATATCACAGCTCTTGATATTTCCCTCAGCAATCTGTTGACTCGTACTTTATGCGGTTTATCTTAGGCGCACTGTTCATTAAGGATCTTCTGACTATGTCTATGCCGTTAAAACTTGCTGCACTCGCAGCTTCTATGTCCGTGTCATTTAATCTGTTTGCTGCCCCAGTAGAATTTCAGGCAATCCCTGAAATCATGCAAAAGTTTGATACTGCTGAGTTGTACGTGAAAAAATCTGTCACCCTAGGTCGCTTACCTGCGGAGTCTGAAATCGGCGCGGATTTCCCGACTTATGTGTCAGACGGTAAGGGAGGTTATAGCTTGGAAACCAATAATGTCATGACAGATGGTGTTGTGATTGCAAGTATGCCTAAGCCGATTGTGGGCGATGTTTATAATCAATGGTTGGTGCCAAAAGAGACTTGGGTAAGCAGCTATGGTGAACTGCCAACTTCAACCACAGAATTTAAGCCATTCAAGCGTATTAAAACCATCAAAGCGATTAAAATAGATACCGAGATGCTAAAGCTAATGGGCAGTGAAGATGGCAAAACAGCGATCATCAAAGTGAGCTGGGATGATAAAGGCATGAAGGTGTATAGGGATGGTTTCCTAGCCGATTACGAATATGGAATCGCACCTCATGAAATGGCAGAGAATTATGAATTGGTAAAGAGCGACGAATTGGTAGAGAGCGATGAACTAGCGCCGAAATAAAAGAGATTTCCTCTACTTTGAAGCCTCGCTCTAGCGGGGCTTTTTTGTATCGAGATAAAAGTTAGATGTATATCACATTTTCACCCAATTTTACCGCTCGCTATGCTATTATACGCCGCTTGTCTTTGTAATTGATAAAATACGCATTACCTACGCGGTCAATTCCGCCTTTACGGGTAATGTCCTCACTCGGTTTAGCGATTAGGCTGAACATCTGCATTCTGCTCGGACGCAAGAAAGTAGCTCAGACTACTTCATTCATGTGCATTGAGAGCCCCATCTATCAAAGACCTTTATTAAACACCCCGCATTAGCGCTAACTTTGTTGGCGTGAAGGGTTTTGTTTTTCCAAAAAATAATCCTTGCTGCTAGGCGTTGCTAGTAGCTGACAAGTAAGGAGCTTATATGACATCTACGGTATCTTCATCCGTACCTGTATCTGCTGATGAAAAAGAGGTAAACCACCCGTTTCTCTCTCTGGTCATCATGGTTATCGTTGCAGCGATTGCAACCTACTTTGTCCCAGCAGGTGAATTTGAACGTGTAGTAATGAACGGTCGAACGGTCATCGACCCAGATAGCTATACACTACTTAGCAGTAACCCAACGACATTAGCCTCATTTTTTGAATCTTTTTTTAAAGGCTTCAAGTCTGCCTCTGGCGTAATGGGCGTTGTAGTATTTGTGGGTGGTGCCTTCGGTATCATCAAGCATATGGGTTTACTCGATGCATCCGTTGTTGCGTTAACCAGTAAGTTGAAAAAGCAGGGTTTGTACGTGATCGCGCCAGTGATCATGACCGCGATCTTTTTCAATGTGACCTTCACAGGTATGCGTGAGCTTGATGTTATCTTCATCTCATTAATGATCCCTATCTGTATCAAGCTTGGCTATGATGCGATTACAGCACTTGGCGTGGTTCTTTTGGCAAGCTGTGCAGGCTTTGCTGCAGCATTAGCGAATCCATTCTTTACTGGCATCGCACATACGATTGCGGAGCTGCCAATGTACTCAGGTATGTGGTACCGCTTTATTGTCGGTATGTTTATGCTCCTTACAGGCGCTTGGTATGTTTTGAACTACGCACGTAAGGTAAAGCAAGACCCAACCAAAGGGCTACTGCATGGTACGGGTTACCACTACGAGTCTAACGTTGAAGCGAAAACCCTAACTACGCGCGAAAAGCTGGCGGGTGTGGCATTCCTTGGCGTGTTTGCGTATATGATTTTCGGTACGCTGACGATGGGCTTTGGCTTTACTGAAATTGCGGGTGCTTTTGTCGCAATGGCGATTATTCCGGGTTTGGTTGCTGGCCTTTCGCCGAATAAGATCTGTGAATATTGGACACGCGGTGTTAGCGATGTTCTGGTTGCAGTGTTGATCATCTTCTTTGCTCGTTCGGTGTTGACGATCATGGAAGACGCTAAGATTGTGGATTCTATTATCTACTATCTAGCGCAAATCATCTCGGGTAGCTCGAAGCTGGTGGCGGCCGCAGGTATCTACTTTTCACAAGCAGTGATCAACCTGTTCATCCCATCGGGCAGTGGTCAGGCTGTGATTACCATGCCAATCATTATCCCTCTAGCGGATATTGGTGAGGTAACACGTCAAGTGGCGGCACTTGCTTCTCAATTAGGTGATGGTATCTCGAACTACATCTACCCAACCAACGGCGGCTTGCTGGCTGTATTGGCGATTGCAAAAGTACCTTACTCGAAGTGGGTTCGTTTCTTCCTACCGTTGTTCTTATTCTGGTCGGTAGGTGCTCTGATTTCAGTGGTTATCGCTCAGATGATTGAATTGGGGCCGTTCTGATCGGGTCTGATTTGATAGACAAAAGGCAGCTTAATCGCTGCCTTTTTCGTGTTTGGAGTGCTCAGTTTACATTTTAAGATCTGGTCAAGACGTTAAGAGCTAGTCAAAACGATACGAAGAAGGCACTACAATCACACCCTCTTTTGAAATATGGAATCGCTCAGCATCGGCTTTGCTATCGACGCCAATTACGGTTCCAGCGGGCACCTTCACATGCTTGTCAATAATACAATTTTGAATATGGCAGTTCTTACCAATTTCCACATTCTCAAACAGGATGCTATCGATAACAATGGCCGCATTCTCGACTTTCACCTTTGGAAAGAAGATAGAGTTCTGAGCAGACCCTCCTTCAATTACCACACCATTGGCAATCATTGAGTTGATAAAGATGCCTTGGTTGCCCTCGACAGAAGCTATGGTTCGAGCTGGGGGAAGCTGCGGTTCATAGGTTCGAATCGCCCAATCCGGTTGGTAAAGATCGATTGGGGATACTGGCTTAAGTAAATCCATATTGGATTGGTAGTAGGAGTCAATTGTGCCGACATCTCTCCAGTAAGCGTCTTGAGTAACTCGACCCTCTTCGCTACCAAATTTATAAGCATAAACACTCTGATTGTTCACTAGTTTCGGGATGATATCTTTACCAAAGTCGTGGCTCGAATTTGGATCTTCAGCATCGTCTAATAGGGCGCGAGTCAGTACCTCTTTATCAAAGATGTAGATCCCCATCGAAGCCATACTTCTTGTCGGCCTACCCGGAACACAGGCTGGGTATCTTGGTTTTTCGGTGAAGTTTTGGATCTGATGAGACTCGTCAATCTCCATCACCCCAAATTCTTTCGCTTCATCAATCGACACTTCCATACACGCTACCGTTAGATCCGCTTCGGTCTGCTTGTGCTGCTTTAACATCGGCGCATAGTCCATGCGGTAGATATGATCACCAGATAGAACCACGACGTGTTTCGCTTCACTGCGAGAGAGTAGGTACAAGTTTTGATAGATGGCATCAGCCGTGCCGCTGTACCAGCTGTCTCCGGTGCGCATTTGAGGAGGAACATTGGTGATGAACTCGCCAAGCTCTGGGTTGAGCACCGACCAACCATCACGCAGGTGTTTCTGTAGAGAGTGGGACTTATATTGAGTCAACACCAGTATTTGTCGCAAACCAGAATGTAAACAGTTTGCTAACGTGAAGTCGATGATTCGATATTTGCCACCAAATGGGACGGCGGGCTTAGCGCGGTTGTCTGTTAGTGGGGAAAGCCGAGAACCTACGCCGCCTGCGAGGACGATAGTTAGAGTGTCTTGCATGTCAGAACCTCAATGTATTTATGATTATGCCAAGACTATTGCAAGCATTGCGCCATATGTAAGTTGTTGAATTTTAGAGGTGAAATCAGGTTGGTAGGGTTTTGTGCACCAATACGGAACAGGTGATGATAGCAAGGTGTGTTTTAGCACCAATATGGTGCGTAGGTCTAGCGCGCATAATTGATTAACAAAATGACGCACGGGAAAGTTGCATTACAAAAGTGTCAATAAATTGGGTGAATAGAGTGATCGAGGTTAAATAAATTTATATAAATACTCATAACTTTTCACAAATTGATTTCCATCAATAATGTGGGGTTATTGTGTGATACCTTGCACGCAAAATAAGAAATGATTACTGACTCATCAATAAGTAAGCCCTACAAAAGGAAATAATAATGAAAAAAACAGTATGTGGTATTGCGGTTCTTTCTGCCCTTATGTCTGCTAACGTTCTTGCTCACAGCGAAGGCGATTTCATCGTTCGTGTTGGAGCTGCAACGGTATCTCCAAACGAGAGCAGTGGTGCTGTAGCTGACAACCCAAGCATCGAGTTTGGTGTTGATTCGGATACTCAGCTTGGCCTAACGCTTGGTTACATGTTTACTGATAACATCAGCTTCGAAGTACTAGCAGCAACACCGTTCTCTCACAATATTTCTGCGACTGGTCTTGGTGAAATCGCTGATACTAAGCACCTTCCACCTACGTTCATGGTTCAATACTACTTTGGTACTGCAGAGAGCGATTTCCGTCCATACGTGGGTGCGGGTATCAACTACACAGTATTCTTCGATGAAGGTTCTAAAATTGCTGGCCTAAGCGATGTATCTTTGGACGACTCTTGGGGTCTAGCAGCAAACGTGGGTATGGACTACATGATCAATGATGACTGGTTCCTAAACGCTTCTGTATGGTACGCAGACATTGATACAACAGCTAAATACAACCTAGGTGGTACAAATTACTCTACTGATGTAGATATCGACCCATGGGTATTCATGATCGGTGGTGGTTACAAATTCTAATTTGACGCGCTTTTAAGCCGTTCTAATTAGTCCATCGCCCTAACTTTAAGCGCTCAAGCACCAGCCAGCTTGGGCGTTTTTTTGTTTGGTGGCTACTGAATAAATATATAACTGATCTATCAATGTAACCTTTTGGTAACCTCGCTGTCTGCGTTCTGTCATACAAGCCCTCTAGCATTGCGATTCTCGCTCATGGAGGATATATGAAAAAGCACGTGTCAAAACTCACTGGATTTAATCTCAATACCACTCAACTTTTCACTTCGATTTCTGTTTCGCTTGCGCTGATGGGCTGTTCGCAACCAACCCCAAACCAAGATGCTGCCTTCTCGGCGCCTACTTCTTTTGGTTATCAGTGCCAGACTCCGACGTCACCAACTTCGTCTTCGGCTGAAGTGACTGGACTTCGCCTTATCGGAACGTCAGTTGCCAATGCTCCTTTTGACACGTCTGCGGCTGAGATTGTGAGCTACGATGCGTGTACCGATAAGTTGTACGTTGTAAATGCACAAGCGAAAAAGGTTGATGTACTCGCGTTAGATGACAGTGGTAAACCGACCAGCGAGGGTTCGATAGATCTACAGTCAGCTGCTCAGGCTTCTGGTATCAATATTGGAGCAGCAAACAGTGTCTCTACACACAACGGTTTAGTTGCGGTTGCTATCGAAAACGCGGACAAGCAGGCAAATGGCTTAGTCGCACTTTATCGCTCAGATACGTTGGAACTTATTACTACATACGGTACCGGCGCCTTGCCTGACATGGTCAGCTTTTCAAAAGATGGTCGTTACATCGCAACCGCTAACGAAGGCGAGCCGAACGCGGATTACACCATCGACCCTGAGGGCAGCGTGACGCTTATCGATCTGCTTAACGGCCCACAAGGTGCAGTGGTTACGCAGATTGATTTCAAAGCGTTTAACCAAGGACAAGCGCGCCATGGCGAACTGAGTGACAAGGTCCGTATCTCTACCCCGAATGCGACCGTAGCTCAAGACCTTGAACCGGAATACCTGACTTTCTCTGACAACGGCAAGCTTTATGTTGCGCTACAAGAGAACAACGCACTAGCTGCGATCGACGTTGAATCTGCAAGCGTTGATGCCATCTTCGGACTGGGCGGCAAGTCATGGGCTGAATTTGAGCTTGATGCTTCGAATAAAGACAAGAAACTCGGTCACTTCAAAAGCTATGAGATGCTAGAAGGTTTGTACATGCCTGACAGCATTGCGAGTTACAGCGTGAATGGTGAAACTTACATCCTGACCGCCAATGAAGGGGATGGTCGAGAATACGGCATCGATACGACACAAAAAATGTGTGATGAGCTTGGCTACAAATGGGATGGTGATGACTACCAAGGCACTGCCGAGTATACGACTGAAGAAGACTTTTGTATCGCTTATGTGGATGAAGTTCGTGGTAAAAAGCTGGATGTTGCTGATGACCACCCGTTGGCCGATGCACTTAAAGACAATAAACAACTGGCTCGTCTAAAAGTGATCAAACCGCAACAAACATTACAAGCTGATCAAAAAGTTCAAGCGTTTGGTTCTCGTTCATTCTCTATCTGGAATGAAGCTGGCGAGTTGGTCTTTGATAGCGGTGACGACTTTGCGAAAATTGTTTATCAACAGCAACCAGAACACTTCAATAGTACCAATGACAACAACATGAGTGGCGATGATCGCAGTGATGATAAAGGTGTTGAGCCTGAAGCCATTGAAGTGGCTAACATCAACGGTAAGCACTATGCCTTTATCGGCCTAGAGCGTCATGGCGGTATCATGGTTTACGACGTTACCGACCCGAAAGAGAGTCGCTTCATTAGTTACCTCAACAATCGCGATTTCTCACAACCGGTATGTACCGAGGTTGATGAAGATGGTGATTGTGACAACGACACTTATAACTCGAAGGCTGGGGATTTAGGTCCTGAGTCCATCAAGTATTTCAGTCGTTCAGGCCAACATTTCATTGCAGTTGGTAACGAAGTGAGTGGTACAACATCGGTATTTCAAATTGAGTTTTAATCTCAACTTATAATATTTGTTGAAAATAAAAGGGTGAGCTTAGGCTTGCCCTTTTTTTATTGATAAGTGATCAATTTAACACTTGTTTCACATTTGCACTGTAATTTATTGCACAATATTCGGTCGCAGAGTAATGTTTTAAACGGTTCAAAAAACGATCAGTAAATAAAATCTGTAGCTAGGTTTAGATCTAATTACGGTTTAATAATCAAGGAGATGATTGTGCTTAAACGTAATTTATTAGTGGCTTTATTCGCGATTCTGCCTGCAATGGCAAGTGCCGAAAACTACTCAATCGGTACCGGTGGTCAAAGTGGTATCTACTATCCATTCGGTGGTGCGCTGGCTAAAGTTTGGTCTGAAAATGTGCCAGATGTGAATGCTAAAGCGGAAGTCACCGCAGCTTCAGTCGAGAATACGATTAAGGTAGTTCGTGGCGATATGATCGCAGGTATCGCTATGGGTAACGTTGTTCTTGATGCATACAACGGCGAAGGTAAGTTCCCGAAAAAAATGCCAGTGAAAACACTGTTTGCTCTATACCCAAACCTAGTGCACACCATTACTCTTAAAGATTCGGGTATTGACTCTCTATCACAACTAAAAGGTAAGCGCGTTTCTTTAGGCGCACCTGCAAGTGGTACGGCGGTAACGTCGGCAGCGCTGCTTGAGTCAATGGGCATTGACGTTAAAAAAGACATCGATGCGGTTTACTTAAATTACTCAGAAACAACTAACGCGTTGGCGAATGGTCAAATTGATGTTGGCTTTATTGTTGGTGGCCAAGGCGTAGGTGCGGTGACTCAGATTGCTCTGACTCATGACATTAAGGTGCTGTCTATCTCGGACGAAGAGAGTGCAAACTTCATGAAGCAGTACCCAGCTTACAGCGCTTATGACATTCCAGCGGGTGTTTACAATAAGGTTGACCCTGTATCAACGCTTAGCGTGTGGAATGTGTTGGTGGTTAACGCGAACATGAGCGACGACATGGCGTACAACCTAACTAAGGCTGCATTTGAGAACATTGGTGACATTCGTAAAGTGGTAAAAATGGCAGAAATGACAACACCAGAGAATGCATCTCGACTACAAGGCGTACCACTACATGCTGGTGCTCAAAAGTACCTAGATTCGGTTAGCAAGTAACTGATCTACCTCAGGGTAAGTGATCTCTCACTTACCCTTTTTTATCAATTCGTTCTTATCCAGCAGGCATTAATATGGATATTACCCCTGATAATCAACACTCTTCTTCACAACCGCTTCCGTATGAAAAACTGGTGAATGTTATGGGCTACCTGACACTGGTTGTTGCGGTGGCATTGTCTGTTTTTCAAATTTGGCAGGGTGTTAGCTCAACCATTTCCGCGACCTATTTCAGACCTATCCACTTGTGTTGGGTGTTGGTATTGATCTTCCTTCACTATCCATTGATCGCTAATCGTGAGAACAAATTCTTTGTGGTCGGTAAGCTGATCGATGTCATCCTGTGTGGCGTGGTGGTATTTGCAGGATACCGCCTGTGGATCTTCGACTACAACGACATCAACCATCTATTCTATGGCCTTCAGTTTGCCGACATGTTTGCAGGTTGTACTTTGCTAGCATTGTTGTTGGAAGGTTGTCGACGCACCGTAGGTTGGGTGATGGTGTTCATTGCGGCTCTTTTTCTTGCATACAGTGCATTGGGCGATATGTTGCCAAGTGGTTTTGCGATTAAGGCATACAGCTTACAAGAGCTGATCCAGTTCCAGATTTATTCTGCGAATGGCGTATTTGGCTCGGCACTCGGTATTGCTGCGACAACGGTATTCATCTTTGTGTTGTTTGGTGCTTTTCTTGAAGTCACGGGCGCGGGCAAGTTCTTTATCGATCTCGCATTCTCGATTGCAGGTAAATACCGTGGCGGCCCAGCCAAAGCGGCGGTATTGGCTTCTGCAGGTTTAGGTTCAATCTCAGGTTCGGCAATCGCAAATACGGTGACGACTGGCTCTATCACCATTCCGATGATGAAGAAGCTTGGCTATAAACCAGAGCAAGCCGCGGGTATTGAAGCTGCTGCCTCAACGGGTGGGCAGATCATGCCACCTATTATGGGGGCGGGAGCGTTCGTGATGGCGCAGTTTACTGGCGTGCCTTATAGCGAAATCATGATCGCCTCGATTGCACCAGCGATTCTCTACTTCTTCTGTACTCTGCTTTACGTTCACTTGATGGCGTGCAAACTGAATCTGCAAGCCGTGAGCAAAACCGAAGCGGTAATTGCAGTAATGAAAGATGGTGCGCACCACCTGATTCCACTCATTCTTATTACCGTGCTGCTTATGATGGCGTACTCACCATTGTTGGTGGGTGTTGCGGGTTGTAGTGCGATTCTAATGACGGCAGCACTTCGTAAGCACAGCCGTATTGGTTTGAAGAAATTCATCGAAGGCATGAAGAATGGTGCGCTAATGGCGCTACCTATTTCAGCTGCGTGTGGTGCTGCTGGCATAATCGTTGGTGTAGTAGGGCAGACAGGTATTGGCTTGCAGTTCACTCAGTTTGTGATGGACTTTTCTGGCGGCTACATGCTCATCGCACTGGGCTTAATCAGTTTAGTAGCTTTAGTGCTCGGAATGGGGCTACCAGTAACGGCGGCATACATCGTACTCGCAGTTATGGCGGTACCAATGCTGACAGACTTCGGCTTACCTTTGTTAACGGCTCACCTCATTGTATTCTGGTTGTCACAGACTTCTAATGTAACACCACCGATCGCACTTGCTGCCTTTGCTGGTGCAGGTGTTGCAAACGCGAATCCAATGAAGTCATCGGTAGAGGCATTTAAGCTTGCTGGTGGCCTGTTCATCATCCCAATCATGATGGCATACACTAGTATCGTAAATCCGAACGATGGTATGCCAGCGTTGCTATTCTCTATCGTTCAAACGCTGACGATCATTGTCGCCATCGCTATTGCGATTGAAGGTTATCTGATTCGCTCACTGAACATGGTAGAACGTTTGGTGGCATTGCTCGCTATCCCGTTGCTACTCCTCAACCCATTCGGATTAGGTCCTCTGGGTATCGTCATTATCATCGGACTAATAGTGATTCAATGGCGCAGCCGTGAGGTCGCTCAACAAGCGTAACCTGTCTTAACACTATATAAATATGAGAAAGGGATCTGAATATTCAGATCCCTTTTTGTTTTCTACGAAATCGGGTAAAACCATTGCCTTGTTCTAACCTAGTTAACTTTTAGATTTAGAGAAAACTGCTTCTCTATTAAACGTGACTATTTTCAGGCAACAAATGTACCCCGAAGTAAAGCTAGAAATTGATGCCACACGACCTTTAGTTACAAATCTATCAACTCTTTCCCAAGTTGTTGCTAGATAATGTCTCATCCAACAGAGTGGATGTTAAATATTTGTTGATTAAATGTTGTTCAAAATTAATGTGGTCTGACCATGAGTGGTTAAGTGTTCATCGGTTTCTGGTGTTAGTTCTCATCATCTCTTTGAGCCTATTAATCGCTATAACCACTTCGGCAGCGCAATCTTAAATGACTAGGGACAGTAACTAATGACAGCTTATCGTACGCCTTTAGAGCAATTTAATATCAACGTAGATCAACATCCTGACAAGGTATGGCTTCATCAACCAGTAGACCGAGAGTGGCATACCTATACGTGGCTTGAGGCAGATATTACAGCTCGGAAAGTTGCAAAAGGTTTGCTTGATAGTGGACTAGTGGAGGGGGACAAAGTCTCCATCATCGCTAAAAATTCGGCAGAGTGGTACATATGTGACCTAGCAATAATGATGGCTGGTTTGGTGAGTGTTCCGATTTATCCAACCGCAAGTGCAGACAATATAAAGTACGTGTTGGAGCATAGTGGCGCCAAAGCTGTGTTTATTGGCAAACTTGATGATACCAAAGAGCTCAGTAAAGCTTTACCTGAGTCATTAGTCACCATAGCTATGCCTAGTGCTAAAGTTGATTGCAAACTTGACTGGCATGCTTGGCTGTCGATGTTGACGCCACTTGAAAAGATTAACACCCCTAGTCTTAACGATACTTTTTCGATCATCTACACCTCTGGAAGCACTGGTTTGGCAAAGGGAGTTGAACTTAGTTATTTAAACGTTGCGTCGTCAGCAACATCTGGCAGTGAGATATTTTTTCAACCAGGGGAAACTCGCGTTATGTCTTATCTGCCATTAGCTCATATCACTGAGCGTTGTGTGGTTGAACTTCCATCGATTTATAATCCAGCTGAAGTGTTTTTTACTGAGTCAATTGATACCTTCATTGAAGATGTTAAATATGCTCGTCCAACTGCTTTCCTCTCTGTACCAAGACTATGGACCAAGTTCCAGTCAAAGATCTTAGCGAAGATGCCTAATAACCGTTTACAGCTATTACTTAAAATCCCGTTTATTGGCCAAATTGTTGCGCGTAAAATACGGGAAAACCTAGGTCTTCAAGACACGGTTTTATTTGGTTCTGGTAGTGCACCTATTTCCCCGGAAGTGCTTCTTTGGTTCCATAAGATCGGTATCAGTATCGGCGAGGGTTGGGGGATGACAGAAACGTCAGGCCTATCTTGCAGCAATGTCCCTTTTGACTTCGAGCACCTTGGAACAATTGGAACGCCTCAACCGTGTGTCGAAATGAAATTGTCTGAAGAAGGTGAAGTTCTGATCAAAGGGGATGCTGTCTTCTCGGGTTATTACGCAAACGAAGAAGCCACCAAAGCCGCTTTTGAAGAGGGGTGGTTTAAGACGGGTGATAAAGCAGAGCTTAATGCGGATGGCTCGTGGCGAATTATTGGACGAGTAAAGGAACAGTTTAAGACGAGTAAAGGAAAGTACGTTTCACCTGTTCCCATTGAAAGCAGCTTAGGTAGGAATCCAGATATTGAGCAAGTATGTGTCATGGGGATTGGCCGAAAACAGCCGATTGCATTAATTGTTTTAGGTGGAGGCACACCTAGTACCGCAGCCCATGTTCGAAAAGAACTGAAAGCTACCTTAAGGAAAGTAAACAGAGAATTAGAAGCCCATGAAAGGCTCGATCACCTGATTGTTGTTGAACAGCCTTGGAGTATTGAGAATGGACTGCTAACACCTACGCTGAAGCTCAAAAGGGACCAAATTGAACAACGTTATGAGCATCTACTCAACTTGAACCTGCCTTACGAAGTGATCTTAGAGAGTAAAATAACAAAGGAAAGTGAACACTCAACAACATCTTATACCAAGAAAGTTGCAACAAGCGCATAGCTAGTATCTTAATTGAATGCGTTAAGTTGATAGCCATACGGTATTCGAACCGTATTTGAGTGTAATGTTGCAGATAAAGATCTACACAGAAGAACACAAAAGGGACCTGTAATCTATTCCTAGTTACAGGCCCCTTCTTTATTCAACGTTAATTATGACGTGATGTTTGTTGTCGCGTGAATCTTATGGCTCTTGCTTAGTTGGTGCTAGAGCGATTTCACGGATACATACGTTTTGTGGTTGCTGGTAAGCGAATGATACTGCGCGAGCAATGTCGTCAGCTGCTAGTACGCCACCCATTTGCTCTTTCCACTCACCGTAACCATCTTTGATCTCTTGAGATGTTGTGTGAGAAAGAAGCTCAGTTTCCACTGCACCTGGTGCAATTGTTGTTACACGAACGTTTGCTGCAGCTACTTCTTCACGTACGTTTTCAGAGATAGCGTGTACAGCGAACTTAGTACCACAGTAAGCTGCGTGGTTAGGGAACGTTTTCTTGCCCGCAATTGAGCTGATGTTGATGATTGTGCCGCTGTTACGCTCTTTCATTGGCGCAAGAACTGCTTGCATGCCGTTAAGAAGGCCAAGTACGTTCACATCGAACATACGTTTCCACTCAGATGCGTCTTGAGTATCGATTTGGCCTAGAAGCATTGCGCCAGCGTTGTTGATTAGTGCGTCAACAGGGCCGAACTTCTCTTCACCTTGTGCAATCGCAGCTTCGAATGATGCTTGGTCAGTTACGTCTACTTTTACTGCTAGAGAGTTTGGTAGGTTTAGCGCTTCAAGACGGTCAATACGACGAGCCAAAAGCAGCAGAGGGTGACCTTCATCGCTTAGACGACGAGCGATTGCTTCACCAATACCTGAACTAGCACCTGTGATTACGATTAGTTTTTTCATGTTTATTTCCTCTGTACCTTTATGTCGTCGTGTGACGACGTATTGTCTAAGTGCATTTGAAACAAGGCGTTATTGACGTGTTTCGTTGCGATGGGGGTATATTAAGGAAAACAGCATTGTTGATATATAGCGCTTTACTTGAAACACTGTTGTCATACTGCAACAATAAAAGCATCTTTGTTCTGACTGAATCGCGACTATGCTCAATCAAATTAACCTGTCTGATATTCGTTCATTTGTTCTCATTGCGCGCTTAGGCAATTTCACTAAAGCGGCAGAAGAGTTAGATGTCTCTCGTTCCCATGTCTCTCGTCAAGTAAGCAGCCTAGAAAAGCAGATGGGCGTGACCTTATTCATTCGTACTACTCGAACTCTGCGCCTAACCCATGCTGGTGAAGAGCTTTACCAACGCTGCGAGCAAGCCTTAGATAATATAGACCAAGCCTTGATTGCTGCTGTTGATGATGTTGAAGAAGTGCGTGGTGATATCAAAGTGAACTGCGTTGGTGGGTATCTTGGTGAGGTGATCATTGCTGACCTTGTGAATGAGTTCATGCAGCTTTATCCAGATATCAGTATTAGTTTAGATTTCAGTAGCCACCGTGTGGATCTGATTGAAGACGCCTTTGACATCGCCTTTCGCATGGGGAGTTTGGAGGATGCAGGCTTTATCGCCCGTAAGCTACTCGATATCGAAATGGGTACTCTTGCCAGTCCTACTTACTTTGAACGCAAAGGTAAACCGGTTCACCCAAAAGAGCTCACGCAGCATGATTGTTTAACGGGGTCGGTTCGTAGATGGAGCTTCCAAGCTTTAGAAGACAGTAAGAAAACCGTCGATGTTCATGTGAATGGGCGTTTGCAGTGCAAGAATGGTCGAGTATTAGTTCAAGGGGCGATGGCGGGCAACGGTATTATTCGTGTTCCTACAATTTACTGTTTGGAAGAGCTGAACAACCAGCAGCTAGTTCAAGTGTTTGATGAGTGGGTTGTACCGAGCGTGGACTTTTCTGCAATCTATCATCGTGACCGCTATCAGCCGAGCCGAATCCGCACCTTTATAGACTTCGTTAAGAATCGTTTTGAAGAGATGTCTGTGAGCTAGGGATCACACCATCTATTTGTGGCTGCTGGCTGCTGTTTGCTAATAAGGTGGTTAGAATGAACCAGCAATATTGAGAACAGAGCTACATTTCATCTATTTCATTTTGCAGCTGTTCTAGCTGCTCCAGAATCACTAAGAACTTCTCACCAAAAGGGGTGACTTGATATTCTACGCGCGGAGGTATCTCATTGAACATCTGCTTTTCTAGAATTCCAAACTCCACATTTCGCTTCAAACACTCATTGAGTACCTTGGTCGATAAGCCTTCGACAGAACGAACCATTTCACCCGGTCGGTTGATACCATTCGCCAACAATTGATAAACCGTGAGTGACCATTTGCAGCCATAGATGGTTTCCACCATGCGTGCCGAGCGTTCTGGAGCCGATTTTCTTGAAAAAAAGTTTTCCTGATTTTTCATAAAGATGTACCAAAAAGTACCTACCTAACCGATTTGTACTTACTATTCATAGTGTTAGTTCAAAGCCTAAGATTACCACGTTCACATGACTTAGGAGATAACAAAATGAACTTCACTAAAAAAGGTATTGCTGTCGTTATTGGGGGAACAAGTGGGATGGGCTTTGAAACAGCAAAGCAGCTTGCGGCTCAAAATATCCATGTATTGGTGGTCGGAAACAACGCGACCAAGTTAGATAACGCGGTATCGGAGCTTCAAGCTATCGGGCATGCATCAGGCTTCCAAGTTAACCTCTATGACGATGAAAGCACAGCTCGCCTTATCGAGCATCTAGCTTCGATAAAAGAAGGTATTGGTTATTTAGTCAATGCTGCGGGTTACTTTAACCCTAAGGCATTTGTTGACCATCAAGCGTCAGATTACGACCAATACATGCAACTCAACAAAGCCACTTTCTTTATTACCCAAGCGATCACGAAGAAGATGATTCAGTCGGGTGGCGGCAATATTGTGAACGTTGGCTCTATGTGGGCGAAACAAGCGATCAAAGCCACGCCATCTTCCGCTTACTCAATGGCGAAAGCGGGTTTGCATTCGTTAACACAGCACATGGCGATGGAGCTTGCTGAGCATAATATTCGAGTTAATGCGGTATCACCTGCTGTGGTTAAAACACCTATCTACGAATCATTTATTAACCCAGAAGAGGTGGATGAGGCGCTTGAAGGCTTCAATGAGTTCCACCCAATCGGTCGAGTAGGTTTACCACAGGACATCGCTAACAGCATTTTATTCTTGTTGTCTGACAGTGCCGATTGGGTAACTGGCGCAATTTGGGATGTCGATGGCGGCGTGATTGCAGGGCGTAACTGATAGGCCTAAGTTTTAGAGGTGGCGGTATGCCGAACAAAACCGGAAATGGTCACCTCTTCAGTTATTCGCGTACAATGAAAGCAGTTAAACAAATCGCGACAAAACAATAATAACGATAGCAAGAGTAAGGTCACCATCATGTTAAACATGGATTTTTCGAAAAGGTTAGTGATTGAAACTGACCCTATGGAATGGGTAGCAAGCCCTGCCAAAGGCGTGTGGCGAAAACCATTAGAGCGCGAAGCTAAAGAGTCGGGCCACACGACCAGCGTGGTTAAGTACGATCCTGAATCCTCTTTTTCTGAACACCCACACCCCAAAGGTGAAGAGATCTTTGTGTTAGAAGGTGTATTCTCCGATGAAACGGGAGACTTCCCCGCAGGCACCTATATTCGTAACCCTCCTGGTAGCGCTCACTCTCCATCAAGCAAGAATGGCTGCACGATTTTGGTCAAATTGAATCAATTCGATGATAGAGATTTGGCTCAGGTGAGAGTTGATACCAACCAAACTGAGTGGTTACCGGGTATTGGCGGTTTGCAGGTAATGCCGCTGCACGAATTTGAGCATGAGCATGTCGCTTTAGTTAAGTGGCCTGTTGGTGAGCGCTTTCAGCCGCACCGTCATTTTGGCGGTGAAGAGATCTTCGTGCTATCTGGGACTTTTCAAGATGAGCATGGCGTGTATCCAAAACACACTTGGATTCGCAGCCCCCACATGAGTGAGCACTTTCCATTTGTAGAAGAAGAGACAGTGATTTTGGTTAAAACTGGCCATCTTCCTCTGTAAATTTTGTTCTATAAAAACTCTTTGCTAGAGCAGATACAAAGAACCCCGCTTGATACTGCTAAATGAGTAACAAGCGGGAGCTAGGCAAGGGTTAGGCTTGGAGTATTTAGAACCAATAGGCTTTAGTAAGCGACACCGATTCTTTTATTGATGTGTTCACCGCCTTCAAGAACATCAAGCATCGCAATAGCGTAATCTGATACTGAAATCTTGCTGTTGCCTTCTGCATCCGTTAACAGTTGGTCACCACCAATGCGATATTGAGACGTTGTTTCGCCAGGGAAAATCTCCGCAGCTGGGCTCACAAATGTCCAACGCACATCGCTATTGGATTCTTTGAAGACTTTCAGAGCTTCACCTTGAGCGAGAGCTTCCGCTTTGTACTCTTCAGGGAAGTCCGGCACCGTAACTAAAGTAACGTTTGGTGCAACTTCCAACGAGCCTGCGCCGCCGACCCACATTAAACGACGACCGCTTGGCAACTCTGATAGTAGTTTTTCTGCACTCTGTTTTACCAACTTATGGTTGCCAAGTGCCCGCCCGCCAATTGAGGCAATCACCACATCGACATCAGACGTCACATCGTTGATCTTCGCTTGTGGATCTTGCAGATCGAAAGTACGCGCCTCGATGACTTGCTGTTCCACTTTGCTTGTATCTCTCGCAATCGCGACAACTTCATGACCACGTGATGCGGCTTCTTGAGCTATGTGGCTACCAATCCAACCTGTTGCGCCTAATACTGCAATTTTCATAATGATTCTCCGTTAATTAATCTGTGTTTCGACAACCATTGCAGTCTAATAGCTTGCTTAGATGTGATAAATATCGCCAGTTGATGTAGATTGTATCTATATAAGTTGCTAATCGGCTCAAGTTCAGTGAAATGAGGCACAAGGGAGTACACATTGGATAGATTAAATGCGATGCGCAGTTTTGTAGAAGTTGCAAACTGTTCGAGTTTTACTCAAGCCGCTGACCACTTAGGTATGAGTCGACTTCAGGTTTCGAGGCATGTTCAAGAGATTGAAAACTGGTTGAAACAAAGACTATTACACCGAACGACTCGCAAAGTCAGTTTAACCACAGCGGGTGAGGCGGCGTTGATTCGATGTGAGCGCATCCTGCATGAAGCTGCTGAGTTGGAAGTCAGTGCGCTTAATATGACAGATCAATTGTCGGGCGTTATTCGGATATCGGCTCCGATTGCATTGACACAACATCTACTGCTGGATGTGGTCGAAGCCTTCACAGAACTTCATCCGCAGGTGACGATTGAGCTGTTTGCTTCAGATCGTTTTACACAGTTGGTGGATGAGCGGATTGATATCGCACTTCGTTACACTGACTCTCCAGACGAGAGCCTCATCGCGCGTAAGTTGATGAAGATTGATTCGGTGATATGTGCGGCGCCTAGCTATCTAGAGCAGAACGCACCGATTGAAACCATATCAGATCTTAAAGACCATAACTGCTTTCGTCACTTAGACGTCTCAAAGTGGCAGTTTGTAAAAGACAACCAGCAGCATTCGGTTGATGTATCAGGAACGATCACTGCCAATGATGTTGGAGTCTTGGTTCAAGCCACTTGCCGCGGTAAAGGGATCGCGAGGTTACCATGTGACATCGCCAACCCAATAATTGAACGGGGTCAATTGGTTCCGATCCTGACTGACTATGTGGTACCAACAAGTACCTTGTGGGCGGTGTATCTTTCGCGAAGCTATCAACTGCCAGTGGTGCGTCAGTTCATTGATTTTGTGGCCGACACCTGGTCGCAGGACATTGTTCGACCGAGTTAGTTTGCCGTCATGCTCGTTAAGCTGCTCTGCACATTTCTCTCTCTACAAAAACAAAAATCCGATACCAAAAGTGATATCGGATACGAACTCAATGTGGGGAGTTCTATAGGACGACGACTTTGAATGTGCTGCCTTTACACGGAACCGTGTACACCTTGATGGTCGTCTGCCAGCCTCAATGAAATCTCTGGAAGAGGTAGATAAAGCGTCTCAGTCATTCGAGACAATATCTGGTCATACACTTGCGCGATAATGGTGGATATGTCGCTGGTTAACTCATACATAGCTGTGGCTGTAATCACACGTTGCTCACTGTCATGAATGTCGGTAAGTGCTTGTAAAGCACGTGCTCCCGTTGGAGAGCCTAAGCTCAAAGGACAGATCAGCGCCAAGCGGTTTAAGTGTCTATGAATTTGATCGGCGTAGAACTTAGCACGCAAAAACTCATCTTGTTTATCCATATCAGGAATACACATTCTTAGCTTAGTGAGTGTCTCCATGGCATCCAAAACCTGTAGCCACTCCATGTGGTAATCATCAACCAGTTCAGCCTGCTCTGATTCCGTCAACCAAGTGATCATCAATTCATCCATCAACAACATATTGTGACGAATGGTTTTGCCATGAATGAACTGGTTTCGTACCAAGCTTCGAGTTTGCCAATCGTTATGCATCGCCTTAATTTTGAGCTGATAAATACGGTACATCGGGCGCCCATCAAATGGACTCTTTTGGATGAGCCTGTTGGATGCGGTCATCATGGATTGATACAGAGTGTTTACTCGTTGTACCGATTCAGTCGACAGCTTACAGGTCAGCGCATAGTGAGTCGCCGCGCGGTGTTTTCTCGAAAGCTGCAACAGTTCTCGAAGCAAGACTAAGGTTTCGAATTTTTGATCGTTTGATTTTTGGCGTTTCTGTGAGTAGTGAAACAGAGCATAAACTGAAGCCAAAACCACGATAGTTGAAATAAGCATAAACATAACGCACTCCTTGTATGTGAATACCTCCTTAGTGGTGTGCGCTAAGCGTGCCAGAATGTAAAATCGTTAATATTCAGTGAGTTATATTTTTAAGTGTATGCGGGGTTGTCTAACTTGGTGCAATTTAGCCCTAAAATAGGGAGAGTTTGATGAGATATATTTGGATATCAATGAAATAGGTGGTCGTTATATACGAAAAAGCCCCACTCACAGAGCAGGGCTTGAATTGATCTTTAAATGTGTTGTTTCGTTTATGCCAGTTTTAGGTCGAACTGATTACGGTAAGCAACCATGTCTTCGATAGTCAATACAGGCATGTTGTGCAGTTTGCCAAAAGCAACGATCTCTGGCGTTTTCGCCATTGTGCCGTCTGGGTTAGCCACTTCACATAGTACGCCTGCAGAAGGCAGACCAGCCATTTGCATCAGGTCTACGGTACCCTCAGTGTGACCACGACGAGCCAAAACACCACCTTTACGAGCGCGCAGTGGGAATACGTGACCTGGGCGCGCTAAGTCACTTGGTTTTGCACTTGGGTTAGCGGCAGTTTTGATCGTGGTTACGCGGTCAGCTGCAGAAACGCCAGTAGTTACACCCACTTTCGCTTCGATAGTCACTGTGAAAGCGGTTTGGTTAGCGCTGTTGTTATCAACAACCATTGGCGGTAGGTCAAGTTGGTTTGCTTGTTCGTCAGTTAGGCATAAGCAAACAATGCCGCTACATTCGCGGATCATCAGCGCCATCTGCTCATTAGTTAGGTGTTCTACTGAGTAGATGATGTCGCCTTCGTTTTCGCGATCTTCATCGTCAAGTAGAAGTACGCCGCGACCCTCGCGTAGTGCTTGTAGTGCGTTTTCAACACGCTCAATTGGTTCGCCAAATTCGGCCAAAATTGAAGACTGATTCATGGTTTAACTCCTAAAATATCACCAGAATCAGGGCTTGTATGAGGGATGACAGCCAAACGACAACTCGACCTATCACCAATACCAATCGTAGTAAATAATTGCTCACCCTAGCTTGTTAAAATGCTCGATAACTGCGTTAGAATTTTTGATTGTAGAATAACTACTCATCGAAACTCTCTGTTGAAAAAAGCAGCCTTGTTCTCAAGCCTTTTTCCTGCGCTATTTTTGATCACTTAATTACTGTGATTGGTATAAGACAGATCGTCGTTCGCATGGTTTTATCCAAAACGAAATGCACCAACTCAATAGTATGAGTGGTGTGTTTCCATTCTCTCTCATCCGGACTATAACCGTCGGCTCTGGCATCTCACCAGATCTGCTGACCTCGACGAATCGAGCGCTCGCGGGCTTATCTATAGTTTTGCTACGTACATAGTGTTACTAAGGACATACCGCCGGTGGGGAATTTCGCCCCGCCCTGAGAATAAAAAATAAATTTGATTGGCTTTTGAGCTTGGTTTCAAAAGCACAGGAATGGTAATCCTTTCATGGGCATATGAAAAGGATAGTCCGCAAACTTTACGCAATTAGCGAACAGTTTGCTGATTAATTACCCGTTTTCGCGACATAAGTGTGTTCTACTGCAAAATTGATCACAGAGTAAATCACAGGATAAATAGGTAATAACGGCTATGTTTGCGGGGAAAAGAGACAATGGTTAAAAGCGTGTAGTTAATTGCATTCGGTGTGAATGTGGATGAGTGGAATAATACGCCCAAGACATTGAATTTAGGCCATTTATAGAAATATCACTGCTCACTAGGCTTTCTGACAAAAATTTGATATTGAGAGTGATAAGGTGAGCTAGCATTCGATTTTTTCAACGTTAGCCTACTTCTATGAAACTCATCTTCTCCAATAAATCCAAGGGCTTATTACTTCTCGCTCTGAGCCTATATTGTCTATTGCCATTCTTTTTATTTGGTTCTGATTTTAACTTCTCGAACAAGGTAGATGAGTTTGTCGGTGCGCTGATCACTTATGTTACGTATTCTGCAGGTAGTCAGGGATTCCTTATCACTTTGCTAGTGCTCGGTATTATGCTCTTGAGACTGCGTTTACCCGCCTCTAAGTTGGTCAGTGTTGGAGTTCAACTGGTGATTCTGCTTGGCTTGAGTTTTGCCGCCAAGACTTACCTTAAACACGTGACCGAAAGTCCAAGGCCCTATGCTGTGTATTTAGCAGAACAACAGGTCGTTGATTTACCTGAAGCATTTTATGAGTTGCCACTGCTTGCTAAGAATGACGCGATCGTGCAGATGTCGAGCGTGGTCAGTGATTGGCGAATGATTCATTGGCTCGGCGAAACAGACTATTCATTTCCTTCTGGGCATATGATCTTTGTTGGTATTTGCGTGGCGTTTTTTGGTGGTTTATTTTGGCAGGCGCGCAAGTTTATGTGGGTAGGTGCGTTGTTAATTTGGGCAGGAGGCGTGGCATATAGTCGCGTTTGGTTGGGTATGCATAGGCCAATTGATTTAGCAGCCTCGATTGCTTTTACAGGTTTACTATATGGCTTAGTACCCGTGATATCAGCGAACAAGATAGAGCCCTATCTTCCAAGTTGGTTTAAGTCATTTAGGGTATTTGGTTAGCTGAAAGCGGTGAAAGTTCAGTGATGAAGTCAGTTGTGATTCATCACTGATTCAAGCCAAGTTCAGCCTGTTTCTTCTTAGTCAGCCCGAGAGAGACAATCTTATGTGACTGAACGAGATAATATTTGAGCTCTTCGGTATCGAGCTGAGTATCAGTACACTGGATCCATTTCATCCCGCGAGAAGCAAAGTAGGGCGCAGGTCGATAACCGGGGGCATCTTTTAAGAAGTCATAATTTTGATTAGAGGCTTTAAAAATACAAGCGGGCTGATCATCTGGGCCCCATCCACCAATCGCAAACACCTTTCCGCCGACCTTCCACACGTGAGAATTATTCCACTGCATCACATACGTAGTAGCGGGTAACGCTTTGCAGAATTCATTAAATTGTTCGTAATCCATTGAGTCATCCTTTCCTAAGATCTGCTTTCATTATTGTCATCGACGCTTTGCCGTTCGACAAGTTAACCCGCTAATCCTTGCCATATTGCTGTGACTCCACTAATTGAGCAGAGCAAAAGTGCTCCGATTCGAATTTGTTCTTTAGGTAGAGTTTGTGTAGTCATCAACGCCAGTTTATAGCCTAACCAAGCTGCTGGGAGCAGTGGCAAGGTAATAACCAAATGATGTAACGTAAAAAAGCCAATTGGGATCTGAACAACCAGCGAGATAATTGAGCTGAATACGAAGAAGGCAGACAGATTACCACGTAGTTGATTGGCATCTTGGTGTTGCAGCAATAGCGCCATTGGGGGACCACCAATGCCTGAACTGGTACCAAAGAAGCCAGAGAAGAATCCTGCAATGCCCATTTTCGCTGGTGTCGGCTCTAATCTGAATGGAAGTAGGCTCACGATGACGGCAAACACAACCAGCAGGCCTAGCCATAAAGATAAGACACTGGTTGATACCATCACCAACAGTGCACCGCCTGCGAGTGAACCCGGAATTCGACCTAGCAGCGCCACCTTGAGACCACCAATCGAAATATTGCTACGGTGCTTCATGGCATTGAAGACAGAGATAAACAAACCGACTAAACAGATTGGGGCAGGGACATAATCTGGTGAAACAAGAAATAGTAACGGAGCCGCGACAATAGCTAAGCCAAAACCGATAGCGGTTTGAACGAAAGAGCCAACAAAAATGAGTGCCATTGCGATAATGACTGTCTGATCGAACAGTTCCATGTGCTATCAATCTGCGAATTGGATAAGAAGATAAATACTATAAATTAAAATAGCGTTGCCTGTCCCATATGTCGGCAAAATTTCTGTTAAAAGAGTAGCTTGTCGAGACGGATAGAAAAACGGCCACTCACTAAGAGCAGCCGTTTACTTTCATTAAGCCATTGCCATCTTAAGACGTTCAATTGGCTTATCATTAATTGGTAAATGGATAAGCGCAGCAGCAAAAGCCAGCACGACCGTCGACCACCAAATTGGTTCGTATGAGCCGTAATAATCGTAAATACGACCGCCAACCCAAGCCCCTAAGAAGCTACCAACTTGGTGAGTGAAGAAAACCAAGCCATACAGGGTAGATAGGTAACGCGCACCGAAGATCTGTCTTACTAGACCTGAGGTAAGTGGCACTGTACCCAACCAACAGAAACCAATCGCAGCACCAAAAATCGCTGCTGTAGATTCTGTTACTGGCAGAGTCACAAATGCGCCAATAACTACAGTTCGCACTAGATAAAGAGCCGACATTACATGACGCTTGCTGAATTTATCGCCCATTACGCCCCAAAAGTATGAGCCGAAGATGTTAAAGATACCGACATACGCAAGAGCCATAGCTGCACTACTAGCGGGTAGATCTTTGTCCGCCAAGTAACTTGGTAAGTGAGTTGCAATAAACATCACGTGGAAACCACAAACAAAGAAGCCTGCGTGGATAAGCCAGTATCCTTTGTGCGCAAAGGCTTCAGACAATGCTTGTTTCAGTGTCTGTGAGTCTTCTGCATTAGCAGTTTGTGTTTTTACTGCGTTTTTCGACTTAGGCGCTCGCATGAACAGAGCAAACGAAATCATTAAGCAGCATAGTAATGCGAATACTTGCATTGCCGACTGCCAATCAAACTCGTTAAGCATGTACTGCGCACCGGGAATCACTGCGAACATACCAAATGAACCTGCAGCGGTTGTTAAACCAAAGGCTTTTGCAGCGTGTTCCGCAGGGACGACTTTTGCGACAGCACCAAGAACAATCACATAGCTTGTGGCGCTCAAACCTAAACCGATCAGCGCGCCGAGAGAGATGTATAGCATGCTCGATTCGGTAGAGATGGAAGTAAGAAGCAGACCTACGCCATAAGCACATGCGCCTGCGATGATAATGCGTCGAGCGCCCCATTTGTCGGCAGCCATACCAACAAACGGCTGAAAAACACCAAACAACAGGTTTTGCAGTGCGATCGCAAAGCTAAAGAACTCACGACCAGTGTTGAAGTGCTCGGAAATAGGCATCATGAAAATGCCGAACGATTGTCTGATCCCTAGACTGATGATTAATGTGCCGATCCCAAGCCATACCAGTAAGGGAAAGCGGAAAATACTCATTCTAATACTCTTAAATTAATGATGATTTGAGTGATGTGCAGACATGTCATGTTCACCCATGTCGTGGTGGTGTTCGTGCCCAGAATGCTCATGCGCAGACTGCTGGTGGCACCCACTACTTACAGCGTGCTGAGCCAAAAGATCGATCAATGGTTGGCTATGATGAACCACCACTAAACTGATGACCAAAAACAGAGTCATTCTGGCGAGCTGGGCAAAAAGAGATTGTGAAAACATAAGGGTTTTACATGCGCTCAATGTTGTAAGAAGGCGCGCATCTTAAAGAGAGTCTGCACATGAGACAAATGACGATTTGTGATTCAATCTATGCGTTTCATGCATAGATAAGAGAGCGTCAAACTTGTTTAGTGAAGTCGAACCCTTAAGCCTGCCAGCTTGTTATATAGAGTGATATATAACGCGTTGTAATCAATGGTTATTTATTGGGTTGTAAACAAAACAATACGATTTGAGTTACATTGATCACACTCTATAAACTCGACATATTCCTTAAAAATCGTGACCCTAGTGCCGAAATCGCTTCAGGATGAGCGAAAAAAGTTTCGGAATTTAAGGGAGAGTCATCCAAATGGACAAAGATCATAACCTCAGAGAGAACTTACTAGCATTAACCCTAGGTAGTGCATTGGTGTCGCTCGGTGTTATCTTTTTCAATCAAGTAGGGTTGCTGACTGGCGGTACTGCAGGGTTAGCTATCTTCATTACCAAAATCACAGAGCTTAGCTTTGGTCAGGTTTTCTTCGCGCTTAACTTACCTTTTTATATTTTATCTGTTACCCGTATGGGCTGGCGCTTTACGATCAACACCTTTATTGCTGTTTCTATCGTTTCGTTCGCGGTTGATCATCTGTATCACGTTATTCAGATTGCTGAGATCAACAAGGTGTACGCAGCCATGCTCGGTGGCGGACTCATAGGTACAGGCATGCTTGTGATATTCAGACACAAGATGAGCTTAGGCGGCTTCAATATCTTGGCTCTATACCTTCAAGAGCGTTTTGGTATTCGCGCAGGTAAGGTTCAAATGGGCTTGGACTGTACTATTGTTATCCTGTCATTGTTTATCGTCGACATTTCTCTGATTCTTCTGTCGGTAGTAGGTGCGGTGGTTACTAATCTGATTTTGGCTATGAATCATAAGCCAGGTCGCTACCAACCAGTGGCGCCACAGCCTGCAAGCAGTAATTAAACTGAATGCCTCAAACAGAAAAAGCCAGCGAGATTGCTGGCTTTTTCGTTCTATACGTCTTGTTCTTAGGTGTATCTATACGTTGAATTAGAATTGTGGTTAACACTTGCCACAATTGCTGTCTGGTTTTAGGTCACAATCAATAACACTGCCGTGCTTGTCTAAAGATAGGTGACAGCACTCTTCAAATAACTTCTTGAGTTCTTCTCGGCTTCTCTGCACCTGCGACTTAATGGTCGAATAGCTCTTGTTTTGGCTTAGAGCGAGCTCTTTCTGACTTTGTCCCTCAATATCGACCGCAAGCAGAAGTGATGCGTTTTTCTCCGGAAGTGCTTGAATAAAGGGTTCAATACACTGCGCTAGTTGCTGCTTAAATTCAGTGTTCTGATCAAGCTCTGCAAACCATAGTTCTTCCGCATCTATATTGCTGTCACGTTGATCGCGCGCACGCTTGCGATAGAAATCAATGATGGTGCGATTTGCTAACTGAAACAGCCAAGCCTTGATACTGTCGGACTCTTTTACTGTCTCCAGATTCTGATACGTTTTCAGCAAGATCTCTTGCAGTAGATCATCAACATCGTCTGGCTGACTGACTTTTGAATGCAAGAAGGACTTCAGTGCCTGTTGATACTCAGCCCAAACTTGTTCGAGACTCAGGCTCGCGACACTAGCACTGATCATTGGCGCAACACTCATCTTTTAAGAAGTCGATTACACCATCAAGGCATTCATACTCTGCGACACAGAAAAGTGTGCGCCCCTCACGTCTTTGGCTGATTAGTCCAGCGGATGCAAGGCTAGAGATATGGTGAGAAAGAGTGGATCCCGGGATACCGAGCTCCTCTTGTAAGCCACCAACAGCGATACCGTGATAACCCGCTTTTACAACAGTCTTGTAGATAGATAAGCGAATAGGGTGGCCTAGCTCTTTTAATGCTTTAGCTACAGTTTCTAAGTTCATGATGGCTCCTCAAAATTTAATTCGATAATAGTCGAAATGAATGCTCATTTCAAACCACATCATGCAGTGTTCACTAAGTCATTGATCTTCAGTCTTTAATAAAAATATTTCGATATTTATCGAAATAATGCTTGATCAATCACTTTATATTTCTATAATTCGAGAATATTCGAAATGACATGGATTGAAGAAATATGAAATCTTCACTCTGTAAGTGCTCAACTTGGAGTTAATTATGAACAACGAAATACTCACTATGGCAAAAGAAGCCTTGGACATGTTTGCTTTCTTAGCAACCGAACTGATCATCCTTTTCTTAGCGATTAGCTACATTGTTGGTGTACTGCAGGAATTTCTGACACCAGAAAAGATTCAGTCGATTCTAAGCTCACGCAAAGGTAAAGGTTATGTTGTCGCGGCACTGCTTGGTGCAATCACACCATTCTGTTCTTGCTCAACCATTCCTTTCCTTAAAGGTTTGCTAAGAGCGCGAGCGGGCTTTGGCCCAATGATGGTGTTCTTGTTTGGTAGTCCACTACTTAACCCTGTGATCATTGGTCTATTTGTGGTGACCTTTGGTTGGAAAGTGGCGTTGTTCTACTTTGCGATTGCAATGGCTGTATCTGTGGTAGCGGGTTATGTTCTTGAAAAACTTGGCTTTGAACGTTACGTGAAACCAGAAGCGTACGAATCAGCTGGCGCGTCAAGCTGTGGAACAACTTGCGGAGATTCAGCACCAAAAGTTGAGAAAAAAGAGTCGTCTTGCGGAACATCTTCATGCGGTGAACCGGCACCAGTAATGGCAAAAGAGACATCATGCTGTGGCACCAAAGAAGAACCAAAAGTAGAAGTATCATGCTGCTCTGCAGATGGTACGGCAACTGCGAAAGTTGTAGAGAAGAAAGAACCAAGCCGTTGGATGCGAATCTGGCTATCGACTTGGAAAGACTTTAAACAAGTGTTCCCTTATCTAATGATGGGTATTGCGATTGGTTCATTCATCTATGGCTTTATCCCAACAGACTTGATTGCTGAGTATGTAGGTGAAGGCAAGTGGTACGCGATTCCTATCGCAGCGGTAATTGGTATTCCACTATACATCCGTGCAGAGGCCGTAATTCCTTTGAGTGCAGCTCTCGTACAGAAAGGTATGGCACTTGGTTCAGTAATGGCATTGATTATTGGTAGTGCGGGTGCAAGTTTGACCGAAGTGATTCTACTGAAATCTATCTTCAAGAATCAGATGATTGCAGCGTTCCTATTCGTAATCTTAAGTATGGCGATTGGCGCGGGTTACCTATACACATTTATGTTTGGTTAACAAGTTAGCCTAAATAAAAACATAACCGTCGAGAGATAAAATCGATGTCGAAAGAGCTCACCAAGGTGGGCTCTTTTTTATGGTCAAGAGAGGCTATTTCTAGTCAAAATAAGCTTGCTCTATGTTTTCAACCAATTGAGATGGAATACTTGCGTCAAGCTGTATTGAGCTGGAAATGACTTTACTCACCTCAATATTGTCTCTAATCAAATCGGCGTTCTGTTTAGCGATTCGAACTCCCTTCTAAAGCTACACTTTATGTAGCAGTGCATTTTGTGCTTAGTTAGCTAGCGGTTTAGAGATAGGAGGAACTATGTTCGCAATACACAGGGAGTATGAGTTAAAGAATCAGCAAGATTGTCATGCACACATTCAAGTAAACCCAACGGGCAACCTAGAATTTGAAATTTTGGAATCTCATGAGCACCATAATACCGACTTCAGTCATCTATCATTTGAGTTTGAGGAAGGTAACATCAAAGTGCTAGGGCAAGATCAAGATGGTAAACATTGTGATTGGCAGCTGCTATTAGCAGAGAAAGATGCAAAAGAGTTGAATCATCTTGTTGTACTCGCGACGGAGCAGTATGAGACGCTAATGCGAGACTTGTTTTGAAAGCTTGTATCGATATGAACTGTATAGGTGAGTTATCAACATGCTTAAAGTCAAAGCCCGGTGAAATACCGGGCTTTGTTATATGAAGGTATTGTAACGACGTTAAAAACCGCGGATATCCAATTCGTTATTAATCAACACAACACATTGGGAAGCAAACAGCATGTTAGGGCCTAGACTGATTTTCTCAGTCCCTAGGCGTTTTAAGCTGTTGTAACTCTTCTTTGGCATTGGGATGTGGTCAGTCAGTAAGAAGCAAGGATTGTCTGCAATCTCGGCATCGCGGATAAATTCGCCTTTCTTATCCATCATGTAAAGCTGGTGGTCTTCGGCCAGTTCTTTTACGAGCTTCTCGAAACTGATAGTTCGAACGGTAATCCCCGGCTCAACTTGACGAGTCTCTTCTTTACCCATGCCTTGAGATGCATCAACAGCACGAACAACCGCGGCTAAGAGTGCGCTCTCGTGGAAACCACCGATATTCGTGATGGCGTTTGAATCTACGGTAATTGTACGAGAAAAGTCTTTGGTACTTTCCAACACAAGATGAACGGTAACATCTTCACGATGAGATTGAGCTACGAAGATGGTGTTCATCAACGTGTGAGCCAATATTTCAGTATGAGCTTCTTGACCAACGCCTTCTAAAATCAACTTGCTTTCAGTTGGTGCCGCACGAGCACGCAATACGAATGAACGCATGAAATGTACCTTTCTAGTTATACGGAGCGAATCGAGTTCTCTAAGCCCGTATCAATGATTAACTAACTTGTCGCGGTATGTAACTCCTTTATCTAAGCTAAGTCAATTAACCAGAGCAGTTTTAAGTACCTTTATTGTTTTTATACGTAGTAAATAGATGGTTAACACATTTAAACATCTAACCAGTTGAGAACGTGTTAGGAGAAATAGAGAATGGCCATCATCTGATATCAAGGAGTTATCAATGGAACTGCAGAAAATCAATAAAGAAGAATATAGAAAGAAGATGAACGTACTGCTAATTGGATTAGTAGCGTCTCTTGCGATTAGTGCGATTGGGTTCGGTACACTTTTGATTGAACTGTTTGGTGTGAAGGAGAGCATTTCTGGCGAATCGACAGGTAACTTTCACTTAAACCTGTTTGGGGTCGTTCTGGCGATTGCGTTAAATGCCTTTATTGCATCGAAGATCAAAACCCACCCTTACCTTAATGAGGCCGTGTATGTTTGGAACTTAAAACAGATACACAACCAGATATATAGAAAGCTGAAGAAGATTAAAGCCGCGGCGGATGAGGGTAATCGAAACGCACTTACCGTTCTTTACTTCTACTATACGACGCAAAAGCAAGTCTATGAGCTTGATAACAACACACTTACAATGAATTCGGTTGATTCTTCGATAGATCATATAAAGAAAGAAGCAGAAAAATGGAGCTTTGAACTGAGTCTGTCTGATTTTAGCAAAGAATTAGTGGCCGAATTTTAGTTGTAGAGCGCGTTTTTGGTGGATGTATAGCCAAAATTAATGGCTTTTGAATTAAAAATAATCATGTAAGCACTTTTTTCGATTTTTTATTAAAAAAGGGGTTGCCAAGTTTTAGATGATCTCTATAATGCCGCCTCACTGACACGGCAGACGCCGCAAGGCTTCAGCAGTAATCAGTAAGACGAAAATTCGAAAGAAATTAATTTTCAAAAAAGTGTTTGACACTGAAGATTAAATCGCTAGAATGCACGTCCGCTTTGAGAGCTTTCTTTGTAAAAAGAAAGTTTCGATAAGCAAAAGCTCTTTAACAATTTAAACCTATCAATCTGTGTGGGCACTCGTTGATGAATATCACTAAGTTTGTTTTCGCTTTTATAAGCAAAGGCAAACAGATTCTTCGGAATCAAAATGATTTCAATGAACTGAGTGACCAATTAAGACTTCGGTCTTAGCACAGTCAATTCACTATCGTTAGATAGAATCAGTATTCATTGAGTCGACAAAATCTTAAATTGAAGAGTTTGATCATGGCTCAGATTGAACGCTGGCGGCAGGCCTAA
>NZ_JFFR01000032.1 GCF_000695685.1 Vibrio fortis | reverse complement strand
GTGAATTGACTGTGCCGATAATAAATTATCGATTGGTCACTCAGTTCATTGAAATCAAGTTGAAACCGAAGTTTCATTTTTTGATATTCATCAACGAGTGCCCACACAGATTGATAGGTTCTAATTTTTAAAGAGCTTCTAGCGTTTTGTGATTCACATCTCAATCGCTAGGGGTGCGTACTATACTCGCACCGTTTTGAGAGTCAAGGGTTATTTTCAAACTCTTTTTTCTCTACCGATTTCAGTGTGTGACTTTCGTCTCACTCCGTGTCGGTGAGGCGGCATTATAGAGAGATTCGAATGGAGCGCAAGGGCTTTTTTAAATAAAATTTCCGTTCGACTAAAAAGCCATCAAAAGCGCTTATTTTGAATAAAAACTAAACATTTGAGACGCATCACAGCAATACATTGGAAAAATACAAACCATGAACGTAAGATTCATGTGTCTATTTTGTTAATAGTAGATGCGTCTATTTCGTTTATTAATATGTAGTAATCCGATATGAATTCAAAAAAATCGATGTTGTTAATTGTCGCACTGGCTGTATTAGGCGGCATTGTGTTTTCACAGGTTGATATATCGCCTGCAATTACTTTCGTTCTCGGTGTCTTGGCTTCAGCTTTTATTCTTAACCTTTCAGGCTCAGACACAAAATCAGATTCAGAACCTAAAGCTTCAACTCAAACCCTATACGTGGGTAACCTTCCATATAAAGCCAACGAATCACATGTTCGCGAACTTTTCTCTGAACACGGTGAAGTATTTGCCGTAAGACTAATGAAAGATAAGCGTACTGGTAAAAGAAGAGGATTTGGTTTCGTGGTGATGGCTAGCAACGATGTCAATAACGCCATTGCTAGCTTAAATGATAAAGACTATATGCAGCGTACATTGAAGGTACGTATCGCAAATGACCCTAAGCACCCTGAAGCGGACGGATCTGAACAGGCATAAAACCCATTTCTTTTAATGTTCTATTGAGTGCACCTTCTTTTCTTAGAGGTGCACTACAATATACCTCTCTTATTCCCACCACTTTTTCTGCACTTTCGACTTCTAATAGGCTTTGCACACGTTTAGCGATCGCACTGCCCGAGTCCACTAGCATGACATCCTCTCCCATTACGCTCTGGATCTCTTCTTTTATTAGTGGAAAATGCGTACACCCTAATACAGCGACATCTACAAGATTCATCATTGGACTGAGAATCTGAGTCAACTCCTCGAGGTTAACGAGCTCCCCACGCAATTTCTCTTCAGCCATGTCCACCAGCTTTGTCGAACCCAATAGTTCAACATGCTTATCACTAGAAAAGCTTTTGATCAGATCATGGGTATATTGACGAGTAATCGTTGCAGGCGTGGCAATCAGACCAACCGCTTTGTTTGCCATGAGGGAAGCAGGCTTAATAGCCGGAACGACACCAACAATTGGAATCGTATTATTGGCACGCAAGGTTGGAAGAACAATGGTACTTGCGGTATTACACGCAATCACCACTATATCGATAGCGTGGCTTTTGATAAAGCTAGCAACAATTTTCTCAACTCGAGCTATCAGAACCTGCTGTTCCAATTCACCATAGGGATAGGCTTCATTATCGAAAGCATAGATATAGTTATGGTTCGGCAGTAGCTTGTTTATCTCTTTATAGACAGATAAACCTCCTACTCCCGAATCAAATACCAGTATGTTTTTTTGTTGCTCGCCCAACACTGCATCTACCTATAAGAAAGTTCGCAGCAATCATACCCCTTCACTTATTATTCGCCAACTTAGTCACGGCTTATGTTAGCCAAGTAACGTTGATGTACGAAACGTTCTCCTCTATCGACTTCAAGCAACGAAACCTTTATTGCCCCATCAAATGATGGTGCTTTAGTTACTAATGTGTGGAACTCTCCATCCTCACCGCAAGGGTCAACACCGTTGGGGAGATTCTCTACCAACGATTTTGTATAAGCTTGCCCACAATACTCGGCTGATAAAGCATTGGTATCGATAGTCACTAAGAAGGTTTCGATGCCTCTCTCTATTATCTCATCGGCCAGTTGACTGCTCTCTTCTCCAAGCAGTGGGAATACACACTCCCAGCCAGCAGGTTCAATATAACTTCGACGATAGTCAGCAATACCGTTACAGAACATGTCGCCAAATGCGACCGCATCAATGGCTAGACTCGATTGCTTCAGTGCATTAACAATGGTGTTCTGATAAATCTCGTTTGATGGGAACACTTCCGGCAGCTCAATCATGATGATAGGCAAATCGAGCAGCTCCGCCTGCATAGCAACGACTTCTTTGGGGGTTGCTTGAAAAGGTACTTCGTCGCCGACATAGGTTGTGTATAGACCAACCACTTCATAGTCAGGACTTTCTACGAGTCGCTCGAGGGTTAACGTAGAGTCTTTGCCAGAAGACCAACTAATGATGACTTTCTTTTTCATATTAGATATCTATCGATAAGAAAAAACCGCCCGAGGGCGGTTTAGGTGATTAGAATTGGTATGCCAAGTTAAGGTAATACGCTCTTTCAGCTGCAGGGTAACCTAGAGCAGTTTCATACTCTTCATCGAATAAGTTATCTACACGAGCACTGATTGTTGTATTCTCATTTGCATAATAGCTAACGGCTGTATCAACCAATGAGTAAGACGGTAGAGTTACGTCACTGTAAGGCCATGTTCCATAATTAACATCAGGTCGTTTTCCAACATATTGATAGCTTATCGACCAATCAACAACATCAAAGGCTACAAGCGCATTCCACTTGTATAGCTCTTTTGCTCTGCGTTGTAGTTGCTTACCATCATCCCCCTCGGCGTCTTTATAATCCGCACTCAATTGGTGTTGAATTATGCCTGTATCAAACTCAGCAGTAAGTTCGACACCTTGAATGTGAGTCTCGCCATCAACGTTAATATACTTGTAAGTTGTTGGATGATAGTCAATTAGGTTCGTTATCTTGTAATCATATCCCGTCAATGTCCAATATACGTCTTTCACTACACCATAGAAACCTAGCTCAATCGCATCAGATTCTTCAGGCTTAAGATCTTGAGTTCCGTATAAAGGGTCATACTGTTGGTAAAGGTTCGGCGCTTTAAACGCTGTACCATAGGATGTTTTGATACCAAATTCAGGAATAAACTGATAACCAGCACCTAGGTTATAGGTAGTCTCAGTTCCAAACTCTTCGTTATCATCAACCCTAGCACTAGCTTCTAGAGTCGCGGACTCGACAGTTACTGAAGACAAACCAAATAGAGCTAGGTTAGAACGGTCGAAGGTTTTGTTTGCATTTTTATCAACGTAAGATTCATCACGCCAGTCTGCGCCACCAGCAAGAACCACATTTTTGTTTAGTTGATAACTGTTAATCCATTGAACATTAGTTTGTTCAAGTTCATCTTGAGTACCTGACGTTTTGCTTTTGCCGTACTCGTAATTCCATGAGTCTTGGCTTTGAACAGTAGCTTGTAGTTCTGAACGCAGCTTAGTTCCTTGGTAAGCACCTCCAATAGAAACTGATAAGTCGTCCTTTTCAGACTCCATGTAACTACGAGTACCGTATGTGCTGTCATATTGGTAAATATTTTCATAAGCACGAACATTACCAAAGACACTAAACTGTTCATTCAACTTATGGGTATAACCAATCAGACCATTCAGCGTTTCAAAGCCATGACGATCGCCATCATTTAATCCAGATACAGGCTTAACATTGTAGCCTTCATCACTTTCATGGCTGATTGCTAGATTTAGCTGGCCATTTTCAGATGTTGCGACACCTGATGCTAAACTCAGCTCTTGGTAATCTAAGCTTCCCAAGCCCGCACTCAACGTTGTTGATTCTTCCGTAGCACGTGCAATAGTAATGATGTTAATTACACCACCGATTGCTTCCGAACCATATAGAGACGCTCGAGCACCTCGAACATACTCGATACGTTGAACATAACTTAAAGGAATTTGGTTGAAGTCAACCGCCCCTTTTGCTGCTCTAGCAAATCGAACCCCATCAACTAAAACCAGTACCTGATCAGAGCTTGTACCACGAACGAATATAGAAGCTAGCTGACCTCTGCCACCATTTTGCGTAATTTGAATCCCAGTCAGTCGACGTAGTACGTCAGGAATTGTTTTAGCTTGCGTTCTCTGAAAATCTTGACGAGTTACCACTTCGACATCGGCTAGCGTTGAAGCTGCAGACTGCTCAAAACGGTTCGCCGTCACCACCATGGTTTCATCGGCAGAGGCTTCTTGGGCGTGTAAATTGGAGATAGGTGAAAGTAGCGACGCTACAGCTATCGCTAAAAGGGACTTGTTCATATTGTGATCCTAAATCGCGTAAATTCCTACCAAGCCAAATATTGTGACTTAGCTGCTGGCAGGTATTCGGACTCAAGAGCTCAACCTAGTGGTTACCTAATATTCGACTTCCCACATAATCCTGTATGCAGTGTCTTGGTGAATACTCGTTCTCTTTTACCGCTGCGCGTCAGTTCTGGATTTACACCAGATTCCCTTTTCAGCCATCTATACATCTAAATGGCACCAGCTTGAGAAGGATACTATTGTCCTATGGGTAATTTGTCTAGTCTAAGATAGTTATAAGCTATAGTTTTCATGGCCAATTTACAGGTAATGGCTCTCAACACTGGACAAGAGGCTGTGATTGAATAAAATCTGCGCTCTTGATTTGAACGCACCACAGCAAAAGGCATAACAATGGCGACTTTAGATGTAAACCCGCAACGCTACCAAGAACAACTGGCAGAAAAGACCGAGCGTCTGACTGAGATGTTCTCACAATACAATGTGCCTGAATTAGAAGTGTATGAATCACCAGAACAGCACTACCGCATGCGTGCAGAATTCCGCGTGTGGCATGAAGGTGATGACATGTACTACGTGATGTTCAATCAAGAAACCAAAGAGAAATATCGCGTTGATCAGTTCTCAGCAGCAAGCCGTCTTATCAACGACCTAATGCCACTGCTAATGGAAGCGATGAAGGGTAACCCGTCCCTGCGTCACAAGCTATTCCAAGTCGACTTCCTTTCAACCCTAAGTGGTGAAGTACTTGTATCACTGCTATACCACCGTCAGCTTGATGAAGAGTGGATTGAAAACGCAAAAGCACTTAAGCAGCAACTTAATGACGAAGGTTTCAACCTAAACCTGATTGGCCGTGCACGTAAGATGAAGATTGTGCTAGACCAAGACTACGTAATTGAAAAGCTTAACGTGAATGGCGACAGCTACATTTACCAACAAGTAGAGAATAGCTTCACACAGCCTAACGGTAAGATTGCGGAGAAAATGCTGGAGTGGGCGGTAGACTGTACTCAAGAAAGCAAAGGCGACCTGCTTGAGCTATACTGTGGTAACGGAAACTTCTCTTTAGCTCTGGCACAAAACTTCGAACGAGTACTGGCAACTGAGCTGGCTAAGCCATCGGTAGACTCTGCGCAATACAATATTGCAGCAAACAACATCGACAACGTTCAGATCATTCGTATGTCGGCTGAGGATTTTACTGAAGCGATGGAAGGTAAGCGCGAGTTCCGTCGTCTAAAACAAGCTAATGTCGACCTAAAGAGCTACAATTGCAACACGATCTTTGTTGATCCACCGAGATCAGGTATGGATGTTGATACGTGTAAAATGGTACAAGGCTATGAACGCATCATGTACATCTCTTGTAATCCAGACACACTCAAAGAGAACTTGGACATTCTGAGCGAAACTCACAACATCACGCGTTTTGCTCTGTTCGATCAGTTTCCATACACTCACCACATGGAAGCTGGTGTGTTCTTAGAGCGCAAAGCCAAATAGAAACGATAGATACAAAAGAACCGACCTTTACGCTCGGTTCTTCAAATCAAAAAAAACGAGCCACACGGCTCGTTTTTTATTGTCTATTCAGCTGAAGTTACGCTGACTTAGACATAAATCCTAGTTTCTTACCTACCCATGCGAGTAGCAGCATTGCCACGATAATAGCAAAGAAGTTAGAGCCAGCTTCTGGGTGCTGTGCTTTCACAAACGCCGAGTGGCCAAATGCACCAACGAAGAAACACGCTAGGCCAACTAGTGGGATATCTTCAGATACTGGGTTTGCTAGGTACTCTTGGTATAGAGCTTGAACAGCCAGTACTAGCGCAATAAGAGGGAAAATAGAGAAACCAACTTCGCTCATCGTTACCCAAGATAACAATGCGTCACCACAGACACCCGCAACAAGAGCCAGTACCAGTGTTTTTCTTTCTGAACCGCGGTTCACAGTATTCTTTTCATTCGACATTATTCAATCCCGCCTTTTAGTCGGTTACGTTCACGTTCTTTGCGATACCAATAAGCCCCTTTGGCTATCATTCGCAATTGCATAATCAACCGCTCAGCAAGTTCATCTCGCTCACGGCTATTTAAATCCAAAGCTTCTGCGCCGGAACTAAATACCAAGGTGACTGATGCTTCTGCTTGGGTAAAAGCCTCTTCACGAGTCATCCCCGTACCTATTAGATATTCCGTCATTTCCGCAACAAAGTGCTGCATTTCTCTTGCGACGGCTGTTCGAAACTCAAATGAGGTTCCTGAACGTTCGCGCAATAACAGTCTGAATACGTTTGGACTGCTTTCGATGAACTCCATAAAGGTTTCAACCGAGGTGCGGATAACACTGCCTTCTTTTACGATTCGTTGCCTTGCCTGACGCATCAACTGACGCAGTAACAAGCCACCTTCGTCAACCATGGTCAAACCGAGTTCATCCATGTCTTTAAAGTGACGATAGAAAGAAGTTGGGGCAATGCCGGCTTCGCGAGCAACCTCTCTTAAGCTCAGGTTTGAAAAACTGCGGTCAGCACTCAACTGACTAAACGCAGCATCGATTAAGCTTCGACGAGTTTTTTCTTTTTGCTGTGCGCGAATTCCCATTGGTTTCATACTTTATCAATTTCTTCTTTTACAGCCTAAACAGGCATGTCTAATACTCAGTTAAATATAACGCGAATCACTCTATTTTATAAGGAATTCTCGCTTTATATGACATCAGACACCCCTCTTTGTTCACGTACCGAAGTAAATACGTTCGAGAACAAAATTTCAATCACGGAGCTGTAATTTGGAGACATACAACATACCAAATATGACTTTTTCTTTAACACTGCGTGATCAGCTCGACTCTCTGATGCCCTTTTCATGTACCAAATAACGGAATCAGTTAAAATCTCGCTAAAGCAATGTTAAACAAATATAACAAGGAAGATTTCTATGTCGCATTCGAACCACTTTGATGTGATCGTGATTGGTAGTGGCCCCGGCGGTGAAGGGGCAGCGATGGGATTAACCAAAGCCGGGTTGAATGTAGCCATCATTGAAAAAGAAAGTAGCGTAGGCGGCGGGTGTACTCACTGGGGTACCATCCCATCGAAAGCACTACGACACGCGGTTAGTCGTATTATCGAATTCAATAACAACCCACTCTTTTGCCAAAACAACAAAAGCCTCCACGCCACTTTCTCCGACATTCTTGGTCACGCTAAATCTGTAATCGACAAGCAAACGCGACTTCGCCAAGGTTTCTACGATCGCAATCAATGTACATTAGTCTTTGGTACTGCGCGCTTCATTGATAGCAACACGGTTTCTGTAATGCAAAGTGACGGAACTGAAGAACTCTACTCCGCAGATAAGTTTGTTATTGCGACAGGCTCAAGACCTTACCAACCTGAAAATGTCGACTTCCTACATGAGCGTATCTACGACAGCGACTCAATCCTGTCACTAAAACACGACCCGCAACATATCATCATTTACGGTGCTGGTGTTATTGGTTGTGAGTACGCATCTATCTTCCGCGGATTGGGGGTAAAGACAGACCTTATCAATACTCGAGACCGACTATTGTCATTCCTAGACAATGAAACGTCTGATGCGCTCTCTTATCACTTCTGGAATAGCGGTGTCGTCATTCGCAACGATGAAACGTTTGAGCGAATTGAGGGTACAGACGATGGGGTCATCATCCACTTAGAATCAGGCAAGAAGATGCGTGCTGACTGTCTGCTTTATGCAAATGGCCGAACGGGTAATACCGACAAACTCAACCTTGGAGCCGTTGGCTTGGAAGCGGACTCACGTGGTCAAGTTTCGGTCAACGCCAACTACCAAACCAGTGTCAGCCACGTATATGCGGTGGGTGATGTGATTGGCTACCCTAGCCTAGCGAGTGCCGCATACGACCAGGGTCGATTTGTAGCGCAAGCAATTGTCAAAGGCGAAGCAGAAAGCCACCTGATTGAAGATATCCCAACCGGTATCTACACCATTCCAGAGATCAGCTCTGTTGGTAAAACCGAGCAAGAGCTTACTGCAGCCAAAGTACCTTACGAAGTGGGACGCTCTTCATTCAAACACCTAGCCCGTGCACAAATTGCAGGTAAAGACATCGGTAGCTTAAAGATTCTATTCCATCGTGAAACTAAGGAAATATTGGGCATCCATGTGTTTGGTGAGCGTGCTGCAGAAATCATTCACATCGGCCAAGCGATTATGGAGCAAAAAGGCGAAGCGAATACCATCGAGTATTTCGTGAATACGACCTTCAACTATCCGACCATGGCAGAAGCTTATCGTGTTGCTGCCCTTAACGGTTTGAACCGCTTGTTTTAACTAGGCTGCACAGCCTTAGGAGTATTTGGCCACCTATAGGCCAAATACTAAAACAGCAAGCACACACGCTTGCTGTTTCATTTCAAATCAAACACTTAATAACACTCAGATAGTAATTAGATCATAGTATTCTAAATGCTTATCTATCTGTACACTAAGCCAAGAACTCATTCCTTTTCCACTGTCTAATAAACAATACCGCTAGCCCAATTCCACGCATTCCCATGAAGCAAATCATCGCAAACCATAGTGCATGGTTCTCTAACGATGAGGCTAAAAAGAAGATAAGGAAGAAAGTGCAGGTCGCAACAAACATGCTATTGCGCATCTCTTTTCCCTTGGTCGCGCCGATAAAAATACCGTCTAGTAGGAAACACCACATTGAAACCAAAGGCATTGCAACAAGCCAAGGTAAGTAAATCATCGCCTGCACTTTTACCTCAGGTATGGTTGTGATCATATTGACCATGTTGCTACCTAGCATCATGAACACCGCAGTCAGGCCAAGACAAATGATTAAGCTCCAGAAAAAAGTACCTACGAGAGACTGATTCAACTCTTGCTTATCTTTAGCACCAATGGCCTTTCCTACCATCGCCTCCATCGCATAGGCAAAACCATCCATCCCATAAGAGATGATCATCAAGAAACTCATCAGTACCGCGTTGGCAGCAACCACATCATCGCCAAAACTTGCGCCTTGGAAAGTCATAAAAGTAAAAGTGGCTTGCAAGCACAGAGAACGTAAAAAAATATCGCGATTAAGTTTTACGAAACGAGAAAGCCCTTGAGTGGTCTGTTTCACCAAGGACAAGATTGCTGGTAACTGCCTCTTCGACCAAACACGTGCCACACATATCAAGCCAAACAACAGTCCCATATAATCAGCAAGTACCGAAGCATAAGCGGCCCCTTCAACTTGCCAACCGAGTCCAATTACAAACACCACATCAAAAACAATATTGGTGACGTTGGTGATGATCACCATCCACATCGGCGCTTTGGCATTCTGTGTTCCAAGCAGCCAACCAAGAATCACAAAATTACTCAAGGCTGCAGGAGCACTCCAAGCACGAATCGAAAAGTACTGCTCACCATAAAACTTCACCTGCTCGCTGGCGCTACTTAAAGAAAACACCACTTCAGCGATCATGCTGTGCAGCAGTAAAAACAAGGCAGCAAAACCCAAGCTCATGGTAATGCCCTGTACGAACACCAAACCTAATTGCTGATTATCGCTGGCTCCATAAGATTGCGCCGCCAAACCTGTCGTCGACATTCGTAGAAAACCAAGCAGCCAAAAGGTCACACTGATCATGGTGCCACCGAGAGCTACACCACCCAGATACCAAGCATGCTCTAGGTGACCGATAACAGCTGCATCAACCAAGCCAAGCAGTGGGACGGTTATATTGGAGAGAACCATAGGTATGGCGAGCATTAGTACTCGCTGGTGAACCGATAAATTCGTTAGAGTTTGAACAATTGATTGGGGGAGAAATAGCTTCACGATCACCTCTTTGATTTGAGGTGATAGTTTAACCTAGGGGGTAGAGATTCACTATTTTATGACTAGAGCTTGATAGAGAGTAGGAAGAAGAATACCTCTACCACTTCATCACGATAAGTTGTGGAGCCAGCCGCTTTTTGTATTGAGTCAACTTACTCAACATTCTTTGCCATAGCTTCCAGCGGTTACATTGTTGATCCAGAGGTGAGAAGGCTTTGACCCATTGAGTCCATGGTAGCCAATTCAACACGCTATCAACAGGGGAAGCCAAGCCGTGCGCGTATTCGCCAGAACCCAACTTTTGACCAAGCTTGCTTGAGGTCTTATCCCCTGCAAGAACTAAGCAGGCATGTGCATGAGTAAATTGACGGCTTAGCGCTTGAATAAAGTGCGCAGTGGTTTGTTCATCGCAATCGAGCAGTGCATGTTCACAAACAATCAGCACTGGCGCCTGCTCTGGAATATTCAGCTCATCAAGCCAAGTAAGATCATTCACTGAACCACACTCTAAGCGATAACGTTCATTTTTATGGAATAAACGCTGACGCCACACCAAGTTTTCAGTGACATCCAATTCAACCCAATGACAACGGCCGTTATCTAAACGGTAGAAACGTGTATCAAGCCCTGCCCCAACGTTAATGATCCACGCCTCAGGGTTATGAGATAGGTACTGTTGGATCTGGTTGTCACAAAGTTGAGTCAATGTCGCGTATAGAAGCTGTTGCTGGTCGAGCTCTCCCGTTAAACACTCCGGTGCAAGACGACAGCGGGTACATGCTTGCGCTGCAATTGGATCGTAAACGAGGCCATCGTCAGCGAGGCTTTCTCGACTGCGAAACCAAAGAGGTTGGATAAGGTTGCTAGGAACATGAAATTCAGAATGAGCCATGTCTTGCTGCGCCATCGGCTTACGGGCAGCGCTGCGCTTTGAGGAAAGCAGTGTTGACTGAGGTTTGTTTCGATTCGACATGTTCATCTTCCTTGTAACCCGACAAGGAAGATGATAATGAATATCAATTACAATGACAAGTTATTGAGAATAAATATCAATAACTCATTGTGTGATATTACATCCAATCTGTGTTGCGAATGATACCAACCGCTAAACCTTCAATGGCTAAGTGCTGGGTCTCTAGATCCACTTGGATTGGAGAAAATTCTTCGTTTTCAGCATGTAGTAGTACCGTTGAGCCTTTGCGCTCTAAACGCTTAACCGTTACATCATCGTCGACACGTGCTACTACAACCTGACCATCGCGTACATCTTGCGTTTTGTGCACAGCCAGTAGATCGCCATCCATAATACCGATGTCTTTCATACTTTCGCCATTAACACGCAGTAAGAAGTCTGCTTGTGGCTTAAACATACCAGGGTCTACTTGGTAATGCGTTTCTACATGCTCTTGAGCAAGGATAGGCTCACCCGCCGCCACTTGACCAATCAAAGGTAGACCTTCTTCGTCGTTGGCAGCGTCATCAAGCAAGATGCGAATACCACGAGACGCACCCGGAATGATCTCAATAGCTTCTTTTCGAGCTAGAGCTTTTAAATGTTCCTCTGCAGCATTAGCAGAGCGAAAGCCTAGTTCACGCGCGATTTCAGCACGTGTCGGTGGCATACCGGACTCTTCGATCTTGTTTTTAATCAGGTCGAAGACTTGTTGTTGGCGGGGCGTTAACGGCTTCATGAGTCACCTGTCTTTTTATACAGTTGACTGTGAGTATATCCAGTAACTGAACAAAAGCAAAGCAATTGGTTGTTTTTAGTTCATTTTTAAACAACGGGCTACTTTTTATAACTTTATAAACAGCCAGCTAAGTCGTTGTTTTAATCAAAGGCTTTAAAAATTGGTGACGATTAAACCTATACTCAATCAGTCGATGAATGATTTTCCGCAAACTTAACGCCATTATGACTAATTCCATTAAAAGGTTAGACCAGTTTCTGGTATTCTTGCATCGATTAAATTTACGCCTAGGCCGATCCCTATTTTAAATCACTAAATAAAAATAGAGATACGCTTGAGCATGACAAAAAACTACTGAGGCAGTGAACCTATATGTCTTCTGGACAATCTTTTTCACGTTCAATGATGAAGCTTCCTTTATCCGTATTGGTAAAAGGCACATCCATTCCTTCAAACCCTATTGAAGATTTGAACATTGATTTAGGCAAACCAATTGTATATGCGTTACCTTTCCGCTCGAGTGTCGATCTCCTAACTCTACAAAAACATGCATTAGAGCTTGGTCTTCCTGATCCACTGAGCCCACTTGATATTAATGGTAAATCACTGCAACGCTACGTGTTTATCGCGTCGCGCAAAACCCTAGTTCAAGATGATGACCACGTACCAAGTTCATCGATCGCCGTATTCACCGAGCTACTTCAGCTTCATGAGTCTGATTCAGAGCTAGACGTTCAGGTTATCCCAGCAACCGTGTTGTGGGGACGTAAACCGGGTAAAGAAAATACCCAAAAACCTTATCTACAAGCGATGAATGGTCTAGAGAAATCAAGAGCGGTTCTTCTAGCCGGTCGTGATTGTTTAGTTCGTTTCAGCCCAGTGGTATCACTGCGCTACATGGCGAACTCTCACGGCACTGACAGCACCATTGCGCACAAGCTGGCACGCGTAGCACGTATCCACTTCTCGCGCCAAAAGCTAGCCGCGTCTGGCCCGAACCTTCCAAGCCGCCAAGCGCTGTTCGACCGCCTACTGAAATCAGAAGCGATCAAAAAAGCGATTGAAGACGAAGCGAAGTCGAAAAACATCTCGATTGAGAAAGCGAGCAAAGAAGCGCAAGACATCATGGATGAGATTGCAGCTAACTTCTCTTACTCTCTGATCAAACGCGGTGAAAAAATCCTGGGCTGGTTGTGGAACAAACTTTACCAAGGTCTGCACATCAATAATGCATCTACGGTTCGCAAATTGGCACAAGACGGTCACGAGATTGTTTATGTACCTTGTCACCGTAGCCACATGGACTACCTACTACTCTCTTATGTGCTTTACCATGAGGGTATGGTTCCTCCGCATATTGCAGCGGGTATTAACCTCAACTTCTTCCCTGCTGGACCGATCTTCCGTCACGGCGGTGCTTTCTTCATTCGTCGTAGCTTTAAAGGCAACAAGCTGTACTCAACCATTTTCCGTGAGTATCTAGCCGAGCTATTCGCAAAAGGTTATTCGGTAGAGTACTTCAGTGAGGGTGGTCGCTCTCGTACTGGCCGTCTCCTACAAGCGAAAACCGGCATGTTAGCGATGACTATTCAGGCAATGCTGCGCGGTATGAACCGTCCAGTTACCCTTGTACCTGTTTACATTGGCTACGAGCACGTAATGGAAGTGGCGACTTACGCAAAAGAGCTGCGTGGTAAACGTAAAGAGAAAGAGAATGCTGGCTTGGTACTTCGCACTATTCGCAAGCTACGCAACTTTGGTAAAGGCTACGTTAACTTCGGTGAGCCAATTCAGCTAAACCAATACCTGAATGAGCATTCTCCAGAGTGGACTAAAGACATCGATCCGATTGGCACTAGCAAGCCACAGTGGATGACACCAGTTGTTAACGATCTTGCGACCAAGATGATGACAAACATTAATGATGCAGCAGCAACCAATGCACTGACTCTGTGTGCAACTGCTCTGCTTGCTTCGCGTCAACGTGCACTATCCCGTGACTCGCTGGTATCACAGATTGATTGCTACTTATCGTTACTAAAGAATGTACCTTACTCTGAGACATTCACGGTACCGAAAGACAGTGCTGAAGATTTAGTGAAACACGCTGAAGCTCTGAATAAATTCTTGATCGAGTCAGACACTATGGGCGACATCATTTCGCTCGACCGTCACCAATCGATCCTGATGACTTACTACCGTAACAACATCATCCATCTATTCGCACTGCCATCATTGGTCGCGCAGATGCTGATTCGTCAACGAGAGCTGTCGATTACAGACATCCAGAAGAATGTGGCTATCATCTACCCGTTCCTTAAGAAGGAGCTGTTCCTTAGCTACCCAGAGGATAAGTTAGAAGAAGTTGTCGCCAACATTATCTCTGAGCTGGAACGCCAGGGTATGATCATGGTGAAAGACAACGAAGTCACGATCAACCAATCTAACAGCCAACCGCTGATGCTGTTGGGCCGTACTATCTCTGAAACACTGCAGCGCTACTCAATCGCATTGAACCTTCTGGCAGAGAATCCAGACCTCGATAAGTCAGAGCTTGAGCAGAAGAGCCAAGATATCGCGCAGCGTCTAGGTCGCCTGCACGGCATTAATGCTCCAGAGTTTTTCGACAAAGGTGTATTCGCTTCAATGTTCGCAACGCTAAAACAGCAAGCGTACTTAGATAGCGACGGCAACTGCGATTTAGAGAAGACCGCGGTTTTCGCTAAGCTGCTTTACTCGATGCTTTACCCAGAAGTTCGCTTGACGATCGAAGAGAGTATTCACCAAGCAGAATAACTCACTTAAAAACAGAAAAGGCACCCATTGGGTGCCTTTTTTATATGTGATGTTTTTTACCAGAATGCGATAAGTAAGCCTGCGGTCACTGCCATTCCAACATAGTTGTTGTTTAAAAAGGCTTGGAAGCAGAGGTCTCGATCTCGGTGGCGAATTAGGTGCTGCTGATATACAAACAATCCACCGACAACCAGCAGGCTCCAGTAAAAACTCCCGCCCAGTTGATAGTGCATACCAAGCGCAATCAACATCGCCAAAGTAATTAACTGCAGCACACCGATTACTAGCTTATCTTGGCGGCCAAACAGAATCGCGGTCGACTTGATGCCAATCTTAAGGTCATCGTCTCGGTCAACCATCGCATACTGAGTATCATAAGCGATGGTCCATAGTGCGTTGATGGCAAACACGAACCACACGACACCTGGTAATTCATTGGTTTGTGCAGCCCACGCCATCGGAATTGCCCAGCTGAAAGCCAAACCCAGAAATAGTTGTGGCAGATGAGTAAAGCGTTTCATGAAAGGGTAAATAAACGCTAAGCCCACACCAATAAACGACAACTGAATGGTCAGTGTGTTCATGGTTAACACCAGTAGAAAAGAGACAATGGCTAGCACCAAAAACAGAGCTACCGCTTCTTTACTGGATACCGCTCCCGAAGGTAAAGGTCGTTGCTTAGTGCGTTTTACGTGGCCATCAACTTTGCGATCGGCAAAATCGTTAATCACACACCCTGCCGAGCGCATTAACACCACACCCAACACAAATACCACTAATACCGACAAGTCTGGTAGGCCATTGGCCGCAATCACTAGCGCCCACAAGGTTGGCCACAACAGTAATAAGGTTCCAATCGGGCGATCCATTCGCGTTAACTGCCAATACGCTTTCGCTTTTGTGGCCAGCATTTACACACTCTCCTTAGAGTAAATGGGTGAAGTTGGTAAAAAAAGTTCCGCCACTAACATTGGCTTATGGTTCATCCATAAACGCGAGCGACGAGCAAGCAGGCGCTCTTCGCCTACCATAACCCAACCGACTTGCAGTGCATCACGCTTAACGTTTTCTGCGCTAAACACCGTCAACCCGAGTGGTACATTGCCCTGCTGAGCCAGATCTGAGTGTTGGTCATCTAAGGTAAGGCGTGGAATTAACGTACGGCCAAGTACCCAAGGCTCACCGTCTCCCTTCAGAATAACCTTGCGAAGTAAGCAATCTGATGATGAAAGCAAAGTCTCTTCGTCGTGTTGTAGTGTTGAGCGTGCCACGACTTGATTATGAAGTAACTCGACCGATAAGTGCTCACAACACTCACCCAAACGACGAGATAACGAGCCTTGCTCCATTAACCACCCTTTGATGGTTTGATTCGGAAAATCAAATTTTTCTGTATTTTGCCAATCTACATTCATTAACGAATTAAGATACAGCGATATTGGCTGATTCATACTGGTATTCAATAGGTGACTTTACACGTACAATAAAGCATCAACTTCCGAGCTGTTTTAACCGCAAGCTGTGTTATAAACGTATTTAGATTTAGACCGCTCATTGTAACAAGACAAACGCGTTTCGAATATCGCGATTAAACTAAAGAAAAGTCACAAATATGCACAAACGTTATGTAGCCCAAATATTTCTAGCAATCACACTACTTTTTTCTTTGCCTTCATTGGCGGAGGAGGAATCTGCACCCAAGCTGGCGTACTTCACGCTAGAACCGGATCTCACTACTAACTTTTATACTAAAGGTAAGAAGCTGGGTTACATTCAAGTGCGCATCGACATTATGGTTGCCAACTCAACTGACCTCCCGGCCATTGAGCTTCACCAACCCCTTATTCGCGATGCTGTGATTGAGCTACTTGGTAAACAGAATGAAGAGACCATTAAGTCACTTTCTGGTCGCGAAGACTTGCGTAAAACCTTAGTCGACCGACTCAATGAGATCCTATTGCCAGAAACAGGCAAAACCATCATTGCCGACCTCTTATTTACTAAGTACCTGTACCAATAAGGCGATGACCAAATCGAGATAAAAAAAGCGGCTTCATCGAGCCGCTTTTTCGTTTTCACAGAAAACTCACCACCAATATCGCTAAACGATAGGCTTTGATTTCATTGAATCAATCCAGCCGATGCCGACGCCAGCAATCAAACCCGCTAGGTGTGCGGTGTTAGCAATCGCCATAAACGGCTGCATGTAACCAAGCACTAACCAAATCAGCATGAAGCCGACGATCTGTCTCGGTATGGTTAGTCCTAATTGAGGAGCCTTAGTGCTCACAACCCACAGATAACCGACTAGCGCGTACACAACTCCAGATAACCCGCCAAAGTTAGCCCCCTCGACCCAATATTGCCCTGCGCCAGACAGCGCCGATGATATAGCGAAAATCTGCAGTAGCTTCAGACCACCTAGCTTCTTCTCAATATCACCGCCAAGCTGCCACCACCACAGAATATTAAAGGCTATGTGCATAACGGAGAAATGAAGAACGGCATGGCTAAGCCAGCGCCACAATTGCCATTGTTGCCCATCCAGAGCCGGAAAATGCAGTATTTGAAAGATCTGCTGATTGAAGCCAAGTTGCTGCAGAGCAAAAATTACCACACACAACAGCATAATGCTGAGTGTAACAGGGCCCGCTTTAGCCTTAATCATGCTTAGAAAGCTCGGAGTATGGTAATGAAACTGGCTTTTACGCGTTTCAGCAACATCCCAGGAAGCGGCTTGATAACGCTTGTGGTTCGGTTCAGACAGAAAACGGTTGAGCTCCGCTTCTGTCTCCACTTGATGTTGAGCATCAATCAGCCACAGCGCGACACGTCCTTCACCTTCTGGAGACATCTGAATCGAAATATGACGCGACGCCATATAATCAATGAAGGCCTGCGCAACACGCGCATTATTCAATACCATCAATCTTACCATTGGAGTTTCCTGCTTAAATTTGTCTAAGGAAGCAAACTAACCTGTCACAACAGGGAGCTGGGCACGATGCCAAGCTTCAAAGCCTCCATCAACACTATATACGTCTTCAAAGCCTTGGTTGACTAGATACTGCGCCGCACCTTGGCTACTAATGCCGTGATAACACATCACAAGGATAGGCTGTTCAAATTCTACCTCATCCATAAACGCCACCATGGTGTCATTCGTCAAATGATACGCACTTTCTGGGTGCGCAACGGCAAATGACTGTGGATCGCGGATATCTACTAGGCGTGCGTCGCTCTGCTCAATGAGTGTTTGAGCACCTTGCACATCAATATGTTTAAACTGGTCCATGACTTTCTCTTGTACTGATTTACTTTGATGCCATTGTAACCTATCCCAAGGCTAACATTTACACCGACTTAATAAGGTTATCCACCAGCGATCACTTTTACACCATATGTGGATAAATCTGTGAATTGCGTGAATAAAGTGTTTTAAGAGAAATAGATCCACAAGATGTAGTAATGATCCTGATCTATCTGTGGGTTAACTTGAAACTATCCCCACCTACAAAACCGCCTGCAAGCCTTACTACACCCTGCTTTTTGACAACTGACAAAGAAAATCCTCACAGAGTTATCCACAATCTACACTTGAAACTTTCGATCGCAAAGACACTAAAATGCGATCCAAACAAAAAGGCCGAGATCTCTCGATCTCGGCCTTTTCAAAAAATTGTGTGGGCTTGGCTTAGAAGTCGCCGACAGCTTGCTTTAGCTTCTTCATTGCATTCTTTTCTAGCTGACGAACACGCTCTGCTGAGATGTTATAGGTTTCAGCAAGATCTTGCAGCGTAGCTTTGTCGTCATCTAACCAACGAGAGCGAACAATGTGTTGGCTGCGGTCATCTAGGCTTGCTAGTGCATGGCCAAGACGGTTGTTAGTATGCGTTTCCCAGTTTGCTGCTTCAACCGTTTCAGCTACGTCTGACGCTTTGTCTTCTAGGTAGTAAACAGGTGCTGTGTAAGCTGAACCGCCGTCATCGTCGTCCATAGGTGCTTCAAAGGTCGCATCTTGCGCCGCAAGGCGAGATTCCATTTCACGAACTTCAGAAGGCTCTACACCTAACTCGCGAGCAACAGTTTCAACTTCACCGTTGTTAAACCAACCTAGACGCTTCTTAGATTTACGCAGGTTGAAGAACAGCTTACGCTGCGCTTTCGTCGTTGCAATCTTAACGATACGCCAGTTACGAAGTACGTACTCATGGATTTCAGCTTTGATCCAGTGAACAGCGAAAGATACCAGTCTTACCCCAACTTCAGGGTTAAAGCGTTTTACCGCCTTCATTAGACCAATATTACCTTCTTGAACAAGGTCAGCCATAGGCAGGCCGTAACCAGAGTAACCTCTCGCTACATGAACCACGAATCGTAGGTGTGAAAGGATCAAGCCTTTCGCAGCTTCGATCTCACCTTTGTAATGTAATCGCTCTGCAAGTCCACGCTCCTCTTCAGCAGTTAGCATTGGGTAGCTGTTTGCTGAGCGGATATAGCTGTCTAGGCTATCTTGTGTGACTAAAGCCATTTGATACGCTTGGTTTGCCATTCGGTTCCTCATCAATCTCTGATCTGGAGTAGTCTTTCTATTAGAACCCGCTAATCTTGAACCTAAAATGAACAGGATTCAAGAAGGGGGAAGTAATTATGCATAATCAATTCGTCTATACAAGGCGAAAACTGACTAACATGTGTCTATTTCTCGTCTAAATATGACTCAATTCACCTAAACAGGTTCAATTTCTTTTAGGTGTCTTTGGGCAGAAAGTTTTGCTGCCACGCTACCAAGCAAGGTTCCAACAATCAAAAGCAGCAAAGATTCATCCCAGCTTAAGCCAATTAAGCGGAAATGACTGTCGTATAACTGCGCTAAATCGTCCACTGCACTGTTGAGTAATACAGTAATCAGTGCGGTCATGATCCACGCACTGATAGATCCCAATACACCAAACCACATACCTGTATACAGATAAGGGCGTAAGATGAAACTATCGGTCGCCCCGATTAGCTTCATGGTTTGGATCTCTTCTTTGTGAGCAAGCACATTAAAGCGCAAGGTATTACCAATAATTAGAAATACCGCTCCCAGCATAAGGAAGGTTAATGTCACTACGATGACAGTAGCCAGTGCCTTAATCGCATCGAGTCTTGCTAACCAATCTTCATCAAGTCTAACGTCAGTCACCGAAGGTTGTTCTTTGACTTGGTTAGCCAGTGCTTTAATTTCCGTGTCTGTTTCAGCGCTCGGTGTGATGACCAATACACCAGGTAGTGAGTAATCATCAAGAATCGTCAGTGCATCATTGAAACCTGAGTACTGGCTAAGGTCTGCAAGTCCCTGTTGTGGTGAGATGTATTCCACTAGATCCACTTGTGGCCAGCTTTCAATCTCATCCTTCATCACCATTACTCTAGGTTCAGGGATACCCTCTTCTATATAGGCGCTAACCTGAGAAGGGCTTGCCACATCTTGTGCAGCCTCACCCACGTTTTTACCCAGTAGGTATAAACACGCTGGCATCGCCAATGCCATAGAGATTACGGCTAAAGTCAGTAAATTTCCCAGTGGGCGCTGCCACAATTCAGATAGAGAAGACTTCGCCTGCTTCCAGTGAACCACTAAAAAGCCATCACTTGCCGCACGATTGTTGGCGCGCTTTGGTTTCGCCTTTTTAAGACGTTTATTAACGGCCATAGTCTTCTACCTCACTTAAGAAGCCTTGGTTTAACTCGAAATGACGATATTGTGGGCGAGTGTTTACTAACCCCACATCATGCGTAGCTAAAAGGATGGTCACGCCTGCTCGATTAAACTCTTCGAACAGTCTTAAAACTCGGTTCGATAATTCTGGGTCTAGGTTACCGGTCGGCTCATCGGCCAATAGTAAGGTTGGTCGATTCACCACAGCGCGTGCAATGCCCACACGTTGCTGCTCACCACCAGACAGCTGGCTTGGTAAACAGCGCGCTTTGTCTAAAAGACCCGTTTTATCCAATGCAGCACCAACGCGTCGCTTGATTTCATTTTCAGAAATCGACTCAATGCGCATTGGCAATGCCACATTGTCGTAAATAGAGCGGTCCATTAACAAACGATGGTCTTGAAAGACAATACCGATGTTACGGCGCAAGAAGGGAATATCTTTACTCGGAATTCGAGTAATGTCGTGATCGTTGAACCAAACGCGCCCGTCGGTCGGGCGCTCGATCGCACAGATCAATTTCAGCAGTGTACTTTTACCCGCACCGGAATGACCACCCAAAAAAGCCATTTCACCTCGCTTAAGATGAAAGTCCACTTTTTGTAATGCTTGGCGTCCACCTCGGTAGGCCTTGCTCACTTGCTGAAATTTGATCACCGAAAATTCCTCTTACGATCACTCTTATCAAATTTAAAAAGGTAGCAGGTTAAACACAAACCAAATTGCTACCCAAATTACTCTTCGCGGCTAAACAACGCTTCAATAAAGTCTTTTGACTCGAATGGACGCAGATCGTCAATGCCTTCGCCAACACCGATAAAGCGAATTGGAATCTGGAACTGATCAGCGATAGAGAAAATCACACCGCCTTTTGCAGTACCATCTAGCTTAGTCAGAGTAATGCCGGTAACTGGAGCTACTTCACTGAACAACTTCGCTTGGCTGATTGCGTTCTGACCAGTACCTGCATCTAACGTTAGCATGATTTCATGAGGTGCTGAGTCGTCAATCTTCTTCATTACACGAACAATTTTGCGCAGCTCTTCCATCAAGTTGCTCTTGTTCTGTAGACGACCCGCTGTATCAGCGATAACCACATCCACACCACGAGCCTTAGCAGCTTCAATCGCATCATAGATAACCGATGCACTGTCCGCGCCAGTGTGCTGAGCAATAACAGGCACGTCGTTGCGTTTACCCCATACTTGAAGTTGCTCAACCGCTGCCGCACGGAAGGTATCACCCGCCGCCAGCATCACTTTCTTGCCTTCATTCTGGAACTGCTTCGCAAGCTTGCCAATAGTCGTTGTTTTACCTACACCATTAACACCTACCATTAGGATGACGTAAGGCGTTTTAGTGGTATCCACCTCTAGAGGCTGTTCCACTTGGCTTAAGATATCAGCCATCTCTTCTTTCAATAGACCATACAGGGCTTCACCATCTTTCAGGTCATTGCGAGATGCTTTTTCTGTTAGGTTATCAATGATTTTGACTGTTGTGTTCATGCCTACGTCAGCAATCAACAGTTGTTCTTCAAGCTCTTCGAATAGATCTTCATCAATTTGCTTGCCTTTGAACAAACCAAAGAAGCCCGCGCCAATGTTGGCTTTAGTGCGGCTTAGGCTACGCTTCAAGCGCGCAAAGAAGCTCTCTGTCGGTTTCTCTTGAACTTCTTCAACTTGTGGCTCTTCTGCAACCACTTCAGGCTCTACCTCTGCTTCTGCTTCTGCTTCTGCTTCTGCTTCTGCTTCTGCTTCTGCTTCTGCTTCTGCTTCTGCTTGTTCAGGTTGAACCTCAGCACTTGGCTGTTCAAGCTCTTCTTGTAACTCCGCCTCTTGTGCAGATTCTTCCTTTTCTACCGGTTGCTCAACCTCAGCTTGAGGCTGCTCTTCCGTTTGCTGCTCTACTTTAGAGTCAGTCTGCGTTTGTGGGCTCTGTTCTTCTTCACCAAAGCCAAGCCACGATAATAATCCGCGCTTCTTTTTTTCCGCCATCAGAGGAGTTTCCTAGATCTACTAATTAACTGTATTGACTTAATGCACGTCGACTCTTTGCTATTGTTCTACAATACAAACTTGTAGACACGAATAGTAAAGAAAAATGACAAAGCAGTGATATGCTTGCTGTTTGCTTGATACACTTTGTCATTGCAAAATTTATTTAATACTCGAACCAAATTAAATTGGGCTCGATATAGTATCACTTTATTAGCGGTCAAAAAATCTATGGTAAGACGTCGCCAGCAAAACACATCACAAAAAAAGCCATCTGGAGGCTTTGTTAGAATCATCAGTGGCTCATGGAGAGGTCGAAAACTCCCAGTTCACGACTTAGAGGGATTACGCCCAACCATTGACCGAGTAAAAGAGACACTCTTTAACTGGGTGGCTCAAGATATCCCAAATGCGACGTGTCTGGATGTATTTGCAGGCTCTGGCGGGCTCGGTTTTGAAGCAGCGTCTCGCCAAGCGAAGATGGTGACGCTTTTAGAGATGAACCAAAAGGCGGCTAAACAGCTTTCAGACAACGCTAAAGAACTGAAAGCCAATAACATTAAGGTAGAGAATATCGACGCCATCTCTTACCTCAGTAAACCGGGTACACCGTATGATGTGGTTTTCTTGGATCCACCTTTCCGCAAAGGCCTTCTTGCTGAGACAGTCAACCTACTCGAATCTAACGGTTGGTTGGCTGAAGATGCGGTTGTGTATGTCGAAACTGAAAAAGAACTTAAGCTGGAAGGCATGCCTGAGAACTGGGAGCTCTATCGTGATAAAACGACTGGGCAGTCCAGCTACCGCCTTTTCCATAGAACCAATGCAGAATAGGATTTAAATAATGAATGTACTGATTCCCGTAGCCAAAGCGGCTATTGCTTTCGTTTGGTTTGTTCTCATCGTAAATATTTTCCATCCCTTCCCAGGAAACGCAGCTATTGCCCTGTATATCATGACGGCATTTTTGTTCTTCATGCACGGTCTACAAATGCTGATCTTCATAGGTGCATTTGGCGATAAGATTTCCATGACGCGCTGGGAGAAGTGGTCAATTCTAATCTTCGGTATCTTTGCTCTGCTCGATATCCGACGCAAATACATGATGTAAAGAAAGCCGCTCATTTGAGCGGCTTTTTTAATGTTGTTTGTCAGCATACGGACTCTAAGAGAGCATGTAAGCTTTGATACCATCGAGGAACATCTGCGTTGATATCATAATAAGCAATAGACCCATCAATCGCTCTACCGCTTTAAGGCCTCGCTCTCCGAGGATACGCAGGAAGAAACCATTAAACATCAAGATAAAGAAAGTTGCGCCCCAAGCCAGTAAGACTGCCGCAGATAGCTCCAACATATTACCTGGGTGCTGAGTCGATAGCAGAATCAAGGCTGCAATCACCGATGGCCCCGCAATCATCGGTATCGCCATAGGTACAATAAATGGCTCTTCACCCGCCGCTAATCCAGTGATACTCCCAGCACTTGGGAAAATCATCTTAATCGCGATGATAAACAGGATAATACCGCCTGAAATACTTAAGGTTTCTGGCTGAACGTGCAAAAAGTTCAGAATGCTCTGACCGGCAAACAAGAACAATAAAAGGATAATCAACGCGAACATAAGCTCACGAATCAAAACAATTCGGCGTCGCTTTGGATCGATATGTTTAAGTATGGAGAGCACGATCGGCAAGTTGCCTAACGGGTCCATAATAAGAAACAGCATGGTAGCTGCAGATAGGATTTCCATGAGTAAGTCCTGAAAAGCGAAGGTGCGCGGAGTATAGCAGCCTCAATCCGGCTTTTCGAACCCAGTGGGGAGGATTATGTGTTAAATGTTTGATTTAAAGGGAAGCAGTAATCCACTTCCCAAAACAATCGAATTAGTGGCTACATACTCGTGCCATATTGGTTCTCAGCTTATCACCCTCTAGCACCACCTTCTCCATTTTCACAAAGAACGTCAGCAATGCATCTAGGTCTAAGCCACTTAGCTTACAAGTGTGGAAACGGGCTTCTGAGCCATATTCTTGTGCTAGTTTTTCCGCTAACTCTTCACGCGTTAGAGCTTGTTCATTCAATAGGTTCAGTACATTGTGAGCATGGATTTCAGTCGTCATTAGAGGTTCCCCTGTCTGTCATATCTCGCCAAGCATAACGAATTGCTGTTAGCGCACTTTGATATAACGCAGCCTCAGAGCAGTTATCGACTAAAGGGTTAGTGACGCCACGATGAGAGAATGGGCTAGGAAGTAACTACCTGTCACCCACATGTAAGCCCCTTTTATCGGGCTTCGATAGCAATTCAATGCGTAGGCCAAAGCAGAAAGCAACAAAACACAACAACCGATGAAGCCCACACCATGTGACATGTGTGGGTCAAGCAACCATACCTCACCCGACGCCCATGCTAATTGGATAAGCACTATTCCCATAATCACAACGGGAAATACCAACTTATCAAGACGAGGTAACAATAAGAAAAAGGCCACTACGCAAGCCGCGAGCAACAGGGCGAACAGCCACCAGACCACTTGCCCAGAAAGTTGCAGCCAAAACGCTTTGCTATAACAGAGTTGCGCTACTAGGAAACAGATAAAGTGCAGCGGTTTTCTCTTGGAGAGAGTATGCAGAATATCCGCCAGTGCAGACACAACCAAGCCACCGACAATCCAATAGCTGTAAGTGGTAATCTCAGGCTGGCTTAATGCAATTGTAGCTAAAAGTACAAAAGTGAATACTTTGTAGATTAAGGTTTGAGTAACATGCCCATGCTTAGCTCCTGCTATCGCTCCGATACCAGATAACGAAACCGCTAACCAACTCCACATAACATCTACCCTATTACCTCAAATCGTCGCCAGTCTAGGCACCTCAATAGTGATGTAAAGCGCTAGCCCCTCAAAATTGGATCTTGCTTACGCTTCCACTAAAAATGTGATCGATACTCAAAATGAAGTGAAATACTCAAGCTGATGATAGCAACCCACCTATTTGGTGCTTTTATCGTTCAATACTTACAAAAGTACACCTCAGATCGAGTTTGAAAGAACTAACCCCTACTTTTATAAATACGGCCATCCCCCAAAGCGCCAAAAACACTCCACACCCACAATGCAACACTCTAAAACAAAAACTTATAAACATTTAAAAACAACAACTTAAACACAAAAACATTAACTTTAAACACCTGAAAACTTCAGGATCTCATTTCCAATAAAAACTCTCACACAATATCTAAATAAGGAACTCACTTGCATGATAAGTAAGCTGCCTCACTACAACACCATAGTATAAAACTCAAAATAACCTTCATAATACGCATTGCGAAACTCCCTAACCCCTCAACACCCATTAATACACTTTAACAAGTTTTAACAACCATGATTACATTAATTAAATCCATAAAAACAACAACTTAAACAAAAAAAGAACAAACAAAAACCACAAGGGACAAAATTAAACCAACACAAAAACAAGCATAAACTTCGCGAATAACCCCTTTGAAACTGAAGTTTTCTTATGGTTTTAGGGGTTTCAAAACTAATTCTTGATCTAAAGCCTAAAGTAGTGCTATTCTTAATCACATAGCGATAGTTAACCAGATTTAGGAGTAGTGTTATGATTTCATCTTCGCAAAAACAAGGACTTGTAATGATCGCGGTAGTTGTTGGCCTTATGACACTACCGATGATGTACTAATCAAGTACCCAAAAAGAGAAAAGGGACGCCGTGGCGTCCCTTTTCTTTTATCTAAACCTGTTACTTTGAGAATAGATGCAACGTCAATACATCCCAGTTGGCATAATAGAACCCGGCCGCAGCCAAAGTCATTACCATCATTAAAAGAATGGCAACACGCCAAATAAAGCGCCCGCTTCTTGGGGTTAGCTCCTTCTCACAATCATTACACATCATAATGAACTGATGATGATCCTCTAATTTTGCATCATGATCATTCACTACCTTGTTTCGACAAGTGGCAATGTAGCGTAGTTTTACCACCATATCGTGTGGCAATCTCTCTTCACAGCTCGTGACCAGCTCATGCAGCCCTTCTCCCTCAGCGTGATACTGAAGCCGCAATAACTTCTCTATATTACGAGTCCTTGTGACTACTTTTTCAATGTCCGTCATATTGACCCTCCCACTCCACACTTTAATTTTAGTCGAGCATTACCCTATTCTTATACAAATTGATCACGATTTACGTGAGAAAGAGACAATAAATAACAACGTGTTATCCACAAATGGCAATGAAATGTGATATCAGCCGAAAAACAACTCGCTCAACTTACATCAATTCACGAATAGCGGCTTTAAACACATATCCCTTGCAGTCGACCGACTAGAATACCCCTCAGGACTATATGGAGGTTGTATGCCTAATTCACTTTTTCTTGCGATTATTGTACTTGTCGCCCTAGCAGGCTGGGTTTTTGTTAGCTTTTACAGAAAGCATATGCAAGGAGAAAACGCGCCAGAGAAAAAGGTGGATGTTACGGTACTCGATAAACAATCCATTGACCTTCCTGATGCGCAGCCAGGCCAAGAAGACCAAGAGTATTGGATCTACGTTCAACGCGGACTGGTTGGCCCAAAACGTGAGTTCCAAGTTGGTATTCATTACTACCACGCTCTCAATCCTGGGGACAAAGGTACATTAACCTACCAAGGTGATAAGTTTTTGCACTTTGCCCTCAAGCGCTAAATCCTTTTTTGCATTTAATTTTCTATTTGTTATGGCAATAACCAGCGTGTTTTCTCTGATTTGGCCATTAACCAACTCATCCATAACGCACCTGCCCCACTAATCACTACCCACAATGGAATCACCCAAGCAGGATGGCCTTGATACCAACCAAACTCCTTCATCGGCCATAAGAAAATTGGGTGCAACAAATAAATGCCTAAGCTGTGTTTGCTGATAAAGCCCACCACTTTATTCGACTTATCAGATAATCCTTCTCCAAAGTAGCGACATAACATAAACACCATACTTGCAGCCAATACTGTATTGAGTGTTTTGTAAGACAGCCAGCGGCCTACTGTGTACTTCTCTGCCGCGAGACTCGCATCAACCACCATATAAACCGTGGTAAACAGTGCCAAGGCTCCTAATATCGTAGTCCCTGTGACCACAGGTGCGGTAAGAGGTAGTTTCTTATACAAGATATAACCGAGTGGCAAGTAGCCAGTATAAAGCCACAGTTCATGACTCCAAGGACCATCAATTTTGAACAAGAACAGTAATGTGGTGAACAACCAAACAGCAGTAAAGCTATAGATGAACGGGTCACCATATTTGCGCAGCCCGATCTGCATAAACGGGATCACAAAATAGAGCGGTATGAAGTAATAGAAAAAGCCCAAGTGATAATAGGTATAGTGATGATAGCTGTTACTCAGCACTTCCCAGCTAACTGCAGCATCAAACCCCGACGCTGACCAGCCAGAGAAATAGGTATAGAACAGCGACCACACAAGAAATGGAATTAGCACCTTACCTAGGCGTCGCCTGAGGTAGTACTTAGCATCAAACGGGCGCTGATCACTGAGCATCAATGCACCGGTAATCAAAATAAACACCGGAACCGCCCATCGGCTAAAGCCATTCACCGTGATTGCCGTTAACCACTCGTTGAATGGGATCATGTTGAGCTCATTACGATACGGTGCTAGCACATGAATTGCGATCACAGCTACCGCTGCAACGCATCGTGCTAAATCAAAGAAGAGAATTCGCTGCTTCATGTAAATGCCTGATTAATATTCAATCATTCTACTATAGCAACAAAAAAGCTGACTGGTATGGTGACCAAGTCAGCTTATTGTTAAAGGAGAAGCATATCGCGATTTTATCGAATTCGACTGAAACTTATGCGGCTGAGGTTTGCGGCACCTTAGGTAAACGCAAAGAGATCACCGTTGTTATCGCTAAGAATGCGAACGAGATCCACAAACACGCAGACAATCCGCCCATTTGAAACACTAAGCCAGACAAGATAGTGCCAATCAAGCGACCCATTGCATTTGCCATGTAGTAGAAGCCAACATCAAGCGATACACCATCGCCTTTCGCATAACTCACGATCAGGTAAGAGTGAAGTGATGAGTTCACTGCGAAGATAGCACCAAACACCATCAAACCACCGATGATCACTAACTCAGGTTGCCAGCCGATTTGTACTGCGTAGGCAATACCCGCCGTCACAATCGCCAATGCACCGGCCCATAATAGGGCTGCATGACCATCTGGAACCTTACCTTGCGCCTTACCAGTAATCTTAGGTGCAATACCCTGTACAAAACCATAAGCGATAGTCCAAACCGCCAAGAAGCCACCCACCCATGAGTGGTCCCAACCAAATACACTACCTAGATAGATTGGCAGAGCAATCACAAACCACACATCACGAGCACCAAACAGGAACATACGCGCGGCAGACAGGATGTTGATCGATTCAGACTTAGAGAAGATTTGTTTGAACTTAGGCTTAGTTTTCGCCTTACCCATGTCCGCTTCTAAGCTCACTACGCTACCGATAAAGACTAAGGTCAAGACAGCGGCCATCACAAGCACTGCATATTGGAAGCCAATCGTTGAAAGCAGAAAACCACCAATAAAAAAGCCTGCGCCTTTCAGAGCATTCTTAGATCCGGTCAGAATCGCAATCCATTTATACAAAGCACCTTGCTGTTCATCCGGTACTAAGGTCTTGATTGAGCTCTTAGCACTCATCTTATTGAGATCTTTGGCGATACCAGACAGTGCCTGCGCCGCCATTACCCAAGGGATGGTCAACATGGTCGATGGCAGTGCCAGCATGCCCAAAGCGAAGACTTGCATCCCTAAGCCTATGTTCATGGTCTTATTGAGACCAAGACGCGCCCCTAGCCAACCACCGATTAGGTTCGTCACCACACCAAAGAATTCATAGAAGAGGAACAATGAGGCGATCTCTAAAGAACTGTAACCAAGGTCGTAGAAATATAGGACCACCAGCATACGAAGTGCACCATCAGTAATGGTGAAGTTCCAATAGTTGAAAGTCACCAACATGTATTGGCGAACACTCTTACTTAGATTTGAAAACATAATGCTATCTCTGCAATCAAAACAAAAAGAGCTTTTAGATCATAGATGTCCAAAAGCTCTAATTCCTTACTTTCCACTTAACTTATACTCAAAATAATTGGATTTGCAGCTAGGCAACAAGCAAGTTCAGCCCTATGAGCATAGGTGTTCTATGTGATTAGGGTGAACTTGCGCAGTTAACAACGCTGCAGATTCAAGTATGAAGAGCTACGCAGAAGCAACGCCATGAATGTACTCAACTTGGATCGGTTTAGTGAAAGCACCTGGACGCAGTGCTTGAACTTCTTGAACAATCTTGTCGAGGTCCCAGCCTTTCTCTAGTAGAAGGTGAGCTGCGAATAGACCGGTACGACCTGAACCACCCATGCAGTGCATTGCGACTTTAGCGCCGTTATCAACGATTTTGTGTAGCTCTGGGCTTGCTGCAGACCATTTCGCCGCAAACTCAGTATCCGGAGCACAATCGTCTTCGATTTCGATTTGGAACCACTGCATGCCTAGCGCACGTGTTTTCTCACCAAGTGCCGCAACGTCTTTGCTTGCAAGCTCAGCATCATCAAGCGCAGTCACGATAGCTTCAACGCCCTGCTCTTTCAGTTGCGCCAGAGATGCATCAAGAGCAGCGTCTTTAGTACCTGGGCATGGAGTTAGAATAAGTGCACCTTTCTCAAGGTCTAGTTGCCATGTTGGATGTGTCATTGTGTAATCTCTTAAATTCTTATAGAACCAATACTCAAAGAAGAGTATTAAGCTAAACCGACTGTACGTACTAACTCTGCCGTACGCGTCGCGTAACCCATTTCGTTGTCGTACCAAGCGTAGATCTTAACCATACGCTTACCAACCAGCATGGTAGAGAGTGCATCTACGATTGTAGAGCGTTGGTCACCTTTGTAGTCGATAGACACCAGTGGGCGCTCTTCAAAGCCAAGGATGCCTTTTAGCTCGTTCTCTGATGCTTCTTTCAGCATCGCGTTTACTTCTTCTGCTGTCGTGTCTTGTTTTACTTCGAAGATGATGTCAGTAAGAGACGCGTTTGCTAGCGGTACACGTACTGCGTGGCCGTTAATGCGGTTTTCTAGCTCAGGGAAGATCTCAACAATCGCCTTCGCAGAACCTGTCGTGGTTGGGATTAGGCTCATACCACATGCACGAGCGCGACGTAGGTCTTTGTGCGGCGCGTCTAGGATAGTTTGCGTGTTGGTTAGATCGTGAATGGTCGTAAATGACGCGTTCTCGATACCAAGCTTCTCGTTGATTACTTTCACTACTGGAGCGATGCAGTTAGTGGTACAAGATGCTGCCGTTACGATCTTGTGTACTGCTGGGGCAAAGATGTTGTCGTTCACACCAACCACGATGTTTGCGATGCCTTCTTCTTTAACAGGTGCAGAAACCACAACGCGCTTCACGCCTTGCTCTAGGTACTTGTTTAGGAAAGAAGTTTTACGGTGAACACCTGTCGCTTCAATCACAACATCACAGCCAGACCAATCAATCGCGTCGATGTCACGCTCTTGCGTTGTTTTGATGCGCTGACCGTTGATGATCATCTCATCGCCTTCAGCAGTTACTTCATGGTGCCAGCGACCTTGAACTGAATCGAACTCTAGAAGGTGTGCAAGCGTTGCTGTATCGCCTGCTACATCGTTAATCTGTACAAACTCTAGCTCTTCCCAATCGAAAGCTGCGCGAAGTGCTAGACGGCCGATACGGCCAAAACCATTAATACCTACTTTAACTGTCATTTTAATATCTCTCAGTTAGTGGTGAATCTAAAAATATTCGATTAAACGCAACATTGAGGACGTGAAGTCATCGCTTCTAGGCGCTCAATGTCTTGCTGATATTCGGTTTTCAAACAGTTGGATGCGATAAGGTCATCAATTAGCTTTAGCATCCAACCCGGTAAATCTTTGGACAGGCGGTAGAACACCCACTGCCCTTGACGAATGTCCGTTAGGATCCCGTTTGAGCGCAACTGCGCTAGGTGACGAGATACCTTTGGCTGACTCTCTTGCAGTGCTTCAGTTAGCTCACCAACAGATAAACACTCTTGGCGTACAATCATCATTAGGCAACGTACTCGCGTTTCATCGGACAATAATTTAAAAAACTGGTGAGGAAGCATACTTGTATTCTCATATATGGATATGCGTATATCTTAGTTATAAAAAAACGCACGTCAAGGCGTGCGTTTCTACTGTCATAAAAGTTTAATATTCGAGCAGCTAGGTTTGACTCGTAATGCTATGGCTCCAACGTTGCGCCTCAGCAAGCTCAGCTTTAACCTGCTCAACACTGAGTCCTAACGTATTACAGTGCTCTTCTATCTGACGCCAATCAGCGTGTTCAAAGCTCTCTTCTAGAGCCAGCAGTTGACCATATGGCCCCTCTCGACGCAGCAGCGCCAGCTTAATAATCTTACATAACGGCAACTGTTCAACTAAATGCTCTAACGACAGGTCGAGTAACGCATCCAACAGTGAGAAAAGCCCAATCATGAAGGCCTGCTCCGTGTGCCCTTCAAAGGGTTGATAGCGCGACATACGCTGACAGAACTGAGCACGTTGCAGAGATAAGCTGTATAACTCTTTTGGTTTCTTGTCAGAGACATAAGAGGCAACCGCCAATGACACAAACATCTTGAGGTTGTCTTGCCCTAAATACACCAGCGCCTGACGAAATGAGGAGATGCTGACTTCCAGGCGTGGCGACATGGTATTCACAAAACGGAGTAGCTTGTAAGAGAGCGCGACATCCTTTGCCACAATGCTTTCTACACGCTTAAAGTCGACATTAGGCTTGCAGACCTCTTGGAACAACTCCATTGCAATCACGTGTTCAGGGCTGATGTATTTGGTCTTAACCATTTCTGGCTTACTGAAAAAATAGCCCTGAAAAAACTTAAAACCCGCCTGCTTAGCTCGTTGAAACTCTTCTTCTGTTTCAACACGCTCTGCGAGAAAGCTGTACTTCTTGCCTTGATGTTTTTGCACCAATTCACACGCGGCATCTAAGCCCATCTGCATAATGTCGAGCTTTACAATGTGCGTATATTTAAGAAAGGCTTCCCACTCTGGTGTCGAGGTAAAGTCGTCCAGAGCAATCATGTAACCCTGTTTATAGAGATCTTTCACCGCCTCTAACAGCTCAGGTGTCGGTGAACAGGTCTCCAAGATTTCGATAACTACTTTGTCTTTTGGCAAGCTTTGAGGAAGACGGCGCAATAGACTTTGATATGGGAAATTAATGAAGCAGCGCGATGAAGGAATCGATGGGTTGAGACCCACTGATAAAAAGTTTTCGACGATCAGACGATACGTAGCTCTATTCGACTCAATATGCGCTGGATAGGCATTATTGTCCCCATCACGAAACAACAACTCATAACCAAGAGTATGTTTTTTTCGGTTAAAGATAGGTTGTCGAGCGACGTATGTAGCGGTCATCTATTTTCTAACTCTATGATTGGTTAAGCCTTAGCTGCGGCAAGCAGCGCGCCGCAACCCATGAACATACCACCAAAAATCTTATTTATCTTACCCATTACGCGATCGGAACGAATAAAACGTCCCATTTGTGACGCCAATGAGGTGTAGCCCAACATAACAACGCTATCAATGAATACTGTTGTCACACCGAGTACCAAAAGTTGTGGAGTTTGGGGTTGTGAAGGGTCTATAAATTGCGGGAACAATGCAACCAAAAATACAATAGATTTCGGGTTTGTAAGATTAATTAACACCGCATTGCGCAAAAGTGCCCAACTTGACTGCGATGTACCCTCTTCTGTCGCAACCATACTAGAAGTATCGCGCCACTTTTGAATACCGAGCCAGATAAGATAAACCACACCTACCCATTTAATTAATGTGAACGCGAACGCGGATTTAGCCACCAGCGCACCAATCCCCGCACCGACCAACAAGATATGAAATGCCAACCCAATTTGCAGGCCTGCAATAGAAGCCAATGATTTACGAGTACCATAGCTGAGGCCATTGCTGATCGAATTCACGGTGCCGGAACCCGGCGCTAAACTAAACAGAATTGCGGTCACGACATAAGCGAGCCAAACATGAGTATCCATTGCATTTCCTTAGCAGTACTTTAATCTAATAACATCAATAGCGATAAAGCTCTCATCAGTATTCTTTCAGGTAACTTCTCATGGCAAACAGCGCTGCCGCACCTTCTTATTTCACTCAAGAGCCTCAATTTGAGGAAGCGATTAAACACCCGATCTCAGCCTTTTGGCAACAACGAAATGAAGGTTACGTCACCTCATCGAGCAAGAAAAAACTCTACTGGTCGAGCTTTACTTCTCCACAGCATAGCAAAGCGATTGTTATCTCGAATGGGCGCATAGAGTGCTGCGAAAAATACCAAGAGCTTTTCTACGATCTCTATCATCAAGGTTATGACATTTACTCTTTTGATCATCAAGGTCAAGGTCGTTCACAACGCAGTGTGCAAGACTCTGACATTGGTCATATTCATGAGTTTGATGATTACATCCGTGATATGCGTGAAATTCTCCAGCACTTCCCACTCGACAAATATGAGCAACGCTACTTACTCGCCCATTCAATGGGCAGTACCATCGCGACTCGCTATCTGCAAACAACGCCAGACCACCGTTTTGAAAAAGTCGTCCTATGCGCGCCTATGTTTGGCGTCAATACTGATTGGTATCTCAAACCCATAGCTATGCTCGTTGCACAGCTGCTAACGGGGCTTTACGCCAAGCCAACCTATGCGCCGGGACATAAAGCGTATTACGCTAAACCTTTTGAAAACAATCTGCTCAGTCAGAGCAAAGTTCGTTACCAATGGTTCAGAAAGCTGTATGACGACAATCCAGAGATTCAAGTTGGTGGTCCAAGCACGCGCTGGGTATGGCAGGGGTTGATGGCTGCTAAACAAGCGATTCAACAGACGCGCCAAATTAAAATTCCTCTTTTGTTGATTCAAGCGGGCAACGAGCAGATCGTTTGTAACCAAGCTCAACAAAGCTTCATCAATAAACTACGCAAAACGAATACAGACAGCGAGATGATCAGTATCCAAGGCTCAAGACATGAAGTGCTGTTTGAAATCGATCAGTATCGCAATCAAACCTTAGACTCAATTGTTGCGTTTTTTCGCTAAAAAGGTTTGGTAAAGAGGAAGGCAAGTAATAGAGCTTTGCCCTCTTTTGTTGGGCTAATTTCACGTACAATTTGTCTTACAACATTGGACACCAGCCGTTGTTTGGTGTCTCTATTAGTCAAGTACGCTGTATCGAGGGTTAAATGACGATTCCTGCACTAAAAGATTCCATCAATATTGTTGCCTCTGATCTTGATGGCACGCTGCTCGCTCCCAACCATAAGTTGAGTGACTTTACCAAGCAGACGTTGAAGAAGTTACACCAGCAAGGCTTCACCTTTATTTTTGCCACTGGTCGACATCACGTTGACGTTGCAGGTATTCGTCAGCAAGCCGGTATTCCAGCGTATATGATCACCTCTAACGGCGCGCGTGTGCACGATAAAGACGACCAACTGATGTACAGCCAGAACGTACCTCAAGAGCTTGTGCAGCCTGTGGTCGACATTGTTCGTCAAGATCCGAACATTTTCATCCACATGTACCAAAACGAAGATTGGTTGTTGGATCGCGAAGATGAGATGCTTGCTAAGTTCCATAGTGAGTCAGGCTTTAGCTACAAACGCTTTGAAGCGGAGCAAGCACCCACTGACGGCATTGCTAAGGTCTTCTTTACTCACCCAGAACACGATCATGAATACCTAGTGACGTTCGAGCAGAAGTTACGAGAAACCTTTGGCGATAAACTGAATATCGCCTTCTCTACCCCTTGGTGTTTGGAAGTGATGGCAGCAGAAGTCTCTAAGGGCCATGCGTTAGAAGCCGTTGCAAAATCGCTAAACCTTACTCTAGAGAACTGCATTGCCTTTGGTGATGGTATGAACGATGCTGAAATGTTAGCAATGGCAGGCAAAGGCTTGGTAATGGGAACATCGCATGAAAAAGTGATGCAAGCACTACCGAACAATGAAGTTATTGGTAGTAACGCAGATGATGCCGTGGCTCACTATCTTGAAGAGCATCTACTGTAACGCCCTCTTCTTCTAAAACTAAAAAGGCAGCCTAGCGCTGCCTTTTTTGAACCTTCACGTTCCCATAAGCTCTAAAGCTAGCGAGAACCCAGCACCTCTTTGCTTAAAATAGCCTGCCACTCTTGCTCCGTCACTGGCATGATGGATAAGCGGTTACCACGCTTTACCAAAGGCATATTCTCAAGTTCAGGCATCGCTTTTAGCGTCGCTAAAGGGATCAAGCGTTCGGTGGTTCGCACGTACTCGACATCGACCATTACCCAGCGAGGGTTATCCGGTGACGATTTGGCGTCGTAATAGTCACTCTCTGGATCAAACTGAAAATGATCTGGATACGCCTCTCGCGTCACTTTAGCGATACCAGCGACGCCAACTTTCTTGCATGACGAGTGGTAAATCATCACTAGGTCACCCAATTTGACCTGATCTCGCATCATATTACGGGCTTGGTAGTTACGAACCCCCTCCCAGCAAGAGGTGTTTTGTACTCGCAGAGTATGGATAGAAAAAGTGTCGGGTTCTGTTTTAAATAACCAATATGCCATAATAAATCCAATTAACGGTTGCTCCGAGGAAGATATAACATGAAGGTACTTAAAAACCCAGCGGTGTGGCTCACAGCCATCGCTCTGACGGGTTGTAGCCAAACCCAACAGCCCACTTCTGAACCAGAAAAATCACCCGCAGCTAGCCTAGATGCGCCCAGTACCATTCAACCGCAAACCTTTATCATGCGCGGTCAGGTGATTGTTGGACATGAGAGTCGCACCTTTACCCCTTGCGGCAGCCAAGAACAATACTGGCTAGATTTGTCACCAGAGCTAGCACTAGAAGCTCAAGGACTCTCCAATACACCCTATCAACCTATGTATGGCGAACTCATTGGCCACCTGACTGTGCCGAGTCAAACCGGATACAACGCCGATTTCACAGCTCGCTTTGTTGTCGACCAAGTCAATATTCTCACGGCAGAGAACCCTAACCGTTGCAGCCAGCCCCTCAAATCAACGCGTGCTTTTGGCAATGAGCCTTTTTGGTCTGCGCAATTCGATAAGAGCCAAGTGACCTACTCAAAAATGGGTGAAACTCCGCAAGCTTTTGAGATTCAATCAAGCCGCATAAGCAACGAACAACGCAACTATCAGTTGAGTAGTGCTCAAGACGCTGGCGAGCTGAACCTAACCAAGAGCCGCTGCAACGACACTATGAGCGATAGCTTGTATGGTTGGAGTGCAGAACTAACCGTCAATGACAAAACACAAAAAGGCTGTGCGACGCTCTCTAATCAAGATCCGACCCTAGAATGGGCTGATCGCTATTTTGCCAGCTCAACACAGAATGCCGGTTTCTCGGTTACTCTGGAGTTGAATGATGACCACAGTGCGGTCACCACCTACTCATACAGCAACGGCGATGACCCTATTATTGAGCAAGGGTTCTGGCAGCAACTCAACGCTGACCAAGTTCAAGTAGTGATGACGCGCCACCAGCAGCAGTATCTAATCTCAGAGCGTATTTTTACTCGTGAAGGTAGCCAACTGACAGCGAAAAAAGAGCGTGTTGGTAATGTCGTGTACCCAATAGCCGACGGAGGTTTAGTGTTGTTCAAAGCGAAACAACAAGATCTGACGTCAACGCCTAAACCCGCCGCCGATCTTACACCACAAAGAATCAATGGCAGCGATCAACTTGATCCCAAGGTCGACCGCGCGATCCGTGACTATTTTAAGATCCACAACACTTCGACTGACGATACCCAATATCGTTGGCTGACCTATGACCTCAATGGTGACGGGCAAGAGGAGTTGCTGGCACAACTGAACTGGTGTGGTTCTGGAGGATGCACCCTGCTGGTTTTTGAAAACCATCAACAACAATGGCGCTTCAACAGCCGAATGACCTTAGTACAAGGAAAGATTCACTTGGGAGAAGAGCAACACAACGGCTGGCAAGATCTCGTGTTTAACGTCAGTGGCGGTGGTGCAACACCAGCACAACATGTTTTGCAGTACTCAGGTGTTAGTTACCCACTTAATCCAAGCGTTGCCCCTAAAATCACCAGCGACAAGGTGAGCCAAGTAACACTGTTTGCTGACGAGATCTCTCCAATGCAGAAGGGAGTTAAGCTCTAGTATGGAAAAGCTAACGGCTTGCCAGCGATGTGGCTTCACTCATCAATGCATTTGCCCACAGATACCCGCACTTGAAAGCTCGGTGAACATTGCACTGCTTACTCATGAGAATGAACTCAAGCGCGATACCAACACAGGAAAGCTACTGCAGCAGACACTACCAAACTGCCAAAGTTATATTTGGCAACGCAAAAGCGCACCAGCAGAATTAATGGCGATGATCCAGGAAGATACGGTTCAGGCTTTGCTGCTATTTCCAAGTGAACAAAGTGTTGATGTCATTGAGATTACTGAGGTATACCCAGCCGAGAATCAAAAGCTACTGTTTATTGTGCTCGACGGGACATGGCAAGAAGCTAAGAAGATGATGAACAAAAGCCCGTGGTTGCAAACCATTCCACAGGTACACCTCACGCCTAGCCTAGACTCAGCCTATACCTTAAGGCGCAATCAAAATTCGGGGCACTTATGTACCTGTGAGGTGGGAAGCCTGTTACTAAGTCAATTGGGTGAAACCGAGCAAGCTCAAGCGCTAAACCAGTACTTCCACCACTACCTAAAGGTATTCCAAGCTGACAAAAGCGGTCATGCCCTGAAGTAAAAATAAAAGAGCGAGCCTTGGCTCGCTCTTTACGTTTCACGTGAAACAATCGTTCGAATATTAGAACAAACGCGTGGGTTCGCCGACGAAGTAACCTTGTAGGTAATCGACCCCCATATCTTCTGCGATGCGACACACCTCTTGATTGTGAACAAACTCTGCCACGGTTTTAGCATTGAGAATCTGACACAAGCTGACCAACTGCTGAGCTATCTTGCGCTGCTTCTTATCCTGATCAATATTGCGAATCAAACTCCCATCAAGCTTAATCACCTGAGGCTCTAGCTTGAGGATCTCATCAATATTGGAATATCCAGAACCAAAGTCATCAACAATAATGTTCACACCAAGCTCTCTAAAGTGATTACAGATTTCAATCAAGCGACCGTAGTCTTTGATCTGTTCGGTTTCTAATACCTCTAAACCTATTCGCTGAGGATGACTGATGCTTTTGATTGCTTGCTCAAGGTGCAGCACCGTTTTCTCATTGGTAAAGTCTTGTGGTGCAAGGTTGATACTGAATGAGTCGGTTCTCGTACTCATAAAGTCAAAGGTGCGCGAAATCATCTGACGGCTTAAGCGGGTATAAAGATGAGTTCCCTCAATAATCGGTAAGAAGCGTCCCGGAGTGATCAGCTCACCCTCTTCCTCAATTCGAACTAAACATTCATGGCTCTCTACTTGGTGGGTGTGCGCCGATACGATCGGTTGAGAACAGGCTACCACATTCTGATTCATCACAGCTCGGCTAACACAAGATAACCAACGAAGCTGCTCTTGACGCTGCTTCTCTCGCTGAACCAAGGTCTTTGCGTTAACCAAATGCTTATTGTGACTCACTGCGCTGCGGCGCGCATCTATGGACTTCAGCAACAAATCATCAATGGACGTTGTTGGAAAATCACGGCGACTGGCAATTCCAGCACCAATCGATACTGACAAGTAATCAATATCAGGAAGCCCCATAGGCTCAAAGTTCACATGCTCGGTTTCATCAGCAAACTCAGAGAAGCGTTGTTGTATGTACTCATCGCTTGCCAAGCTATCGAATACTACCGCCCACTCACCGATGCCCACGCTATATAGCTGACACTCTTGTTCAAAAAAGCGAGTCAGTGAGCTTTGGAAGTGATCACTCAGGTCATTAAGAAGCTTGTCCCCAACGCGATAGCCGTACTTCTCATTAATCTGACTAAACGTCGTGACCTTAAGCGTCAGCAAGTGGCTAGCGCCGCCCATTCGAGCCAACCTTTCACGCAACACACTGCGGTTAGGTAAACCCGTACGACGGTCAACACGATAACTGGCGGTTAGAGCACTCGCCTGCTGTTGAATCTTGTTGACCATGCTGTTGTTCATGTCATCCACATCCATTAAGGCATTACGAATCAGTGAAAACAGGGGTGAAATATTGCTGGCAGGTTGACTACTTAATTGGCGACAGTTGGCGCTGTCCCCTTCGCTGAGTGCCATATAGGTTAAGCTGTGATGCAACAGGCGTTGCTGACCTTGTTCATAGAAGAGCTCACCCATGCAGTAAACGCCATAAGTGTCGGTCAGCTTCTGGAAGATCTCGACTTCTTGGTTTCCTTCAATGAAGTCCAAACGGGAGGTGCAGTTATAGACAAAAAAGCACTCAGGCGAATGTAACGCTGCCTGCTCAACCCCCAATCTAACTTGTTCTAGGGTTAGTGATGGGTGATCGTAGCAAAAGCGCACCTCTTCACCGACTTCAAACTCGCCGCTGAACTCCATTTCCTCATTGTCAGCAATCCTGATCGGTAAATAGATATTCTGTTGTTTTGGATCTCCGACCATCAACGGGAAGTTGTGCAATTGTTCAAAAGGGACTTCAAGGCCATCAGCAAGGTAGCGGTTATAAAGCTCCCGAATTGGCACACCATCAAGTTGAATCAGATGAGAACCTTGAGCAGCAGTAACACGGAAGGTTTTGCCAATAGGATTCCACTCGGTGAAATAGCCGCGATTCACAGCGAGCTTTTCACTATGCAGCGCAGCCATCACATAGGCTTCTTGATAGCAACGCCCGTTACTCATCACCCAACGCCCAGATGAGGTAATGGTTGACGCACCGCCACAGATTGGAATATTGAGGTCAGAGCGCTCAAAAGCATAGAAGAGATCGTTTTTATCAAGCGTCAGACGATCAACAAAACAGATCGCCGTTTGGGTGCCATCGTGGCATTCGAGTTGGCGTAGCATATTATCGCTATCGCGAGCCAAGTCATCACTGTATGGAACCACGGCTGAGCTAATCGTTGTCGAAGAGAACCAACTAAAGACAACCAACAATCCTTGATGCCTTAGCTCACCCCTATCAATAAAATGTTCAGCGCTACAGCCGATGGAAGTGCAATCAGGGAAACGCGCGTGAATAATCTGACACGCAGCCTCTACTCTCTCTTGCTCAAAAGAAGAGAAAACCTGGACCAAAAGCGTATCGCTGGTTGCGAAACTCACAGTCTCTAACTCAACTGCAAGCTGCTCTATATCATGTATAAAGAGAGAAAATGACTGCATAACCACATTAATCGCTGCATTAATGATTTGTTATTGTGCTGATTATCGATAAGCCTTGCACGTATTACTTACAATCATCCTGTAAGATCTGTGAGCTCAGTAAAGGATGATTCCTTAATAAATCATAGAATATGCAGCGAATTTCTCGAGATCTGTGTGCACATCACACTGTGTATTAAGGGCCTTTAATCGAAACGTTTTTGTTAGAACAAACGTTTAGGTTCGCCAAAGTAGTAGCCTTGTAGGTAGTCGATCCCCATATCTTCCGCGAGTTCACACACCTGTTGATTGTGAACAAACTCAGCTACCGTCTTAGCATTAAAGACCTGACACAACTTAACCAATTGAGCGGCGATACTGCGCTGTTTTGGGTCTTTATCAATGTTACGAATCAGACTGCCATCTAGCTTAATGATCTGAGGTTCTAATTTGATGATTTCATCAATGTTAGAGTAACCAGAGCCAAAGTCATCAACGATAATTCGAGCACCTAGAGCCCTGAAGTGGTCACACACTTCAATCATTCGCCCGTAGTCTTTGATCTGCTCAGACTCTAACACTTCTAAACCCAGCCTTGTTGGGTCGTTCATACCTTGAATCGCCGTCTCTAGAATCATCAAGGTTTTATCACTCAAAAGGTCTTGTGGTGACAAATTGATCGAGAATGCACCCTGCTTGTCTGACATATAACCAATCGTGTTCTTAATCATGTGGCGACTTAAGCGCGTGTAGAGATGCGTGTCAGCAATGATAGGCAGAAACTTACCCGGAGGTACTATGGTTCCGTCGTCCATAATGCGAACTAAACACTCTTGGCTCACCTCTTGATGACTGCCAGCAGCAACGATAGGCTGTGTGTAAGTGATGATATTCTGACTTAAAATGGCACGACTCACACAAGAGAGCCAACCCAACTGGTCTTTGCGGTCTTCTTCACTAACCTGAATGTCTTTAGCGTTAGTAATATGAGTATTGTTACGCACTCCATAGCGCCGTGCTTCAATGGCTTTTAGTAGGATCTCTTCACCACTATCTTCAGTAAAGTCGCAGCGGCTAGCAAAGCCACCACACAGTGACACAGAGAGATAATCGACGTCCGCCAAACCATAGGGTTCAAAATTGATGTGCTCAATGTCATCGGCAAACTGGGCAAATCGATATTTAATCCGCTCACTTTCGACCTTGGCATCAAAAATGATCGCCCACTCACCAACACCGATGCTAAACAACTCGACTCGCTCAAGAGAGTCTTGCTTCACATTGTTCTCAAGTCGTTCAATAAAATGATTAGAGAGATCCCTTAGCAGCTGGTCACCCACTTGGTAACCATACTTTTCATTCACTTGGTGGAAGTTAGTTAGCTTTAAGGTAAGCAGATGCTCAGAACTCTTGATGCTATTGAGCTGCTCCTTTAACACAATGCGATTTGGCAAACCGGTGCGCGAATCTACGCGATAACTTTCAGTAAGGCGACGCGCTTGTTGATGAAGCTTCTTCTCCATCTGGCTGTTCATGTGGTCGAGGTCAGCAACGGCATTTCTCACCAAATTAAGCAGAGGCGACACCATCGAATCGGTATGAGCATCCGTTCGGCTATACTCAATCAACTCGTGAGATTCACGCATCGCGACATAAGTCAGGCTGTGGTGCAAGATCTCTTGTTGAGTGTCTGTTCGATACAACTCACCCATGCAGTAGGCACCGCATGCATCAACAACCCCTTCAAACGGCTTCAACTCGGTACGACTATCAATGAACTCTAAGCGTGATACACAGTTGTAGATCATCACCGACTCCGGCTGGTGCATCGCTAGCACTTCCGCGCCGTGGCGTACCTTCTCTGCAGTGAGTGACGGATGGTTGTAGCAGAACTGAGCCTCTTCACCGACTTGCCAAGCGCTATCAAACTCGATACTGCCATCATCATTGATTCGCAGCGGAGTCGAGATACCCTTTTTTCTGCCGGATTCACGATACAGGGGGAAGCTCATTAGCTGGCTAAAGGGAATATCTTTACCGTCGGCGAGGTAGTGCTTAAATACCTCAATAGCAGGCTTATCGTTGAGACTGTACAAACGATGCCCTTCAGCACGAGTGACCCTAAGCTTCATGCCGATCGGATTCCACTCAGAATAAGCACCCGACCACACCTTTAAGTTAGGGTTATGCAGTGCCACCGCAACACAAGCGTGTTGATAGACCTGGCCGTTATACATCACCCAGCGGCCATAAGCATTCTCATGACACAAACCACCAGCCACCGGTACCGAATAAGGCAGTGTGTCAAAACCGGTATAGATTGGGTAATCGCAGCCCTCGACTTGGTCACAAATACTGATCACGGTTTGGCTATGTTCAGTCAGGTTCAGTGCGTTAACCAGCGCTAATCCATCTAACCCAGTTTTGCCGCTAAATGGCACAACCGTCGAACTTAGCGTCGTCTCCTCAAACTCACTGATCATCAGTAAACTTCCACTACTCACCTGACGATTATTGTGAATCATATGCTGAACGCTCTGACCAATTAGGGTCGCGTCTTTGAGATAAGTAAGTGTGATGTCGGCTAGGCGACTCGCAGATTGGCTGGAAAGTGTCGAGTGTAACTGGATAAGGTACTGTTTATTGGCATGCCACTCTTTTTGTTGTAGATAAGATTCTAAGGATTCCTCAGAGGTTACGAGAAAAGTATAGGTATGCATGCCAAGCCTTGTTGTAATCGTATTAAGAGAGGACAACGGCTTTAGTGGATATTAATACGATGAAAGCAGCTGCCGATTAAAAAAGCCAAAATAGCTTCTTAAACGGAACTTAATGTAACAAGACCCTATGATAAATGCGACATAAGCTTGGAGTAGCGATTAAATTAGTCGCATAAGATCTCGTAATTGTGAAATTTCGATATCAGGCAACACACGAGCTTTCGATGCTTGCTGAATATTTACGTTTTTGTCATTAAACCAGCACGCCTGAAAACCACTGACCTTAGCTCCGTAAACATCACTGATTAGGTGATCACCCACATGCAAGATGTGTTCGGCTTTAATGCCTAGGTGCTCTTGCGCTTGAGTAAACATGTCTGGGTAGGGCTTGGCTCTCCCATCGGGTCCAGCTTTCAATATCAGTTGAAAGTAATCACCTAAGCCAATTTTATGTGGATCGACATTGCCGTTAGTGATTGCGACTAAAGGCAATTTTTCACTCAAGGCTTGCATCACGCGGTGTGTCTCTTGAGGGACATCGACTTGGTTTCTTAGCCACAATGCATGCTCTATACCTGATTTCGCCGCCGCCGTCGCTTGCGCCTCTGTGTAACCAAGCTGCATCAACCCGTGTTTGATCTGTGTTTCACGCCATAGAGTCACATCATGCTTTAACTCAGGATTGGCCTGCGCGACCTGAACCTTCACTTGGTGCCACTCATCCAGCGACAAAGTTGACGATACAGGATGCTCACTGAACAGCCACTTCGCCATCTCCTTTTCCACTTTCATGATCACAGGCCAGTTATCATAAAGTGTGTCATCTAGGTCAAACGTCATCGCCTTAATCGGGTTCAATCCACGGTAGAGTTGCATCTATGCCTCTTATTCTTTGTTTCTTTTACGGGCTCTTGGGTGCGCCTGATCATACGCTTGTGCCAAGTGTTGAAAGTCCAAGTGTGTATAGATCTGGGTCGTTGAGATGTTTTCATGCCCTAAGAGTTCTTGAACTGCCCTTAGGTTCTGACTGGACTCCAGTACATGAGTCGCAAACGAGTGACGAAGCTTATGTGGGCTAATATGACTGGCCACCGCCTGCTTCTTACCCCACTCTTCCATACGCTTCTGAACACTGCGGTGCGAAATACGCGTACCCAGCTTAGAGACAAACAGTGCAGGCTCTCCAGGAGCGGCAAATTCACCACGCACCTTTAGCCATTTCTCAACACACTCCTTGGCTTGTCCAGAAAAAGGCGCCTTGCGCTCTTTATCACCCTTACCGATAACTCGAATCTCACCCTGACGCGCCTGAATGTCCTTCAGGTTGATGCCCACCAATTCTGCAAGACGCAGACCGGCACCGTACATCACTTCCATCATCGCACGATCTCGAATCGCCAAAGGATCGCTTTCATCGACCTCAAGCAGCTGCCCGACTTCATCGACGTCAAGGTTCTTTGGTAACGGACGCTGCTTACGCGGTGCTGATACGCCCTTGGCAGGGTTTGCCGAGATCTCGCCTCGCAGCACCAAGAAATCAAAGAAACTGCGCAATGAGGAGAGACGTGTCGCCAAGCTGCTCGCCTTAATCCCTTCACGCATGCCTTTACTAGCTAACTGGCGCACCCACGCAGCGTCAACTTGCTGCCAGTCTTTAAGACCTAGAGTCACCAATTGGGCTGCCATAGTTTCTAGCTGCTGTTTATAATTGCGTTGCGTGTGCAGGCTCAGACCTTTCTCGCTTCTCAGGTATTCATAGAAACGAGAAAGTGGTTTTTGAAGGCTATTGGGAAGAGGTGTGTTGGGCTCTAGGCTCATTATCAATCTGCCAAGGTAAGGTCTCTGCCATATGAGCAACAACGAGTGCTAAATGACGCAAGAAAAGGGTGTCCATGTAGGGCTGAAAGTGACCACCATCTTCACTAGAGAAGGCCAACAACCCAATCGGAGACTGTTTTGCCAACGGCAGCACTACATACGATCCTAGCTCAGGAGCCGATTGTTCGCCAAATAGGTCTTGGCGATCGGTCTTTCTCAAACGCCCAAGATACGCATCTTTCCCATTAAGATGGTTCAACGAGAATTTCGCGTAACCCTCATCACTAAGCTGATAGAAACCGCTCTGAGAAAGAATACGCACATACGCTTTCAAGCCAAGCTCAGTTGCCTTCTGCTCTACCGCTTTAATCACCTGCATGAAGTCACGACACTTCAGTACTTGATCTTGCAGTGCCATAAATTCATAAAAGGTTTTATCGTTATTGGCTGCTAGTGACATTAAGCTGGTGATCTCTTCTTCAAGCTCTTCAATGCGCTGTCGCTGACGCTTCAACTGCACTTCGACCAAAGAGACAGCCCCCTGCTCTACACTGTTAATCGCCAAGCGATCCACCAGCTCTTTCCTATCTTGGAAGAAGTCTGGGTTATCACGCAAATATTCAGCAACCACTTCTGCCGTTAGCGCATCGGCTTCTACGTAAGACAAAACCTATCCTTATTTATTATTCATGGTGATCAGCAAGAGAGCTGACCGTCAAAGACGTGTGTTGCAGGTCCAGTCATAAACAGTGGTTTACCTGGCCCTTGCCAACTGATCTGGAGGTCGCCACCTGGCAGGCTCACTTTAACGTCGTTAGACAGCAAGCCCTGAGTGATACCGACAGCAACCGCACCACAAGCACCGCTTCCACACGCTTGTGTCTCACCCGCACCACGCTCGTAAACACGTAGGCGAACTTCATCACGCGTCACTACCTGCATAAAGCCCGCATTTACACGCTCAGGGAAGCGCTCATGAGACTCCAACAGTGGGCCAATGGTATCAACATCCGCGGTATCAACATCATCGACGACGGTCACCACGTGAGGATTGCCCATGCTGACCGCGCCACAGAATAGTGTGTGTTCATCGGTACGCAGGATGTAAGTTTTCTCTGGCTGCTTGGCTTTGAAAGGGATCTTGCTTGGTTCGAACTCAGGCACGCCCATGTTAACCGTGATTTGATCGTTCTCTTCAATCTTGAGAACCATCTTACCTTTCTTAGTACTCACGTTAATGCTGTACTTGTTGGTCAGCCCTTTCATTCGCACGAAGCGAGCAAAACAACGAGCACCGTTACCACACTGTTCGACTTCACTGCCATCGGCATTAAAAATACGATAGTGGAAGTCGGTCTCTGGGTCGTAAGGAGCCTCAACCACCAGCAATTGGTCGAAACCAACACCGGTATGACGATCCGCCAAACGGCGGATCAAGTCTGGAGAGAAGAAGATGTTTTGAGTAATGCAGTCCACGACCATGAAATCATTGCCCAAACCATGCATTTTTGAAAAGTGGAAGTGCATAACGCTTAAACTTACTCCGGAAGAATGTTTTCAAGTTCCCACAAGCTCGTTAGCTCTTCACGCTGACGAACAAGGTGAGTTTTATCGCCATCAACCATCACTTCTGCTGCTCGTGAGCGAGTGTTGTAGTTCGATGACATCACGAAGCCATAAGCACCTGCAGAACGCACCGCTAGGAGATCGCCCTCTTCAAGAACAAGCGCACGATCTTTACCTAGGAAATCACCAGTTTCACAGATAGGACCCACTAAATCATAAGTCACTGCTTCACCTTCACGAGGAACAACAGGGACAATGTCTTGCCATGCTTGGTATAGCGCAGGACGCATCAAGTCGTTCATCGCAGCATCGATGATGGCAAAGTTCTTATGTTCAGTCGGTTTTAGGAATTCGACTTTTGTTAATAATACACCAGCGTTAGCCGCAATCGCTCGTCCAGGTTCGAAAATCAGCTCTAGATCAGCATGATTATCCAGTCGAGCCAGCAACGCCTTCGCGTAGTCTGATGGTTGAGGTGGTAATTCGTCACGGTAGACAACACCTAAACCGCCACCGACATCAAGATGCTTAATATTAATGCCATCAGCACGCAGTTGGTCGATCAGAGCCAATAAACGGTCGGTCGCATCAATAAAAGGTTCAATGTCTGTTAGCTGTGAACCAATATGGCAATCAATACCATGAATCTCTAGGTTTTCTAGCTTCTGGGCAAACGCGTAAACTGCTGGTGCACGGTCAAAAGCGATACCAAATTTGTTGTCGCGCAGACCAGTAGAGATATAAGGGTGAGTGTTTGCATCAACGTCTGGGTTAATACGCAGAGAAATTGGCGCCTTCACACCAAGCTCGCCAGCAACCTTATTCAGGCGCTCTAGCTCAGGCTCTGATTCAACGTTAAAACACTTAATCTTCAACTCAAGCGCACGCTTCATCTCTGCAGCTGTTTTGCCCACACCAGAGAACACAACCTTAGATGGATCACCACCTGCTGCAATAACACGTTCCAGTTCACCACCAGATACGATATCGAAGCCAGAGCCCAATCTTGCCAGTGTATTTAGTACACCTAGGTTAGAGTTTGCTTTTACGGCATAGCAAACCAAGTGAGGGTGCTCGCCCACAGAAGAGTCGAACGCATTCCAGTGACGTTCTAGAGTGGCACGAGAATATACGTACAGTGGCGTGCCGTATTGCTCTGCCAGTTGTGAAAGTGCGACGTTCTCAGCCCAAAGCTGGCCATCATCCTGATAGTTGAAGTAATCCAAAATTCTTATCCCTTATCCGTTACGATTGCTACTACATTGTTGATTCACTTATTGCGATTGTTCATTTTGCTGCGCATCATCAGGTAAGTAGAGCGGACCAGTTTGACCACAGCCCGAAAGACCAATAACAGACAACATAAACAGAGCGGTAATTAACTTTTTCATTTTGCATATCGTGATTATTAACTCAATGCCCCCTATAATCGCACCACACTCAAGAAAAGCAATAGGATAGAAAGGATGAACGATACTGAATTTCATCAGCTAGTCGATATACAGATGCAAAACATCGAAGAAGCGATCGATGAATCAGAGGCAGACATCGATTATGAAGTGACTGGCAACGTGATGACGCTAGAGTTTGAAGACCGCAGTCAAATCATCATCAACCGCCAAGAACCGATGAAAGAGATCTGGCTAGCCTCTAAGTCAGGCGGCTTTCACTTCAAATTAATTGAAGACAAATGGACATGCTCAAAGACAGGCATGGAGCTATTTGAAATGGTGAAAACTGAGTGTGAGAAGCACGCTGGTGAAGAGATCGACTGGGTTTAATCTACCAATGGATACCCCAAAGCGACCAATGTAAAAAGGAGCGACTCAGTCACTCCTTTTTTTGTTGCTAAACGTTAGCGATCTTTGAATTACGCGAAGAAAGCGTGGCATCGTTACGGTAAGGCACCACGTAAGATTGCCCATCGTCAGGGTGAACAATCTGATAATACTGAGGAAGATTGAAGTTAATCAGCTTCGAAGCCACCTTAGAGTCATCTTTCACAGAGGTGTAGAAAGAGTTCACACTCGCAATCATCTCGTCTTTCTGACCACTGTATTGGTGGTAAACCTCAACCTGATTCGACTCATCTAATACGTAGATATTGAAACCCTGATCGGTATCTTCAAAGAAGAACTGAATCAAGCCTTCACTAGCAAAGCCATCCACTACTTCTGGCAATTGGTACTCTTGCTCTTTATCCAGCATGAGCAGCGGAGAGCCTTTCAGCTTATTGGTTGAGATGCTGCGATAGAAGTCGACCGAGTTTTCCAGCATCTGCACAGATACGCCACGACGCTCGAAGAACAGACCAAACATCTTATTCGCCAGACGAATGGCTTTAAATCGACGACGCTTCTCTTGCTCGATAGGTTTCAAGCGCAGGTCAATACACTCTGCCAGCAGTTGGTAAACCATATTACGAATCACACCGCGTAGGTTTTTGCTGTAACAGAACACATCCACCGACTCTGGTGGCAACGCATCTTGGTGCATCTTACCCAGTACCGTTTTTAGTGCGTCAAGCATCGCCGTCTCACCTTGGAAATGAAGCGTTCTCACTTCATGCCAAGAGTTACGGTAAACCAAATCAACACTACCCACTAGGCTCTGGCCTTCTTCACCAAAACTGAAGATATCCGCACTCTTCAAATCAACTTTTAAAGAGCGAGCACTCAATTCTGAGGTTGGGTCATTCTCAAAGTTAATGAACATCGCCAACTGGCTGATCTCACACGGGCTCGCCAGTGCTTGCATACTCGGACGGCGCTTGCGCAGTGAGAAGGTATTACGCAGGTCGCTCACCATCTGGTAGAACTTATCGATATCAATGTGTGCGTCACGAACCACAGAGTGTAGGCGTGTTGACTCAGTGATCAATCCATTAAAGAACGACCACGCAACCAACTTACTCAAGTACTCATGGTGCTCAAGCGATGGTTGTCCCAGAATTCGGTGTGCAATCAGCGGCTGCTTATACAGATACCAACCCGCTTTGTTGGTTTGGCCCTGTCTTACCTCAATAAAGCTCAGATCGGGCTCATGTAGATCCGGAGAAATCTGAGGGTTTAGAAGTGTTACTTTACCCGGTAGTACCTCAAATGCTGCATACAGCTTGCGAGCAAGAATGCTGATGTCTTGCGGGCTGATTGCCGAGGTGATGTCGTTGCGACGCGCAAACTGAATCAGATTACGATAGCTGAGCATCAACGCATCTAACAGGGCGTGGTGTACAACTTTAACTTGCTCAACCTTCCAGTTACGACGGTTATCCAGCTCAACGATGGTCTCATGATCCCAATTCCAAGATTGAGTCATCTCAGTTAACGCTTCACGGCGCCAAGCGACTGACCCTACTCCTGCCTCACGCGATAACTTCTCATGAGTTTTGAGATAGAAACAGCGGCGAACAAGATCAAGACGTGTGTCATCGTTAATGCGTTCAAGGTAACGAGTTACCTTCTCAAGCATCAAATAGTAGCTGTCCATCCCATATAGGTCTGGTTCATCAGCAAAGAAACGACGCTTAGTATCGATACTCAAAAGTTGAGTGTGTGGGTACTCCCACGAGTAAGCCTCTAACAAGATCGCTTTTAAAACCGATTTGTACGGAGAGTCGATACTCTTGTACAGCTGCCACAGGTTAGAGCCGAAGTACTCTTCCGCTGGAATTCGGTTTAATTTGCCGAAATCAATCCACTGAGAGCAATCGATGTAACCCTTGCTACAAAGATCCTGCACATATTCGTCGTAACACTCTTCCATTTCTGGAGGGATGATCTGCCAAAGTAGGCGTTGACCCGCTAATCGCACAGCAGAACGATAGAACTCATCCAGTAGCAGTAGATGCTGAGAAGATCCGCAGTTATCACCGGTCATCTCCTCTGAATAGTTCGAGCGGAAGCGCTGCTCATCCATCAGGAAGAAGTTAGCTTCAACGCCAAGTGTCTGAGCCCAATCGGTAATCAATAGACACTTGTTGGTCAAACTATCGCGAGCACCACCATCCATATCCGGTGATACACACACCCAGATATCAAGGTCACTCGAAGTACTTTGACCAATAGAAGATGTACTGCCCATGGTGTAAAGACCAAGGATCTCAGGGTTATCCGTTTCGGCGAGCTTACCGCCTAACGTAAGCTCAGTATCTTCGACAAATTGCTTTTGGAATTCATTAGGCGTGAAGCTACGAATTCCAAAAGGAACTTGTTGGTCATAAAAACCAGGCATCATTGGGTGGTTGTAGTGAAGCAGTGCGGGGATAAGATGGAATACGCGCTGACTTTGCAAATCCATCAACGCCAACGCACGATCAATGCGCTGTTGATTTAGATTATCCAATCGCTGAATCAAAGTCTGAGTGTATGCCTGCAAGGTAAGTCCTTGGTTGAGATTAAATGCACTTCTGTTTAGTTACTGAACGAAAGCAACAACAAAACGTGATCAATTTAACACTTTTACCTTTAATGGTAAAGCAAAGCTGGCGATGCTGCCACCTTTGTTCGTCTAGGAAAAACGCTAAATCCACGGCATGGTAGTGTCCTCTTTATTGACTATTTCTAATAATAGCCCATGTTTCAAATGAGATACCAATCACACTATTTTGGTTAAGTAATGAAATTCCTTTATCTATCAAAGCTCGCAATGATCTAACAGTAAGAATTTTCAGCCCAGAGTGTTAGGATTAGGCTATTACAGACTCATATCGGAATCACCATGACACAATCAACTCCAATCCGTATCGCCACTCGAAAAAGCCCACTTGCTCTTTGGCAAGCCTACTTTGTAAGGGATGCCCTTCAAGCTGCGCACCCTGGTTTAGAAGTTGAGTTAGTGACCATGGTTACTAAAGGCGACATCATTCTCGATACGCCGTTGGCGAAAGTTGGCGGTAAAGGCCTGTTCGTGAAAGAGCTTGAAGTCGCGATGCTAGAAGGCCGTGCTGACCTAGCGGTTCACTCAATGAAAGATGTGCCTGTCGACTTCCCTGAAGGTTTGGGTCTGGTGACGATCTGTGAGCGTGAAGACCCACGCGACGCTTTCGTATCTAACACCTACAACAACATTGATGAGCTGCCTCAAGGTGCCGTTGTTGGTACATGTAGTCTGCGCCGTCAATGCCAACTTATGGAATATCGCCCAGACCTTGTAATCAAAGAACTACGCGGCAACGTTGGTACCCGCTTAGGCAAACTCGATGATGGCCAATACGACGCAATCATCCTTGCTGCCGCAGGCCTAAAACGTCTAGAGCTAGAAGAACGTATCCGCAGCTTCATTGAGCCAGAGCAGTCTCTTCCGGCTGTTGGTCAAGGCGCTGTTGGTATCGAATGTCGTTTGGATGATGAACGATTAATCAAACTGCTAGAGCCGTTAAATCACCAAGATACGGCTGATCGCGTCCTGTGTGAGCGTGCAATGAACCTAACTCTAGAAGGCGGTTGTCAGGTGCCAATCGGTAGTTACTCACTACTAGACGGTGATGACATCTGGTTACGTGCACTTGTTGGCGAGCCGGACGGCTCAAAAATGGTACGCGGTGAGATCAAAGGCCCACGTAAAGATGCAGAAGCATTAGGTGTTAAGCTTGCGAATCAACTTCTTGATGATGGCGCCCGTGAAATCCTAACTAAGCTTTACGCTGACCAAGACTAATCATGACGGTGTTGGTAACTCGCCCTGGTCTTGAAGGGCAAGCGCTTTGCCAACAGCTCGTGGATGATGGAATCGCTGCGATCCATCATCCACTGATTCGCATCGTTGACAACTCTCCCTCCAAACCGCTTTCTGACCTGTTACAAACCAGCGATATTATCATTGCTGTCAGTCAACACGCCGTGACCTCGGCTCAACGAATTCTTGCACAAAGTAACCAAAGTTGGCCCAGTTCCGCTCTATACCTTGGCGTTGGTCAAAAAACCGCGCACATTTTAAGCAAAGCTTGTAAACAAAAAGTAAACTACCCACAAGTGAGTGATAGTGAACACCTTCTTAGGCTGCCAGAGCTAAGAAATGTGCAAGATAAGGCGATCTTAATACTGCGTGGAAACGGTGGGCGCGAGCTAATACGCGAATCTCTTGTCAATCAAGGAGCACGAGTCTCCTATTGTGAGACCTACCGTAGAGAATATATTCCGATAAACCACCACAATACTTACCCTCTATGGGTTGAACAAAAGATTTCAAAAATTGTCATCACCAGTCAGGAGCAATTGGAGTACTTTACCTCTAATACACCTGATGAGTATTCGAATTGGCTTTTCACAAGACATCTATTTGTCCCAAGCCAACGCATTGCAGAACGAGCCCAACAGCTTGGGTATTCAACAGTTACGAATACGACAAGTGCGACAAACCCAATATTACTGGCTGCTCTCCAGCCTTAGCTAGAAACAGGAAATAAGCATGACAAGCAAAAAAAATAACGAGCATATTGAACCTGAAAAAAGTCCAGAAACTCAGCCGGTAGTTCAAGATGATGTTGTCTCTGAAAGTTCTGAAGAGACAAAAGCAGAGGCCCCAAAACCAGAAGAGCCACAAACCAAGCCTCAAACAACGTCGGAAGAAAATGAGCTTATCGCTAAAGCTGAAAAGCAAGGCAAACGCGGCGTTAAGTTTGGTGCGATTGCCATCGCGATCTCTATTATCTTCAGTGGCGGTATCGCTTTCCAAATGCAGCAAAAAAATGCTGAATACTCGGCGCAAATTGCAGCCCTTCAATCTCAGTTGGAAAATACCCAATCGGCAGTTAACAAAGACCTACAAGCTGTGAAGCAAGAGACCATTCAAGAGGCGTCTCAAGCTGTTCAAAAAACACAGGTTGTACAAGCTCAACAAGAGAAAAGCATTCAAAGCCTACAGCTTGCTGTCGCTGACGTGAAAGGTCGCAGACCAAATGATTGGTTACTTGCAGAGGCAGACTACCTAGTAAAACTAGCAGGGCGTAAGTTGTTCTTGGAACACGACGCTGTCAGTGCAACTAAGCTAATGGAAAGTGCTGACCAACGCATTGCTGCACTGAACGATCCAAGCCTAGTATCACTGCGCCAATCCATGGCGAACGATATTACTAAGCTTCGCACTATCCCACTGATCGATCGTGACGGCTTAGTGCTACGCCTAACCAGTCTGCAACAACAAGTCGATACTCTACCACTGGCAAATGCAATCTTGCCTGAAGCACAAGAACAGAAAAAAGAAGTGGTTTCTGGAGACATCAACGACTGGCAAACCAACCTGATGACTTCACTAAAAGATTTCTCAGGCAACTTCATCACTTTCCGTAGCCGTGATGGCGATGTAGTACCCCTACTTTCTCCAGAGCAACACTTTTACTTAAGAGAAAACATCAAGGGCAAGCTTGAGACAGCAATCCGCGCGGTTTACAAAGAGCAAGGTGATATCTATACCGCAGCGCTAGAAACTGCAAACGAGTGGTCAACAGCATACCTGAACCAAGACAACAACTCGGTAATCGAGTTTGAGAAAGCCATCAAGCAACTGAGCGAACAAAACATCACTGTAAAATATCCAGTGAAGCTTGAGTCTCAAAGCTCTCTTTCAGATGTCATTCGTGACCGTCTACGTCGTGAAGTCACGACAATGACGAGCAAGGAGGAGAAATAATGATTCGTTGGATTTTTCTTTTCTTAGTCCTTGGTGCCGGTCTATTTGTCGGTACACAGTTCTCGGGACAACAAGGCTACGTTCTGATCTCTATTGCCAATAAAACAATTGAGATGAGTGTGACTACCTTGGTTATCTTTGTGATCGCGCTATTGGCTGCACTCTTTGGCCTTGAGTACCTGTTTAAGAAGGTGGTATACGCAAGTTCTACCACGTGGAACTGGTTCAGTGTGCGTAAGCAAAAACGTTCACGTCGTTACACCAATGAAGGTATCGTTAAACTGCTTGAAGGTGATTGGAAAGGCGCAGAGAAAAAAGTGACGCGCTGGGCTAATCACCACGACATGCCACTACTTTGCTACCTAGTAGCGTCACAAGCGGCACATGAGCAAGGCAATAAAGATGAGCGTGATAAGTACATCGAACTTGCTAGCCAACAAGATAACTCTCAGCTTGCTGTTGAACTAACTAAAGCTAAGCAGCAGATCAGTGAGAGAAACTTTGAAGCCGCTTTTGATACTCTATCGACCCTAAAAGGCACCTACCCAAGCAACACTGCTGTTCTAGGTCTATTAAAGACGACTTACGTTGAACTGAAGTTATGGCAGCCTCTGATTGAACTAACGCCTAAATTGGTTAAAAGCAAGATAATCACAGCAGAAGAACAAGTCGAATTGGAGCAAAAAGCACAATGTGGTCTACTGCACGATGTCGCTAAGCAACAGGGTAGCGAGGGACTTATCAGTCACTGGAATAAGCTATCTCGCAAGCAAAAACAAAGTACACACCTTGTCTCTTGTTTTGTTAAACAGTTAATTGCTCGTAAGGCAGACTCAGAAGCATTCACCGTCATCAAAGAGAACATTGCTAAGAGCGAATCAAACGAGCTGTACACATTGCTTCCAGAACTTAACCTAGCCGACCACCACCCTGTGGTTGTTATGCTAGAAAAAGCAGTGAAGAAAGATGATAGCAACGCAGAAGCCCACAGTGCTCTGGCGCAGTTCTACCTAAGAGAGCAAAAGTGGACAGAAGCGCAAGCGCACTTTGAAAAAGCGCTAGAGCTTCGTTCTAACGTTTCAGATTATGGTTACCTGTCTGATGCTCTTGAGAAACAGAACCTAACCAAAGCTGCCCATGAAGTTTCACGTAAGGCTTTAGGCTTAGTGAAGTCGGCATAACAAACGTAATGACAACACCACAAAGCCGATGCAGAGATGCATCGGCTTTTTTGTACATTTCATTCAGATAATATTCATACCACCTATCGTACTCTTACTTCATTCCCAAATTACACCATGAGTGAGAGTCATCATGTCAAAGTTCGCCACCCTATTACTTACTAGCTTTATTGGCTTCAATACATACGCAGCTAACTTAGATATAGAAGCTGGAGAGAACTCCTATAAGACTCTCTGCGTGTCCTGCCATGGCGATCTTGGCCAAGGTGATGGTATTGCGGGAAAAGCGCTCTCAGAGCAGCCCTCGAACATTTATGATGGATTGAACTCTTGGTTTGAAAGTGAAGCAGAACTCATCGACACCGTGTTAAATGGTAATGAAGGTATGCCCGCTTGGAATTCCGTCTTAAGTGAGAAGGATGTCAAAGATATCTTTGCCTATATCGAAAAGATAAATAGCAAATAACCCTTGGTGTAATACCTAACCATTGCTGGGTGTTTTACTTCTTACGCGACTAATCTGTCTTTGAAATTTACTCTATATATCTGCAAGAATTTAGATTCCCTACTCCTTGCTTCGTCAGTCTAGGGAATGACGAAGACTTTACTAATAGTTAAAACGCTAAGTAGAAAGAGAGTCTAACTGAGAGCTAGGTGGAATATGTGGCTTAGAAATGGCGAGCTACCATATGTATAGATTGTATAGGCGCCAACAATCACAGCTATATCTAAATCTAACGTGCTCCTTAATGTATAACATGGTTCTTAGGTGGCTGGGATTTGTTAATCGAAGCCACAAATACCCCTCCCTAGAAACGACAAAAACCTAGTCGCAAGACTAGGCTTTCTAATAAATCACAACACTGCTGAGTTGCTGTGCGTTAGCATGCGATCCGCAAGCTCTAACAACACAAATGTTTCTGACAGATATAAAGAAGCCCTGCAATTTCTAGTAAGGCTTATCTACAAGTGACTAAGTGCCTAAGGTCACACCAGGACTCGTTGTTCGAAGAGCAAAATACCTATCCTCAGAAACGACGAATGCCTAGTCATAAGACTAGGCTTTCTAACAAATGGTGGAGTGGCCTTGGTTGCGGACAACGGGCAAACCTTTGCGGGACTCTTTCGATTTAAGGGCGAATACAATCATTCAAATGTAAAAAAGCCCAAGCAGTTATGCTTGGGCTTAGTATAAGTGGCGGAGTGGACGGGACTCGAACCCGCGACCCCCGGCGTGACAGGCCGGTATTCTAACCAACTGAACTACCACTCCGCAGTGGCTTACTTGCTTTAAGCAAGTGTCCATAATTTAAAGCCTGGCGATGTCCTACTCTCACATGGGGAAGCCCCACACTACCATCGGCGCTATTGCGTTTCACTTCTGAGTTCG
>NZ_JFFR01000031.1 GCF_000695685.1 Vibrio fortis | reverse complement strand
AATCGCAATGGACGAAGGCCTACGTTTCGCTATCCGTGAAGGTGGCCGTACTGTAGGTGCTGGTGTTGTAGCTAAAATCTTCGCTTAATAACGAGTGATTTTGCTCTCTCTTCATTAGAAGAGGCGCATCATAAAAAGGGAGGCTTCGGCTTCCCTTTTTTATTTTCAGTAAAATACGAGTGGTTATAAGAAAACTTTGAAATGCGCACTTAACGCGTACCTCTAATATCTAGTAATACAATTACTTAGCACAATGTAGTCTCAACGCTGTTTCGCTAAGTGTTCCCACCTGTGAAAAGCACGATTTTTCTATAACAAAACGGTCTAACAGTAGTAAAAAATAAGACTGGTAATAAGAATGATTCCTCTTTATATTTAATCTCAAGTTAAAAGTTTAGGTTTGAATATGTACGTCTGTTTATGCCATGGAGTATCGGATAAGAAAATCCGAAAACTCGTTGTCGAAGAAGGCATTACCGATATAAAAGGAATTAAGAAATGTACGGCACTCGGCAGTCAATGCGGAAAATGTGTACGTTCAGCAAAAGAAATCATCAACGAAAGCGCCGCCACACTGTTTAAGCAAGCTGGTTAGTTACTTAAAACTCAACCAAGCTTTTTGACACTTCTTGATTTGGTTCTACAGTTAGAAGAACCGAAGAGGAGAGTGTGCTCATGAAAGGCGATCCAATCATAATTCAACATCTCAATAAAATTCTTGGTAACGAGCTCGTTGCCATTAACCAATATTTTCTTCATGCGCGAATGTACAAAGACTGGGGTCTAAAGCATTTGGCTGATAAGGAATATCATGAATCTATTGATGAGATGAAACATGCCGACCACCTGATAGAACGAATCTTGTTTCTCGAAGGGCTACCTAATCTGCAAGATCTAGGCAAACTCAAAATAGGTGAAGATACGCAAGAGATGCTAGAGTGCGATCTCGCGTTGGAGATGGAAGCCATTCCTGATCTGAAAAATGCCATCGCGTATGCTGAAGATATTCATGATTATGTATCACGCGATCTGTTTCTCGAAATATTGGAAGATGAAGAAGAACACGTTGACTGGCTAGAAACTCAACTCGGTCTTGTGAAGATGACGGGTATTCAAAATTACCTACAAGCGCAGTATGTTGATGAAGACGACGATGGTTAAAAACAAGTAGTCAACGTCGAAAAGGTAGTGACTAAAAGCAGAGTGCATCGGCCTCTGCTTTTTGCGTTCTATGGCGAGTGGAGGGTGCTTCTGAAGTTTTTGCGATTAATTTTCAAACACTACTTGCATACCAAAGTGTGATCTGTATAATGCACCGCACTGGCTTAAGCTGGTTGTGAACCAATGAGCACTGAGGAGTAGGCTTTGCCTAGTAATGTATACTCAGCTTATGTTCGCGGTTAATAAAAATAGTAGGTTTATCTTACTTCAAAAGTTAACTGACAATGTGTCCTAATTTTGGATACTACGGTTTCACATAAATCAATCGGCATTCTCTCGTCTTTTCGAGTTTGAGTGGCGATATTGTTTGTGTAATTTTTAATAATTGGAGCTCTGTCTCATGCAGAACCAACGTATTCGTATCCGCCTAAAAGCTTTCGATTACAAGCTAATCGACGCTTCTACTGCGGAAATCGTTGAAACAGCAAAACGTACTGGCGCACAGGTTCGTGGTCCTATCCCACTACCTACTCGTAAAGAGCGTTTCACTGTTCTTATCTCTCCACACGTCAACAAAGATGCACGTGACCAGTACGAAATCCGTACTCACAAGCGTTTGATCGACATCGTTGAGCCAACAGATAAAACTGTTGATGCTCTAATGCGTCTTGATCTTGCTGCTGGCGTTGATGTTCAAATCAGCCTAGGTTAAGGGAGATAAGAATAATGATTGGTCTAGTCGGACGTAAAGTGGGTATGACCCGCGTATTTACTGAAGAAGGCGTTTCTATCCCAGTAACTGTTGTTGAGGTTGAAGCGAACCGTATTTCTCAAGTTAAAACTCTAGAGAACGACGGCTACGCAGCAATCCAAGTAACTACTGGTGCTAAGAAAGCTAACCGTGTAACTAAGCCTGAAGCTGGTCACTTCGCGAAAGCGGGTGTTGAAGCAGGCCGCGGTCTTTGGGAATTCCGTTTAGAAAACGGCGAAGAGTTTGAAGTTGGCGCTGAGCTAAACGTAGAACTTTTCAACGAAATTAAAAAAGTAGACGTTACTGGTACATCTAAAGGTAAAGGCTTCCAAGGCGCAGTTAAGCGTTGGAACTTCTCTACTCAAGATATGACTCACGGTAACTCTTTGTCTCACCGTGCACCGGGTTCAATTGGCCAATGTCAAACTCCAGGTCGCGTGTTTAAAGGCAAGAAAATGGCAGGTCACATGGGTGCTGAGCGTGTAACGACTCAAAACCTAGAGATCGTACGTGTTGACGCTGAGCGCAATCTGCTTCTTATTAAAGGTGCAGTACCAGGCTCAACAGGCGGCAACGTGATCGTAAAACCTGCTGTTAAAGCATAACGTCTAGGAGTAAGTAATGGAATTGATGGTTAAAGGTGCTGATGCACTAACTGTTTCCGAGACTACTTTCGGACGTGACTTCAACGAAGCTCTTGTACACCAAGTAGTTGTTGCATACGCAGCAGGTGCTCGTCAAGGTACTCGTGCTCAAAAGACTCGTTCTGAAGTATCTGGCGGTGGCGCTAAGCCATGGCGTCAAAAAGGTACTGGCCGCGCACGTGCTGGTACAATTCGTAGCCCAATCTGGCGTACAGGTGGTGTTACTTTTGCTGCGAAACCTCAAGATCACAGCCAAAAAGTAAACAAGAAAATGTACCGCGGTGCTATGAAGAGCATTCTTTCTGAGCTTGTTCGTCAAGAGCGTCTAATCGTTGTTGATAACTTCTCAGTAGAAGCACCAAAAACAAAAGAACTTGTAGCTAAGCTTAAAGAGCTTGAGCTAAGCGACGTTCTGATTGTTACTGGCGAAGTAGATGAAAATCTATTCTTAGCTGCTCGTAACCTTTACAAAGTTGACGCGCGTGACGTTGCTGGTATCGACCCAGTATCTCTAATTGCGTTTGACAAGGTTCTAATGACTGCTGACGCAGTTAAGCAAGTTGAGGAGTCGCTAGCATGATCACTGAAGAGCGTATCTTAAAAGTTCTACGTGCTCCGCACATCTCTGAAAAAGCAACTATGGCAGCTGAGAAAGCGAACACTATCGTTTTCAAAGTAGCTAAAGATGCGACTAAAAAAGAGATCAAAGCAGCTGTAGAAAAGCTATTTGAAGTTGAAGTTAAGTCTGTAAATACTCTTGTTCTTAAGGGTAAGACCAAACGTCAAGGTATGCGTGAAGGCCGTCGTTCAGACGTTAAGAAAGCCTACGTTACTTTGAAAGAAGGTCAAGATCTTGACTTCGTTGGCGGCGCGGAATAACAGGAGTAGTTAAAAATGGCTATTGTTAAATGTAAGCCGACTTCCCCTGGTCGTCGTCACGTCGTTAAAGTTGTTAACGCTGACCTACACAAGGGTAAGCCATACGCACCACTTCTAGAGAAAAACTCTAAGAACGGTGGTCGTAACAACAACGGTCGTATCACAGTACGTCACATCGGCGGTGGTCACAAGCACCACTACCGTGTAATTGACTTCAAACGTACTAAAGACGGTATCCCAGCGAAAGTTGAGCGTCTAGAATACGATCCAAACCGTAGCGCTAACATCGCTCTAGTTCTGTACGCAGACGGTGAGCGTCGTTACATCATTGCACCAAAAGGTGTTAACGCAGGTGACCAGATCCAATCTGGTGTAGATGCGCCAATCAAAGCAGGTAACACTCTGCCGATGCGCAACATCCCAGTAGGTTCTACTGTACACTGTGTTGAACTTAAGCCTGGTAAAGGTGCTCAACTAGCTCGTTCGGCTGGTGCTTATGCTCAAATCGTTGCTCGCGACGGTGCATACGTAACTATCCGTCTACGTTCTGGTGAAATGCGCAAAGTACTTTCTGAAGGTCGTGCAACGATCGGTGAAGTTGGTAACTCTGAGCATATGCTACGTGAACTTGGTAAAGCTGGTGCTTCACGCTGGCGCGGCGTACGTCCAACCGTACGTGGTGTAGTAATGAACCCGGTTGATCACCCACACGGTGGTGGTGAAGGCCGCACATCTGGTGGTCGTCACCCAGTTTCTCCTTGGGGCGTTCCTACTAAGGGCTTCAAGACTCGTAAGAACAAGCGCACTGACAAGTACATCGTACGTCGTCGTAACAAGTAATCTATATAAAGAGGAATCGCCATGCCACGTTCTCTCAAGAAAGGTCCTTTTATTGACCTACACTTGCTGAAGAAGGTAGAGAAAGCGGTGGAAAGCGGAGACAAAAAGCCTATTAAGACTTGGTCCCGTCGCTCAATGATCATCCCAACAATGATTGGTTTGACCATCGCTGTCCATAATGGTCGTCAGCACGTTCCAGTTTTCGTTACCGAAGAAATGATCGGTCACAAACTGGGTGAATTTGCACCAACTCGTACTTATCGCGGTCACGCTGCAGATAAGAAAGCTAAGAAGAAGTAAGGAGTAGATGATGGAAGCTTTAGCTAAACATAACTTTGCTCGTATTTCTCCACAGAAAGCTCGCTTAGTTGCAGACCAAATTCGCGGTAAGTCGGTAGACCAAGCTCTAGAAATTCTAACTTTCAGCAACAAAAAAGCTGCTGTTCTAGTTAAGAAAGTTCTAGAGTCAGCTATCGCAAACGCGGAGCATAACGAAGGTGCAGATATCGACGATCTAAATGTCGCTAAAATCTTCGTAGATGAGGGCCCTATCATGAAGCGTATTATGCCTCGTGCTAAAGGCCGTGCGGATCGTATCTTGAAGCGTTCAAGCCACATCACTGTTGTTGTAGCAGATCGCTAGAGACTAGGAGAGTAAGCAATGGGTCAGAAAGTACATCCTAATGGTATTCGTCTTGGCATCGTTAAGCCTTGGAATGCTACATGGTTTGCTAACACCAAAGATTTCGCTGACAACCTAGACGGCGACTTCAAGGTACGTCAGTTCCTTACTAAGGAACTACAAAAAGCATCACTATCTCGTATCGTTATCGAGCGTCCAGCTAAGAGCATCCGTGTGACAATTCACACTGCTCGTCCTGGCGTTGTTATCGGTAAGAAAGGTGAAGACGTTGAGAAGCTACGCGCAGCTGTAGCTAAAATCGCAGGTGTACCAGCGCAGATTAACATCGCTGAAGTACGTAAGCCTGAGCTAGATGGTCAGCTAGTAGCTGATAGCATCGCGTCTCAACTAGAGCGTCGTGTTATGTTCCGTCGTGCTATGAAGCGCGCAGTACAAAACGCAATGCGTCTAGGCGCTAAAGGTATCAAAGTGGAAGTAAGCGGTCGTCTAGGCGGCGCTGAAATCGCACGTTCTGAGTGGTACCGTGAAGGCCGTGTGCCTCTACACACTCTACGTGCAGACATTGATTACGCAACTTCTTCGGCTCACACTCAATACGGTGTGATCGGCATTAAAGTTTGGATCTTCAAAGGTGAGATTCTAGGCGGTATGCCAGCTGCTAACGCAGTAGAGCCTAAAGGCGATAAGCCTAAGAAGCAGCGTAAAGGCCGTAAGTAAGGAGTCGAACGATGCTACAACCAAAACGTACTAAGTTCCGCAAGGTTCAGACTGGTCGTAACCGTGGTCTAGCTAAAGGCACTGAAGTAAGCTTCGGCGAATTCGGTCTTAAAGCTGTTGGTCGCGGACGTATTACTGCTCGTCAAATCGAAGCGGCTCGTCGTGCTATGACACGTCACATTAAGCGTCAAGGTCAAATCTGGATTCGTATCTTCCCAGACAAACCGATTACTGAAAAACCTCTTGAAGTTCGTCAAGGTAAAGGTAAAGGTAACGTTGAGTACTGGGTAGCACAAATCCAACCTGGTAAGGTTATGTACGAAATGAATGGCGTACCAGAAGAGTTGGCACGTGAAGCGTTCCGCCTAGCGGCACGTAAACTGCCTGTTAAAACTACTTTTGTAACTAAGCAGGTGATGTAATGAAAGCACAAGATCTACGCGAAAAGAACGTTGAAGAGCTTAACGCTGAGCTATTGAATTTGCTACGCGAACAGTTCAACCTGCGCATGCAGGCTGCTACTGGTCAGCTTCAGCAAACTCATACTCTAAAAGCTGTACGCCGTGATATCGCACGTGTGAAAACTGTTTTGACTGAAAAGGCAGGCGCATAATGAGCGAAACTAACCGCATCCAGCAAGGTCGTGTAATTAGTGACAAGATGGACAAGTCTATCGTTGTTGCTATCGAGCGTACTGTAAAACACCCAATTTACGGTAAATACGTTAAGCGCACGACTAAAGTACACGCACACGACGAAGACAACACTTGTGGCCTAGGCGACAAAGTTGAAATCGCTGAGTGTCGTCCTCTGTCTAAGACTAAGTCTTGGACATTGGTTAAAGTTCTAGAAAAAGCGAAGATTTAATCTTTGTAATTCTATAACTTATAAGCGGCTCCAAAATATTTTTTGGGGCCGCTTGTTTTTTGTCTACCCAATTCCAAAAAAGGGTGGTACAATTCGCGTCCCTTTTAAAGAGGCAGCCCGACCCGAGAGGGTCTAGTTTTAATATTTAGCGGAGCACTAACAATGATCCAGATGCAAAGTACACTTGACGCAGCAGATAACTCTGGCGCGCGCAAGGTAATGTGTATTAAGGTTCTGGGTGGCTCTCACCGTCGTTATGCACATATCGGTGACATCATCAAAGTTACAGTTAAGGAAGCAATTCCTCGCGGTAAAGTAAAAAAAGGTGATGTTCTGAAGGCGGTTGTAGTGCGCACCCGTAAAGGCGTTCGTCGCCCAGACGGTTCTGTCATTCGCTTCGACAGTAATGCTTGTGTATTGTTAAACGACACTACTGAGCAACCAGTCGGCACACGTATCTTTGGTCCTGTGACTCGTGAACTTCGTAACGCGAAATTCATGAAAATTGTGTCACTAGCACCTGAAGTTCTGTAAGGAGCGGCAACATGGCAGCTAAAATCCGTCGTAATGACGAAGTAATCATTCTTGCTGGTAAAGATAAAGGCAAGAAAGGTAAAGTAACTAAGGTTCTGACAACTGGTAAAGTTATCGTTGAAGGTATCAACCTTGTGAAGAAGCACCAAAAGCCTCAACCGGCTCTAGGTCAGCAAGGTGGCATCGTTGAACAAGAAGCAGCAATCGATGCTTCTAACGTTGCAATCTTTAACGCGGCTACTGGTAAAGCAGACCGCATCGGTTTCCGTATCGAAGATGGTAAGAAAGTTCGTTTCTTTAAGTCTAACGGCGAAACTGTTTCTAACTAATTAGAAGTAATTTGGAGTTCTACTATGGCGAAACTGCATGATTACTACAAGTCGTCTGTAGTCGCTGAGCTTACCAAAGAGTTCGGCTACACAAGCGTCATGCAAGTCCCTAGGATTGAGAAAATCACCCTAAACATGGGCGTTGGTGAAGCAATCAACGATAAGAAACTGCTAGAAAACGCAGCAGCTGATATGGCAACGATCTCTGGTCAAAAGCCACTTATCACTAAAGCGCGTAAATCTGTTGCAGGTTTCAAAATTCGTGAAGGCTACCCAATTGGTTGTAAAGTAACCTTACGTGGCGAACGTATGTGGGAGTTCCTAGAGCGTCTTATCTCTATCGCTCTTCCACGTGTACGTGATTTCCGTGGTGTTAGCGCTAAGTCTTTTGACGGTCGCGGTAACTACAGCATGGGCGTTCGCGAGCAAATCATCTTCCCGGAAATCGACTACGATAAAGTCGATCGTGTACGCGGTCTTGATATTACTATCACGACGTCTGCTGGCACTGATTCGGAAGGCCGTGCTCTGCTGGCTGCCTTTAACTTCCCATTCCGTAAGTAAGGTGAAGGGTTACTGTTATGGCTAAACAATCAATGAAAGCACGTGAAGCTAAGCGTGCGAAGCTAGTTGCTAAATTCGCTGAAAAGCGTTCAGCACTTAAAGCTCTAATCAGCGATGTAAACGCATCTGAAGAAGATCGTTGGAACGCAGTACTTAAACTGCAAGCTCTTCCACGTGATTCAAGTGCATCACGTCAGCGCAACCGTTGTAACCAAACTGGTCGTCCACACGGTTACCTACGTAAGTTCGGTCTAAGCCGTATCAAAGTTCGTGAAGCTTGCATGAAAGGCGAGATTCCTGGACTTCGTAAGGCTAGCTGGTAATTGCCACTTAATCATTTGGAGTAAATCTTATGAGCATGCAAGATCCGATTTCGGATATGCTGACCCGCGTTCGTAACGGTCAGGCAGCAAACAAAGTTGCTGTTAAAATGCCTTCTTCAAAGCTTAAAGTTGCAATTGCTGCACTACTAAAAGCTGAAGGTTACATCACTGACTTCGCTGTAGAAGGCGAAGCAAAACCTGAGCTAGAAGTTACTCTTAAGTACTTCCAAGCTAAACCTGTAATCGAGCAAATCAAGCGCGTATCACGCCCTGGTCTACGAGTTTATAAAAATAAAGACTCGCTACCAACAGTGATGGGTGGTCTTGGTATTGCAGTTGTTTCTACTTCCAAGGGTCTTATGACTGACCGTGCTGCTCGCAAAGCAGGTCTTGGCGGTGAAATCATCTGTTACGTAGCTTAATAAGGAGTAGATTATGTCTCGTGTTGCTAAAGCACCTGTCGCTATTCCAGCTGGCGTAGAGGTGAAACTAAACGGCCAAGAAATCACTGTAAAAGGTGGTAAAGGTGAGCTTACTCGCGTTCTTAACGACGCCGTAGTTATCGCACAGGAAGAAAACAACCTAACTTTCGGTCCGAAAGAAGGTGTTGCTAACGCATGGGCACAAGCTGGTACAGCTCGCGCTCTAGTTAACAACATGGTTGTGGGTGTTACTGAGGGCTTCACTAAGAAGCTAACTCTAAAGGGTGTTGGTTACCGTGCTGCTATGAAAGGCAACTCTGTAGCTCTAACTCTTGGTTTTTCTCACCCAGTAGAGCACGCTCTACCTGAAGGTATTAAAGCTGAGTGCCCTAGCCAAACTGAGATCGTTGTAACTGGTTGTGACAAGCAACTAGTTGGTCAAGTTGCGGCTGACATTCGTTCTTACCGTGAACCTGAGCCATACAAAGGCAAAGGTGTACGTTACGCAGATGAAAATGTGCGTACTAAAGAAGCTAAGAAGAAGTAAGGTATCACTATGGATAAGAAAGCATCTCGCATCCGTCGTGCTACACGTGCACGTCGTAAGATTGCAGAACTTCGCGTTGAGCGTCTAGTAGTACACCGTACTCCTCGTCACGTATACGCACAAGTTATCGCGGCAAACGGCTCTGAGGTTATCGCAGCTGCTTCTACTGTAGAAAAAGCGATCCGTGAGCAAGTTAAGAACACTGGTAACATCGATGCAGCTAAAGCAGTAGGTAAAGCTGTTGCTGAGCGCGCTCTTGAAAAAGGCGTAACTGCTGTTGCATTTGATCGTTCTGGTTTCCAATACCACGGTCGAGTAGCGGCGCTAGCAGATTCTGCTCGCGAAGCTGGTCTGAAATTCTAAGGTAGGGTTGGAAGATGGCTAAAGAACAACAACAAGCTAATGATTTGCAAGAAAAGCTGATCGCAGTTAACCGTGTTTCTAAAACGGTTAAAGGTGGTCGAATCATGAGCTTCACTGCACTAACAGTAGTTGGTGACGGTAACGGTCGTGTAGGTTTCGGTTACGGCAAAGCTCGTGAAGTACCTGCAGCGATCCAAAAAGCAATGGAAAAAGCGCGTCGTAACATGGTTACTGTTGCGCTGAACGAAGGCACACTTCACCACCCGGTGAAAGGTCGTCATTCGGGCTCTAAAGTTTACATGCAGCCAGCTGCAGAAGGTACAGGTGTAATTGCCGGTGGTGCAATGCGTGCTGTACTTGAAGTTGCAGGTGTACACAACGTACTTTCTAAAGCATACGGTTCTACGAACCCAATCAACATCGTTCGTGCAACGATTGGTGCTCTAGTAGACGTTAAGTCACCAGAAATGGTTGCTGCTAAACGTGGTCTAACTGTTGAATCTATTTCGGAGTAAGCACACGATGGCAACTATTAAAGTAACTCAAACTAAAAGCTCAATTGGTCGCCTACCTAAGCACAAAGCGTGTCTTAAAGGTCTAGGCCTTCGTCGCATCAACCATACAGTAGAACTTGAAGATACTCCGTGCGTACGCGGTATGATCAACAAGGTTTACTACATGGTTAAGATTGAGGAGTAATCAGAATGCGTTTGAATACTCTATCACCGGCTGCTGGCTCTAAACCTTCTAAGAAGCGTGTAGGTCGTGGTATCGGTTCTGGCCTTGGTAAAACAGGTGGCCGTGGTCACAAAGGTCAAAAATCACGCTCTGGCGGTTCAGTTCGTCCAGGTTTCGAAGGCGGTCAAATGCCTCTGAAACAGCGTCTACCAAAATTCGGTTTCACTTCTCGTAAGAGCCTTGTGTCTGCTGAAGTTCGTCTAGCTGAGCTAGCGAAAGTAACTGGTGACGTAGTTGATCTGAACAGCCTAAAAGCTGCTAACGTTATCACTAAGAACATCGAATTCGTTAAGATCGTTCTTTCTGGTGAACTTAGCAAAGCTGTGACTGTTAAAGGTCTACGCGTGACTAAAGGCGCTAAAGCTGCAATCGAAGCTGCAGGCGGTAAAATCGAGGAATAATCTCGAGGAACGAGGTACAGATGGCTAAGAAACCAGGACAAGATTTTCGTAGTGCTCAGAGCGGCTTAAGTGAACTAAAGTCGCGCTTATTATTCGTAATTGGTGCACTTTTAGTATTCCGAGCAGGCTCTTTTGTGCCGATCCCTGGTATTGACGCTGCTGTACTTGCCGATTTGTTCGAACAGCAAAAAGGTACCATCGTTGAAATGTTTAACATGTTCTCCGGTGGTGCTCTTGAGCGTGCATCTATATTAGCATTGGGTATCATGCCGTATATTTCGGCATCGATCGTAGTCCAATTGTTAACTGTAGTTCATCCAGCGTTAGCGGAACTCAAGAAAGAGGGTGAAGCAGGCCGTCGTAAGATCAGCCAATATACACGCTACGGCACGCTTGTACTTGCAACATTCCAAGCTATTGGTATTGCAACGGGCTTACCAAACATGGTCGATAATCTGGTTGTTATCAACCAAACCATGTTTACGCTTATTGCTACCGTGAGTTTAGTAACTGGTACCATGTTCTTAATGTGGTTAGGTGAACAAATCACTGAGCGAGGAATCGGTAATGGTATTTCCATTCTGATTTTTGCAGGTATTGTTGCTGGATTGCCTTCTGCAATCGGTCAAACAATCGAGCAAGCGCGTCAAGGTGAATTGCATGTGCTTCTTCTGCTGTTAATTGCTGTACTGTCTTTTGCTGTAATTTACTTCGTTGTTTTCATGGAACGTGGTCAACGCCGAATCGTCGTTAACTACGCTAAGCGTCAACAAGGTCGTAAAGTATTTGCAGCACAAAGCTCGCACCTACCGTTGAAAATCAACATGGCAGGTGTAATTCCAGCAATCTTTGCATCGAGCATTATCTTGTTCCCAGGAACATTGGCTCAGTGGTTTGGTCAGAATGGTGAGAGCAGCGCGTTTGGTTGGTTAACTGACGTGTCATTGGCTCTTAGCCCAGGTCAACCTCTGTATGTAATGCTATATGCTGCAGCTATAATCTTCTTCTGTTTCTTCTATACAGCGTTGGTGTTTAACCCACGTGAAACAGCTGATAACTTGAAGAAGTCTGGTGCATTCGTACCCGGTATCCGCCCAGGTGAGCAGACAGCGAAGTATATCGATAAAGTGATGACAAGATTGACCCTAGCGGGCGCTCTATACATTACCTTTATCTGTCTGATTCCTGAATTCATGATGGTCGCGTGGAACGTACGTTTCTACTTCGGCGGTACATCACTACTAATCGTAGTTGTTGTTATCATGGATTTCATGGCACAGGTACAGACTCATCTGATGTCCCAACAGTATGATTCTGTGTTAAAGAAAGCGAATCTGAAAGGTTACGGCCGTTAATCCGGCGGTAACGTTCAGTTCCATTTACGGAGTTTAGCAATGAAAGTTCGTGCTTCCGTTAAAAAAATCTGCCGTAACTGTAAAGTTATCAAGCGTAACGGTGTCGTTCGCGTGATTTGCAGTGAGCCAAAGCATAAGCAACGCCAAGGCTAATTAGCAGAAATTTTTACTTGAAATACAAGGTAGAGTCGAGTATATTTCTCGGCCTACCTTTTGCGTGCAAAAGAAGTAGTATGCCGCAGCGTATCCATAACGGGCTTTGCTGCGGATAATTCTTTTATGAAACATTGGAGTGAATAATGGCCCGTATAGCAGGCATTAACATTCCTGATCACAAGCATTCTGTGATTGCACTTACTGCAATCTACGGTATCGGTAAAACTCGTTCTCAAGCTATCCTAGCTGAAGTGGGTATTGCTGAAGATGCTAAGATCAGTGAACTAACTGAAGAGCAGATCGATCAACTGCGTGATGGTGTAGCTAAGTACACTGTAGAAGGTGATCTACGTCGTGAAGTATCGATGAACATCAAGCGTCTTATGGACCTTGGCTGTTACCGCGGTCTTCGTCATCGTCGCAGTCTACCACTACGTGGACAGCGTACTAAAACCAACGCTCGCACCCGTAAGGGTCCGCGCAAGCCGATCAAGAAATAATCGGATAAGGTAGAGTACAATGGCAAAACAACCAACTCGCGCTCGTAAGCGCGTACGCAAGCAAGTAGCTGATGGCGTAGCGCACATCCATGCTTCTTTCAACAACACAATCGTAACTATCACTGACCGTCAAGGCAACGCTCTTGCATGGGCTACAGCAGGTGGTTCAGGTTTCCGTGGTTCTCGTAAATCTACTCCGTTCGCAGCACAAGTTGCAGCTGAGCGTTGTGGTGAAATGGCTAAAGAATATGGCCTAAAGAACTTGGAAGTTATGGTTAAGGGTCCAGGTCCAGGTCGTGAATCTACTGTTCGCGCACTGAACGCTGCTGGTTTCCGTATCACAAACATTGTTGATGCGACTCCAATCCCTCATAACGGTTGTCGTCCACCTAAGAAACGTCGCGTTTAATTCGTTTCTAGGATAATTGGAGAAAGATCATGGCAAGATATTTGGGTCCTAAGCTGAAGCTTAGCCGTCGTGAAGGCACTGACTTATTTCTTAAGTCTGGTGTTCGCGCGATCGATACCAAGTGTAAAATTGATAACGCACCAGGTGTACACGGCGCTCGTCGCGGTCGTCTATCTGAGTATGGCGTTCAGCTTCGTGAGAAGCAAAAAGTTCGTCGTATCTACGGCGTTCTAGAAAAACAATTCCGTAACTACTACAAAGAAGCTGCACGTCTTAAAGGCAACACAGGTGAAAACCTACTTCAGCTTCTTGAAGGTCGTCTTGATAACGTAGTTTACCGCATGGGCTTTGGTGCAACTCGCGCTGAATCTCGTCAACTAGTTAGCCACAAAGCTATCCTAGTTAACGGTAAAGTTGTAAACGTTCCTTCTTTCAAAGTAGCGGCTAATGACGTTGTTTCTATCCGCGAGAAAGCTAAACAGCAATCTCGTATTAAAGCGGCTCTAGAAGTTGCTGAACAACGTGAAAAACCAACTTGGATTGAAGTAGATGCTGGCAAAATGGAAGGTACATTCAAGCGTATGCCTGAGCGTTCTGACCTATCAGCTGACATCAACGAACACTTGATCGTCGAACTTTACTCTAAGTAAGGTTAAAAAAAGAGAGGACACAATGCAGGGTTCTGTAACAGAATTTCTTAAGCCGCGTCTTGTTGACATTGAACAGATCAATACGACACACGCAAAAGTAACTCTTGAGCCATTAGAGCGCGGTTTCGGCCACACTCTAGGTAATGCTCTTCGCCGCATTCTTCTATCTTCTATGCCGGGTTGTGCCGTAACAGAAGTTGAAATTGAAGGTGTGCTACACGAATACAGCACTAAAGAAGGCGTTCAGGAAGATATCCTTGAAATCCTTCTAAACCTAAAAGGTTTGGCTGTACGCGTTGCTGAAGGCAAAGATGAAGTGTTTATTACACTGAACAAATCAGGCTCAGGCCCTGTTGTTGCAGGTGACATCACCCACGATGGTGATGTAGAGATCGCTAACCCTGAGCACGTAATTTGTCACCTAACGGATGACAACGCTGAGATCGCTATGCGTATCAAAGTAGAACGTGGTCGTGGTTACGTTCCAGCTTCAGCTCGTATCCATACTGAAGAAGATGAGCGTCCAATCGGTCGTCTACTAGTTGACGCTACTTACAGCCCGGTTGATAAAATCGCTTACGCTGTAGAAGCGGCACGTGTAGAGCAACGTACTGACTTAGACAAGCTTGTTATCGATATGGAAACGAACGGTACTCTAGAACCTGAGGAAGCAATCCGTCGCGCAGCTACTATCCTAGCTGAACAACTGGATGCGTTCGTAGATCTACGTGATGTACGTGTACCTGAGGAGAAGGAAGAGAAGCCAGAATTCGATCCTATCCTACTACGTCCTGTAGACGATCTTGAACTAACAGTTCGCTCTGCTAACTGTTTGAAAGCAGAAGCGATTCACTACATCGGTGATCTTGTACAGCGCACTGAGGTTGAGCTACTTAAAACGCCAAACCTTGGTAAGAAATCTCTTACAGAGATTAAAGATGTGCTTGCTTCACGTGGTCTATCTCTAGGCATGCGTCTAGAAAACTGGCCACCAGCGTCAATCGCTGAAGATTAATCGAAAAAGTTAGAAGGATTAGGTCATGCGCCATCGTAAGAGTGGTCGTCAACTCAACCGCAACAGCAGTCATCGCAAAGCGATGTTCAGCAACATGGCTAGCTCTCTTGTTCGTCACGAAGTTATCAAAACTACCGTGCCAAAAGCAAAAGAACTACGTCGCGTAATTGAGCCGTTGATTACCCTAGCTAAGACAGACAGTGTTGCTAACCGTCGTCTTGCATTCGCACGCACTCGTGATAACGAAGTTGTTGCAAAACTATTTAATGAACTAGGCCCGCGTTTCGCGGCTCGCCAAGGTGGTTACACTCGCATTCTTAAATGTGGTTTCCGTACTGGTGATAAAGCTCCAATGGCATACATTGAGCTTGTAGACCGCCCAGCTGCTGAAGAAGCTGCTGAGTAATCTATACTAGATTGTTAATACAAAAAGCCGAGCCTAGCTCGGCTTTTTTGTATCTGTTACTTTTCAATCTTGCATCATAATACTTGGCACTTTCTCTTGCCTTCATAGCGTTCCTTTTCCAAAATATCTCACATCAATCTCGTATCTCGTATCTCAATTTCTAACACCCACAAAAAAGAGCACCGAAGTGCCCTTAATTCAAACTATCTAAAGTTGCGTTCGTTTGGAGGATTAGCCCCAAATCGCTGACAATGAGTCAAGCAAACCAGAGGTTGCACCTTGAGATTGAAGTGCTTGCAAGATGATTGGTGCAAAGGTCGTGATCATCGAAGAGTCCATACCCAGACCTGAGAATGCACTTTCCACAGCACCCTGTGAATTTAGGATAGATGTAAGGCCGGTGGATTCGAGTGTCGACATGCCTGGGATCAGTGACGAGAGCTCTTTGTTATCAGCACTACCTAGCGAGTTTTGTGCCAGCGCTAGCATAGAGCCAATACCACCTAATGCCTGGTCGCTAGTCACTGATGCTTGCTCAGCGACTGTATCAGCCAGTGGTGTCGATTCATTCTGTTGTGACCATAAGTTAACCGCAGCCATTAAAGCTGTTTGAGTCAGTTGAGAGTAGTCAGTAGTTGCGGCAGCGCTTGTTGAAGCTTGGTCGGAGGTGCTTGCGCAAGAGGCAACAGCCAATGCGCTGAATACAGTGATGAGTGCTTTCTTCATTATTCTTCCTTAAGTAATAAAGTAATCGTCACTTTCACTATAAACGAAAAACGGCGATGTTGTTACATCGCCGTTGGATTAATTTAACTTTAGTTCGCGCTTAGTAGATTGTTTACCAAGGCTTTTAAAATTAAAGGATAGCTAGAAGTTCTACTTCGAATACTAGAGCTGCAAATGGAGGGATAGCAGCACCTGCGCCACGCTCACCGTATGCAAGATCTTGTGGGATGTATAGTTTCCACTTAGAACCTACAGGCATCATTTGTAGAGCTTGAACCCAACCTTGGATAACGCCAGTTACTGGGAACTCAGCTGGTTGACCACGAGATACAGAGCTGTCGAATACAGTACCGTCTGTTAGCTCACCGTGGTAGTGAACGCGAACTTGCTTATCAGCAGTTGGGATTTCACCAGTACCTTCAGTGATTACTTCGTACTGTAGGCCAGATTCAAGAACAGTTACTTCTGGACGTAGAGCGTTGTCAGTTAGGAACGCTTCGCCGTCAGCTGCTGCTGCTTTAGCTGCTTCTTGACGGATTGCTTCAGCACGAGTGTGAAGCTCTTGAAGTGCTTTGTTGATTTCGTCAACTTCGATAGCTGGCATGTCGCCAGTTAGTGCAGTTGCGATACCCGCAGCGATTGCGTCAACGTTTAGGCCTTCAAGACCAGAACCAGCTAGTTGTTGGCCCATTTGTAGACCGATACCGTAGCTAGCTTTTTGCTCTACAGTTTCAAATTTTACTTCAGACATGAAAGTTACTCTTTTTGTGTCAGTACGAAAAAGGTAAGAATACCAGTATTAACAGCTCGAAGAAACGGCTACACCCTGATTCGCTCTAGCTTTCATGCACTCAAATCACAATGGCACTATTTTTATTGCATTGCTCCCGTAATGAAGGAAAAATCTATACTGTTCAAGTTTTGGTTTTTATACTGTAGTTAATCAATAGTTAGGGCGCAGTAGTATGAATCGTCGTCATAAGAAGAAACAACAAGTAGATTATTTGCAGCTGTGCAAAGATAAATTCAGTGCTATCGAATTTGGTGACGCCAAAGATAAGATTCGTGGCCTATGGCAGCGCTTGCCTAAATTACATCAACGCGCCTTGATGGTGCTTACGCCTGTCGTGTTATTGCTACTCATCATTCCTTTTCCAAAGGCGGACACTACGCAAAGCGCACCTACAACCAGCCGCGTTGAGCTTGAGATCAATACTGTTGGTTTGAGCGAGCAGCAGAGTGAGCAACAGCAGTCTCTCAAATCAAGTCACTGGAAAGAGTACTTGGTACAGCAAGGCGATACCTTGGCGCAGGTATTTCGTAATAACCAACTGCCATTGTCTGACCTTAATGCTCTTGTGCGCATCGAGGGCGACGATAAACCGCTGAGCCAGATACGAAAGGGGCAGCTAGTTCGATTCAAGCTAGCAGAGAACGGTCAGTTGGATATTCTTCAGCTTGAGAAAGGCGGGAGTTCGGTGATGTTCTTCCGTCTATCTGACGGTGGTTTTGGCCGCAGCAAATAAATAAAGAAAGAGACACAAAGGAGCGATTATCTCGCTCCTTTTTTTATGCGTGGAATCGGAGCCAGAGGTAACACAATCAGCAGGATACCGATAAAGGTCAGAATATCCGGGATTTCGTTAAACCAAATCATCCCGATGAGTGCTACAAAGACGAGGCCCGAGTACTCAGCCAGTGCAATCTGACTAGAGTGTGCTTTTTGGTACGCTGAAACAGCCAACCCATTGTATGCCAATATTAGGGTCGCACTTAAGGCGATATAACCAAGGTGCCCCCAAGACACTGGTGACCAAAATAGTACGCAAAGTATTAAAGAAATGGGTAGCGAGAACAGGGTCGTCCACCAAAGTGTCGTCACTACCGATTGCTCACTCGGGAGTTTGCGAACCAAGACATTGAACAGCGCTAGGGTACATGCCGTACCAAGCGCAAATATCGCCGCCCAATGAAATTGCGATGGTCTGAGTACGATTAGCGCACCGAAAAAACCGATTGTGGTGGCGATGACTTTCCCCAGTGCAGGGCGTTCGTCTAACAACAGTACCGATAATGGCAGCATCAACAATGGCGCAACGTAAAATACGGCGTTGGCTGTCGCCAACGGTAAGTGAGTAATCGCCACGACCATACATCCGCTACCAATTAATATCAGCTGGCCGCGAGCAAAGGTGATCTTTGCCTGTTTGAGTTGGCGCTGCACTTTGTTTTGTTTTAACCACAATGGCGTAATTAAAAGCAGTGACAATAGTTGGCGAAAGAAGATGTATTGTAGTGGCGGCACTTCACCATTGAGCAGTTTCACCGCCACGTCAGAGAGCGAGGCAAAAAAGTTGCCCGCAACAAGCAGTAAGATTCCAAGCGTGATGTTGGACATCAGCCCTGCAATCTCATATCGATATGTGGAATATCGTCCTCAAGGTACATCTCTGAGATCGTCACAAAGCCGTGACTTTGATAAAAGGCTTCTAAGTGTTGTTGAGCACCAATATCAATGGTGCTATCTGGCCACAACTCACGACTGTGTTTGATAGCTTCAGTTAATAGCTTGTGACCTAAACCGGCACCTCGAGCTTCGGCTTTGGTGGCAATTCTACCAATACTGACGTTGTCATAAGTGGTGCCCGCAGGCAATAGGCGAGCACAAGCGACCAGTTGACCGTCTTCATATCCCAGAAGATGACGCACACCAGGTTGGGTGTCTTTACCATCAAGCTCTGGATACGGGCAGGTCTGCTCGACAACAAACACATCGACTCGCAGTTTCAGTAGTTCATAAAGCTCAATTGTGGTTAATTCGGCAAAGGTTGGGGTCGACCAAGTGATCATAATAACTTCCTATAACTGTACTTGGCGCTAATCTAACAAGGACAATGATGCTGTGCATTAACCATTGTTAATTCTGCTTTTGATTCTACTTAGGCTGATCGCTGTAATACCAAGATAGGCCGCGATTTGATTATCGTTCAAGCGCTGCAGCAAATCAGGGTAATGTTCACAGAACAGTTGGTAGCGCTGCTCTGGCGTGTAGAGCAGCATGAAACGCTCTTTGTTCTCTTTGTGCATCAGTTGAGTTTCGAGCAACTTGAGGTACAGAGGATTATTTGTCTCGCGCCACTCTGTTAGGGCTAGCATTGGCAGTTCAAACAATGAGATAGGAGTCAACGTCTCCAGTAGGTATGGGGAAGGTTGCTGCTTTATCAAGCTCTCAAAGCCAATCACCCAGTCATGTTCCCAGTAGAACTCTTTGCTGAACTGCTTCCCTTCTTCAGTTAGGTAGCACGCATGGCATAACCCTTCAACGATGAAGTAAAACGAATCAGGCATCTCTCCTTGATTCGTGAGAATGTGTCGTGTTGGTAACTCGAGTGGTTTTGCAATCTCAAGAAGAGATTCTATCTGGGATGGGGTAAAGCCAAAGCTTTCTAATTGTTCTGTCAGTGCGTGGTGCATGGTCACTACCTAAGCCATTTCGATGCGAAGATAATCGCACTTTCTATGGCCTAGGTATAGCGCTAGCTTAGGTCGAGCTATTGGGTTTGTGAGTGATTATGACGATCCAAGTAATCTTGAGCCTGTTCTCTGCCCATGTATTTACCCAGAGTCTTCACTGGTACCTTCTTAAGGTTAACGACAATCAAACCATCCAAAGCGTCATTAAAGGATGGGTCAACGTTAAAGCACACCAGTTTACCGTTCATCCCGAGGTATTGGCGAAGCAATACAGGCAGGCCTTTTCCTTGTTCCATACGCGCCAGTACTTTAGAGAGTAGCGGTACACTCGCTAGAGAAGAGAGCAGATGGTTTTGCCAGAACACATGATTGCTGCTGTTCAGAGGTGATGATGGTGAAACTAGGTTAGCCTTCTCTTCATCGTAATGGTGAATCGACAAGGTCGTCGCGATCAGCAGTCGTGCGTTATGACTGTAATCATTACTAATGCTGACAGGACCAAAGAGATGCGTATATTGTGGATTGCGAGATACAAAGGTTGCGATTCCTTTCCATAGCAGCAACAGTGAGTTTAGGCTCTTCTGATATGGCTTACTCACCACTGAACGCCCAAGTTCAACGCTGTTTTCTAGAGTATCGATGAACTCTTGGTTGTAGTTGAACAAACTGCGGGAGTAGAGCTTATCAAGCCCGTGCTCTGCGATCAGTTTATCGACCATGCCCAAGCGATAGGCACCAACAAGTTCCGACTTCGCTTTGTTCCATACAAACAGTTGATGGTAGTAAAGGTCATACTCATCCAAATCACAGGCAAGCCCGCTGCCTTCACCCACTTCGCGGAAGCTCTCTTCTCTGACTCGGCCAATTTCACGCATCAGGTTAGGAATCGCTTGGCTTGGTGTACAGTAGACCTCAAACTCTCCTTGCTCAAGAAGTTTCATCTCAGCAGGGAGTGAGCCGACCTCTATTGCTAACACTTCTGATGGCATCGGCGCTATCACCTGAGTGTCAAAAGAAGGTGCTTGGGTTGTATTCTCTGCCCTCTCTTGTTGACTCATTAGGTAGGTGTTGAGCCTCAGGTAGTTGACGATATCCATCTCTTGTTCAAACGATTTTATTTCTGAATAAGGGATCGAAACGCCAATTGAGATCGAGATAGTTGTCGCTTGTTTATTGAGAAGTTCACGGCCGAGTAGAGCAGTTCTCAATAGCGGATGCACACGACCGGCTTGGTAGAAAAGCTCACTGTTTTTACCATTGATGAAGATAGGTACGGTTGTCGCTTGATGGCGCTTAACAAACTTAGCCACCGACTTGCTCCATTCGATGTCGGTGAGTGTCTTTGCTCCTTTGCGATAACTGGACACTTCGCCTGCAGGGAACACAATCAGTAATCCACCATCAGCTAGATGACGATTGGCATCTCGAATCGCTTTGGCATTAGTACGCTTTGACTCTTTACCATTGAAGACATCGACGCCGATGAAAAGATCATCTAATTCAGGCAATCGCTTAAGCAGCTCGTTAGCCAGCACTTTTACATCCTTCCTTACCGATCCTACGAGATCAGCAAGGATCACCCCTTCAATCGCACCAAGTGGGTGGTTCGCGACAATCACGACCGGGCCTTCTTCTGGAATGTTTCCCGTGCTTCCCGATGCAATGGAGTAGTCGATGTTGAGCGCCGAAAGGGTGTAATTCATGAATTCGAAGCTAGATAACTCGTTTTGTCTTTCTTGATAGAGTCGGTCTAGCTTAGATAGCCCAGTTGCCCACTCGACAACAGACTCACCCAAACCAAAAGGCGTGTAACGTGGTAAACGAAAAGGACTATCAATCATAATGTAGCTACCTTATTGACTAAAGTTGTATAAGAAACCATCTTGATTCTTGAAATCTTTCACACTCAAAAACGCACCGCATAGCCAGACTAGGCATGCCATACCAAACAGCAATCCGCCGTCATCTCCTACAATTTCTCCCGCAGCATTAAATTCAGGCATTGGAATACCTAACGGGGTAAATAGGTGGAAGAAAATCGCACCACTCATGATGCCGACACTCATAATCGCGCCAAGTCCGTGCCAACGTGTAAACAGCAAAATTGCGGCAATCAATTCAGTGATACCGATGATGTAGCCGCCATAGATCCCAAACCAACTTAAGCCAGACCATGTCGCTAACGTGCCGAAGATGTGGTCTGTCTCGTAAGAGCCAGTAAACTTGAAAAATAACGACTGCACGAAGACGAAAGCGATAAATGCAGCAGGAAGGTGTTTAGCAGGGCTGAATGTCATGGTTATCCCCTTACTTGATCAGCTGCGGCCAAGTTTTATCGGCTTGTTGAATGTGTTGTGCACGGTCTTGTTCCCAAGTCTCTTGAATCTCTTGGTCGTAGTTAAGGTAAAGTTTGTCATCAACTATGGTCCAATATTGTGGGTCGCCAGGTGCAAAGTCGTTTTTGGCAGAAACCGCCCATGCGCAATAACCACCATACTGAGGTGCATACTTTTCAGGATTATTAACAAATAAAGTCAGATTCTTTTCAGAAGAGAAGTACCAATCTGCGCCTTTGTATTCAGTGCTGAATTTCTTGCTCCCTTCGACAGGCTTACCGGAAGTGAAATAAGCGACCGTATCGTAGCCATCGAGTGCTTTATTACTGAAAAAGCCGGTATAGATTTCATCGGCGGCCAGTACATAAGGGCTAACAAGTAGCATGATCATCGTGAGTAGTTTTCTCATAATAGACTCCATCTATAAGTTGATTGCTGGGGCAAAATCGAAGGTAAAGCGCTGCTGATTTATCTGTTCTGGTTTTATCGGTTCACAGGGAGCGCCCGGTGCATAGAACATTGAGGCTTGGCCATGTCGATTACGTAAGTGGCTGAAGCTGACTGTGTGGGCATCTGAGCGATGCATACAGGTACCTAAATGGGGTTGTTCACTGTGATGATGAGAGTGGAACATCAGCAAGTTTTGCTGGTTTTTACCCGTAGAGATAAGTTGGTCGTATTTTGCTTGTCGGTAGGCTTGTACTCTCGCCAAGTCGACGCCCGATGAGAATAGTGGTGAATCGGTCTCAACAATACTTTGCTGAACTCCATCCCACTTATAAGCGACGACCACGCCGTTGTGCTGCGTCAAATTGGGAGCGAAAGCCAATAGAGTAAAGGGTGCAAAAGAGCTTAGCTCTAAACGATGAAATGCCTCGGTGAGCTGTGCGATATTGCGGCTTGATGACATGTTCTTGAGCAGTAAGCCACGGCTAATCAATGGACCATCTGGCACAATGCCTTGGTAGTTATTAAGTAGGCACAGTGAAAGACCGAACTCGTTGATGCTGATCCAGCTTCCCCCACCAGTAGGATCGAGCGGCATGATGATATCGACACCATTCACTTGATACTGTTTAGGTGGCATCGCTAACGCTCGTGTTTTCTGTTCATCACGATTAAAAAAGACCTGATAGCCATTTTCTTCAAGCAGCCAAGATACTGAACACATGATTATTGCTCCCTCAGGTAGCTGCTCGTGGTTGGCGCATAGCCAAAGGTGTTGCAGGTCTCAACATCGAGGAAGGTGGTGATCACCTTGATCATGGCGTAGTGATGGTTGGCGTGCAGCGCAGCGAAAGTGATCTCTCGCTCGAGTGTTGACGGTAGGTTTGCGAACACCTGGGCATCCATTGAGACCTCGGTTTGGATCGTAATTGGCGCTTCAAGATCATCATGGTCTAATCGCTCGAGCCAGTTGATCACATACTGGATCTCTTTTAAGGCAATCGAACGGTCGAACTCGACAGGGTGACCACGACGACGGGTGTTGTAATCAATGATCGCTTTCTCTTTTAAAATCAGAGCATGAAAAAGATCGAGTGTGTGACGAGTGTGCTCACCAATCGAGCTAGAGACGTGCGGCTTGGCACGCGTCAGGTAGTCACTATCGGAAATGGTTAGCAAAAAGTCTCGACCTTGATTCAATATTTCAACGGCTCCTTGAATACTAGGAGACACAGAAGTGAAGGCGCTAGGTTGGGCTATCGGGTTCATTCATGATCCTCGTATAGAGTTAATCGGTGGTCGGATATTGTTGAACTAAGCGTCGCTCTTCTTGCCACGCCGCAAATAAACTTTTAAATGAAGGCGGCTTGTGGCCTCGCTGTTTCTGCTGAGCACCGATATCAAAAAGAATACGATATTGTTGAAGTAGCGTAGAAAATATCTCTCTCAGTGGGGTGTTTCGGTCCCAGATATGTGCTGCTTCACTGCTCGCGCCGTTGACCTCAAGAATCGTAAAATCTTCGCCCTTCATTAAGCTATGTATGTCTCTGAATTTGACGTCCAATCGTCCGTAGTGGAATCCATCGAAGTCGTTAAATATCTCATCGAGACGCTCAGTTAGCGCTTTGGTGATGTATTGATTGCCATCTCGGAAGATAGACCCACGGCTATGACTGCCTGCGAACGCCAGCTGAAACTCTTCGCCCTCTGCAAGCACATGCTCCAACTTATCTTGATGCCTTGGCAGATATAGGTGACTAAGTTGTCCGGCTCTTGGATCGTTTTCAATTAACTGCTTGAGTGTAGAGGTGCCATCGCCTGTCACCATAGGTGCGTACTTGAGAGTGATTGAGATGATCTCACCTTGACGACGGTTTGGATAACGGACGTAAAAAAGCCCAGCTTCAGCTTGATAAGGCGCTTTTTCCTGCAGCAGAAAACGAGCGCCCTGAGGAAAGGATGATATGTATTCTTCGAGTTGATCTTGGGTGTTGATCAGCTTCACGCCAGCACCTCGGCAGCCAAGATCTGGCTTAGCAACGACGGGGAAATCAAGGCTTGATTGGAGCAAAATACGACGAGCATCCTCGGCTTGCACTTTGGTGTTGAGATCGGTTTTGGTCAGTGTGATAAAAGGCGAGATCCAGCGCTGACTGGATGATCCAGCAAGGCTCAAGATATCGTGTTTTGACTCTCCCACCATGCCACTAAGCTTAATGCTTGGATTAGCAATGAGCGGCAGCGCCCAGTCAAAATGCCGTAAGCCTTGCATCAAGCTCTGTGCTACCACTGGCGTGTAGAAAAACCAAGCAGGGAGAAACTCATAGGGAGACACGCTACGCACGGTATCTTTTTCGAGTAAAGGCATACCAGCATTGATTTGATGTGCTGGAATGACGTGAATATCTTGCGGTGAACTCATAATAATCCTCTAGAGTAGGTTTTATTCATTAACCTATTGCTGATAAACAACAATGCGATAGCACACGGGATAACGATCCATTGATATTCAGAGGCTTGCAGCCACGCTGACGTCCCTAAATAGTAGATGGTCGAGAAGACAATGCCAGTCCAGAGCGCAGTCGCACTAATCACGGCGAATAAGAAAGTAGGAAGAGGGATGACGAAAAAACCGCTCAAGGTAAAACCAACCGTGCGCAACCCTGGAACAAAGCGGATGATAAAAAGACTACTGAATGCGTTGTGGCGTAGTTTGGTCCTAAGTGTGCGAAAGTATCGATTGGTCAGCGCTTTGTAACGAACACCTCTAAAGTAACGCCCTGACTTACCGAGGTAGTAAAGCCCTAAGTCACCGGTTGCGATACCGATGAAAATGGCAAGTAGAGCATATTGCGGTGGGATGAGACCTTGAGTCGCTAACCCTGCCGCAGACACAATCGCTAAATCTTCAAGCAGATAAGAGAGCGCAATAATGCCGAGCATTAGCCATAGCAGCGACTCTTCTCCTGAATTTAACCATGTTTGAATACTTTCGACGGTGCCCATCAAATGTCCCTATCTATCCTATATATGAATGGCTTATCGACCACTCATTGAGTGTAGTAAATGAAATAGACACGGGCAGTGGATAAAAACTTGCAGTGAGCTGTGGGATTTTTGTGCTTACTGTGCGCGCTAGGGCGTTGAAATGGGGTAGGGAATTGTGAATTTATGGGTTGAGAGACTTGCTTTAAATTAAACGCTATTGATGATTAACGTACAGAAAAATAAAGACTTTTACAGGGGCGATTTACCAATATGAAAAAAGGCTGAATCGTTAAATTCAGCCTTTTGAAACATTAACTAAAGATTATTGAAATAATCTTATTTAGTTAGGTCGATTTGGTAAACACCGAAGCCAACATCATCAGTCGCAACGCGTTTCATTGGGTATTGACCCTTTTCTTTGATGAACTGTGCTGCTTTCTCACTTGGCGATGTTTCAAAACGGATGTCTAGCTTCTTGCTCGTTTCGATAGGAGCGAAAGACCAGTTGTTGTCCGCTGTTGGGCTGACTTTACCTTGCTCTTTGCTCACGCGAGAGATGTAGTTTGCTAGAACAGTACGGTTTTCGTCTGGTGCATCAAAAGCGATGTACTCAACACCTGTGCCCGGGAACTTCGCGCTGTATGCACGGTAGTTGTTGGTTGCAATCAAGAAATCTTGTTCCATATCGATTGGCTGACCTTGGTAAGTCAGGCCTACGATACGCTCAGATTCTGGGTTAACCACTTTACAGTTCGCGTCGTATTTCGCAGGTTGTGTTACATCGATTTGGTAGTTCACACCATCGATAACATCAAAGTTGTAAGTACGGAAGTTATCCCACTCGATCAATGATTGTGGAGCCGTAGAGTTAGCGTCGATTTGGTTGAACTGACCTGCAGAACACTCTAGCCACTCTTTCACTTCTTTACCTTTTACCTTCATCGCAACAAGCGTGTTAGGGTATAGGTATAGATCTGCTGCGTTACGGAAAGTCAGTTGACCAGCTTCTACTTCAGTGAAGTTTGCTGGGTCATTCTTACGACCGCCCGCTTTAAATGGTGCTGCTGCAGAAAGTACCGGTGTACCGTCTAGATCTGGGTCGCCTTGAATAAAGCGCTCAACGTAATCTTTCTGTGCAAGGTTAACGATTTGAACCGTAGGATCGTCTTGTACCAGTGATAGGAAGCTGTACATCACGTCATCAGCTTGGCCAATTGGTTGGTTTACAAAGTCACGAGTACCCGCGTGATCTTTTTCTAGTGCAGTTACGATGCCTTCATCAGCTGCAGCCAGTGATTTCTTCTCTACTTTGTCGTAGATAGGACGCGCTTCAGATTGACCTTTTACTACTTCCCATTTGCCGTCTTTCTGTGCCAGCGTAAGGTCCATAATACCTACGTGGCTACCCCAACGGCCTGGCATAACCGCAGCAACACCGTTCATTGTGCCCGCTTGGTTATCAACGCCTTGGATGTTGTCAAAACCTTTGCCTGGGAATACTGCGTGAGAGTGACCAAATGCAATCGCATCGATGCCTTCTACTTCAGATAGGTAAAGCGTTGAGTTCTCTTCGCCTGCTTTGTATGGGTCTTGAGAAACGCCAGAGTGAGGGATCGCAACGATAACTTCTGCGCCTTCAGCCTTCATTTGAGGAACTAGTTCATTCGCCGTCTCTAGGATGTCGCGAGCGATAACTTTGCCTTCAAGGTTCTTTTTATCCCAAGTCATGATTTGTGGTGGAACAAAACCGATGTAACCCACTTTTACTTCATGTTCTACGCCTGCAGTATCTGCAAATTTGTGCGTTTTGATAATGTATGGCGTGAAGTAGTGCTCTTTCGTTTCCGCGTCGTAAACGTTAGCGCTGATGTATGGGAAATCAGCGTCGTTGATTGACTCTTCTAGGAACTCAAGACCGTAGTTGAATTCGTGGTTACCGATGTTTGCTGCATCGTAATCTAGCTGGTTCATTGCTTTGTATGCTGGGTGTACTTCACCTGCAACGATGCCTTTGTCTGCCATGTAGTCACCCATAGGGCTACCTTGCAGCAAGTCACCGTTATCAACAAGAATGCTGTTTGTTACTTCGCTTTGAGCTTCTTTTACAAGAGTTGCAGTACGCGCCAAACCGATCTTTTGCGATGGCTTGTCTTTGTAGTAGTCGTAATCCATTAGGTTAGTATGAATGTCAGTCGTTTCTACGACGCGCAGCTTGATTACTTCATCTGTGTCTGGGGTGGTTGTACAGCCAGCTAGAGTAAAACCTAGTCCAGTCAGTACCGCTAGCGATAAAGGTTTCATTGCAACTTTCATTATGGAGCTCCAAGATTGGATGGGGAAGAATTTGTTGCGTAATGTAACAAAGTGGGATGAAACAATGAGTACAACATGTGCTAATTCGTGATATGGATCTTATTACTTTATGCTGTTCTGCCACCCTTATCCCAAACCGCTCAAACCATACACAACAAGCGTTTATTAAAGGTAGTTCATTCATTTTTATAAGGAATAAATGTTACAACTATTCCTTATCAGCTTTTCGAATAAAAAATGAAATTTTAGAATTTCCAGTAATATGAGAGGCTCGTCATAATGCTTTCATTGAGGGCGCATTGGGCTCAAATGCATCGCAAAGAATTTGTGTTGTTATCCAATACGCCAATTCACATCACGGTGAATGAGTTAACTCCCATACTTGGTTGAACCAAGTATTGCATCGCTCGTGATACGAGCCTTAAAGGAAGCACTGAAATGGACCAAGAACGTTTAACCCACCTAAAACAGCTTGAAGCGGAGAGTATACATATCATCCGTGAAGTAGCGGCTGAGTTTGATAACCCAGTGATGATGTACTCCATCGGTAAAGACTCTTCTGTGATGCTTCACCTAGCTCGCAAAGCGTTTTATCCGGGCAAAATCCCTTTCCCTCTTCTACACGTGGATACCGATTGGAAATTCCGTGAAATGATTGAGTTTCGTGATCGCACTGCTGAGAAGTACGGCTTCGATCTTTTGGTTCACAAGAATCCTGAAGGTTTAGCAATGGGTTGTAGCCCGTTTGTACACGGCTCATCAAAACATACCGATATCATGAAGACTCAGGGTTTGAAGCAGGCGTTAAACAAGTACGGTTTTGATGCTGCCTTTGGTGGTGCTCGTCGTGACGAAGAGAAGTCGCGTGCGAAGGAGCGTGTTTACTCTTTCCGTGACAAGAACCATACATGGGATCCAAAAAACCAACGTCCAGAGCTATGGAAAACCTACAACGGTCAGGTAAACAAAGGTGAGAGCATTCGTGTATTCCCGCTTTCAAACTGGACCGAACTGGATATCTGGCAATACATCTACCTAGAAAATATCGAGATTGTACCGCTTTACCTTTCAGAGAAGCGCCCAGTTGTTGAGCGTGATGGCATGCTGATTATGGTTGATGACGACCGTATGGAGTTGCAAGAAGGTGAGGTGATTGAAGAGAAGAGTGTGCGTTTCCGTACTCTCGGTTGCTACCCACTGACAGGGGCAATTGAATCTGAAGCCAATACATTAACAGGCATCATTGAAGAGATGCTGGTGGCGACATCCAGTGAGCGTCAAGGGCGAGCGATCGACCACGATCAATCGGGTTCAATGGAGCTGAAAAAGCGTCAAGGTTATTTCTAAGGATCTAAGGAAAGAAAAATGAATAGTGCAGTAGAAGCTGAATTGGCTGAACTTGGGATCGAAGGTTACCTAAGTCAGCACCAACATAAATCGATGCTTAGATTCCTAACTTGTGGTTCGGTTGATGACGGTAAGAGTACTTTAATCGGTCGCTTACTCCATGACACCCAACAGATATATGAAGATCAATTGGCAGCGGTTCATAACGATAGCCAACGTGTAGGTACAACAGGTGAGAAGCCTGACCTAGCACTACTTGTTGATGGCCTGCAAGCTGAGCGTGAGCAAGGCATCACCATTGATGTAGCTTACCGTTATTTCTCGACTCAAAAACGTAAGTTCATTATTGCGGATACCCCAGGGCATGAGCAGTACACGCGTAACATGGCAACCGGTGCCTCGACTTGTGATCTTGCGGTGATCTTGATTGATGCGCGTAAAGGCGTGCTGGATCAAACTCGTCGTCACTCGTTCATTTCTAACTTGCTGGGTTTGAAGCACTTTGTGGTTGCGGTTAACAAGATGGATCTCGTGGAATATTCACAAGATCGCTTTGAAGAGATTCGCGATGAATACCTAGAGTTTGCGGAAAACCTAGAGGGTGAAACTAACATTCAGATCCTACCGGTTTCAGCGTTAGAAGGTGCCAACGTTGCAGCGGCGAGTAAAGAGCTGGCTTGGTTTGAAGGTCCATCGCTACTTGAAGTGCTTGAGAACGTTGATATCGACCAGAAACGCTCAGCAGGCGAGTTCCGTTTCCCTGTTCAATACGTGAATCGTCCAAATCTAGATTTTCGCGGTTTTGCCGGCACGATTGCTTCTGGCAGCGTAAAAGTAGGTGATGAAATCAAGGCACTTCCTTCAGGTAAAACCTCGAAAGTGGCACGCATTGTTACTTTTGATGGCGACCTAGAGTCGGCGCAGGCTGGTCTTGCTGTGACTTTGACGCTTGAAGACGAAATCGACATCAGTCGTGGTGATTTGATTGTGCTTGAGAATGCAGAAGTCGCATCTACCAATCACATTCTGGCGGACGTGGTATGGATGACGGAGCAGGCTCTGCAACCAGGTCGTGAGTACGATATCAAAATCGCTGGCAAGAAGACGGTTGGCCAAGTGACGGCTGTTCGTCATCAATATGACATCAACAATCTTGCGACTCATGAAGCATCAGAGCTGCCTCTCAATGGTATCGGTCTATGTGAGTGGTCACTGAATGAGACTGTGGCACTGGATAAATACCGTGATAGTGCGGATACCGGTGGCTTTATCGTGATTGACCGTCTAACCAATGTCACTGTTGGTGCAGGTCTAATCCGTGAACGTTTAGATTCTGTTGAGCAAAAAGTCGGTGACTTCTCAGCGTTTGAAATCGAGTTTAATGCTCTGGTTCGTAAGCACTTCCCGCACTGGGATGCCAAAGATATCAGTCAATTACTTAAATAATTAAGTCTCGATGTAAAGCAATAGGCGGGAGCTTCGGCTCTCGCCATACAAGGACAGGTATATGTGGCAACAAGGATTTGTATTAGCGCTATTGCTTGGCATCGTAACTTGCCTTCTAACGACGCGTATTAAGCCGAGCTTTATTTTTGCTGGTGCAGCTTTTATTGCGTTTATGGCTGGAATGATTGATGTATCTAGTCTGGCAGGCAACTTCACTAACTCTTCACTACTCACTTTAGTGTTGCTAATTCTCGCTTCAAGTGCGTTGGAGAAAACTCGCTTAATCAGCTGGGTAAGCCGAAATATTTCAGAAGGTCGGCTTGGTACAGTGGTGGCAAAGTTGGGTGTTTCCACAGCGCTACTTTCTTCTTTTACCAATAATACTGCTGTTGTCGTGTCGTTGATCGGTGCGATCAAACGCAATCAACAACATGCTCCTTCTAAGTTACTGATTCCACTATCGTACGCTGCGATTTTGGGTGGAACCCTGACATTGATCGGCACCTCAACCAACTTGATCATCAACAGTTTTGTTGAAGATGCAGGCTTACCGAGTTTGAACTTCTTTACGCCGACGTTGATCGGTTTGGCGGTACTGGTCGGTGGTGTGTTGATCTTGATCCCACTGAGTTACTTCCTACCTAGTTACGATGATGGTTCACAAGATGAATTGCCTTATTTCTTGGAGGCTCGCGTTGAACCCGGTTCACCGCTGGTGGGACGTAGCGTAAGTGAAAATAACCTTAGAGCACTTCGTAAGCTGTTTCTTGCGGAAGTGATTCGTGATGGTAAGACAACGGCTTCAATTGACCCAGACTTCGTGCTACAAGCACGCGATCGCCTTTTGTTTTGTGGCGATGTCGAGAGTGTTGCAACTCTGCAAGAGATCCAAGGACTAACACTGTTTGGACAACATCACCTTAATGGTCAGAACTTTGTTGAAGTAGTGGTAAGTTCATCGGCGAGTGTGTGCAATAAGACATTGAAAACCAGCCAGTTTAGAGACCGTTTTGACGCGGTAGTAGTAGCGATTCGCCGTGGCCATGAACGCCTTGAAGGTGGGTTGGGAAACATCACGTTAACGGCGGGTGATACGTTAGTGCTAGTACCGGGCAAACGCTTTGAAGAGCAGCGTCAGCAACACAGTAAAGAGTTTGTGTTGATGAATGATTTGGACTCGAGCGCTAAACTGGATGCGGATAAATCAGCCTTGGTTTTACTCGGATTTGCCGCTGTAATTGGCTTAGCGTTGGCCAACATGCTGCCGATCATCAAAGGGTTAGCAGGTTTTCTATTACTGTTGGTTGCGTTTGGAGTGGTACAGCTGAACGAGCTAAGACGTCGTTTCCCAGTTGATATTGTGGTGATCGTTGGTTCAGCATTGTCGATTGCACAATTGATGATCTCATCAGGTTTGTCAGAGCAGATGGGGCTGATGTTTATTGAAGCTTTTAATGGTTGGGGTGTGTTTGGCGCGCTGGTAGCGACCTATTTGATGACCTTAGTTTTGACTGAGCTAGTGACAAACAATGCCGCGGCTGCACTCTCTTTTCCTATCGGCTACAGCATGGCAGTTGGCTATGGTGTTGATCCTATGCCATTTATTATGGCGGTTCTGTTTGGAGCGAGTGCGAGTTTCATCTCCCCTTATGGCTATCAAACCAATTTATTAGTGTATAGCGTGGGCAACTACCACCTGACAGATTATCTACGTATCGGTATTCCGATTTCTATTGTTTACTCGGGGCTTGTACTCACGCTAATCCCTTACTTTTTCCCATTTTAATGCTGTTTATTTAAAGGACTAATTATGACCACTGCAGTGAAACCGAAAGACGAAAATATCGTGTGGCATGAGCATTCTGTTGATAAAGCCTTTCGCTCTCAACTCAAGTCACAAAAACCAGCGGTATTGTGGTTTACGGGGTTATCGGGTTCAGGTAAATCAACGGTTGCTGGCGCGTTAGAAACACGCTTGGCGCAACTGGGTTACCATACATATCTTCTGGATGGCGATAATGTTCGACATGGATTGTGTAGCGATCTCGGCTTTTCTGAGCAAGATCGCCGTGAGAACATTCGTCGTATTGGTGAGCTTGCTAAGCTGATGGCCGATGCTGGTCTTATCGTACTTTCTGCTTTCATCTCTCCTCATAAAGCGGAGCGTGAGTTGGTACGAAATCTACTACCAGATGGTGAGTTTTTAGAGGTGTACGTGAACACACCAATCGAGGTGTGTGAGCAGCGTGACCCTAAAGGGCTTTATAAGAAAGCGCGAGCAGGGGAGATCCCTAATTTCACTGGTATCAGCTCGGTGTATGAGGCGCCTGAGACGCCAGAAATCGATCTTCCTGCTGGCGATAAGACATTGGATGAACTTGTTGAACAGTGTATTGAAGCGTTAGAAGCCCGCAAGATTATTGCTAATTAACACGAAATTATCGTCAACTAACTCTATATAGCCTTGGTTATCGCCAAGGTTATGTTGTTTTATAAGACTATATTGTTTTATACGGTGTGATTTACGCTGCCAGGTTTTGCTTCGGCTTGCACCGTAAACTTCTGACTGAGCAGAGCAATGAGCTGGTCATAGTAAGCACTGTTTGGCTTGTTTCCGAGTAAAACACACAATTCATTACCCGTTGGACTGAAGCGATAGTAGACCAACTTCACTCCTTTTGAGAGCGGTGTAATTGCCATCTGTTTACCTTGGTAGGTGAGATTGAGTGCTGGATCGAAATCGATCTCTCCCGATTCCAACTCCGTTCCATGCAGAATACCTAGCTCAATAAGATGCAATAAGCTTGAATAGGGCAGGTTATGACTGCCTAAGTTGATGGTGCTAGCGCCCGTTCTTTTCCCAAAACTGAATAAGCCTGCCTGGGTTTTGAAGCCGAGGAGCAGCTTGCGGCTATTGTCACTGCCAAAGCTACACGCTAATGAAGCAGCACGCTGCAGAGTTAACGCCTCTTTAGGGGTCATATCTTGCAGGATTTGCAGCGCCTTCATTGAGGTCGACCCCGGGTTAGTTACCTCTCTCTTTAACACTTGAGCCCACAGCCTCTGCATCGAGCTGTTGTGGATCTCTTGAGCCATATCGAAGAACCGATACAGCCAATCTTGATCAGGATCGCCAGCCGCTTCATCTTTGCAGGACATATGTGCCAGTTTCAGAATCTGCTCAAGGTTCTTCTGACGCAGCTCTTTGCGCTTTTTCTCTCGCAGCAGTGCCCGTTCTATCAGTGATTTCTCTGCTTTATCAGATGTTTTACTTTCTGGGCTAAGCAGTGCATCCAAACCAAAGTTCTGGGCGATATTGAGCATTCGACTGGCGCTGTCGGCAATATGGGGCTTTTTCTCTTGCTTTGGAGCAGTGTCATTCACATGTTCAATGATCACGGGCTGTTGCGAGTCAGACATAGCGATACCTACAAACCTTAAGACAGAAATGTAACTGGTTAAAATGTAACTCTTTATGGAACTTGTGACTAGGGGCTGTCGATCTTTCGAGACTAAATTTGTTCGGATGGGTGCGCCTAGTCAAAATCGTTTTAGGCTCAGAAAGAGGCGAGTAACTTCAATATTACGAATAAAGTTGAAGGATTAAACAAAATTTACTTTTTATGATGATAATAAAATGTTAAATTTGTTGTGTAATCCAAGGAGGAGTTATGAATCAGGTGAATGATAATAAGCTGAAAAAACAGCTGGCAATTGGGCTATTACTCGTTAGCTATGTCGCTATTCTAGCGTATCTGTCTAAATATATTGCGTAACCTAGCGATATTTCATCGTTAGAAAATTGTTATAACACCAGTTGCTTATAGAACCTAGCTTATAAATGTTGCCTATAAAAAATGGCAGCCCAAGTGAGCTACCATCTTCATATTCGTTAGAACGATATCCCTACATATCGTCGTATTCTTCGATTGCTACCCCTTCAATAAGATAGCCAGTCTGCGCCAAGTCGTGCGTAATGGTCTCTGTTTTCAGTGTTCCCACTAGATAGATAACATCCCACAGTTGTTGGATCGGTGCGCCTTTTGGAAATTTCACATAGATGATCTGGTTAGGTGGCGGCGGCGGTACGTGAATACATGCCCCGAAATATGGCACCAGTAGAAACTCAGTGATCATATTCTCATCCCCTTCTAGAGGGATAACAAAACCAGGAATTTTTACTTTGCTTCCATTCAGCTCTGGGCGGATAGCACCAAGCTTAGATTGCTGAGGGTTCTCTTGGCTGTGATCGACGGTTGGCATGCCGAAGGGATCGAGCTGAGCGCGTTCCGATTCTGGAATTAGGTCGATCCATTCCAAAGTAAGGACTGATTCCTCGGTTGATGGTGCTTCTGCGTATGCGGTTGTCGCAAACGGAAACAGAAGCAACCCAAGGATCAGCAAGAGTTTGTGCTGCATAATGTGTTCCTATATTAAATTCGAATGGTCATGCCATCAGCAAGTGATTGACGATACGCGCGGAATGCGGGAATAAAGCCAATGATAATTCCAGCAATTTGAACCATCATAATGAGTTTCCACTCATGTGGGGTGATTGCGGATATTGATATGTTGATACCATAACTTTGTTGCACGATAGGAGCAACTACTGCAATTAAACCAAAGAGCAATCCGACGCCTAACGTAATACCAAGGAAAGTAAGCGCACTGGCTTCACTGATCAATAAACCGAATACGTGTCTTGGTCTCGCGCCCATCGCTCGTAGGATAGCCATCTCTCTACGACGCTCTTGTAAGCTAGTCAGTAGACTGCTGAGCATCCCGAGTAGACCTGCCACAACGACAAAGCCAGATACGACTAGCAGTGCTTGCTCAGCAACTGCCATCATGCCCCACAATTCATGCAGTGCAATGCCTGGCATGATCGCGCTCAAAGGCTCTTGTCGGTAGGTATTGATTTCGCGTTGCAGTGCGAATGTCTGAATCTTTGAGTTCAGGCCCAGCATCATTGCTGTGATCTGTTTTGGCTGGAAGTCGTAGGTTTTCAGTGCTTCGGCATCCGGCGTATGACCGAGATTGGCTCCAGATTCCCAACCAACGTGAATGGCCTCGATAGCCTCGAGTGATACGTGCACCGTTTTATCTACTGGTGTTCCTGTTGGCGCAATGATACCGACGATCGTAAATGGCAAGTTGTCGTGGCGGCTGAATGCCACATCACTAATACCATGCGCTAGGATGATTTGATCACCAATCTCATAGTCGAGTTGTTTTGCTACATCCGCACCGATCACCACATCAAACAGCTCATTAAACTCACGCCCTTCTTGGAGAGTAAGTGGTTGCTTACTTCCATAGCGATAGTGCTCAAAGTAGCTGTGGTTGGTGCCCATCACACGGAAGCCTTTGTGCGAGTCACCCAGAGAGATTGGAATCGCCCATTTTACTGCTTTATGCTGGCTGAATTCTTGGTAGCTTTTCCAGTCGATGTTATTGGTTGCGTTGCCGATTCTGAACACAGAATAGAGCAGTAGGTTCACTTGCCCTGAACGACCACCGACAATCAGGTCGGTTCCAGAAATGGTATTGGCGAAGCTGCTTTTTGCCTCTGTGCGCACACGTTCTACACCAAGCAGAAGAATGACGGAAACCGCAACGGTTAGAATCGTAAGAATGGCTGTGGCCTTACGGTTGAGTACACTTTTGAGCGCTAAGTGAGTGATTACTTTCATACGATAGCCTTCGCTTGGTTAACGGTCGTGAGGTCGATGCTGCGAGTGAACAGCTTTTCTAGCGTTGGGTCATGACTCACAAAGATCAGCGTGGAGTTGGCTTGGTCAGCCTGCTCAAGCAGCAGTTCAATGAAAGCTTCTCTGTTGTCATGGTCGAGTGCGGATGTTGGTTCATCGGCAATAATGATTTGTGGCTGGCCCATTAAAGCTCTTGCGGCCGCGACTCGCTGTTGTTGACCTATGCTGAGTTCGGTGACCGGTTTGTTCATTAGGGCTTCAGCCAGCTTTAGTCTCTGGAGAAGTGTTTCGGCCGTGGCTTTTAAGTCGTGGCTACCTTGGGTGACATTCTGTTTTCTGATGTTGGAAAACTGACAAGGTAGGGTCACGTTGTCCGTCACTGATAGGTATGGCAGCAGGTTAAATTGTTGGAAGATATAGCCTATATGGTCGGCTCTAAACTTGTCGCGTTGACGTGGCGATAGTTGGTTAAGGTCTTGACCCAAGATAGAAACTTCACCTTGTTGTGCTTGATTTATCCCCGTTAACAACCCTAGTAGTGTCGATTTGCCACAACCACTCGGCCCTTTAATAAAAAGATGCTCTTTGGCATGGATATGAAGAGAGGGTATTTCGAGCGTTGGTGGAAGGTCAGGCTTCCAACGGAAACTGACGTTTTCCAATTTAACGACAAGCGATGATTGGTCAAAGGACATATAAGCTCCTACTCGCTAAGCGGTTTTGCTTAAATCGATATTCTAGGGAATTGCTCTATGAATCACTATTTGAGCGACTCTGTTTCTATGAGAGCAAGGCAGCCAAGTGAGTGCTCACTTGGCTGCTGTACGTTGTGTTTCTATATCAATGAAATATTAGAAACGGAAGCTAGTGTTGCTTGGCGTTAGCTTCTGTTGAGTCTGCGCGCGATCCGTTAATAGGTTCACAGTAATAGACTCTGTATTGGCAAAGTTAGAGAACCATTGTGTTTCAACTGTGTCTAGCTTAGCCACGTTTGAACATTGGTAGTGGTATTCGATTGTGAACTCACCGTGTCCACCTGCAGCATGGTCGTGGTCATGATGATCGTGTTTGTCATGGTCGTGGCCTTTGTGGTCATCATGATCGTGCTTGTCATGGTCGTGGCCTTTGTGGTCATCATGATCGTGCTTGTCATGGTCGTGACCTTCGTGGCCATCATGATCGTGTTTGTCATGGTCGTGACCTTCGTGGTCATGATGATCGTGTTTATCATGGTCGTGACCTTCGTGGTCATGATGATCGTGTTTGTCGTGATCGTGACCTTCATGGTCGTGGTCATGGCCTTCATGATCATCTTCACCCAAAGTATGAGTCACAGACTTGTACTCTAGCGTACAATCCGCGCCTTCAAACGCGAATAGCTTGCTCGGTTGGTTCAGTAGTGCTGTCGCTTTTTCTAGTGCCGCCACTTGCTCTGGTGTTTGCGGAGCGTGCTCAAAACCAACAACGTCTGCACCCGGAGCGGTTACTTCAACCAAAAGCTCTTGGCCGTCTTGAGCGATATTGACTTCAACCTCTCCGTGAACGTGAGCATCATGAGAGCGAAAGTGATCCTCAGCGATAGCTGTAGCAGATACTGTCATGCCGATAACAACGGCTAAAATAGAAGGTTTCATTGGGTATTCCTAAATAAAAAGATAAATTAAAAACAGATTAAATGATTAAGTTATCTTCATGGGTGGTGAACGGGCGAGATAAGCAAAGTACAGTCTTTGTAGCTTACGAGCTGGTTCATTGGATAGGACAATGAAATCGATATTTAATTCAGGAAGTTGTGGTAAATCGTGCGCGAACCCCAACTGACTGGCTGAAAACAGTTCACATTGATGATGAGCGTGATGTTCCGGATCGGCATCTACGATGTGGTGCGCCACGGACCACGACAACATGATCATTAACCCGAGCATGCACAGGACGGAACGTCTAATTGTGAGTGAGTGGGCTCGCCAGATCATGATGAATTAAACCAAAAAAGAAAAAGGACGTTGTTATAATATAACAACGTCCTTTCAAGAAATCTCGTAAAAGAGAGTAATTATTATTAAAGATTTGCTTTAATAAGTTGAATAACTTCAGAGACTTCGGTTTCGTTTAACGCCCCTTCTTTTACAAACAGGACCTTACCTTGTTTGTCTTGGACGATAATTGCAGAGCTCTCTTCTTTTAGAGCCCAGGCCGATGCCGCGGTACCTTCTTCATCCAGTACCATTGAAGACCAAGGAAACTCTTCCTTGCTGCTCTCAGCTGAAGATTTTACAAAAGATCCAGTACCCCAAATCGCATCATCTTGGTTGATGATGGTCGTGGTTTGGTATGCATCTTCTGGGAATTTAGACGCGGTAATTGCTGCCATTAGAGGTGCGTTGAGCTCTTTAGAGCTGCTGCGTCCGGCAATCGCTTGAACAACGCGAACTTTACCCAACATGTCTGTGGTTGCCCAAGCTTGATAGCCTGTTGAACCGTCATTTAGAGTGATTTCACCGTGAGCAGTGACGCTAACTGGTGGTAGGGTTTCGCCGACTGATAGGTTGTGAGCATTGGCGAAGATTGGAGAGGCTGCGGCTAATAAAGCCAGTAGAGTTTTGTTTTTCATTATATTTTTGTTCCGCTTGTTGGTTTGCCCTCGAAGTATAATATGAAATAAATAAAATGCCTCGCTTACTTTTTTATCGTACGTCGTTGAAAGGTGTTGCGGAGTTGTTACTAAAGGGTATAATGCAACTATATCAAGGGAATCGACAGGTTTTCTTGCTGTCAGCCAACGGAAATGGCTGTTATTTGTGCTTTGCTCAAAAGTGAAGAGCTGATCACAAACTGTTGTACTCAAAGGAATTGAGGTTGTCTATGCTACGTGAGTTTTCTACTTACCGCCCTCGTCAAGTGGCGCGTTTCGTTAAAGTCCTGTTCAAAGGTCAATTCAGCATCGAAGGTATCGGTGAATTCAGATTCGACCAAGGAAAAGTCCTTCTTCCTGAAGTGACGGATCAAAAAAAGCTTAATGTATTTAAAGAAGTGAATGGCACCATCGCTTGCATGTCGATGTAGTACACATTGATTTCAATGGTTGGAATGAAAGGGCTTGATGTATCAAAGCCCTTTTTTGTTTGTATCGGTTAATGATTTATTTACTGAGGTGGGAAGCAGACCCCAGTTCCGCCCAATCCGCAATAACCGTTTGGATTTTTAGCAAGATATTGTTGGTGGTAATCTTCGGCATAGAAGTACTCACCAGCTGGCAGTACCTCCGTTGTGATCTCTGAACCTCGCGCAGCTTGCATCGCTTGTTGATAGCTCTGCTTTGAAGATTCAGCAATGGATTGCTGTTCGTTGCTAAAGGTGTAGATCGCAGAGCGGTATTGAGTGCCGAGATCATTTCCTTGACGCATGCCTTGGGTTGGGTCATGACTTTCCCAGAAAGTTTTAAGCAGTGCTTCAAGAGGTAAGATACTTGGGTCAAAGACCACACGCACGACTTCCGTATGACCTGTTTGACCTGTACATACTTGTTGGTATGTCGGGTTATGAGTGAAGCCGCCAGCATACCCTACAGAGGTTGAAACGACCCCTTCAAGTTGCCAAAACAAGCGCTCAGCCCCCCAAAAACATCCAAGGCCAAGCAGTATCTCTTGTTGCCCTGAAGTGGGTGGAGCAAGCAGATCACTTTGATTCACGAAATGTGGTTCTGAGACTGTGATCGGGTATGAGTTCCCAGGCAAGGCTGTTTCTTCAGAAACCATTTGTTGTTTATTGAGCATTGCTATGTTCCTTTTAGAGGTATCTATACGCGTTAACTGTCTTTAAATATACGAGTAACTCTTTAAATTAGACCGTTTTATTGCTTGAATTATTACAGACGCGCTATTGAATTAGCGGTATGATCTCCCTTTGATTCTTAACGTATTGATAACTTCTCCCAATTAATCATGATAAGAAAAACTTTACCAGTTCTGATTGGCACCTTGCTCTCCTCAAGCTTTGCCTTTGCCGATGTCTCTCTTGAAATTGAGGGACTGGATGGGGCGCTTGAAGATAATGTCGATGCCTACCTGAGCGCTATCCCGGAAGAAGAGTATTCTGTATCTTTGCGTTTTCAGTCTCGTTTAGAATCAATGATCAAAGAAGCAGTAAATGCTTTGGGTTATTACCACCCTGAAATCACCTTTACGCCTTCTGAAGATGACAGCGAACTCTTAGTGAACGTTAAGCCTGGTGAGCCTGTTGTTATCTACACCTCTGATATCGTTATCTCCGGAGAAGCGGAAAACGATCCTGACTTCTTAGCATTAGTTGCAAAAAGTAACCTTCAAAAAGGCAAGGTGTTGAATCATAGCCACTACGACTCGCTTAAATCATCAATGCGCAACCTAGGGTTAGCCAAGGGTTACTTTGATGGCAATTACGAACTGAGTCGTCTTGAGGTTGCCCCTGAACTTAACCGCGCTTATGTTCGTTTACATTATGACAGCGGTATTCGTTATCACTTTGGTGAAACGACCGTAACAGGCAGTCAGATTGAAGAGGATAAGGTTCAGTCATTGAAGCCGTTTGAGCAAGGTCAGCCTTATGAGATCGCCAAGGTCGGTGAATACAATCAGAACTTATCTAATACCGATTGGTTCTCTTCCGTGTTTGTTGAACCCGACCTTGCCGAATTGGGTAACGGTCGTGAAATACCAATGAAGGTGAGCTTAGCGCCTCAGGCTCGAAATCAGCTCGAAACCGGTATAGGTGTCTCTACCGACCTAGGGGTTAAAGGCAGCCTGAAGTGGAAAAAACCGTGGGTAAATAGCAGCGGTCACAGCTTCAATAGCAGCCTCTCTATCTCGAAGCCAGAGCAGACCATTACTGCCAGCTACAGAATACCGCTTGATGACGTACTCAATGACTACTATCAAGTTACTTACGGTATGAAGAATGTTGACAATCGAGATACCAAGAGCCTGGAGTCCAACCTGAAACTTGAGCGTTTTTGGCGTTTAGATAACGGTTGGCAGCGCACTGTATTCGTTCGTTATTTATTAGAGAACTATGAACAGGGCCTTCAAGATGATGTCGCGCAGTTTGTACTGCCGGGTATCTCTTTTTCTCGTACGCGTACTCGCGGTGGTGCGATGCCGATGTGGGGTGATAAGCAAACCATTATGCTGGAAGCAGGGGATGATTCGCTGCTTTCTGAAACTAAGGTGATTCGTTTTCAGGGCAGGACGGCTTGGATTCGTAGCCTTGGCGAAAACCATCGCGGTCTAACGCGCTTAGAATATGGTGCTAACTTTGCGGATGAATTTGAAAAGCTATCTCCATCTCTGCGATTCTTTGTGGGTGGTGATAATAGCCTTCGTGGTTACGGCTATGAGTCTATCTCCCCCGTAGATGAGAGCAACGCTCTAACTGGTGCGAAGTTTATGACCACAGCGAGTTTTGAGTACCAATATCGCCTTTATGGCAACTGGTGGGGGGCGATGTTTTATGACATTGGTGACGCCTTTAATGATACGCCTGATTTAAAAGCGGGTACCGGTGTTGGTATTCGTTGGGCATCTCCGGTAGGGCCTGTGAGTCTCGACTTTGCTTGGGGCTTGGATGCCGATCCGGGTGATGAATTCCAAATACACTTCACTTTAGGGCCTGAGTTATGATTAAAGTGATTGGCAAAATTTTCAAATGGACTTCGATCTCTATCGTCTCTATTTTGCTGCTAGTTCTGACCTTAGTTGGTCTCGCTCTATTCACCAACCCGGGTTTAAATGCCGTACTTTGGGGAGCCGAAAAGGCTTTACCACAACTCAAAGTTGAGAGTACTAAAGGGGCGCTTTTCCCTCGTTTTAGCCTTCACAACGTTCAATTTGTCGATGAAAGCCTGCACATCAACACTCAGCTCGACAAGATTGAGTTGGCGATCAATCCAAGATGTCTGTTGGACCCTCAAGTTTGTGTTGATGAGCTGACTCTACAAGGGCTCGATTTCGCCTTTACTGAACTTCCACCGCCTGCAGAGGAAGAAGCAGAACCAACAGCACCGTTAACCTCTATCTCGACGCCATTACCTATCACTCTTAATCGTGTGAATTTTGACGATATCTCTCTCGATATTCTGGGAAACAAGATTGATTGGCAACGTTTTTCAACCGCGATGAATATGAAGGGGGACGTGTTAACTATCTCCCCTACCGTATTCGATGACCTTACCGTTAAGCTCGCTGAAACAGAGCCTTCGGTTGAAGAGGATGCAAAACCGGAAACGGCTAAGGAAGCTGAAGCGATTGTTTTACCAGAAGTATGGATTCCGTTGACGGTCGCTCTTGAACGCTTTGATTTGAATCGCTTTAAACTTGAACAAGAGACGCCAATCATCGTAAATCACCTAGGACTTGAAGCGAAAGTGGGTGAGCATGATGTCGATGTACAAGCACTTGAGCTGGATATGCCACAGGCTGAGGCAGACCTTGAAGCAAAGGTGCAGCTGAAAGGAGGGTACCCTCTTGAACTTGACCTCTCAGCCCTAGTTAAAGAGACCGACGTGGCAGGGCAGAAGCTTCAATTATCAGCGAAAGGCAGTGTGGAAGAGCTAACGCTGGATGCCACGTTATCAGAGTTGATTGAAGCTAAGCTATCTGGCGAACTTAAACCTTTAGAGCCAACACTGCCTTTTGACCTCGAATTGAATGACGGCAAAGCGCAATGGCCATTGAAGGGCAATAGTGACTATCAGGTTGCCATTAAACAGTTAAAAACCAACGGTTCATTGGAAGGTTTTCAGCTAAACCTAGATGCTAACGCCAAGGGTAAAGATATCCCAGATATCAGTCTTGATGTTGAAGGTGCAGGTAGCACTGAGCATATTGACTTACAGCGCCTTGATATTGCGACATTGGGCGGGCATGTCACTGGTGCAGTTAAGGCCAACTGGAAAGAGCTAGTGAACTGGCAGGCTGACATTGGTTTGCAGCATATTCAACCTGGATTGCAATGGCCAGAGGCTGAAGGGGATATCAGTGGCAACCTCAAGACATCTGGCAGCTTAACTGAGGTTGGTGGTTGGCAAGTGGAACTACCAACTTTAGATATCGATGGCATCTTAAGAGAGTACCCACTCAACATTAAAGGTCAGCTCTCTGCGTCAGATAAAACAGCCTCCGGAGAACCGAGTGTTGAAACTTCAGGGCTGCGCCTATCGCACGGTGTCAACGCGATTAATGTGGTTGGTAAGCTGGATAAGCAATGGGATATGGATGTTGCTATTGATTTTCCAGAGCTGGTGAAAAGTGTTCCTGATTTGAGAGGTACGTTGGTTGGTGATATCGCGCTATCAGGGCCTATGAAAGAGCCAAATGTCGATTTAGGCCTGAACATTAATAGCGTTAAATGGAAAGACGAAGCAACACTGGACAGTTTAGCTCTGAATGGCTCTGTAACGCCGTTGCCAGCACCTCAAGCAGATATTGTGCTTAAAGCGAATGGCATCAGCTACCAAGAACAGAAGGTGGAAAGTGTTGAGTTAAAAGTGGATGGTGGTGAGAAGAGTCACAAGCTCACTCTGGATGTTGTTTCCGACATCGTATCAACCAGCCTCGCTATCTCAGGCGAATTGGTTCAGAAGCCATCAATGGTTTGGAAAGGTGCACTTGAGCGCGTGACGCTTTCAACGGAGCAGGGGCCATGGCGACTTGAGAAGCCCGTGGCTATCACTGCGGATATCGATAAGCAGTTTGCGGATGTTGCTGCACACTGTTGGTTGCAAGCTGATTCAAGTGTCTGTCTGACCGAAGATATTCGAGCGGGTAAATCTGGTACGGCCAAGCTTGCGATTACTGATTTTGACTTTGAACAGGTTAAACAGTTTATCCCTAAGGCAACACAGCTAACAGGCTCAGTTAATGTGCAAGCTGAGGCTAAATGGGATGAGAAACTGGCACCTGAAGTTAGTGCTCAAATTGAACTGCCGAAAGGGCAAGTCATTCAAGATGCGGGAGAGTCGATCACATTAGGTTGGGAGAGCATTAAAGTAAACGCCAAGCTAAAAGACAATCGACTTGAGGCAGATTGGCTACTTGACGTAACTGATAACGGAGACCTGACTGGCTCTTTGGTTCTTCCTGATGTAGTTGTTGAAGACAAGCAAGTTGAGGCGGCGCTGCAGCTCAGTACGTTCCATCTGGATTTTCTTGCACCACTGTTAGGTGAATACAGCTTGTTGCAAGCCCACTTGTCGAGTGACCTCAAGGTAAAAGGCTCGCTGATGCACCCGCAAGTCTTCGGCTCATTTATGGTAGATGACATGCAAGTTAAGGGAGATATCACGCCTGTGGATATCAAAGACGGTCGTATTGGACTCGACTTCGATGGATACAGTGCCAATCTCGATGCTGCGATTGTTACCCCTGATGGTCAATTGGACGTTGAAGGTAAAGGGCAATGGCAAGATCTTGAAGCATGGAGCACTCAGGTGCGAGTGTTTGCCGATGACTTGATGGTCGATGTACCGCCAATGGTCAAAGTGAAAGTTGTGCCTGATATGACGATAGATATCTCTCCAAAGCTTGCGCGTATCACGGGTGATATTTCACTGCCTTGGGGACGTATTGTTGTTGAAGAGCTACCACCGAGTGCCGTTGGTGTCTCTTCTGATCAGGTGATTCTCAATAAAGATCTGCAACCTGAAGGCGAAACTAAAGTTCCGTTTAATGTAGAAACCAATATTAATATCTCGATTGGTGATGACTTTAAATTGTCTGCATTTGGTCTAGAGGGTGACCTAGTGGGTAAGCTGAATGTCGCGCAACGAGACCAGGGACCGTTTATTACCGGTGAGGTCAACATCGTTGATGGTACATATCAATCATTTGGACAGGATCTGATCATCAAAGAGGGTAAGATCTTAATGAATGGTCCACCAGATCAGCCTTATGTCGCGATCAATGCGATTCGAAATCCTGACAATACACAAGATGACGTGACGGCGGGGGTTCGAGTGACAGGCCCAGCAACGGAGCCAAAAATTGACATTTACTCCGATCCTTCGATGCCACAAGCTAACGCATTGTCGTATCTACTTCGTGGACAAGATATCGATGGTGAAGCGGGCAGTGGCTCGATGACTACGACCTTAATCGGCCTGAGTTTAGCTAAAAGCGGTAAAGTGGTGGGAGAGATTGGTGAGGCCTTTGGTGTTCAAGACCTTCAACTTGATACCGCAGGCTCAGGCGAAGACTCACAAGTCACGGTAAGCGGCTACATTCTTCCAGGCTTACAAGTGAAATACGGTGTTGGTATCTTCGATTCTCTGGGGGAATTCACAGTGCGTTATCGTTTGATGCAGGACTTGTACGTAGAAGCGGTTTCTGGTGTAGACAGCGCGGTAGACCTGCTCTATCAATTCGAGTTTGAGTAATTGTTTGATGGAGTGGGATTAGCGATGTCACACCTGGTGTTTGTGTATGGGACTCTGAGAAAAGGGCAACATAACCATCATTTTTTAAAGCAGAGTAAGAAGTTAGGTGATTGGATAACCCCGCCTCAATTTGCACTTTACGATTTAGGTCGATATCCAGGCATGATTTTCGGAAAGAAAAAAGTGGTTGGGGAGGTCTATATAGTCAACGACGATGTTTTGGCTTCGCTCGATCGGCTCGAAGATGTACCTATTGAGTACCGTCGTGAACAAATTGAGACTATATTTGGATTAGCGTGGGTTTATTTGTATCAGTTTGATTTAACTGAGCAACGAGAGATTCTTTCTGGTGACTGGTGTAAACGAGAATAAGCGTTTGAAGTATGAGCCAGGAGTATAGTTCCGACGTAGTAGTTAGAGTCTCAATGAGTCTTTCTAGTAGGAGGAAATTATGAAATATCTAGTATTGGTGTTTTCTATCGTGCTTTTCGGTTGTGCGCAATCTCCACCATCTACATCGAATGTCGATGATTGGCAGCTGTTTGGTGAGCAAACTGCGATGAAGGGATTCACAAAAAAAGATGAAGCGACGTTATCTAAGTCAGCAGCATCCCCAATTGATTCTGAACTTTATGCTGCATATGACAAGGGATACGAGGCTGGTCGAATAGAGTATTGCTCTCAGAACCCAAGATCATTGGGGCGTAAGGGTGAGCAGTACCATGGTATTTGTGATGATATCGACAAGTGGTTCCGTATTAAGTTTGAAGGTGGTGCGCAGTCGAAGATTGATCTTCGCTAGACCTTGCCAAAGTCTATATACAACAAAGCCAGTACGCGAGTACTGGCTTTTTAGTCTCTGAGAAAACTAAGCTTTAAGCTTCATCTCGGTTTAGCTCAAGAAACTCTTCTACTTTGTTTACCATGTTCTTTGAACCAACAAAGAATGGTACACGCTGATGTAGTTCAGTTGGCTTGATGTCCATAATACGCTGAACACCATCAGAAGCTACGCCGCCTGCTTGCTCCATGATGAAGGCAATTGGGTTGCACTCATATAGAAGACGCAGTTTACCGTTCGGGTGACTTTGCGTGCTCGGGTACAGGTAGATACCGCCTTTTAGCAGGTTACGGTGGAAGTCTGATACCAGAGAACCAATGTAACGTGAAGTGTATGGACGGTTGTCACTAGGCTCATTCTCTTGGCAGTACTTAATGTACTTTTTCACACCCGTTGGGAAACGAATGTAGTTACCTTCATTGATTGAGTAGATCTTACCTTCATCTGGGATCATCATGTTTTCGTGAGAAAGACAGAAAGTACCTAGCGATGGGTCGTAAGTAAAGCCGTTCACGCCATTACCGGTTGTGTAAACCAGCATAGTTGAAGAGCCGTAGATTACGTAGCCCGCTGCAACCTGCTTGTTACCAGGCTGTAGGAAGTCTTCTTGGGTTGGTGGCGTACCAATAGGTGATACACGACGGTAGATAGAGAAGATCGTACCCACAGACACGTTCACATCGATGTTTGATGAACCATCTAGTGGGTCCATTAGCACCACGTACTTAGCGTTTTTGTTCAACTCTTTGTTGAATGCTACCGCTTCGTCTTCCTCTTCACTCGCTACACCACATACTTGGTCACGAGCTTCCAGAGCTGCTTTGAATTTGTCATTCGCGTAAAGATCAAGCTTCTGTTGTGCTTCACCTTGTACGTTGTCGGTGCCGACAGCACCAGTAATGTCGACAAGACCCGCTTTATTGATTTCTCGGTTAACGATTTTCGCAGCAAGACGGATCGACGATAAAAGGGATGATAGATCACCACTTGCATGGGGAAAGTCACTTTGTTTCTCAACAATGAACTCACCAAGGGTGCGCATCTCAGACATGTTATTTCCTTAAACTTCTCTGAATAATTGGGGGATTCAAGCGCTATTGGGCTGCCTCTTAAGTGGGCATTATTCATCTAGTCGCTTACGTAAATTCTAAGCTTTAGATCTTTTTAATGGTAATGAAGTAAGCGACACAGATCTCACTTAGAATGTCGACTAAATTTGTTTTGCATTGTGGCTCGCTTTTGTTGGGCGATTCATGATAAGAAATGCACATAATCTTGATTAAGAAATCAGTCTTTTTGCCCCGTTTTTTGGAAGCGATATATGCATATTCATATCTTAGGAATTTGCGGCACCTTTATGGGTGGTGCAGCGGTGTTAGCTCGTCAATTAGGTCACAAAGTGACAGGTTGTGATGCCAATGTTTACCCGCCAATGAGTACACTATTAGAGTCGCAAGGCATCGAAATCATTGAAGGTTTTGACCCGAGCCAACTAGAGCCAAGACCTGATCTGGTGGTGATTGGCAATGCGATGAGTCGTGGCAATCCTTGTGTTGAATATGTACTAAATAACAACCTTAAATACACCTCGGGACCTCAATGGCTACAAGAGTTCCTGCTGCATGACCGCTGGGTTCTAGCGGTGTCTGGGACTCATGGTAAAACGACTACGGCTAGCATGCTGGCATGGATCTTAGAGGATTGTGGTTATGCGCCGGGCTTCTTAGTCGGCGGGGTGTTGGGCAACTTTGGTATCTCTGCTCGCCTAGGTGAAAGCATGTTCTTTGTTGTTGAAGCTGACGAGTATGACAGTGCTTTTTTTGATAAGCGTTCTAAGTTTGTTCATTACCATCCTCGCACTTTAGTGATGAACAATCTTGAGTTTGATCATGCGGATATTTTCGACGATCTTGAGGCGATTAAGCGCCAGTTCCACCACCTGATTCGTACTGTTCCAGGCAATGGGAGAATTTTCGCTCCTCAACAAGACCGTGCTCTTGAGGATGTATTGTCTCGCGGTTGTTGGAGTGAAACGGAATTTGCTGGGGAAGAGGCGGATTGGCGTGCGGAAAAGCTAGTCAAAGATGGCTCGCAGTTCAACGTGTTCTTCCAAGGTGAGTGTGTCGGAAAGGTTGATTGGCCGCTGGTGGGTGATCATAACGTCAATAATGCCTTGATGGCGATCGCTGCTGCAAGACATGTTGGCGTGACTCCCGATCTGGCATGTGAGTCTTTGGCGAAATTTATCAATACCAAGCGTCGTTTAGAGCTAAAAGGGGAAGTTGCTGGGGTAACGGTGTACGACGATTTTGCGCATCACCCAACTGCAATTGAACTAACTTTGGGTGGCTTACGTAATAAGGTCGGCAACAACAAAATTATCGCCGTGTTAGAGCCTCGCTCTGCTACGATGAAACGAGGTGTGCACAAAGAAACCCTTGCCGATTCATTGAAGAAAGCAGACAGCACTTTCTTATTCCAACCAGACAACATTGATTGGTCGGTTAAAGATGTCGCAGACGCTTGTCATCAGCCCGCTGTTGTCAGTGACGACCTAGATGCCTTAGTCACGAGCATTGTTGAGCAAGCACAACCTGGTGACCAAATTTTGGTGATGAGCAATGGTGGTTTTGGTGGTATTCATCAGAAATTACTTGATGGTTTGGCGGCCAAAGGTTAAATACACGCGTTCTAATCGATTTAAGAAGTACAAGAGATCATGACCAAACAGAGTAAAGCGATTACCCTCGCATTCACTGGCGCTTCTGGTGCCCCATATGGTTTGCGCTTACTAGAGTGCCTACTCGCCGCTGACTATCAGGTGTACCTGTTGATATCGTCGGCCGCTAGAGTGGTGCTTGCGACCGAACATGATCTCAAACTGCCTTCAGGTCCCGATGCGGCCAAAGCGGCATTGGTCAAACACCTAAATTGTGACCCTGAGCGTTTGGTTGTGTGTGGTAAAGACGATTGGTTTTCTCCTGTTGCTTCAGGCTCTGCTGCACCCAAGCAAATGGTTGTTTGTCCATGCTCGGCAGGGAGTGTTGCATCTATTGCTCACGGTATGTCAGATAACTTGATTGAGCGCGCTGCGGATGTGGTCATGAAAGAGCGCGGTCAATTATTGTTAGTGGTTCGAGAGACGCCATTCTCGACGCTACACTTGGAAAATATGCACAAACTCTCGACTATGGGAGTGACCATCATGCCCGCCGCTCCTGGTTTCTATCATCAGCCAAAATCGATCGATGACCTTGTCGATTTCATGGTGGCTCGTATTCTTGACCACCTAGGTATCGAGCAGGGGTTAGTACCAAGATGGGGCTACGATCAGCGCCATTAAGGCGAACTTTGTAGCTTATTGGTTAAAATACAATTACAATTCTGCTCACTCATCGGGGAGCTAAACATTCAAATCATGAATGGCGGCTGAGATCAAGTGTCAACTTGGGACCCGTAAACCTGAACCAGATAATGCTGGCGTAGGAATTGAGTTAGGCAGTACTTTTCCATTGTCCTCCCTCAAGCCTGTGCCGCTCAGACCATGGAGAGCGTCCAGTGAAATTTGCATTAACCACTCTTGCTGTTACTACAGCAGCTTCTTTTTCCGCACTAGCGTCCGATAATACTCTAACTGTTTATACCTATGACTCTTTCGCTGCAGATTGGGGCCCGCGTCCTGCTGTCGAGAAAGCATTTGAAGAGAAATGTGGTTGTGACGTGAACTTTGTTGCGCTGGAAGACGGTGTTTCAATTCTTAACCGCTTGCGTCTAGAGGGGGGCAATAGCAAAGCCGATGTTGTGCTTGGTCTTGACCAAAACCTAATGGCGGAAGCTAAGAAAACAGGACTACTATCTGAACACAACGTCGATACTTCTTCTGTTGTGCTACCTAATGGCTGGGACGACAGCACCTTTGTTCCTTATGATTTCGGTTACTTCTCCTTTATCTACAACACAGAAAAGCTATCAAACCCACCTAAGAGCTTGAAAGAGTTGGTTGAGCAGCGTGATGATCTTAAGGTGATTTACCAAGATCCTCGTACTTCAACACCAGGCCAAGGTCTGATGTTGTGGATGAAGTCGGTTTATGGCGACGATGCAACTCAAGCGTGGAAACAGCTTTCTAAGAAAACCGTTACTGTCACCAAAGGCTGGTCTGAGGCTTACTCAATGTTCCTTGAGGGCGAGTCAGATATGGTGCTTTCATACACGACCTCACCGGCTTACCACATCATCGCTGAAAGCGACACTAAGTACGCGTCTGCTGACTTTGCTGAAGGTCACTACACGCAAGTGGAAGTGGCAGCAAAAGTGAAAGGCAGCGATAATGAGAAGCTAGCGGATGAGTTTATGGCATTCATTCTAAGTGACGAATTCCAATCGGCGATGCCAACGGGCAACTGGATGTACCCAGTGACGGATGTCGAGCTACCAAAAGGGTTTGAGCAACTGACGATGCCTAAGAAATCTCTGAGCTTTACTTCTGAAGAAGTGGCTGAGAAGCGTAAGCCATGGATTCGTGAGTGGCAAAACGCCCTGACTTTTTAATTAAGTGCCCGACTTAGGGCATTAAGCCTCTATCTCAATTAGGGGCTAAACATCGAGACAATCACTCTTTATGTTAAAGAATACACCTAAGGTGGGTATCTGGGTCGCATTGACCATTACTGCCTTTGTGGTTTCATCGGTAGGGGCATTGCTTAGCAATGCCCCTTCTCTTGATATCAGCCAAGTATGGTCTGATCCGTACTATTGGCACGTTACCAAATTCAGTTTCTACCAAGCGACGCTATCCATGTTATTGAGCGTCGTATTTGCAGTTCCTGTGGCTCATGCCTTATCTCGCCGCCAGTTCCCAGGGCGTTCTCTGCTGCTAAGACTGTTTGCTTCCACCTTGGTTCTGCCCGTGTTAGTCGGTGTTTTTGGTATTTTGGCTATCTATGGCAACAGTGGTTGGCTAGCAAAACTGCTTCAAGCTGTTGACGTAGAGCTGCCATTCTCCATTTATGGATTGAATGGCATTTTGCTTGCGCATGTCTTTTTCAATTTGCCCTATGCAAGTCGATTGTTGTTACAAGCCTTGGACACGGTTCCAGTGGAGCAACACAAGTTATGTGCACACCTTGGAATGAGTCACTGGGATAAATTTAAGTGGGTTGAATGGCCACGTCTTAAGCAACAGCTACCGCATGTGTGTGGTTTAGTCTTTATGCTCTGCTTTACCAGTTTTGCGACTGTGATGGCATTGGGCGGCGGTCCTAAGTCGACAACTATCGAGCTTGCTATCTATCAAGCGATTAAATTTGATTTTGATCTTCAAGCTGGTGCTCTGTTAGCGATCTGGCAGATGCTACTGTGTGGTGTATTAGCGGTGAGTATTCAACGCCTTTCTAAGCCAGTATCTGTCAGTGTTGGTCAACTGTCTGAAGCGAAGTTTTTGGTTAAGGACACCTATAGGTCAAAAGCTTGGGACAGCTTTTGGATCATCGTAGCCTCATTACTGGTTTTACCGCCACTGTTGATGGTCATTGTGGGTGGCTTAAACAGTGAAGCGATGGCGGTGTTAACCAGTGAACCGTTTTGGCTAGCGCTATTTAACTCACTGAAAGTAGCGTTCAGTGCGAGTGTGATTGCGCTTTTGGTTGGAGTGGCTATTTTGATGACCAGTCGAGCATGGCGCTTGCAAAACAAGACATTTCGCGCCGATAAGATTGAGCTTATTGGCACCATTATTTTGGTAACTCCCGGCTTAGTGGTGAGCACTGGAATCTTCTTGTTGCTGCGTTCAATCACTGATGTGTTTAGCTTAGCCTTTTTTGTTGTGATTGCCGTTAATAGCCTAATGGCGCTCCCGTATGTGATAAAAAATTTAGCTCAGCCGATGCTACACGTTGCCCAGCAATATCAGTATTTGTGCGCGAGTTTAGGTATGAAAAGTTGGCACCGGTTTAAGCTGGTGGAGTGGCGAGCGCTGCGTAAACCTATGGCGCAGGCCTTCTCGATAAGTTTCATGTTGTCGATGGGGGATTTGAGTGCCATTGCACTGTTTGGCAGTGCCGATTTTAGAACTCTCCCTTTGTATCTATTCCAGTTACTAGGCAGTTATCAGATGGAGGCTGCCGCCGTGGTTTCAGTGAGCTTGCTGATTCTGAGCGTTGGCAGTTTTAGTTTAATTGAATTCTTATTTACTCGAACATCTAACCAGAGAGGTGCCTAATGTTAGTGATGCAAGATGTTGATTACCACTATCATCAGGAGCTGTTTCATTTTGATTTTATGGCTGAACAGGGTGATGTAATTGCCTTGATGGGGCCGAGTGGTGCAGGTAAGTCTACATTGTTGGCATTGATTGCGGGGTTCATTGAACCTTCATCAGGAGTCATTTCGGTCTCCGGTCAATCGCTTGTTGGTTTGGATGCTTACCAGCGTCCACTTGCTATGTTATTCCAAGAGCACAATTTGTTTGCTCACCTTACGGTTAGAGAAAATATCGGCTTAGGGCTGCACCCAGGTCTTAAATTAACCAAAGAGCAGCAACAGCAAGTGCAACAAGCGGCAGAGCAGGTCGGTGTCGATCAGTATCTTGACCGATTGCCGGAGCATCTTTCTGGCGGACAGCGTCAGCGTGTCGCATTGGCTCGATGCTTTGTACAGCCACACCCTATTTGGTTGTTAGACGAACCATTCTCTGCGCTGGACCCTTTGTTGCGAGAAGAGATGTTAGCCTTGGTGAAGCAGCTCGCGGCTGAGCGCAATATTACAGTGATCATGGTGACTCACCATTTGGGAGATGCTCGCAGTATTGCTAATAAATTTGCCTTTGTGGCTAAAGGACAGGTGTTGGTGGCGGATGCGATAGATGCGCTCACTGCTCAGCATTCCCAGCCTGAACTGGCTGCCTTTGTCCGAGCCGGTGAGTAACCCCTGGTTCTAAAATACGTGTCCTACAATGCAGTTTGGTAGTAAATACGCAGATATGAAAAAGGCCTAGCAGAAGCTAGGCCTTTTTGATCGCGTGATGAGTCTTATAGCTCGTCTTGCTTAAGTTCTTTAAGAACTTGGAAGATCTCGCGGTACGCTTTCGCTGGCTTACCTGCTTTTTTCTCTTTGTTTGCTTGACGCGCCAATTGACGTAGACGCTGACGGTCTGCTTCAGGGTGCGCTTCAACTACTTCAGAGATAGCCGCATCACCGTCTTCAACAATACGGTCGCGCAATTGCTCAAGCTTGTGCAGCTCGGCCGTTGCTTGAGAGTGTTTGTTGCGAACTTTATCTAGAGCCGCTTGAATTGGCTCTGGATCTTCGTTACGCATCACCTTACCGATGTATTGCAGTTGACGACGTTTCGCTTCATTTTTAAAGCGTTGTGCATCTTTAATCGCTTCCGCCAAATCTTCAGACAGAGGAAATTTCTCTAGTACAGAAGGCTTAAGTTCTACGAGCTCTTCGCCCAACTTTTGTAGCGCTTCCATGTCCTCTTTCATTTCCGTCTTACTTACCCAGATGATTTCTTCTTCTGGTTCCCATGGGGCTTTTTGGTTTTTGCGAGCCATCTTTTCTGCCTATATCACTATCTCAATCGAATATATCCGCTATTTTAGCAAGAATCTTGGGGAGAAAGCGAAATTCTTGTTATCCTACGTAATATTGACCTTCAAAAATAGAATAGATATGGATGTAAAACAGCAAGTCGCTCAGCAACGTGTTGAGTTAGAAGCAGCAGTAGCAAAAGCGTTAGATATGGCTTCAGTCAGTGCGGATGCTGCAGAGGTGGCTATTACTAAATCAACGGGTTTGAGTGTCTCTACACGCATGTGTGAGGTTGAAAACGTTGAATTTAATAGTGATGGTGCCCTTGGTATTACTGTTTATCGCGGCCAACAAAAAGGCAGTGCATCTACATCTGATTTGAGTGAACAGGCGATTGCCCAAACCGTAGCTGCGGCTTTAGATATCGCTCAATACACCTCCGAAGATCCTCACGCAGGACCGGCTCCTAAAGAGTTCATGGTAAAAGAGATTCCAGACTTGGATCTATTCCATCCTGATGAGCCAAACCCTGACTACGCAGCTGAGATCGCGATTGCGGCTGAGAAGCAAGCACTCGCGTACAGCGATAAGATCAAGCAAAGCGATGGTGCTAGCTACGATAGCCACTACGGCGTAAAGGTATATGGTAATAGTCACGGTCTGCTTGCAAGCTATGCTTCAAGCCGCCACAGTACCAGCTGTTGTGTGATTGGACAGGGCGTTAACGGTGAAATGGAACGAGACTATAGCTACACAGTTGCACGTCACCGTGACGAGCTGTGGACGCCTGAGCGTGTTGGTCAAGAGGCGGCAGAGAAGACCATTAGTCGCTTGGATGCTAAGAAGTTACCAACAGGTCAATACCCAATCATGTTTGCAGCCGATGTCGCAACGGGCCTTATTGGACACCTCGTTATGGCGATCAGTGGCGGCAACCTTTACCGTAAAGCGTCATTCCTGTTGGATCACCTAGGCGAGAAAATCTTACCAGAATGGTTCAATATCTCTGAGCGTCCTCATATCTTACGCGGCTTAGCATCAAGCCCATTTGATAGTGAAGGTGTCTACACACAAGACCGCGAGATTATTACTGACGGTGTACTTGCGACTTACCTGTTGACTAGCTACGCAGCTCGCAAGATGGATATGACCCCAACAGGTCATGCTGGTGGTATCCATAACTGGTTTGTACAGTCTACGGGTCAAAGCTTCGATCAAATGCTGAAAGAGTTAGGCACAGGTTTCCTTGTGACCGAAGTGATGGGACAAGGCGTGAACACTGTGACGGGTGATTACTCTCGCGGCGCAGCTGGCTTCTGGGTTGAGAATGGTGAAATCCAATACCCAGTGTCTGAGGTGACGATTGCAGGTAATCTGAAAGATATGTTCAATCAAATTGTTGCGGTTGGTAGCGACGTAGAGACACGCTCACAGATTCAAACGGGTTCGATCCTATTAGAATCTATGAAAGTAGCGGGTGAGTAATTCAACGCTTGCAAATCTGAATAACTTAAAAGGGAGCCATTGGCTCCCTTTTGTTATCTGCTTTCTTACTTCAAGCAAGTTATTGTTCAAACTAGATAAGTATCGTAGCTAATCCCAAGAACACAGATAGACCAATTACGTCGGTCACGGTAGTCAGCGCCATACCGCCAGCCAGTGCCGGGTCGATATTCATCTTCTTCAGCATCACAGGGATGGTTACCCCGGCAATACCTGCCACGATCAGGTTAGTCATCATTGCTGCTGAGATGATCCCGCCGAGTATCCAGTTGCCCTTCCAAGCAACGACAATACCGCCGATGATACATGCCCACAGAATACCGTTAAGGAAGCCGATCGCAGCTTCTTTTAGCAATAGCTCTCGCTTGTTACTGTCACCGATGTGCCCAAGCGCTAGGCCGCGGATAACCAGAGCAACGGTTTGGTTTCCTGCCACACCACCCATTGAAGGCACAATGGTCATCAGTACCGCAATGGCTGCCATTTGGTCGAGGGTCGCTTCGAACATATTTGATACTGAAGCTGCTGCCAGTGCGGCTAACACGTTTGCACCAAGCCAGACACTACGGCGACGTGCTGATTTAACGACAGGTGCGAAGGTATCTTCGTCATCGTCCATACCCGCCATACTCATCATTGAGTGCTCGGCATCTTCACGAATCACGTCAACGACGTCATCGATGGTGATACGGCCGACAAGGTGTTGGTTTTCATCAACAACCGGAGCCGATACCCAGTTACGACGTTCAAACAGGCTTGCAATGTCAGAGGCGCTGGTCTCAACAGCGATCGCTTCATCAGCGTCATCCATCACTTCAGAGACAAGGGTTTCAGGTTGCGTGGTAATCAGCGTTGTTAGAGAGAGATTGCCGATTAAGCGCTCATCTTCATCAATAACATATAGAGCATCGGTTGCATCTGGCAGTTCGCCTCGAATGCGTAAATAACGTAGAACTACGTCGACGTCGACATCACCACGAATGGTGATCACGTCGGTGTTCATCAACGCACCTGCAGAGTCCTCTGGGTAAGAAAGGGCATTCTCAACCAAGGCTCGGTCTGCTGAGTCCATCTGTGATAGAACTTCACGAGAAACGTCATCTGGCAGGCTTCGAAGTACGTAGGCGACATCATCGGTCTCCATGCCTTCGGTCGCTTCTGCAAGGGTCTCTGGTGCCATTTTTGACACCAACGCATCCTTAACGTCTTCGTTCAGCTCATCAAGAATTTCACCGTAGTCTTCAGGATCGGTAAGTTGCCAAAGTACGTCACGACTCTTGCGAGGGGAGGCTTCTAAAAGGTGTGCAATATCTTCAGGTTCCATGTCCTGAAGTTGTCGACGTACGTGAACAAATCGGCCGTTTTCAAGGGCTTCGCTGACTTCTTGGAGGGTTTGGTGAGCTTGGTCAAATTCTAATTGCTCTGCCATGTTTTCCTCCTCTTCTCATTATTCTATGGATGCTAGGAATAGTAACTTAATTCTATGACGTATTTAAATCATTAACTTATAGAGAACTAAGATTTAGGCTTGGTAGGCGTTGTATAGCGAGATAATAGTTGGGGCACTACCCCGTTCCAGTTACTCGCCCTCGTCAAATTTGTCTTCGATTAGGTGGCACACGGCATCCAGTGCCAGCTGGGCATCATCGCCTTCTGCTTGAATGCGAATGTGTTGACCTTGTGCCGATTCAAGCATGAGTAACCCCATGACACTGTCTGCTGTTGCGCTTTTCTCATCTTCACTATGAATCGTCAGAGTGGCATTAAAGCTCTGGGCAAGCTCGACCAGTTTTACGGCTGCGCGAGCATGAAGCCCCAAACGGTTTTGAATGAGTACAGTGCGGGTCAATTCCATGATTTAGGCCTGTTGGTTTTTTTCTAATGAAGCGTGTCGAATCTGTACTTGGTGACCAAGTTGGTCAAAGTACTCACCGATTTTTTGAGTCAGATATACTGAGCGGTGTTTACCACCAGTACAACCAATCGCTACGGTGAGGTAACTGCGATTGTTCTTTTCTAACATCGGTAGCCATTGCTCGACAAAGCCTTGAATCTGCTGCTTCAACTCGATCACTTCCTGATGTTTCTCTAGGTAAGAGTGAATCGGAGCATCAAGTCCAGTGAGCGGTCTTAGGTCAGGCTCCCAATGCGGGTTAGGCAAGAAACGAACATCAAACACATAGTCAGCATCGCTAGGTAAACCGTACTTAAAACCAAAGGATTGGAAAACAATGATCAGCTCTTGCTTCTCTTTGCCTTCAATTTTAAGGCGTACTTGTTCACTCAATTCGTAGAGGTTGCAATCACTACTATCGATCAAGATATCGGCTTGGTCAGAGAGTGGGGAAAGCAGTTGTTTCTCGAGGTCGATGGCTTGCTCTAGAGACAGTTTGTCATCACCTTGAGAAAGCGGGTGGATACGACGAGTCTCGCTGTAGCGCTTGAGCAGGGTTTGTTTGCTTGCATCCAAGAACAACACGCTAACATCGATATTGGCGGCATCTTCTAATTGAACCAGCGTCTCTGTGACAAGATGAGGCTCTTTAGGCAGGTTGCGTATATCGATGCTTACTGCAACGTTTTGGTTGCTCTCTTTGACTGACTCAACAAAGTTACCGAGCAGGTCAACAGGTAAGTTATCAACGCAGTAATAACCGAGATCTTCAAGAACTCGCAAGGCGACACTTTTACCGGCTCCTGATTGACCACTAACTACGATAAGACGCATGTTATTGCTCGCAAGTCGGCACTTGGATCATAATGTCGTAAAGCTCTTGGTCGCTTTGCGCATTACGCAGTTGTTTCAGTGTTTGTTTGTCGTTGAGTCGCTCTGCCATACAAGAAAGGGTTTTAAGATGCTCTTTACATTGCTCACTAGGAACCAAAAGTGCAAATAGTAGGTCGACAGGGCGGTTATCGATTGCATCAAACTCGATAGGGTCTTGGCACTGCAATAGAACAGCGATCGCTTTGTCGCTGACATTCATACGGGCATGGGGAATAGCGATACCATTTCCGATGCCGGTACTGCCCATTTTCTCTCGGCTCAGCATGCACTCGAACAATTCTGTTGAGTCTTGACCACAGCTCTCGGCTGCAATCTGGCTGATGATTTCTAGGGCTCTTTTTTTGCTCGTGCATTGGACTGCACTTTTGGTGCAGTCCAATGAAAGTACTTCGCTTAATTGCATGTTAGTGACTACTTAGCTTTTCTTTGTGCTTGTTGAGTTGGCGGACGAGTTTATCAACTAATGAATCAATTGCAGCATACATATTTTCATCGGTAGCTGTCGCATGAATGTCGCCTTGATTAACATGCAGTGTTGCTTCTGCAATCTGGTTAATTTTCTCAACTTTTAATACAACTTGAACGTTATTAATGTGCTCAAAAAAGCGTTCAAGCTTTTCAAATTTGGTGTGAACATAGTCTTGCATTGAATCGGTAAGATCAACGTGATGGCCTTGAATATTGATTTGCATAGACTTTCCTTTTCAGTTGGTGCCCTACAGTAGGCGTTTACGCTGACTCGAAGGGGCAATGCCTAAAGATTCACGGTATTTTGCTATGGTTCTTCTAGCTACCTGAATTCCTTGGTCAGCCAGTAAAGCAGCAATCTTGCTATCACTGAGCGGCTTAGCTGTGTTTTCAGCGGCCACCAGTTTCTTAATCAGAGCGCGAATTGCTGTTGATGAACACTCTCCGCCATTGTCAGTGCTGACATGGCTAGAGAAGAAGTATTTCAATTCGAAGATGCCTCGTGGTGTGTGCATGAACTTCTGTGTTGTAACACGAGAAATTGTGGATTCATGCATGTCGACTGCGAGTGCAACATCATTTAACACCATAGGTTTCATGGCTTCTTCACCATGTTCGAAGAAATCGTGCTGATGTTCAACAATGCATCGCGCAACTTTGAGTAGTGTCTCATTTCGACTCTCTAGGCTCTTAATTAGCCATTTTGCCTCTTGCAAGTTGGAGCGAATGTATTGGTTGTCAGCGCTGTTGCCTTTACTGCCTAGATCGGCGTACTGCTGGTTCACTTTCAGCTTTGGTACGCTATCTGGGTTAATGGTAACTAACCACTTACCTAGGTCTTTAAACACCGATACATCAGGCACCACATATTCGGTTTCATCCGGAGTGATTTTGCTGCCTGGACGCGGGTCTAGTTGTTGTATAAGCTGCAGAACTTCACGTAGTTCTGCCTCTTTAAGCTTAGTCTCTTTGATGATCAGCTTGTAATCACGATTACCTAGCTGGTCGATATGGCTAGTAAGTACTAACTTAGCTTCTTTAAGCCATGGCGTATCTTCAGGGAAGGTCGCAAGTTGTAGTAGTAGACAATCTTGCAAGTTCAGCGAGCCCACACCAAGTGGGTCGAACTGTTGAATGCGTTTGCGCACCGCTTCAATCTCGTCGAGTTCAATCTCTTCGTTGTCGAAGCTCTCAAGAATGTCTTCACTTGAAACAGTGAGGTAACCGTAGTCGTCGATAGCATCAATCAGGGCTAACGCAATAGTACGGTCTGTTTCTGAAAATGGCGTCAGGTCTAATTGCCACAGTAGGTAATCTTGCAGGCTTTGGGTGGTCTCGCCTTGGTAAACTGGCATATCATCATCGATAGCAATACCCGTATTACCGGTGTTGGCACTGTAGACATCTTCCCAAGTGGTATCGATTTCTAAGTCGTTGCCAATCTCAGATTTTTCAATCAGGTCTGAGCTATCAGGTAAGTCTGGTTCAGCAGTGGCTTCTACTGCTTCTTTCTCGTCACGACTAGGCTTTTCTTCAGAGTTTACAGGAGCGTCATCATTCCCTTCTTCTACGTCGAGAAGTGGGTTCGATTCCAAAGCCTCTTGAATCTCTTGTTGCAAATCCAACGTAGACAACTGCAACAAACGTATCGCTTGTTGTAGCTGAGGGGTCATTGCTAATTGCTGGCCTAGCTTAAGTTGTAATGAGGGTTTCATTCAGTATTACTTACCTAGTTATTATTCTTAGAATTCTCGATACGCTCTATATAATCATAGACGGAATTGTTCGCCTAGATAAACTTGTTTCACCTGTTCGTTATTGAGAACATCCTCCGGTGAACCTTCCGCAATCAAGTGTCCTTGGCTCACAATATAAGCCTTTTCACACACGTCTAACGTCTCACGAACGTTGTGGTCAGTGATCAAAACACCCAGACCGCGATCGCGCAGGTGTTCAATGATTTTCTTGATATCGATAACTGAAATTGGGTCTACACCCGCGAACGGTTCATCGAGCAGAATAAACTGAGGATTTGCAGCCAGAGCGCGAGCAATCTCAACACGGCGTCGTTCACCACCAGACAGTGCCATACCGTTGCTGGTGCGAATGTGTTGGATATGGAACTCTTCAAGCAGGTCTTCTAGCTTATCTTGGCGCTCTTCTGGCGTTAATTCCTTACGCGTTTGCAGTACCGACATGATGTTGTCTTCAACTGAAAGCTTACGGAAGATCGACGCTTCTTGAGGTAGGTAGCCGATACCTAAACGTGAGCGGCTATGCATCGGTAGAATACTGATGTCATTATCATCGATGCTGATGGTACCTTCATCACGCGCAACCAAACCAACGATCATGTAGAAAGAGGTGGTCTTACCGGCACCATTAGGGCCCAGCAGGCCAACGATTTGTCCAGATTCAACTTGCAGGCTTACGTCTGTTACAACCTTACGTTTGCTGTAGGTCTTAGCCAAGTTTTGCGCTTTTAAGACTGCCATAGTTATTTGTTCACTTGTGCTGGTTGAAGAACGGTTGAAACACGCTCGTTTTTATCGCTGTCAGCAACCAGTTTTTGTGAAGAGATCTGATAGGTGATCTTAGAACCACGAATTAGGTTACCGTCTTGAGACAGTTGTGCCTCTTTGGTCATGATCAGCTTGTCTGTACTCAGCTGATAATTCAGCTCAAACGCCTGTCCGCTTAGCGTTTTACCATCGTCAGTAAGCTGTGAGAAAAGCGCTGGTTTACCAAAACCTTGAATCGCCTCGATTTCACCGCTGCTTGCATTACGCGTAACGATGATTTTGTCAGCGTTAATATTAATGCTGCCTTGCTTAAGTTTTACATCGCCTTCAAACGTAACCTTGTTGCTCTTCATATCGAGCTGTTGGCTGTCTGAATCGATGTAAACAGGCTGCTCCGTATCTGATGACAGAGCAAGGGCGTTTGGCGCTGCAAACGCGAAAGCAAGTAAACTAAGGTGTAAGAGTTTCATATCTACCTTGAACAGTTTCAAAGAGGGTTGCAGTGTTGCTATCGAAGTTGCCCTTCATAGCTTGTCCCTCAGTTTCAAATAATGGGCCGATCAGACGAACTGTGCTTTCGGAATGAAAGTCTCGGCTAGTGAGCTCAACAACCAACTTATCCATAGTCATGTTGTCGAAGCTGGCTTCTGGTAATAGGTTTTTCACTATTACATTATCATAAAGTGTCAACGTTTGGTCGTCGTCGAGTACCGCACGCCTTGCGGTCATCTGCCACTCGATTGTGTGGCCATCACGAAATACCGAGAGCACTGGGTTTTCAAAAATGGTATCGCCACTTTTGGAGTAGTGTTCTAGATGACTTGATTCTATTTGATAGCTACGAATGCCTGCTTGGTCGTAGCTGATATTATCTAGATTTCTTCCGCTGAATACAGGCAATTCCAGATTAGGAGCCACCTGAATTGCGGTGCTTTGCTCTTTGTCATACAGGTAATAAGCTGACCAAGAAGCAATAAACAACAGAATTAAATAGATAATACGAGTTAAACTCATATGCTTAGACCTTTGTGCACGTCTAGCTCATCCCTTGCTTGTAAAATAAGGTCACAGACTTCTCGTACTGCGCCATGACCACCTTTGATATTGGTAACGTAGTTTGCTCGTTGAACCAGTAGTGGGTGTCCATCCGCGACACACACTTTCAATGCCACTTTTTCCATCACTGGCCAGTCAATCAGGTCATCGCCAATGTAGCCAGTATGTTCTGGAGATATATTCAGTTTATCGCAGATATCTTGATAAGCTTTAACCTTGTCGTCTTGGCCTTGATAGATCAGCTTAATACCGAGAGCTGTCATGCGGTTTTCGACAATTTGTGATTGGCGCCCGGTAATGATGGCGATTTCAATCCCTGCATTCATTAGAGATTTAACGCCGTAGCCGTCGCGGGTATGAAAGGTTTTAAGCTCTTCACCTTGGTTACCCATGTAAACAAGGCCATCAGAAAACACACCATCTACATCACAGATTAGCAGCTTTATCTCTTTCGCGATCTGAAAAACGTCCGCATCTACTGAGCCATAAAGTGTTGATACTGTCTGAGTCATTACATTACTCCTGCTTTCAGTAGATCGTGCATATTTAGCGCACCAACAAGCGCACCATCTTGGCAAAGCATTAACCCGTTGATGCTTTTTTCTTGCATTAAGTTAAGGCCTTCGACTGCCAACATGTTTGGATCAGCCACTGTTGGGTTTTGAGTCATCACATCGCCAATCTGAGTAGTGTGAATATCGATGCGTTTGTCGAGGATTCTGCGTAAATCCCCATCGGTAAAGATACCGAGCATTTTGCCTTGGTCATCAACAACAGCAGTCATGCCTAAGCCTTTCTGAGATATCTCAAGCAAGGCATCACGGACCAGTGCACTCGGAGATACCATAGGTAGTGCATCACCGGTATGCATAATATCTTCAAGCTTTAATAGTAGTTGTCGGCCAAGCGCACCACCTGGGTGTGACAGAGCAAAATCTTCCGCTGTAAAGCCACGAGCTTGCAGCAGAGCGACAGCCAGTGCATCACCCATAACGAGAGTCGCTGTTGTGCTACTGGTTGGCGCAAGACCAAGTGGGCACGCTTCTTCCGGTACGGTAATTTGAAGATGGATATCTGACAGGGTCGCCATGTTTGACTTTGGCTTGCCAGTCATACTGATAATCTTGATATTCAGGCGTTTTAACACTGGAAATAGGCTAAGAATTTCATCTGATTCACCGGAGTTAGAGATCGCAAGTACGATGTCGCCCGGTTCAACCATACCCAAATCACCATGTGCGGCTTCACCTGGGTGAACAAAAAACGCAGAGGTGCCTGTGCTCGCCAGTGTCGCAGCAATCTTATTGCCAATGTGGCCAGATTTACCCATGCCCATCACAACCACTTTGCCTTGGTTGTTGAGGATGAGGTCACACGCGCGACAAAAGTCTTCATTAAAGTACTGGTCTAGTTGATTGAGGCCAGCAACCTCAATCTCTAGTACTTGTTTAGCAACACTACGGTAATCGAATGACTGAGACATCAGATACTCCAGAGTCTTATAAAAGGAATACTTAGTTTGTGATTACGCTGACATGTTCATCAGCAGGTAGCCTTGGTATGCCAAGAAGCAAACCACAAGTGCGCCACCTTCAATGCGGTTGACGCTGCGTGACTTGCCAAGCGCCATAACAACCAATAGCAGAGAAACACCGAGCATGACCCAGAAGTCACGACCCATTGCAAACTCGCTTAGAATAGAAGGGTTTAGGATGCCAGGGATACCCATAACCGCAAGGATGTTGAATACGTTAGAGCCGATGATGTTGCCGACAGCCATGTCATCTTCACCCTTCATTACGCCTGCAAGTGAAGCGGCCAATTCAGGAAGGCTCGTACCCACCGCGATAATGGTTAGACCAATAACAAGGTCACTCATACCAAAGTATTTCGCGATAACGACGGCGTTGTTCACCAACATATCCGCTGAGATAGGCAAGACAATTAGACCAACAACCACCCACATTGCGGCTTTGATGTTGCTAACACCTTCAGGAATCTCAGATTCTTGCTCTTCGATAAAGGCATCGCCGTTGCTTTTTTCGCGACGGCTAATCTGCAGCATTGCAAACAAGAATGCTGCAAACAGTACAAACAGTAGAATACCTTCGTAGAAGCCAAGGTAGCTATCCCACAGAAGTGCACCAGCTAGTAGTGTGACACCAATCATTAACGGCAGTTCACGGCGGATCACTGCAGAACTAATTGAAAGCGGCTTGATAAGCGCAGTAATACCTAAAATCAGCGCGATGTTGGCGATGTTTGAGCCAAGCACGTTACCTACGGCGGTATCGGTTTTTCCGTCAAGTGCTGCGGTTGCAGAAACCATCATTTCAGGGGCAGAAGAACCCATTGCAAGAATCGTCATACCGATAACTAGGGGAGAGATTCCGAAGTTGCGAGCCAATGCCGCAGCACCGTAAACCAGTTTATCTGCACTCCACACCAAAAAACCTAGGCCGATAATAAGAAACGCAATCGCTTCAAGCATGATGATTCCTAAAAATTAATAAAAAATGGACAATTAACCGCTAATTTTGACGTGTTGCTAGATAAAAGGGAAGTCACGGATTCAATTAATTCTGACTAAGTTGTAAAGAAAGTGCATTTGTAGGGATATTTCTTAATACTTTCAATTCCCTGCTCGATGTTTTGATTTGCTACAATTAATCGAACAGTGCTTTTAATTCTCATTCAGACTACTTATCATGAGCACAATTATTGGCGTTTTTTAGAGCAAGGAAATAACAAAAGCATGCTAAAGAATGAGCTTGTGAAAGTTAAGAACCTCAGCTTTTCTCGAGGGGAACGAGTGATCTTCGATAATATCGATCTCGAAGTTCCTCAAGGAAAAGTGACAGCCATCATGGGACCATCAGGGATCGGTAAAACGACCTTGCTGCGCTTAATTGGTGGTCAGCTCCCTCCAGACCATGGTGAGATTTGGTTTGATGGCGACAACATTCCTAGTTTGTCGCGCCGTAAGCTCTACCAAGCTCGTAAAAAAATGAGCATGTTGTTCCAGTCCGGGGCACTTTTTACTGATCTCAATGTCTTCGATAACGTTGCCTTTCCGCTGCGTGAGCACACTGAACTGGATGAATCGCTGATTCGTACCATTGTGCTGCTTAAACTTGAGGCCGTTGGACTGCGTGGCGCAGCACAGTTGATGCCGAGTGAACTGTCTGGTGGTATGGCAAGGCGTGCCGCGTTGGCGCGAGCAATCGCTCTCGACCCCGATCTCATTATGTACGACGAACCCTTTGTGGGGCAGGACCCTATCACCATGGGGGTTCTGGTTGAGCTGATTCGTAATCTTAACCAAGCGCTAGGCCTCACCTCGATTGTGGTTTCACACGATGTTCCAGAGGTGATGAGCATTGCCGATTGGGTTTACTTACTCGCTGATGGCAAAATTATTGCTAAAGGGACACCAGAAGAGCTGCGAAAAAATGAAGATCCACGAGTACAGCAGTTCTTAAATGGTGAAGCAGATGGCCCTGTGCCGTTTCGTTTCCCAGCTCAAAGTTTAGAGAAGGATCTATTCTAGATGTTTGTAAATTATATCGCTGGAGTCGGTCGCCGAACATTAGCTATGTGCGAAGCATTTGGTCGTGCAAGCTTAATGTTGTGGGGCGCTTTCTTCGGCATTCCGCGCTTAAAAAACTTCCCGCTGTTGGTGAAGCAGTTATATAGCGTAGGGGTTCAGTCGCTGGCGATCATCGTCGTTTCTGGACTGTTTATCGGTATGGTACTCAGCCTACAAGGCTACGTGGTACTGATTGATTATGGTGCGGAAGGTAACCTTGGCCAGATGGTCGCGCTGTCACTGCTACGTGAATTAGGACCGGTAGTTACGGCTCTGCTTTTTGCAGGGCGAGCAGGTTCCGCTTTAACGGCTGAGATTGGCTTAATGAAGGCAACCGAGCAGATCTCCAGCCTCGAAATGATGGCAGTTGATCCTCTAAAGCGCGTTATCGCACCGCGACTTTGGGCTGGTCTTATTTCAATGCCACTGTTGGCTATGATTTTTATGGCGGTCGGTATTTGGGGCGGTCAACTGGTTGGTGTGGATTGGAAAGGCATCGACCACGGCAGCTTCTGGTCGGCAATGCAATCTTCAGTAGAGCTAGGTCGAGATATTGGCAACAGCATGATCAAATGCATGGTGTTTGCGATTACCGTGACTTGGATTGCTCTGTTTAATGGTTATGACGCAATACCAACCTCGGAAGGTATTAGCCGTGCAACCACGCGCACCGTGGTGCACTCTTCTCTAGCAGTATTAGGGCTAGATTTTGTTCTTACAGCATTGATGTTCGGGAATTAATCATGCAACAAACTCGAAAATTAGAATTATGGGTCGGTAGCTTTGTTATCGCGGGAATTTGCGCAATCTTAATCATGATCTTTCAAGTCGCTGACGTGAAAGGGCTAGGTTCCAACCATACTTACACACTGAAAGCGACGTTCGATAATATCGGCAGCTTGAAAGTGCGCTCTCCTGTTAAAGTGGGTGGGGTTGTTGTTGGTCGTGTAAACAGCATTCAGCTAGATGCAGAAAGCTATCTGCCTGTGGTCGAGTTATCGATTGATGCGAAATATGATCAGTTCTCTGAAACGTCAAGTGCACAGATTTTGACATCAGGTTTGATTGGTGAGCAGTACATTAGCCTTGTACCAGGCTTTGTCTTTGAAGATGAAGAGATGCTGGCTGATGGGGATGTTATCGAAGACACCAAATCTGCATTAGTATTAGAAGATCTGATTGGCCAAGTGCTTTACAGCGTTGGTGGCTCTGATGAAGCGACAACTGAGGAATAGATTCATGTTAAAAAGAATGTTTATGATGGTCGCAGCTATGATCTTTGCGACCAATGTTGTGGCAGAAGAGAGCATCGACCGTACACAACCTTATCAAATGATGACTCAGGTTTCTGAGGTGGCATTTAATCGTCTAAAAGCGGAGCAAGAGAACATCAAACAAGACCCTGAGTTGTTGAAGGTGATTGTTGAAGAAGAACTCATGCCTTATGTCAACGCACAGTACGCAGCGCTGAAACTATTGGGTCCAAATCTGAAAGGTGCCAAGAAAGATGACGTGCGTGTTTTCATTGGTGCATTTCGTAAATATCTAGTTTCTTCTTACGCTCAGGTACTAACGCAATACACGGATCAAACCATTCAGTTTGGCCCAGAGCCGAAGATCAAACCTGACAGCCGTATTACCAGCATCAAGGTTGACATCATTGATTCGCCACGACCGAACATCAAGCTTGAATTCAAGCTACGCAAAGATAAGAAAACCGGTGAGTGGAAAGCCTTTGATATGGTCGCTGAGGGAATTAGTCTACTCTCAAGTAAGCAGTCGGAATGGAACACTAAGATTCGCCAACAAGGTATTCTTTCCGTTGCTAAAGAATTAGAGCAGCTAGCGGCACAACCTATCCGTTTTGAGAGCTCAAAAAAATGAGTCAAACGCAATGGAGCGAGCTTAGCTCCGTCGAGTTTCAGCTGAGTGGCGATTTAGACCGCGACAGCGTGCCTGCAATTTGGCGCACATTACAGGCATGGAAAACGACAGAATCTCGCGTGCAAGTGAACCTCAACACGGTTGAGCGCATCGATTCATCAGGAATGGTGATGCTAATTCACTTAATAGAGCATGCAAAAAATCAAAACTGTCATATAATGCTCAGTTTCGTGCCAGAACAATTACGAACGTTGTTCCAATTGAGCAATATCCAGCCAATGATGGCAGAACACTTAAAAGATTAGGCAGGAGCTATTTGTGGACAGCACAAAAGTACAAGAATTATTAGCAGAGGCACTTAACCTTCAAGAGATTATCGTGAAGGGCGAAGGCAGCCATTACGAAGTTGTTGCAGTGGACGCATGTTTTGACGGCATGAACCGCGTTAAAAAGCAGCAGCTGATCTACGGCCCACTAATGGAATACATTCAACGCAATGACATCCATGCTCTTTCTATTAAGGCATACACGCCAGAAGAGTGGGAACGTGATAAGAAACTGATGTCACTTTAAGGTTTATGATGGAAAAGTTTCGAGTTATTGGATCGGATCAGCCGTTAAACGGTGAAGTGACGATCTCTGGTGCAAAAAATGCTGCACTACCTATTTTGTTTGCGTCAATTCTGGCGGAAGAGCCAGTTGAAGTAAGTAATGTTCCTCACCTACGTGATATCGACACCACGATGGAGCTACTTAAGCGCCTAGGTGCAAAAGTGTCACGTAACGGGAGCGTACATGTCGACGGTAGCGAAATTAACGAGTTTTGCGCTCCGTACGATTTAGTAAAAACAATGCGTGCTTCAATTTGGGCTTTGGGTCCACTAGTGGCACGTTTTGGTCAAGGCCAAGTTTCACTGCCGGGTGGTTGTGCGATTGGTGCTCGTCCTGTGGATCTTCACATCCACGGTCTAGAGCAGCTAGGTGCAACAATCACTCTAGAAGACGGCTATGTGAAAGCGAATGTTGATGGTCGCCTAAAAGGCGCTCACATCGTAATGGATAAGGTTAGCGTTGGCGCAACCATCACCATTATGTGTGCAGCAACATTGGCAGAAGGTACAACAGTACTCGATAACTCAGCGCGTGAGCCTGAGATTGTCGATACTGCAGAATTCCTAAACAAGCTAGGCGCGAAGATTTCTGGTGCTGGTACAGACACCATCACCATTGAAGGTGTTGAGCGTCTAGGTGGCGGTAAGCATGCTGTAGTTGCTGACCGTATCGAGACTGGCACTTTCCTAGTGGCGGCTGCTGTATCGGGCGGTAAAGTGGTTTGTCGCAATACTAGCGCACATCTACTTGAAGCTGCTCTTGCTAAGCTTGAAGAGGCGGGTGCTAAGATTGAAACCGGTGAAGATTGGATCAGTCTTGATATGACTGACCGTGAACTGAAAGCGGTTAAGATCGTAACAGCACCACACCCAGGCTTCCCGACTGATATGCAGGCTCAATTTACGCTGTTAAACATGATGGCGAAGGGCAGTGGCGTGATCACTGAAACGATTTTCGAAAACCGTTTCATGCACATCCCTGAACTACAGCGTATGGGCGCAAAAGCTGAGATTGAAGGTAATACTGCGATCTGTGGTGAGACTGAAAAACTGAGTGGTGCACAAGTGATGGCAACGGACCTACGTGCATCAGCAAGCTTAGTGATTGCTGGCTGTATCGCTCAAGGTGAAACCATTGTTGACCGTATTTATCACATCGATCGTGGCTACGATAAGATTGAAGATAAGTTGTCGGCACTGGGCGCTAACATCACGCGTTTTCGTGAATCGAGCTAAGCCTCGATACCACGACGCATGACGAGATAATAAAAAAGAAAGTCGAAACTTTGGTTTCGGCTTTTTTATTGTATTTTGCCGCTTACGACTCTGTTACCATCATGCGTAATAAAAACAGACCTAGTTAAGCGGTTGTTGAGGAACAAAATGATAGCAATATTACGTATTTTCGCTGTAGCAATATTTGCGATTTTCATGTTTGTGTTTGGTTGTGGTTACTGCTTGTTAAGCCCACGCAATCCAAAGCACGTATTCACTTTCGGTCGCTACTTTGGCCGTATGTCAAAGATCTTCGGTATCACTCTGGACTTACGTATTCCAGAGGACGCGTACTCTCGTGGTCAACACGTCTACATTGCTAACCACCAAAACAACTGGGACCTATTCACAGTTTCTTCGGCGGTAACACCTAAAGTGGTTACCGTTGGTAAGAAGAGCCTAGCTTGGATGCCACTGTTTGGTCAGCTGTACTGGCTAACGGGCAACATCCTAATTGACCGCGCTAACCGCAGCAAAGCCGTTGGTACGATTGACCAAGTGGTTGATAACCTAAAAGGCAGTGATGTTTCGGTGTGGATGTTCCCTGAAGGAACTCGCTCTCGTGGTCGAGGCCTATTGCCATTTAAAACCGGTGCATTCCACGCAGCAATTGGTGCTGGCTTACCGATTATCCCAATCGTATGTAGCTCAACGGGCGGAATCAAACTGAACCGCTGGAATAACGGTCATGTTATCGTGGAGATGCTACCACCAGTTAGCGTTGAAGGTTTTGATAAATCAAATGTTCGTGAGCTAGCGAATGAGTGCCGCGAGCAGATGAAAGCAAAACTGGCAGAGCTTGATGAAGAAGTAAAAGCTCTCAACAGCAAGTAATACCAATCGCTTTAGCGTTTTTCAGATATTAAAAAAGGTTGCCGCAGTGGCAACCTTTTTTGTATCTGAGCGAGACTATTTGCGAACTGCGATAGCTTCGATTTCGATACCAACATCTTTAGGAAGACGCGCAACTTCAACACATGAACGTGCAGGGTAGTTTGCTACGTCGTGCTCGTCGAAGAACTTACCGTAAACTTCATTTACTGTGCCGAAGTCGTTAAGGTCTTTAACGAATACAGTTAGCTTAACAATGTCTTTTACTGTTAGACCAGACGCTTCAACAACGGCTTTAACGTTTTCTAGAGATTGACGAGCTTGTTCTGCGATGTCAGAAGACACTTCACCAGTAGCTGGGTTTACTGGGATCTGACCTGAAGTCAGTACCATGTTGCCTAGGTCAACGCCTTGTACGTATGGGCCGATTGCTGCTGGAGCTGATTCTGTGTGAAGTACTTTAGTCATTATAGGTTCCATCATTTTATTAGATAAAAAGCGAAATTCAGTGTGCCTTCAAAGCGGCATTAGGTAAAGAATAAAATACCCCGCACAGGCGAGGTATTTCATAGTTTTCATATTCTTTACGTGCTACAAGGAGATGTTATCTCTCAGTAACGATCTCGCGAGAGAAGACCTTTTCACAGTATTTGCACTTCAGGCGAATATCGTCATTCTTTTCAAAGATCTTAAAGCTGCTTTCGACCGGCTCATTGTGAGTAATGCAGTTGGTATTCGGGCATTCAAATACATCGTTGATCTGGTCTGGCAGCTCTAGAGCTAGCTTTTTTACTACTTCGTATTCTTCAATCTGGTTCACGGTTGCGTGCGGCGCGTAAAGTGCTAGCTTGTTTGCTTGCTCTTCTGTTACGAACACATTCTCAATCTTCAGTAGGTCTTTGCCACCTAGAGCAGAAGAAGGAAGGTTAAGGCCGATAGTCACGCGCTGGTGAGAGTTATGCAGATCAAACAGCTTTAATACCTTGATACCCACGTTCGCTGGAATATGGTCGATTACCGTGCCGTTTTTGATCGCTTCAACTTTTAACTGAGTTCCTTTAGACATGATATCTCTCCTATTACAGCGTTTCGTTAAGAACAAGGGCTAGTAGTGCTTCACGCGCGTAAACACCATTTTCAGCTTGCTGGAAGTAGTAAGCGTGTGGCGTTTTATCGACGTCGATAGTGATTTCATCGACGCGTGGCAGTGGGTGAAGAACCTTAAGGTTTTCTCTTGCACCTTCTAGTAGCGCAGCCGTTAGGATGTAAGCCGACTTAATATGCGCGTACTCAGACTCATCGAAACGCTCTTTCTGCACACGCGTCATGTACAGGACATCCAGTTCTGGAATCACCGAGTCCATATCAGTCAGAAGTTGGTACTCAATGCCAGCCTCGTCTAACTCTTCACAGATGTAGTCTGGCATTGCTAGAGCTTCAGGAGCGATGAAGTAGAAACGGATGTTATTGAACTTAGCCAAAGCTTGAGTTAAAGAGTGAACGGTACGGCCATACTTTAGGTCGCCGACGAACGCGACGTTAAGGTTATCAAGACGGCCTTGCGTTTCAGCGATAGAGAATAGGTCTAAAAGCGTTTGCGTCGGGTGTTGGTTAGCACCGTCACCTGCGTTAATCACAGGCACGCCGTTAGAGAATTCAGAAGCCAGTCGGGCTGCACCTTCTTGAGGGTGGCGCATGACATAAGCGTCCACGTAAGAAGAGATAACTTGTACAGAGTCAGCTAGTGTTTCACCTTTCTTCGCTAGAGAGGTGTTACCGCCGCTATCAAAACCGATTACGTCGCCACCGATACGTTGAATCGCCGTTTCGAAAGAGAGGCGAGTTCGTGTTGAAGGCTCGAAGAAACAACTCGCGACAACTTTGTTTTTAATCAGCTCAGGATTTGGTTCTGCTTTTAGCTGACCAGCTGTTTGAACAATCAATTCTAGCTCCTCACGAGAAAGCTCTGGAATTGAGATGATGTGCTTTTTATAGAGCGAGTTCGCCATGATCTTCTTCCCCACAATAATGTAATGACCATAAAAAAGCCCCCCATAATGGGAGGCTTTAAAAAGAGGTTTCTGAGCAGAATAGACGACCTTGTAAGCCAGCCAGCTTACGCGCAATATTCAACGATGTCATAATATTGATAGGTGTCATTTTCACTACTCTCAGACAAATTGCCGAGAATTATACGCTTTCAATTTGTGAGCGCAAGCGATTACATCAACCTTTTATTGTTATGAGATTAATGGCTTATCCAAGCGTAGCAACCATCACCGCTTTGATGGTGTGCATGCGGTTCTCAGCTTCATCAAAGACAATAGAGTAATCTGACTCAAAGACTTCGTCGGTCACTTCCAGTCCATTCATACCGTACTTATCAGCGACCTGCTGACCAATTACCGTCTCGTTATTATGAAAAGCTGGAAGACAGTGCATAAATTTCACTTGTGGGTTTCCAGTAAGCTTAATTACATCCATATTAACTTGGTAAGGTTTCATCACCGCAACACGCTCATCCCAAGCTTCTGGTGACTCACCCATAGAGACCCATACATCAGTGTATAAGTAGTCACAACCTTTTACGCCTTCAGCTACGTCTTCCGTTAAGGTGATTTTTGCGCCTGTTGTTTGTGAGATAGCTTGGCACTCTTCAACCAATTGTTCTTCAGGCCAGAAGGCTTTCGGCGCAACGAGGCGAATGTCCATCCCCATCTTTGCTGCGCCAACTAGTAGCGAGTTACCCATGTTGTTACGTGCATCGCCTAGGTAAGCAAAGCTCATTTGGTGCAGCTGTTTTCCGCGGCCATGTTCTAGCATGGTCAGGAAGTCAGCTAAGATCTGAGTTGGGTGGAATTCGTCAGTAAGACCATTCCAAACGGGAACACCTGCGTAGGCACCCAGGTCTTCAACAATACTCTGACCAAAGCCACGATATTCAATGCCGTCGTACATACGACCCAGTACGCGAGCCGTATCTTTCATTGATTCCTTTTGACCGATCTGGGAGCCAGACGGCCCGATGTAAGATACTTGAGCTCCTTGATCAAACGCGGCAACTTCAAAGGCACATCGAGTACGAGTAGAGGCTTTTTCAAAGATCAGTGCGATGTTTTTACCGAGCAGTTTTTTCTGTTCAGTACCTGCATACTTAGCTTTCTTTAGATCTGCTGACAGATCCAGTAAGAATTGAATCTCTTTTGGAGTAAAGTCGAGCAATTTTAGAAAGTTACGATTGCGAAGATTAAAAGCCATATCTCGCTCCTTGAGCAAATAGAATCAATGAAGGCTTTAGTTAAACATAAAAATGCTATATTTGTGAATATTTATTTTATTAATTTGATAAAAAAGGCCAGCACATATTGGCTGACCTTTTAAGAAGGGAAGGGAGGAGGTTGAAATTAGATGCCGTCGCGCTCGATTGGGCAACTCATACAACGAGCCCCACCACGTCCACGACCTAATTCATTACCAGGAATTGTCAGAACCTCGATACCCGCTTTGTCATACTTCTCATTAGTATAAACGTTGCGTTCGTATCCAATCACTGTGCCTGGTTTTACTGTAAGAACGTTGTTCGCGTCGTTCCACTGCTCACGCTCAGCTTCATAGTTGTCACCACCTGTCGTGATGATCTTAAGCTGATCTAGGCCCAGTGCGCCTTCGATTGCTGACAAGTAGTTATCCGCTTTCTCAACACGCATCTCGCCATTCTCTTTTGGTGTGAGGCGCCATGTATCTAGATCTTTGCGTACGATCTCTGGGTAAACAGAGAAGGTATCAATATCCATGTGTGTCATTACGGTATCTAAGTGCATGCACGAACGGTGTTTAGGCAGATCGATCGCGATAACTTCTTTTGCTTGGCCTGATTTGAATAGGCTCGCTGCAAGGTTTTCTACACCTTGTGGCTTAGTTCGCTCTGAGATACCGATAAGAACCGCACCTTTACCAATCACTAATACGTCACCGCCTTCAATATTGGCATTGTCGTAGTGAAGGTCTTCGTCGCCAAAGTACTTGATGAAATCTTGGCCTGCGAACACTGGGTGCCAACGGTAGATAGCACGCAGATGGTTAGTTTCACGCTGGCGCGCTGGCTTCATCATAGGGTTGAGCGACACACCACCATATACCCAGCAAGAGGTGTCACGGGTAAATAGGTGGTTTGGTAACGGCTCAATCACAAAGTCCAATGGACGGTGCATCTTTGGCAGCATCGACGATGAAGCAATTGGCAGTTCTGAATAAGCCAAACCGCCAAGCAAGATAGTGGCGAGGTGTTCGTTATCCATTTGTGCTAAGTAGTTTCTTAGGTCGCGCGCAAAGGTTGGGCCGTAGCGGAAATCTGAAATTTGGGTATTGAGTAGCCACTCACGAGCTTCAGAAACATCCAGTGTTTCGACCAATAGGTCGTGCAGCAATAACACCTCGACACCTTGGTTACGAAGTGTTGATGCGAAGGCATCGTGTTCTTCACCCGCAGCTTCTACTGCTAGTACATCATCAAAAAGAAGTTCGTGACAGTTTGAAGGGGTGAGGTGGGTGAGTGCTCTTTCTGGTCGATTTAATAGAACTCGTCTTAATTGACCGACTTCGGAGCCAACGTACAGCTTACTCATTTTGCATCCTTACTTTTAATCCAGCGTCTATTTATGACAAGCTTGATCGCATTATGCAAGCCCAGTGAAAGATAGAAAAAATAGGTTATTTGGTTAAATTTGGATGAAAATTCTACTATATGTTCACATTTGTTATTTTTTGACTATTTTCCCTGCTTGGAAACAAAACATCGATTTCTGCGTTTCTATGCTGCTATTCATCTAGGAAATAGAAATTAAAAACAGCGGTAAAGTGATTTTTTATTCACTAATATGCACTTTAATTGAATAGAGCGAGATCTTATGCAAGTCTCACAAATTGTATGTATGCATTTACAGTGATTAATCAGGCATTTCAAATCAAGCGCAACCTGATCATCCGATGAAATGAAATGCTAAAAGTGCTTTTGGTTAATAATATGTTGAATATTTGTTTCTGTGATTGCGATTTTACTTTTGGCTCTGTTTGAGTGTCTTTAATAAGGGATAAAGTTTGCTGTTGCCCGATGATCTAGGTGGCTTTTCTGCGCGATCCATGCCATATTTCGTGGCAATCAAATTTGATCCTTTCATAGTCAACACTCTGGAGCAGAAACATGTCTCACGAAGATGAATATCTATCAGTAGAAGAATTAATTGAGATTCAAAAGGAAGAGACTCGCGATATCATTGCAGCATTGATCGAAGATGGTAGCGATCCTGATGCACTTTACGAAATTGAGCATCACCTATTTGCTGAAGATTTCGATGTACTTGAGAAAGCGGTTGTTGAAGCATTCAAGATGGGCTTTGAAGTATTAGAAGCAGAAGAGACAGAAGACGAAGACGGCAACAAGCTGCTTTGCTGCGACGCGACTATGCAGTCGGCGCTTAATGCAGAAGCAATTGACGAGCAAGTTGAGAAGCTGGTTAATCTAGCGGAAAAATTTGACATCATTTACGACGGTTGGGGCACTTACTACGAAGGTGAAGATGCTATCTACCCACAAGATGATGAAGACGAAGAGTAATCTCGTTAATGAATTGAAAGATACCAGCACCTAGTTGCTGGTATTTTTTTGCCCATATAAAAACCAATGTCTTTATGTGCTTGTATTCATTATAATGCGGTCAAAATTGATCTAGCTCAAGGAATGATATGCGGCTGCAACTTGATGGTCTTTGGCAAATATCGCCACTCACTGACCTCTCTATACCCCAAGATGACATTATTTTCCCTGCACCGCTGAGCGCAAAACTCCCAGACACGCTAAGTGAAGAAGAGATTGCGGCTCAAGAGTGGCACTTAATGCACGATATCGAAGTCGATGACGCAATGTTAGCGTGTCCCTTCGTTGAGCTAGTGATGGCTGGCGTCGACTATTTTGCCGAGGTTCGCCTTAACGGTGTGGCCGTGTTCGATTGTGACGGTAGCCAAGAAGAGTACCGCAAAGATATCCGCCCATATATGCAAGCTGGCCGTAATCGCTTTGAGATCTTATTCCTTGAGGAAGAGGAAGGGTTATTGTTGGAAGAGGACATGGAAGAAGTCGCTCCAACAACGCCTGTTGCTAAATCTGATTCACGTATTGGGATTTGGCAGGCTCCTTACTTGCAGTTTGTTCGCCATATCAAACTAGAACAGGTGGTTACAGAGCAGATCTGGCACCACGGTGGTGGTTGTGAGTTCAAGGTCGATGTGATTTACCAGACTCTCAAATCTGGGTTAGTGTCTGCATCGATCAAATTCAATGGGATGACATTGGTGATGCCTATTGATGTGCGGGCTGAACACACCGGTGTGGTTTTTCAGGTTGAAGCGCCGGTGATATTTGACATCAATAAGCCCAACCCTAAGCATTTGTATGAGTTAGAGGTTGAGCTTGATGGGCAGAAAGAGAGCTCTTTTGTTGCTCTTAACCCAGCTTCGTGTGTGAGCAACTTTCTGCGCTGATCTTGATAGGGGTAACTTGGTTACCCCATATATTAAAGCGCTTTGGCCATAACAACTTCGCATGCGTCATGGCCGGTCTCTCCCCATGCGCCGTCTAAGTGCTCAAAACCTAAAGACTCATAGAGCTTGATAGCAGCTCCCAAACACTCCGTCGTTTCTAGGTACATCTGCTTATACCCTTGTTGTTTCGCTAGCTGAAGACTCAGGGCAACAATACGTTTTGCCAGCCCTTGGCCACGCGTCTGCTCTAAGAAATACATCTTTTGTAGTTCACACACTTCAGGCTTACCTGCTAATGGCGCAAAACCGCCACCGCCAACAATCTTACCTTGGTACTCGATAACCCAATACATCGCATTGTCTTGGGCGTAGACAGAATACATATCATCCAGAGTTGGATCTCCAACACCATATCCTTTGTCAGCCGTTAAGCCATGCTCGGCCGACACCTGTCGAATAACCTCAGCGACTTGTGAGTTGTCGGCTTTTGTCATCGGACGAAGCACAAATTCATTCGCTTGGCAGACTTTTGTTAGGCCTTTGAGGTATGCCTCTAAGCCCTGCTTGAGTTGTTGCTGTTCGTCCTCATTGAGCGTCTTCAGTAGAGAATCGAAGAAACTGTCTTGTTGTTGATCGAGTTGAGAGAGGATGGACGCACCATGAGGAGTCAGCGCTATATTTTGGCTGCGCTTGTCGCGAGGATTCTCAATACCTGTCACGAGTCCAAGTTTGCCTAACCCAGATACAGTACGACTTGCATTAGATTTATCGACATTCAGTCGTTGTGCCAGTTGATTGATGGTTAATGGCTGCAGTTGGATCTCTCCAAGTGCATGTGCCTGTACTGGAGTGAGCGCAATCTCGCCACACTGTTTATCAAGCATCCCCAGCAAACGCACAGCTTGGCGAGAATAATGTCTTAGTTGACGAGCATTCATGATTACTTGTTCCTTAAAATAAAGTTGCGTACCGCAATTAAATTAATTGCGATGCGCAACTTTGTCAAGGGCAGCCATTTATTCACCAGTAGACTATCGACTTTTCCTTAGACATATCTCTCTACTTTAAGCGTGCTGGTGGTGACAGAACTGAGGAACATTGACCTCTGATTTACGCTGCCAAACTTTCTCATGAAAGTAGTAAGCGACTGTATTCAATGTTGGTTCTAACATCGCCATCACGCCGCCCACAAAGGCATCACCTGTTAGTAAGTAGACTACGGTAAACGCGACGCTGAAGTGAATGGTAGCAAAGCTGGCCGTTTTTAATTTGGTCATCCGTTGACGAGCTTTTAGCGCTGGAACCTGAGCCCACGCCTTTTCATGAAAATAGAAAGCGACGGTATTCACTGAAGGCTCAATCATGGCAATTAAACTACCAATTAGAATGTCGCCAGTCAGAACGTAAGCGACACTAAACGCGATAGTAAAATGAAGTGCTGCAAAGGTTAGTGTCTTTTTCATGATAAATACTCAATCGTTGATGTTTTTCGATAGGTTTATTATTGAGAATAATTATCATTAAATCTAATGGGAAGTTAATATTGTTTTGATAGGCAGAAACTATCAAAGAAGAACAAGCAGAAGGAGTCTTAAAAATAGCATGCGTTTATTAGTGATAAATACCTCATTAATACTTATCTAACTAATTGTAATTATTTGTAAAAATTATGATAACTTCCTTTGATTTATCAATTCAGCTGATTGATCAGCATGGCGTGTTTCTATAGCGTGCTCTCTCCCAATGTGCACTTAGATGTACATGGTTTAATGATAAACGTCAGATGGAGTAAAAAATGGAAACCAAAGGGTTAGAAACTAAAGTTCACTTTAGTGGCAAAGGTAAAGAGTACTTTGGCATATGGATAGTCAATATCCTGCTATCAGTGATTACGCTTGGAATTTATTCAGCGTGGGCCAAAGTACGTAATAAGCGCTACTTCTACGGTCAAACATCGATAGCTGGTGATAGCTTCGAATACCATGGACAGCCAATGCAGATTCTTAAAGGCCGTGCTATTGCGCTTGTTTGTGTATTAGTGTGGTCGATCGCAGAACAGTTTTCTCCTGAGCTCTCTTTGGGATTAATCGTGGCTTTTGTTCTGCTGTTACCTTTACTTGCTCGCAGCAACGCACGTTTTGACGCGGCGATGACAAGCTTCCGTAATGTGCACTTTTCGTTTCATGGCTCAGTTGCTGGTGCATACTGGTCGATTCTAGGTCGTGGCATGCTTGCCATGCTTGGTTTCGTTGCAGCTATGGCTGCCGTGTTCTTCACCATGAGTCTTAATATGACCGCGGGTGTAGCAGCCATCCTTATACTCTTGCCTGCTTATGTCTACCTGCAGGCTTGGTCTTTGGTTGGTATGGCTAATTATTTCTCGAATGGCTACCGCTATGGTGAGCGCCAATTTAGCGCAGATTACAAAAACGCATTTTACTTCAAGACCTATATGATCGCGACGATAGCGTGGCTTGTTATTACGGCGGTCTTAGTCGGTGCCTTCTTTATGATGGCTGGCGTTAATCTGATGAGTAACCCAGAATCGTATCTTGATCTCATGGGACATAGCGATCTAGCCGTTATCATGATTGGCTACTACTTTGGCTTCATTGCTATCGGTCTGGCAGTAGGCGCGTACCTGAAAGTGCGTGTTCGAAACTACACATTCTCGCAACTGGTTCTTCAATCTAGCGAAGCTGAGAGTGAGCCTAAGTTTACTTTTACTTCGACTCTGACGGTTAAGGGTTACGTTAGCTTGGTTGTGGTTAACTTCTTACTGCAAGTCGTCACGCTAGGCCTTGCTCGTCCTTGGGTTATGGTAAGAACGATGAACTATTTAGCAAACAATACCTCTGTTTACGGCGATTTCGACTTACTGGTCGCTACTGACCAAGACTCTAATGTGAAGTCAGCGGTTTCTGATGAAGTTGCACAAGCCTTTGATGTCGATCTTGGTATTGGCTAATGCTATCCGGTGTCGCTCATCCGCCTCGCAGCTCTGAACGCTGTGAGGCAACATTAGAGATATCGCTCGACGGTATGTTGGTGATTAATGCCTGCAATCAACGCAGTTCGGCCAACGTTTCTGATGTGAAAATCAGTGTCGGTGTTGGCTCAACGCCAAGTAAGATCGCATTTCCTGACGGCTGGCTGTTTGTGGCGCAACCGAGTGATGAACTGACGGCGTTTTTAAAACAGCATGGTCAGCATGATTGGATGGGCAAGCTAGAAAAGAATGTTACGGCGATTCTGCTATCTTGTATCGTCATACTGGCGCTGACCATTGGAACGTTTACCCACGGCATTCCTTGGCTAACAGAGAAAGTCGTTGCTTACCTCCCTGATTCAGCCTCAAAAATGGTAGAGGATAGGGTGTTAGTCTCTTTGGATGAGCAATTGTTTGAGCCATCGAACTTAACACTGTCTCAGCAAATTATGATCCGCCAGCGTTTTGAAAGCCATTTAAGAGCGATCGGTATTGATGAGGATATCCGTTTGCTGTTTCGCTCTTCTGAGCTCGGTGCGAATGCTTTTGCCCTGAGCCACAGTACTATCATCGTGCTTGATGACTTGGTAGCGCTAACGGAAACCGAGCAGCAATTGGATAGTATCCTGATGCATGAGTTGGGGCATATTGAGCAACAACACGTCATGAAAGCGATTGTTCGTTCTAGCTTGCTTTCACTCTCTGTCGCAATGTTGACAGGTGAGAGCTCAGGTGTGATCGATAACTTAGCTGGGGTCGGGGTTTTCGTCGCCAATAATGGTCAGTCGCAACAAGCAGAGCGAGAAGCGGATAGGTTTGCGTCGGATTCAATGTGGCAGATACACGGCACCAATCAGCCTATGATTGAGATGTTTGAGTTGTTACAAGAGAGCTCTGAAAATGAGGCTGAAATACCTGCGTGGTTAAGCACCCATCCAGAGTTAACCGAGCGTATAGATTCGCTAAAAAGTGCTCATTAGCGATAAACGACAAGATCAAAAAAGGGCAGAATTATCTGCCCTTTTTATATGCTCGAATTGGTAAGTTAATTAACCAATTACAGTGCAGCGATAGTCGCTTTCTGCTCTTCAAGCTTAGCTAGTGTCTCTTGGTAGCCTACTAGCTTCTCACGCTCTTTAGCGATAACCGCTTCAGGTGCTTTAGCAACGAAACCTTCGTTACCTAGCTTACCTTCGATACGCTTGATTTCGCCGTGCGTTTTCTTCACTTCTTTATCAAGACGAGCAAGTTCTGCATCTTTATCGATAAGACCTGCCATTGGGATCATCAACTCAGATTGACCCACTAGCTTAGTCGCACATGCTGGAAGTTCTTTGTGATCAAGAGCTGCGTCGTCTGCAAGAACCGTTAGGCTATCTAGCTTAGCAAGAGAGTTCAGAACTACCTTGTTCGCTTCGATACGCGCCGCGTCTTTCTCATTAGCAACCTTGATCATTACTTCTAGACCTTTGCTAGGTGCAATGTCGTATTCCGCACGTAGGTTACGGATAGCAGTGATGAAAGTCTTAACCCATTCGATGTCTTCTACGATCTCAGCGTCGAAGTTCTCTTCGTTAAACTGAGGAAGTGCTTGAGTCATGATAGTGTCGCCTTCAACACCGTCTACTAGCGGCTTAACGCTCTGCCAGATAGATTCAGTGATGTAAGGAAGCACTGGGTGAGCAAGACGTAGTGTCTTCTCTAGAACAGTGATCAGCATGTAGCGAGTCGCTTGTTGCTGAGCTTCTGTACCTTTCCAAAGAACCGGCTTAGTTAGCTCTAGGTACCAGTCACAGAATTGGTTCCAGATGAATTCGTAAAGCGTGTTCGCAGCCATATCTAGACGGAAGTTGTCTAGGTGAGCGTTAAACTCTTTCGCAGCTAGTTCAAACTGAGATTCAATCCACTTATCTGCTAGAGAGAATTCCATGTTTGCACGGTCTTCTGCAGATAGTGACATGCCACAATCGTGCTCTTCTGTATTCATCAGTACGTAACGGCTTGCGTTCCATAGCTTGTTACAGAAGTTACGGTAACCTTCAAGACGCTTCATATCCCAGTTGATGTCACGGCCAGTTGAAGCCATAGCAGCAAGTGTGAAACGTAACGCGTCAGTACCGTATGGTTCGATACCGTTTTCGAAAGTCTTACGAGTGTTCTTCTCAATCTTCTTCGCTAGCTGAGGCTGCATCATGTTGCCACAACGCTTCTCTACTAGAGACTCAAGGTCGATACCATCGATCATGTCGATAGGGTCAAGAACGTTACCTTTAGACTTAGACATCTTGTCGCCGTTTTCGTCACGGATTAGGCCGGTAACGTAAACTGTCTTGAATGGTACTTGCGACTTACCGTTTTCATCTTTGTTGAAGTGCATGGTCATCATGATCATACGCGCAACCCAGAAGAAGATGATGTCGAAGCCAGTCACTAGAACGTCTGAAGGGTGGAATGTCTTCAGGTCTTCAGTTTGCTCAGGCCAGCCTTGAGTACCGAAAGTCCATAGTGCAGAAGAGAACCATGTATCTAGTACATCGTCGTCTTGGCGAAGAACAACTACAGGTGCAAGGTTGTTGTTTGCACGTACTTCTTCTTCAGTACGGCCTACGTATACATTGCCATCGTTGTCGTACCATGCTGGGATACGGTGACCCCACCAAAGCTGACGAGAGATACACCAGTCTTGAATGTCACGCATCCAAGAGAAGTACATGTTTTCGTATTGTTTAGGGACGAACTGGATATCACCATCTTCAACCGCTTTAACAGCAGGCTCAGCAAGAGGTGCAGCACGTACGTACCATTGGTCAGTTAGCATTGGTTCGATAACCACGCCACCACGGTCGCCGTAAGGAACCGTTAGGTCGTGATCTTTGATTTCGTCTAGAAGGCCTAGCTCTTCAAACTCAGCAACGATCGCTTTACGAGCAGCAAAACGCTCCATGCCGTGGTACTTAGCAGGTAGCTCAGTAGAGTAAACATCGCTAGCTTCACCGTTAGTAGTGAATACTTCAGCCGCATCACGGATATCAGCGTTGAAAGTTAGGATGTTGATCATTGGTAGGTTGTTACGCTTACCAACTTCGTAGTCATTGAAATCATGCGCAGGCGTGATCTTCACACAACCTGTGCCTTTTTCCATATCTGCGTGCTCATCGCCTACGATAGGGATCAGACGGTTAACGATAGGAAGTAGGATCTCTTTACCGATAAGATCTTTGTAACGTGGATCTTCTGGGTTTACAGCAACACCAGTATCACCAAGCATGGTCTCTGGACGAGTTGTTGCAACAACAATGTAGTCTTTGCCTTCAGCTGTCTTTACGCCGTTTGCTAGCGGGTAGCGGAAGTGCCACATGTGGCCTTTTTTGTCTTTGTTTTCAACTTCAAGATCAGAAATTGCTGTGTGCAGTTTTGGATCCCAGTTTACTAGACGCTTACCACGGTAGATTAGGTCTTCTTCGTATAAACGAACAAACACTTCTTGAACAGCGTTAGATAGGCCGTCATCCATTGTGAAGCGCTCACGGTCCCAGTCTACTGATGCACCTAGGCGACGTAGCTGCTTAGTGATAGTACCGCCAGATTCGTTTTTCCATTCCCAGATTTTGTCGATGAAAGCGTCACGGCCGTAATCGTGCTTAGTTTTGCCTTCTTCAGCAGCAATCTTGCGCTCAACAACCATTTGAGTTGCGATACCAGCGTGGTCCGTACCCACTTGCCAAAGGGTGTTTTTGCCCTTCATACGTTCAGCACGGATCAGAGTATCCATGATAGTGTCTTGGAACGCGTGACCCATGTGTAGGCTACCAGTGACGTTCGGTGGCGGGATCATGATGCTGTAAGCTTCTTTTGATGTGTCACCGTGTGGCTTGAAGTAGCCTTTCTCTTCCCAAGCCTGATACAGGGCTTGTTCGATTGATGTTGGGTTATATGTCTTTTCCATAGTGCTCTTTTACGGATACTGTGAATGGTTAATCTTGGTCAAACTTCATAAGTGAAGCTTCTTGAACCTTAATTCAAAGATAGCTTTAACTATGAGGTTTGACTATGGATGCTGAATCTCAACCGTTTGTAATTGATACCCAGCTTGACGGTAAATTTTATACCTTTCGCGCGCGAGTTGCTTCGCTTTTTCTTCGCAAGGCACGAAGTCTATCACCTGAGCAAAGGCGTTCGCAAAGGTTGTATGATTATCGGCCACATTTATTACCAATTGACGGTTCCAATTGGGCTTAACGCCCTCGTAACCTATTTCAATATTAGTGGCATATTTTGGACCTTCACCAACCAAGTTGTGAGCCATAAACTGCTCGGGTTCGACTTGCCAGAAGATTTCTGCAAGGCTCTCGGCATGCGCTTTGTCGTTACAGTTTAGGTAGAGTTTTGCGCCTTGCTTAGCAAAGTGATGAGCGAGAAACAGCACGTACTGGGCAAAACCTTGTGGTTCTGCTTGAGGGCTGTCTGGCGACACAATGTAAAAAGTGGCTGTCTGCATAACGCTACTCAAACTCGATAAAAGCGAGGGACTAATTTTCCCATCATAAGTTACTAAAAAAGGGCCCGTAGGCCCTTTTTATTATTTTGAAGATTACTCTTCAGTCTCATGGCCGCTGCGGTTCAATAAGAATTGGACTAGCATTGAGACTGGACGACCAGTAGAGCCTTTCGCTGCACCAGACTTCCACGCAGTACCTGCGATGTCGATGTGTGCCCAGTTGTATTTCTTAGTGAACTTAGATAAGAAACAACCTGCAGTGATAGTACCGCCTGGACGGCCACCGATGTTTGCCATGTCAGCAAATGGGCTGTTTAGTTGTTCGTGGTACTCGTCTGCCATTGGTAGACGCCAAGCACGATCACTTGCTTGCTCAGAAGCGTTAACTAGCTCGTGAGAAAGTGGGTTGTGGTTCGATAGAACACCACTGATGTGGTGACCTAGAGCGATAACACATGCGCCTGTTAGCGTTGCAACGTCAACCACACAGTCTGGTTCGAAACGCTCAACGTAAGTGAGTGCATCACAAAGAACCAAACGGCCTTCCGCGTCAGTGTTTAGTACTTCAACAGTTTGACCAGACATCGTTGTTAAGATGTCACCTGGACGATAAGCATTGCTGCCTGGCATGTTTTCACAACCAGCAAGAATACCAACAACGTTGATTGGTAGGTTCAGTTTAGCTAGCGCTTTCATCGTACCGAATACAGATGCAGCACCACACATGTCGTACTTCATCTCATCCATGCCTTCGCCTGGCTTCAGTGAGATACCGCCTGAATCGAACGTTAGGCCTTTACCTACAAGTACAATTGGTTTTGCATCAGAATCTGGTGCGCCCTTGTACTCCATGATAGACATCATAGATTCATTCTTAGAGCCACGACCTACCGCTAGGTAAGAAGTCATGCCCAGTTTTTCCATCTCTTCTTCACCAATGATCTTAGTCGTCACTGTATCGAAGTCGTCAGCAAGGCGACGAGCTTGAGATGCAAGGTATGCTGGGTTCGCGATGTTTGGCGGCATGTTGCCAAGGTCTTTCGACGCTTTTACACCTGAAGCAATAGCTAGACCGTGAGAGATCGCTTTTTCACCTAGGCTTAGTTCACGACGCGTTGGTACGTTAAATACTAGCTTACGTAGTGGGCGACGAGTCTCAGGCTTGTTGCTCTTGAACTGATCAAATGTATATAGGCCATCTTTAGTCGCTTCAACCGCTTGGCGAACTTTCCAGTAAGTATCGCGGCCTTTAACGTGCAGTTCAGTTAGGAAACATACTGCTTCCATAGAACCTGTTTCGTTAAGCGTGCTGATGGTTTTTTGGATAATTTCTTTGTATTGGCGCTCACCTAGTTCACGCTCTTTACCACAGCCTACTAATAGAACTCGTTCTGAAAGTACACCTGGTACTTGATGCAGTAGTAGCATCTGGCCTGGTTTACCTTCTAGGTCACCACGGCGAAGTAGTGAACTGATGTAGCCATCGCTGATCTTATCTAGCTGTTCGGCTACAGGAGAAAGGCGGCGTGGTTCGAATACACCGACAACGATACATGCGCTGCGTTGTTTCTCTGGACTGCCACTTTTTACACTGAACTCCATGCGTACTCCTACATCCTGAAGACAAATAGAACTAAATGTTAGATAATGCGATCTTACTTGTTGGATCCTACAATGGAACTAACCTTATAGAAGAGCGCTAACACTTAGCTAAAAATTTAAAAAATAAAAGGTTCAACGGGAAATTATAGTGATTCAATCAAAAAAACAAGTTTTGTATAGGTAATTTCAGCGTGATTATTGTTAGATATTTGATCCGCGAGACAATCAAGAGCCAATTTGCGATCTTTTTTGTCCTTTTTCTTGTATTTCTTAGCCAAAAATTTATCAGTGTTTTGGCTGATGCTTCGGACGGTGATATTCCCGCAAGTCTCATTTTATCGATTGTTGGCCTGAACATGCCTGCGATGGGGCTATTGATGTTACCGCTGAGTATTTATATCGGTATCTTGCTGACATTTGGCCGACTTTACGCTGAAAGTGAAATCGTGGTGATGAACGCCACCGGTATCGGTAATAAGTTTTTAATTCAGGCTGCACTCTACCTAGCCTTGATTACAGCGAGCGTTGCGGCATTCAACTCGCTATGGCTATCACCTTGGTCGCAAGATAAGGTTGAGCAGCTCTACGAAAAAGTAGCGGCAGAAAACAGTGTCGATCTATTACCTAAAGGTAAATTTGAAAGCACCCCAGACGGTTCTTCAGTTGTCTTTATTGATGATATTAAAGGCAATAAGCTGGAAAATGTCTTTGTTGCGCAGATTACGCCGCGCGATTCGATTCTACCAAGCGTGATGTTCTCGTCTTCTGGTGATGTAAAAGAGTTAAGTGATGGTCGACAAGTGATCGCTATGTATGATGGTACGCGCTATGAGGGTGTTCCGACGCGTGTTGATTACATGATGACGCACTTTGACGAGTACGAAGGCCTGATTGGTCAGCGAGATGTTAAGAAGAAAGGACGTGACTGGGAAGCAATTCCGACTCTGGATCTTATTAACCACCCAGACAATAATGCCAAGGCAGAGCTGCAATGGCGTATCTCTTTGGTTATCTGTATTCCGCTTCTAACTATGTTGGTTGTGCCGTTGTCAGCGGTAAACCCGCGACAAGGTCGTTTTGCCAAAATGGGGCCAGCAATTCTGATCTATCTAACTTACTTCTTAGCGATCAGTGCAACGAAGTCGTCAATAGAAGAGGGCAGCATCCCAGCCACTATTGGTATGTGGCCAATTAATGCCTTGTTGTTGATTGTGGCTGTCTCTGCAAACTTTATGGATAGCGTGCCAGTAAGGCGCATGAAAGAAAAATTCAAGAAGAAAAGGTTGGCCTAAGCCGTGTTTAAGATTCTCGATTTATATATTGGCAGAACCATTATCTCTACCACTGCTTTGGTGCTTGTGACTTTTGTTGGTCTATCTGGGATCATCAAATATGTTGAGCAGTTAAGAAAGGTCGGTCGCGGTACTTACGATTTGCTTCAGGCCTTGTACTTTGTTCTTCTCAGTATCCCGCGTGATATCGAGATGTTCTTCCCAATGGCGGCGCTATTAGGGGCGTTGATCGGCTTAGGTATGCTAGCTGCCAGTTCTGAGTTAGTCGTTATGCAAGCTGCAGGCTTTTCTAAGTTGGATATCGGTCTATCGGTACTTAAAACAGCAGTACCTTTGATGATCATCGTAACCTTGCTTGGTCAATGGGGTGCACCGCAAGCGCAGAAGATGGCTCGTGATCTAAGAGCTATCTCTATCTCTGGCGGTAGTATTGTTTCGACGCGAAGTGGTGTTTGGGCTCGTGACGCTAATGACTTTATCTTTATTGCCAAGGTCGATGATGAAAGACTTTATGGCATGAACATGTGGCGCTTTGACCAAAACAAAGAGCTTCAGTCGACCATCTTCGCTGAGCAGGTTGATTACGACGGTAATAACACTTGGACAATGTCAGACGTGCAGATCACCTCATTCGAGGATGAGGTTCAAATTACCAAAGAGAGCCTACCGAGCTACTCTTGGCAAACTTCGCTTGCTCCAGACAAACTGGCGATTGTAACCGTGAAGCCAGAAGAGCTTTCGTTAAGTGGTTTATATGATTACGTCTCTTATTTGCAAGCTTCTGAACAAGATGCGTCTCGTTATGAGCTCGCTTTCTGGCGTAAGGTAACGCAACCTCTGTCGATTGCCGTGATGATGTTGATGGCTCTTTCGTTTATCTTTGGACCACTGCGGAGCGTCACCATGGGTGCGAGGATCTTATCGGGTGTGATTGCAGGCTTTACTTTCTATATATCCAGTGAGTTCTTTGGGCCTGTCAGCTTGGTATACCAGATACCTCCTGTATTTGGGGCGGTCGCACCAAGTATCGTGTTCTTTGGTATTGCTTTGATGCTGCTAAGGCGAAAGTTATAGATGAGAAAAAGGGAAGGCGAGTGCCTTCCCTTTTTTATTTCTGAAGTGTTTCTTTTATAGCTATTGTGCTTTCGGTAGTACTACTACTTGGGTCTTAGCCCAGATATCATGGAAGCCACGCTTCTTAGGATCAAACGGAACACACAAGTTGGCCAATCCAAATCCTGAGGTAGCTAAACGAATCAGAGCTTGAGTGACGCTAATTGCAGAGCCATCACTGTTTTGTACGCGAAGCTTCCAAGCGCGCATGCCGAGAGTTTGTCCTGCGCGAGTCCAGAAGAATACAAAGAAGTAACACCAAACGGCTACGAGATAAAAGGTATAAGCTGGGCTCCAGATGGGATGGTTAGTCAAGAAGTCGCTCACGTCTGCGTAACCTGCATGGCTAAACAGTCCCATTGCCATAAGGGCGTGGAGCAGAGCAACAACTACGCCACCTGCCATCATCTCAATAGCAAGGACAATCAGCGCATCATAGAACAGAGCACCTAAACGGCGAAACATACCAGCTGGTGGTAGTGTATTAGTAGAGGTCATGACAATACTTCTTTTAAAAATTTGGCGTCAGAATATAGGCTAAGCCCAAAAGTGGAAAGAGACATTGCGCACAGCTTATAACTTAGTGGCGAAATTATCGGCAAACACACGTAATTTCAAGTTTTTATACTTGCGACATTCATAAGCATACGTATAATGCCAAGCATCGAAAGGGCAATAGCCCCCAGATAATGCCGGTATGGTGAAATTGGTATACACGACGGATTCAAAATCCGTTGCCTTCGGGCGTGGCGGTTCAAGTCCGCCTACCGGTACCATATATAGAAAGGTCGCTTTTATAGCGACCTTTCGTCGTTTCGGGCGTTTGTGAATTTGAAACCTAGCGTGTCGGCTTGAATGCAAGCCCAGTCAAGTCACCTACCGGTACCATATTTTAAGACAGAGCCTCAACGAAAGTTGGGGCTTTGTTGTATCTGGGGCTTGGAAAGCGTTGCCTTCGCGGTGGCGGCAGGAATGCCTGTCCAATCAGTCCGCCTAACCGGTACCATATATAGAAAGGTCGCTTTTATAGCGACCTTTCGTCGTTTTGGGCGTTTGTGAATTTGAAATCTAGCGTGTCGGCTTGAATGCAAGCCCAGTCAAGTCACCTACTGGTATCATATTTAAATAACAAAGCCTCGACTCACGTCGGGGCTTTGTTGTATTTGGCGCATGGAAAGCGTTCAAGAAAAATGAGTTAAAATCTTATTCAAGAGTGAGTGTGACACCATCTGCTGTTGATGCCATCTTTGTGGTCACTTGATAGTTTTTATCTTTAACACTAGAGAGCATGTACCAAGTAGATTGTGCTTTGTCTGGTGTAAAGGTTACACGCATAAAGCCGCGCTGTTTAATGTCTGTCCATTGCAACTCAGAGACCAAATGCGGCAATGTGTACTCCATTTGTGCGATGGCAACAGGTTCTAGCGCTAAATATTCTTCTAAGCCTGGAGAGCTAACCGAACTTGTCGCAAACTCAACACCAACAGGGTTATTGGACACGTCCTTTAACTCACTGGTCCATGCATTGTGTGTATCACCTGCTAAGCAAACAAAGTGACCCTCACTCGCTTTGACTATCTGGTACACTCGTTCTCGTTCAACATAGTACCCATCCCAAGAATCGAGATTGTATGGCAGCTTAATCGTATCTGAACTTGGATCTGCAAGGTAATTTGAAATCGCATTGTTCACCGCGAGAAGTGCATCCATTTTCTGCTCGTCTGTGGCATTGAATAGCTGAAACATTGCCAACATAACCGAGCTCGGAAGTTCCATACGGGACATAAGAACTTGTTGCCCAAGAACGTTCCACTTGGCATCTTGGCTGTTAAACGCATTCATCAACCAAGCCAGTTGTTCAGTGCCAAGTAACTCCCTATCAGCACTGCGTGATTGTGCAACGAGTCCGCCAATCGCCTCCATCGTCGGTGCGCTAAGCGAAAAGTAGTCCAATGGCTGATCTCGCCCAACTAAGCGAGTATCGAGCATCATTAGGTTGATCAAATCACCAAACGAGAACTGACGATAAATTAACATATTCGAGAAGGTATTCTCGCGAACTGGTAACCACTCAGTCCACGCTGCGGCGGCGGCGGCGCGTCTGTCGATAAAATTACCTTCATCATCTTGGTGGTTTTCTGCACCATTTTTCCATGCGTCATTCGCGAGTTCATGGTCATCCCAAACCGCAATCATTGGCAATGCAGCATGTAAAGCTTGGAGGTCTTGATCTTGGCGGTATTGAGCATAGCGCTTTCGATAGTCATCTATAGTAATGCATTCGGTGCCTTTACTTGGTTCACGCTCCAACTTAGCGGCATCTTCACTGGCATAACCATCGGCGCCATATTCGTAGATGTAGTCACCAAGATGTAAAACTATATCGAACGACTCTGTTTGATTCTGCTTAAGAATCTCTTTATAGACGTTGAAATAACCGGCGGGATAATTTGCGCAAGACACGACAGCTATGGATGCTTTATCCACGCTGCCCTCAGGTAGAGTCTGTGTCATCCCAACGCTACTGGTGTTCTCGCCCACCATAAAGCGGTAGTAATACTGAGTATTCGGGTTGAGGTTTTGCACATCGACCTTAACCGTAAAATCTCGACTCGTGTCCGTGGCAAAAGTACCGCTTTGCTCAATGATTGAAAAATCTTCAGATCTTGAGATCTGCCATGTTACGTCTAGGTAGCTGGCTGCGGTGGTTACTCGAGTCCAAATAATCACTTGAGTTTGAGTTGGGTCACCACTGGCAATACCATGCTCGAATGAAGCTGCAGCGGCGGTGTTGTTATCGTCACTCCCACAAGCAGTCAGTGTAGTAGCAACGGCTCCTGAAGAGACGACTTTTATAAAGTCTCTGCGAGACAATGACATAGTAACTTCCTTTGTTTTTGTGTTTTTATTGATGCGCGTTTTCCAGCGCGGAGTAATGAGCCAACTTAGGTATTGAAGGTGTTTGGTTAATTACTCTAAAAAACATTAACTTAGAAGCTAGTTATGACAATTGCATTTTTACTTGTTAAATTTTTGTTAAATTAAGTGCAAATACTCTATATTCATCACAGTTCCAACAAATTGAAAATTGATTCATAGGGTCAATATAGAAGGCATGGAAGTGCAGGGGGGGGCAAAGATAAATATAACAAATGTGTTCAGGCCTGATTCATACGTTGGGGAATAATATAGCTTCATATTCAGACATGAGGCAAACAATATGAAAAGACGAGTTTTAGGCATTTCTCTAATCGCAGCACTAACAGCTGGTACCGCTATGGCAGAGGTAAAAGGCGAAGACTTTAATGAGTTTCCGAAACAAGATGCAGCGCATTGTTTTGGTTGGGCGGCAGGGCTAGATAAAAACCAAGATTACGCAAAATTTATTGTTGAGCTATCCAAAGAGCGAACTAAGAGCGTTAAAGAAGATCCATATATTATGGAAGAGTTTGGTACTGCCATGGGGTACTCAGAAGCAATGGTAGAGTTTGTTGGTGTTGAAGCTGCCGATGCGAGATACAAATTGGTCTGCGAGCCAATCAAACAAAAATATGGTTTTTAAACGGTATATAAAGTAGTAAGTCTAGGCGTGAGTCGCTTAGACTTTTTTTTCATCCATGAGTTTTTATTGATTCTTCATTTGTTTGATAAATGGAAGCAAGATCTTACTAATTATTGATAGTTCTATAATTAATGAGAGGGAAAACTAAGAGGTGCGCTTTAGAAGGGGAGAGGTGAAACTGGTATCATTCCTGCTTTGTATCATAATAATGCTGTCATAATTTCTTTAAATAATGCTCGAGAGTTTAGCGTTTGTATAAACAATAGCTTTTGAAGCTGATATTTGCATTGTTTTGAACAACAGATAGATCCAATCGCGAGTCTTGTTCTGCTACAAGCTCTCAATCTTACGCGTAAATACGAGTATTGGCATGAACATAGTCATTTGTGACGACTCATCTCTAGCAAGAAAGTCTCTTCAGCGTTGTATCTCGCCAGCAGCTTTCGGCATCGTTACCTTCATGTGTTCAAACGGGCGTGAAGCGATTGCGACTGTCATTGAAAATAGTATCGATCTGATGTTTCTTGATCTAACTATGCCAGAGATGGACGGTTATGAAGTGCTCCAGTATTTGCAAGACTACGGGATAAGTACCGATGTAGTGGTGATCTCCGGGGATGTTCAGCAAGAAGCAAAAAGGCGATGCATGGAGCTTGGCGCTTCTTCGTTTATCGCTAAGCCATTTAATCAAGACGAAGTGACTCACCTTATTCAAAGCTACGTCTTTAAAAACCCTACCACAGTCCAATCTCAACATTCGATTCAAGAAGAGCCAGATATCGATCCGCTCAGTAAGTTTCGAGAGGTTACTAATATTGCTCTTGGGCGCGGTGCTGCAGTGATTTCCGATCGTATTGGTAAATTTATCGATCTACCAGTGCCGAATGTCGGGATTGTTGAAGCGAGTGAGCTGAATATGATCATAGCTGATGCCTTGCATAGAGACTCGGTACATGCGGTGACTCAGCGGTTTGTGGGCAATGGTATTCATGGCGAGTCCTTGGTATGTATGCGAGGACAAGACATTGGTGGACTGGGGCATGCGTTAGGCTTTCCGACGAGCGAATCAAACCACAATGAGATGATTCTCAACATCGCTAATTTGTTGGTTTCGACTTATTTGAACTCTTTGGCAAGCCAGTTGGTGGTCGACTTTTCTCTGCGTCAACCTGTTACCGTTTCTAAAAATGAACAAGATGAATTTTTGTCGATCCATCATGTAGAGCAAAGTGCATTCACGGTGGAGTTTACTTACCTGGCAGAGCATTTAGATTTTGAATGTGAAGTGCTACTGCTTTTAGACGGTGAGTCAGTTGAGACTTTATACCGTTTAATGGAGGTGTTGTAATGAGTCAGATCACCTTCGAAATGGATGAGTTACATTGGGCTTTGCAAGTCATGGATACTATTGATGTCGGGCTGGTGGTGCTAGATCTCGAGCATAATGTGTGTTTGTGGAATAGCTTTATGCAGAGCTACAGCGGCATCAACGGTGACAGAATCCTTCATCAAAACTTATTTGATGTCGTCCCTAACCTTCCTCAAGAGTGGCTTAAGGCTCAAATATCCGCCTGCAGTGAACTAAAAAGTCGAATCTTTTCAAACTGGGAAGATAGACCGCATATCTTTGATTTCAAAAACTACTCTCCGTTGTCACATCAACGCATCAATATGTATCAAAACCTAGTGATGACGCCTTTAACGTCGTTGAATGGTCGGGTATCTCACGTCTGTCTGATGGTACAGGATGTATCGGATGTGGCGAGTAGCAAACTGCAACTGCGTGATTCAAATGAGCGCTTGTCAACGATGAGTCGTACAGATGGACTAACGGGGTTATTCAACCGAGCATATTGGGAGTCTTGCTTAGCTCGAGAGTACGAAAGCGCAAAGTTGCTTTCTCAGCCGTCTGCATTAGTGATCTTTGATATCGACCACTTTAAGAATGTTAATGATACCTACGGTCATGGTGCTGGCGATGAGGTTATCCGACAAACAGCACGGTTACTGAAAAAAACAGCAAGAAACTCAGACTTATGTGGTCGTTATGGAGGAGAAGAGTTTACGGTGCTGCTTCCTGGTACGACGGCTGATCAGGCACTTTATTTTGCTGAGCGGCTGCGTAAAAGAGTCGAAAAGTACGTGGTTGATACCTCATCTGGTCCGATTAATTTTACTGTTAGCTTGGGTGTATGTGAGCTTTCTTCTTGTATTGCTAGCCATTTGGAGTGGTTGGAATCTGCAGATAAGGCACTCTATCGTTCGAAGCAATCTGGGCGTAATCAAACGTCTTTGTTCCCATTCGAATAGGTTTTCCCCTAAGTAATACGAATTTTATCCTAAATAAATCATAAGATTACCTTTCAATTTGTCTTCTGTTGTCTATGTTTTAAATAGACAACAAGGAGATATCTATGCTGAAACTGACCCCCTACCTTTTTTTTGATGGACGCTGCGACGAAGCTTTAGAGTTTTATAGAAAATGTTTTGGTGGCGTCATCCTATCTAAGCAATATTTTAAAGATGCACCGCAAGTGGTCGAAGGGGCAGAACCTGATTGGATTATGCACTCAGAATTTGAAGCCTTTGGTATGAAGCTAATGATGTCCGATGGCGTTCATGCTAAAGAATTACAAGGTAATAACCTCGCGCTCTCATTAGTGACGGACGATACAGCCACGCAGGAGCAGATCTTTGAGAGTTTGAAGCAGGGCGGCAGAGTAATGATGCCATTAGCGGATACTTTTTGGGGAGCGAGGTTCGGCAAAGTAGAAGACAAGTTTGGTATTCGCTGGATGATACATTGCGATTCAATGAACTAAGTGTGTAGAGTTGCATAATGAAATTGCTGTCCCATTTGATTAGAATTATAAATAGAGTTTTATAATCAAAGTTATATATAAAATGGGCAGCATAAAGATTACAGTGGACCGTATTCAGCCGGGCCTACACATACGATTACCGGTTAAGTGGAATGAACACCCATTTTTATTTAATAGCTTTAAAATCAAAGATGAAGAGCAAGTTCGAGTCATTCGTCATCTCGGCATTAAGCACGTCTATATAAATCCTAATCAGAGCGATACGACACCTCTACCTGTAGAACAAGCCGCTTTAGAACCTCTAGATGAAATGTCAGACGTTTCGTTAGAAGCTGAGGCTATGTGGAAACATAAGCGTGAGCGAATCGAAACTTTGAGCTCTTACCGTCGTAAAGTGAGTCATTGTGAAAAAGAGTTTGAACGCTCTCTCGCTCGAATGCGCGCCATTATGACCAAAATCAGAAATCGTCCTTTAGATGCCGCTGAAGAAGTAAAGTCTTTAGTTGATGATATCGTCGATAAGTTTTTGAGTGATGATAATGTTTCACTGCATTTAATGACGGGTAAGGGTGAATTTGAAGACCTCTATTTTCACTCACTTAATGTCTCGGTCATTGCTTTAATGATCGGTAAAGCTAAAGGGTATAGTAGTGAGCAATTAAAAGAGTTGGCGTTGGGTGCACTTTTCCATGATATCGGCAAAGTGAAAATCCCAGTGGCTATTCTTCGAAAGCAAACCGCTCTGACTGTGCCAGAAGCAAACTACTTAAAGCTGCATACCAAATACGGTGTAGATATTGTGGGTGCTATAGAAGGTATGCCTGAAAGCGTTCATAAAGTGATTGCTCAGCATCACGAAATGAATGATGGTTCTGGATACCCTGAAGGGCTCAAAGAAAATGAGATCGATGAGTTCGCCAAAGTTGTCGCCGTGGCGAATGCTTTTGATTCCCTGTGCCACAATAGGATTCCAGCGGATCAAAAAATTCCATATTTAGCGTTGTCTCACCTATATAAGAGTTGTAAGCACCTATATAGCCACGAGAACTTGAATCATTTGGTTAAGTTAATGGGAGTGTATCCTCCAGGGACGGTAGTTCAGTTATCCAATGACTCTATCGGTATTGTTATCTCAGTAAATGCAGATCATATCCTTTACCCTAATGTTTTGATTTATGATCCGAGTGTACCTAGCACTCAAGCTCCGATCATCGATCTAGCAAGTAAAGATATAAAGATCTCTAGTGCGGTTCATCCAAGCAAACTGCCGCAACAAGTACAAGAGTACTTAAATCCAAGAGCTAGGATTACGTACTTTTTCGATAATAACGCCTAACTTATCCACAGGGTGCTGTGAGTATTTTGTATAAAAATGCGTATATTTTTGTACAAATAAACCTTTGAGCGTTATTTGGTCGCTTAGCCTCTATTTTTCTATTTTTCTTCAATAAATGCTTGCCAATGTGAGGAGCATCTCTATAATGCCGCCTCACTGACACGGCAGACGCCACAAGGCTTCAGCGAAGAATGTTAGTTCGGCAACTAGCTTAAAGCGATATTTCGCTTCTACTTTTAGAAAGTAGAAATTAATTTTCAAAAAGTGTTTGACACTGAGAATTAAGTCGCTAGAATGGCCGCCTCTTCCGAAGTGATGCAAGTCACAACGAAGAAAAGCTCTTTAACAATTTAAACCTATCAATCTGTGTGGGCACTCGTTGATGAATATCACTAAGTTTGTTTTCGCTTTTAT
>NZ_JFFR01000030.1 GCF_000695685.1 Vibrio fortis | reverse complement strand
ATCGGTGCTAATTAGAGTACCAGAGGTTGTGGTGGCTTTATCCGCTTCGTCGACGGTTACCTTTGCACTACTCACTGTAGCTGCATCGTTTGTGCCATTGATGGTCACTTTAATCGTGGATGGAGTTCCATCGACAGACGTTACTGTGAATGTCTCTTCAACTTTATCGCCGACATTGAGTTGGTTGAATGCACTGTTAGCCGTAAAGATCCAGTGACCGTTGGCATCAATGGTTAGGTCGCCATGCGTACCCGTGATGGAGTCTGGCGTAAAGGCGTTATCTGGATTATCAACATCAGTGCTGGTTAGGGTGCCAGAGGTCGTGACGGGTTTATCCGTTTCATCGATGGAGACTGTAGCACTGCTGACGGTCGCGGCATCATTGGTACCGTTAATGACGACCTTGATGGTTGACTGAGTGCCATCAACAGAAGCAATGGTAAATGTCTCTTCAACTTTGTCGCCAACGTTGAGTTGGTTGAATGCGCTGTTGGCGGTAAAGATCCAGTGACCATTGGCATCAATGGTTAGACCGCCATGAGTTCCCGTGATCGAAGCAGGTGCGAAGGTGTTATCCGGGTTATCGACATCGGTACTGGTTAGGGTTCCAGATGTGGTTATTGCCGTGTCTGTTTCATCAACAGCCACAGTCGCGCTGCTTACTGTCGCGGCATCGTTGGTACCATTGATGGTCACTTTAATAGTGGATGGTGTGCCATCGACAGACGTTACCGTAAATGTCTCTTCAACTTTGTCGCCGACATTCAATTGGTTAAATGCACTATTAGCGGTAAACACCCAGTGGCCATTGGCGTCAATGGTTAGGTCGCCGTTGGTGCCCGTGATCGAATCTGGTGTGAAGGCGTTATCTGGGTTATCGATATCGGTGCTGGTTAGCGTACCAGAGGTTGTAATTGCCGAGTCAGTTTCATCGACGGCCACAGTCGTACTGCTCACTGTAGCCGCATCATTCGTGCCGTTGATGGTTACTTTAATTGTCGAAGGTGTGCCATCGACAGACGTTACTGTGAATGTCTCTTCAACTCTATCGCCGACATTCAGTTGGTTGAATGCGCTGTTGGCGATGAAAACCCAATGACCATTGGCATCAATGGTC
>NZ_JFFR01000029.1 GCF_000695685.1 Vibrio fortis | reverse complement strand
ACGAAGATATTCACGATAAGTGTCCACACAGATTGATACGGTTTAGAAAGTAAAAGAGACGAAGATATCCCAATATCTTCATGCAGTGTCCCGTTCGTCTAGAGGCCTAGGACACCGCCCTTTCACGGCGGTAACAGGGGTTCGACTCCCCTACGGGATACCATTGGGTCGTTAGCTCAGTTGGTAGAGCAGTTGACTTTTAATCAATTGGTCGCAGGTTCGAATCCTGCACGACCCACCATTTCTTATGTAGAGCAGTTGACTTTTAATCAATTGGTCGCAGGTTCGAATCCTGCACGACCCACCATTTCTTCTTTTAGAAATGACTCTCAAGATGGGGCTATAGCTCAGCTGGGAGAGCGCCTGCCTTGCACGCAGGAGGTCAGCAGTTCGATCCTGCTTAGCTCCACCATTCTTGAGGAATTCTTCTCCACGAGGAATTAAAACTAATGTGGGCGATTAGCTCAGTTGGGAGAGCACCTGCCTTACAAGCAGGGGGTCACTGGTTCGAGCCCGGTATCGCCCACCATCTTTAAGTGCATTAGCGATAGTGCTTTTAAAAATGGTTTTCATTAGCTAGTCATTAGCGAAAGAAACTTGCTCTTTAACAATTTGGAAAGCTGACGGGGGGGGGGGGGGGGGGGGGGGGGGGGGGGGGGGGGGGGGGGGGGGGGGGGGGGGGGGGGGGGGGGGGGAGTGCTTTTAAAAATGGTTTTCATTAGCTAGTCATTAGCGAAAGAAACTTGCTCTTTAACAATTTGGAAAGCTGACTGATTACTTAATTGGTTTTCACTTTAAAAAGTGAAATCAAACAGCTCAAGGCTGTGATTAAGTTAATCAAATTAAAAGTTCTCAATGTTTATCTGCTCTTATTTATTAAGAACAGTAAACACAACACAAACACATTCAAGTGTCTTGTATTCGAATCAAACTTAGTTTGATTCACAATTGAGTCCGGCAAACACGTAATAAGAATTAACCCTTCTTATTACAACCAAAAACCTTGGTTGCTATTTTGTCTTCACTGCCATTTGTCTTCACTTTTTAAAGTGAAATCAAATAAGCAGGTGAAAGCAAATGCCATACATAAAGACCTCTTCGGGTTGTATGGTTAAGTGACTAAGCGTACACGGTGGATGCCTTGGCAGTCAGAGGCGATGAAGGACGTATTAACTT